>NZ_BAABHC010000039.1:0-369540 GCF_039541895.1 Pontibacter saemangeumensis
CGGCTAACAGTTAATGGTTTTTCTTTCATATTGATTTGCTAAATTAAGCAAATCGACTGTCCGTATTTACTAGAGCATCTCAGAACGCTCAGTCTCTCCTTGGAGGTTCTCTATCTTATCATTGAGCAGATCCCACCTCTCACTTGATAGTTCACTATCTCCAGTGTTTGATTCTAACCTTTGTACCTTCTCCTCAAGGGATTGTATATAGGCTTTTGATATAAGTGTATCCTCAGGAGCAGCATATAAGTTAGTCCATGTGCATAGCAACAATATCGCTATTGCTAATCTTATATAAGCCATAAATAACGGATTGATGAGATTGATTGTGTGAATATGAAATATACATTGTTTTTCAATAAGCTGCTGAGTAAAAGCACAACTTATATCAAAAACAGAGGGCTACCCAATTATTGAGTAGCCCTCTGTTTTTAAGCCGCTGCTATGTAGCAAAGCATCAATAAATTGATTCTTTTAAGAATTGCACCGCAAAATCATCATTTTCTGCGATAGTAAAAATTGCGTTCAGCTTTGTCACGATCAAAAGCTTGCGGATGTGGTCGGATGGCTTGATAAGGACCAGTTCGCCGCCGCGGTTCCGGAACTTGGTGAGCAGCGAGACCAGCACGCCCATGCCGCTACTGTCCATGAAGCGCACGTTGGAGAGGTCTACGGCGCAAAGCAGGGAAACCAGGGGCTTGCCGCCGTCCACATCCTCTATCAGGCGCTGTGTGTCAGTACCGGCTATCAGGTCTCCCATCAGCCTGATAAAGAGAATGTCATCCTTGAGCTCTGTCTGATACTTCATGTTGCTGCGCTTCTGTCGCTTTCTTGGCGCGGCAATCGCCGCAGATACCATATAAATTTAGGGAATGGTGCAAGATATGAAAATTTAACAGGTCCCCCACCATGGTCTGGATATTATGGATGCGGGGGTCGCAGAACTCCACCACCTTGTGGCACTCGGTGCAAATCACGTGGTCGTGCTGCCGGTAGCCGTATGATTTCTCGTACTGGGCCAGGTTGCGCCCGAACTGGTGCTTGCTCACCAGGTCGTTCTCCACCAGCAAATCCAGGGTGTTGTATACGGTGGCCCGGCTTACCTGGTAGTTCTTGTTCTTCATGCTGATGTAGAGCGACTCCACGTCAAAATGCCCGTCACGGGAGTATATCTCCTCTAAAATGGCGTAGCGCTCAGGCGTTTTCCGCAGGCCCTTGCTCTCCAGGTACGCCGTGAATATCTTTTTTACTTCTTCGAACTTTACTGTGTTTAATGCCATATCTGTTTTACAAATAGCCCCCCTTTAATCGAAGCGCTCTACCGTGAGCACGCCGCTTACCCTGCCCATACGCTGCATCAGCAGATCAAGGTGGCCGGTATCGTTTACAAAAACCATGATGTTGCCCTCAAAGATCCCGTCGTTGGAGTCGATGGTGATGGAGCGCATGTTTACTTTCAAGCTGGTGGAGATCACTTTCGTCAGGTCGTTCACCAGGCCCACCCGGTCCGTTCCCTTGATGCGGATACCGGCCAGGAAGGCGAGCTCTTTCTGATCCGTCCACTTGGCTTTGATGATCCTGTTACCGTAGTTCGACATGAGCTCGATGCCGCGCTTACAGCTGGTCCGGTGGATTTCGATGCCCCCGTCCTCGGTCTGGAAGCCAAACACATCGTCGCCCGGTATGGGGTTGCAGCACTTGGCCACCGTGTAGTTCTCCATGTTGGCGGTGTTCTCCCCAATCACCAGCATGTCGGAGTTCACCCCCCGGATCTTCTGCACTTCCTTGTCGAAAGACTTTGGCTCCAGCATAGAGGAGCCCTTCTCAGCAGTGGCCGTAAAAATAACTTCTTTGATGCTCTTAATATCTATATGCCCCGTCGCGATGCGGTAATACAGATCCTGCACCGACGGCACATTAAAGTACGCCTGCAGTTTATTGATGTTGTTCTGCGTGTCGTTCACCTCCAGCTGTTTCATCCGGTTCTCCAGCATCCCCTTGCCGAGCTCGGCCTTGTACTTACGCTCCTCGCGCAGTGCGTCCTTTATGCGCGTGCGTGCCTTGGAGGTGACGGCGTACTGCAGCCACTCCTCGTTCGGCTTTTGCTTTTGCGAGGTGAGAATTTCCACCTGGTCCCCGTTCTTCAGCTTATAGCTGAGCGGCACCAGTTTCTGGTTTACTTTCGCGCCGAGGCACTGCAGACCTATATGGGTGTGTATCTCGAAGGCAAAGTCGAGGGCGGTGGCTTTGTCCGGCAGAATGATCAGCTCCCCCTTGGGTGTAAACACGAACACCTCCTCCACGAACAGGTTCTTACGGAACTCGTCCATAAACTCGAGCGCGTTGGAATTGTTGGCCTCCAACATATCGCGCACCTTGTTTATCCACATTTCCAGCCCGGACTCACCCGAGGCGACTCCCTCTGTTTTATACTTCCAGTGGGCCGCGTAGCCGCGCTCGGCAATCTCGTCCATGCGTTTGGTCCGGATCTGCACCTCCACCCACTGCCCCGAGCGGCTCATTACCGTGGTGTGCAACGACTCGTACCCATTTGCCTTGGGCGTGTTCACCCAGTCGCGCAGGCGGTCGGGGCTCGGCTGGTAAAAGTCTGTTATAATAGAGTATACCTGCCAGCAGGCCGCCTTCTCGTTCTCCAGGGGCACGTCCAGTATAATCCGGATCGCGAACAGGTCATAGATTTCATCAAAGGTGATGTTCTGCTTTTTGATCTTCTTCAGGATGGAGTAGATGGACTTCGGCCTCCCCTTGATCGCGAACTTGAAACCATACTTCCGCAGTTCCTCCTCAATCGGCGCCGTAAAGTCTTTGATAAACTTGTTTCGGGCACTGCGTGTCTGGCGTATCTTGTTGGATATGTCTTTATACGTCTCCGTGTCGGTGTACTTGAGGTACAGGTCCTCGAGTTCCATCTTAAAGGCATATAAACCCAGCCGGTGCGCCAGCGGGGCATATAAATACATGGTTTCGGAGGCGATCTTGAGCTGCTTGTGGCGCGGCATGCTGTCGAGGGTGCGCATGTTGTGCAGGCGGTCGGCCAGCTTTATCAGGATCACGCGCACATCGTCGCTCAGCGTGAGCAGCATCTTCCGGAAGTTCTCGGCCTGCTGCGAGGTGCCGTAGTCGAACACACCGGAGATTTTGGTAAGCCCCTCGATGATCTTGGCCACGCTCGGGCCGAATTCCCGCTCCACATCCGAAATCTCCATCTCGGTGTCCTCCACCACATCGTGCAGCAGCGCCGCCACGATGGAGGTGGTGCCCAGCCCGATTTCCTCTACCGCAATCTGGGCCACGGCCAGCGGGTGCAGGATATAGGGCTCGCCGGATTTGCGGCGCATGCCGCTATGCGCCTCCAGCGAGGTGTTAAAAGCTTTCTTGATGATTTTGGCATCGTTGTCCTTCAGGAAAGGCTTGGCGTAACGGAGTAACCGTCGGTAGTGTCTTAAGATCTCTTTGCGCTCTGCTTCTGGATCAATCATGTTCAATTATTGTGGAAGAACAGGTATATATACGCCCTTTCCCGGTGCGTATATACCTCCTGTACACTATATAAATAAGGTAGCCGGGATATTCGTTCAAATATAACGGATTATAAAATGCAACCAATAACCCGCCACGGCAGGTTGGCACCCTTTGTAAGTTAAAAATATTTCATAAATTTTAAGGGCCGGTATTGCATTTAAAAATTGAGGTAGTAACTTTGCACCACTATTACAAAAAGCACATGCATGCGGATGTGGCGAAATTGGTAGACGCACTAGACTTAGGATCTAGCGCTGCGAGGCATGGGGGTTCGAGTCCCTCCATCCGCACAATCATAAACCCTCAACAGCCATGTTGGGGGTTTGTTTTTAGTAGATATTTCAAATATTAAACCTGATAAGCCTTGAATATTACATTAAACCAAACCGACAGCACCAACGCGCAACTGAAGGTAGTACTGGAGGAGGCCGACTACGCCCCAAAAGTTGA
Source organism: Pontibacter saemangeumensis (assembly GCF_039541895.1). Classification (NCBI taxonomy): domain Bacteria; kingdom Pseudomonadati; phylum Bacteroidota; class Cytophagia; order Cytophagales; family Hymenobacteraceae; genus Pontibacter; species Pontibacter saemangeumensis. Next base: position 3,994 of record NZ_BAABHC010000039.1, read on the forward strand.
CCAGCAGGTAAAAGAATACAGCAAAAAAGCCCAGATCAAGGGCTTCAGACCTGGCAAAGTGCCGGCAGGGCTTGTAAAGAAGATGTACGGCAAGAGCATCCTGGTGGAGCAGATCAACAAGCTGCTGCAGGAGGAGATCTCCAAGTACATCCGCGAGAACGATGTAAAGCTGCTGGGCGAGCCGCTTCCGGAGCCAAGCCAGGCGCAGATTGACTGGGACAACCAGAAAGAATTCGAGTTTAACTACCAGGTGGGCTTGCTGCCGGAGATAAACCTGCCGCTCGACAAGAGCGTGGAAGGCTTTAATATTGAAGTAGACCAGAAAACGATCGACGAGGCCTATGCCAACCTGAAGCGCCAGTTCGGCAAAACCGTGAATCCGGAGACATCTGAGGAGGGCGACTTCATATCCGGTGAGCTGAAGGCAGTAGAGGGCGAGTTTTCATCCAAAACACTCATCCCGACCACCCGCGTGGTGGAAGGCAAGGAGCAGTTTGTGGGCGTGAAAGCCGGCGACGTGCTGCGTTTCGATCTACGTAAAACATTCGGCGACGACAACGCGGCCCTGGCGCATGTAACCGGCTTGGGCAAAGAAGAGGTGGCTGACCTGAACGGCGAGTTTGAGTTCACCTTGGATAAGATCAGCCGCACCGAGCCTGCCGAGCTAAACCAAGAACTTTTTGACAAACTTTTCGGTAAAGACGAAGTAACGACGGAGGAAGACTTCGACGCCAAGCTGCGCGAAACCATCAAGGAGAACTACGAGCGCGAGGCTGACAACCTGCTGTATCGCAACATCATCGACACGCTGGTGGATAACACGGACGTGGAGCTGCCGACTGAGTTCTTCAAGCGCTGGCTGCAGGTAACCAACGAGGGCAAACTGACGGCGGAGCAGATCGAGGAGAACTTTGACAAGTACCTGCGCGAGCTGAAGTGGTCGATGATCAAGAACAAGGTGGTAGAGGAGAACGAGTTGAAAGTGAGCAACGAGGAAGTGGTGGAAGCCACGAAAGAAAAGATGCTTGCCCAGTTCAACATGCCGGAGATACCCGAGGAGCTGCTGGAGAGCATGAACAACTATGCCAACCAGTACCTGCAGCAGGACAACGGCCGTAACTATATACAGGAGTACGAGCAACTGCTGGCCGAGAAGGTGCTCGCTAAACTAAAAGAGCAGATGACTGTTGTAGAGAAAACGATCACTGCAGAGGACTTCAAAAACAATTCGTTTGAATAAGCAAACGAATCAAGTATATTAGCAAAAAGGTCCTTTTTTTAGAGGACCTTTTTTATTTTTGAATAAACCGTAAACCTAAACAAGATATGTTTAACAAAGACGAGTTCCGGAAATTTGCCGTTAAAGGCCAGGGCATGAGCAGCCTGGGCGTAGATCAATACCTCCACCACGTGGAGAGCAAGGCCATGCACACCATCGAAAGCATGACGCGCTCTGTGATTGAGGAACGCCCGACCAACTTCCGTGAGATTGACGTATTCTCCCGTCTGATCATGGACCGAATCATTTTCCTCGGTACGCAAGTAGATGACTTTATCGCCAACATCATTACGGCGCAGCTTCTATTCTTAGAGTCGGCGGATGCGAAGAAAGACATCCTGTTATATATAAACAGCCCGGGCGGCTCGGTGTATGCCGGCCTCGGTATATATGACACCATGCAGTATGTGAGCCCGGATGTGGCCACCATCTGCACCGGACTGGCTGCTTCGATGGGTGCCGTGCTACTGGCCGGAGGCGCCCCCAACAAGCGCTCTGCCCTGCCGCATGCCCGTGTCATGATCCACCAGCCAATGGGCGGTGCCCAGGGCCAGGCTTCTGACATCGAGATCACGGCCCGCGAGATCCTGAAGCTCAAGAAAGAGCTATATGAGATCCTGGCGGAGCATTCCGGTAAATCTTACCAGGAGGTATATGACAACTCTGACCGCGACTACTGGATGAAGGCCGATGAGGCCAAGGAGTACGGCCTGATTGACGAAGTGCTGGTCCGTAAGAAAGGCTAAGCATTATGCTTATGTGAAATTGCACAAAACCCGCTCCGAAAACTGGAGCGGGTTTTTATTTGCCTGACCTGCACCTGTATACGCCGTGGTTGCAGCGCATTTTCTTCTAAAAATCTCATAATCTGAAAAAACTTATCAACAGGTATATGTGGAAACATTACACATGTAAGTAATTTAAAATCAGTATATTATTTAATAATATAAAAATAGACATCTTAAAATTTAAGCCATGGTTTTAACGCTATCACAACATTTGCGTTAAAAATATTGTGCTTGAATAACTTTTCAATTTTGTACCTTTGTTTCAGGCTTTGACTTGCAAGGCCGCAATTATCTGGCTCAACTGGTTCTTATGGCAGAAATTACATGCTCATTTTGTGGCAAAAACAAGAAGGATGTATCGGTGATGATCTCCGGTATCAACGCGCACATTTGTGACCGTTGCATCGGGCAGGCGCAGCAAATCCTGAACGAGGAGAACAAAATTCGCGCGAACAGCCGTACTCCGAAGTTCAACCTGATGAAGCCGAAAGAGATGAAAGGCTACCTCGACCAGTTTGTGGTAGGCCAGGATGAGGCGAAGAAAGTGATGTCGGTAGCGGTATACAACCACTACAAGCGCCTGATGCAGCCTACTGAGAATCAGGACGTGATCATTGAGAAGTCGAACATCATCATGGTGGGCGAAACGGGCACAGGCAAAACGTACCTGGCGCGCATGATGGCCGGTATCCTACAGGTGCCTTTCTGCATCGCCGATGCCACGGTGCTGACAGAGGCCGGTTATGTGGGCGAGGACGTGGAAAGCATCCTGACGCGCCTGCTGCAGGCCGCTGATTACAACGTGGAGTCTGCGGAACGCGGCATCGTATATATAGATGAGATTGACAAGATCGCCCGCAAGAGCGACAACCCGTCCATTACGCGCGACGTGAGTGGCGAGGGCGTGCAGCAGGCCTTGCTCAAACTGCTGGAGGGCACCTCTGTGAACGTGCCGCCGCAGGGAGGCCGTAAGCACCCGGAGCAGAAAATGATCTCTGTGAACACGGAGAACATCCTGTTTATATGCGGCGGGGCATTTGTGGGCATCGACAGGCTGATCAAAAACCGTCTGAATACCCGCCCCATCGGCTTCTCGAAGTCGAAGCAGGACGACGCAGAGGAAAACGAGAACTTCCTGAAGTACCTCACCGCCCAGGACCTAAAAAACTTCGGCCTGATTCCCGAACTCATCGGCCGCCTGCCAGTCGTGACGCACCTCGACCCGCTGGACAAAGACACCCTGCGACTGATCTTGAAAGAGCCGAAGAACTCTATCGTGAAGCAGTACAAGCGCCTGTTCGAGATGGAGAACATCAACCTCAGCTTCGACGAAAGCGCGGTGGACTATATTGTGGAGAAAGCCTTTGAGTACAAGCTGGGTGCCCGCGGGCTCCGCTCCATCTGCGAAGGCATCATGACGGACGCTATGTTTGAGCTGCCGTCAGAGGAAGGCACTAAAGAGCTGCTGATCACAGGGGATTATGCCCGTGAAAAATTTGAGAAATCTACGCTGAAGCAACTGAAAGTGGCTTAGCTGATCTGAGAAAGGGGGGAAATAACATCTCCTCTATATAAACAGGAAGCCCCGGCAGTTATATATTGCCGGGGCTTCCTGTTTATATAGAGGAGATGTGCAATCTGACGGGTGTAGCTGCGGTGCTTAACCGGCTAGGCCTCCAGGTACTGCACCATCAGTTCGGCGGCGCGCTCTGCGGTCCGGAAGTCGCCGATTTTCCGGCGCACCAGCGCATAACCGTCTCCCTGCTTCTTGATGAAGTGCTTGTCGAAGAGCACGTTCTTAAGCTCCGCGACGATCTTCTTCGGGGTGAAGTCGTCCTGTATCAGCTCGGTTACCACCGGCTTGTCAGCAATCAGGTTCACCAGCGAGATATAGGGCACCTTGATCACCATTTTGGCGATGGAGTAAGAAATGGCGCTGGTTTTATAGCACACCACCTGCGGCACGCCGAACAGCGCGGTTTCCAGCGTAGCCGTTCCGGAGGTTACGAGCGCCGCCTGCGCATGGGCCAGCAGGTCGTAGGTCTGGTCATATATGATCTTGATGTTGGGGTCTTTGTTATACTGCTCGTAGTATTCCTTTGAGAAGTTAGTGACCCCCGCCACCACAAACTGGTAATCGCGGAACGACGGCAGCACACTCAGCATCACGTCCAGCATGCCCTCTATCTCCTGCTTCCGGCTTCCCGGCAGTATGGCAATAATGGGTTTGTTGTTGTAGAGCTTGTTCCGGGTCCGGAAATCGGGCGTGCGGACGAAGTCGGTCACCGAGTCATATACCGGGTTGCCCACGTAATCCACCTTGTAGTCGAAGCGGGCATAAAAGTCTTCCTCGAAGGGCATGATCACGAACATCCGGTCCACCACCTTTTTGATCTTATGCACCCGCCCCTGGTTCCAGGCCCATATCTTCGGGGATATATAGTAGAACACTTTGATGCCACGGGCCTTGGCGAACTTCGCGATGCGCATGTTAAAACCAGCATAATCCACCAGGATCACCACATCCGGCTGATAGCTTTTTATATCCTTTTTGCACTCTCTCAGAAAGCCCAGCACCTTCCCGATGTTTTTAACCACCTCGGCAAAGCCCATGAATGCCATCTCCTGGTAATGACGCACCAGGTCCATGCCGGCTTCCTGCATCATATCGCCGCCCCAGCCCCTGATCTGCGCTTCCGGGTCTTTCTCCCGGAGCTGTCTGATGAGGTTGGAGGCGTGTAAATCGCCGGAGCGCTCCCCGGCTATGATGTAATATTTCATGCAGTTTGTTTCTGTTAGCGTCTACCGGAACAGGTATCGGATGGGCAGCGCTGGAATGTAAGAGGCGCTTGCTGTTACTCGCCGAAATACTCTACGTAATTGCGCGGCGTTTCGTAAAGCTTCAGGCTGTGCAGCTGTGCGTTTTTTTCGGAGATGTCCAGCACGCGGGGCTGCAGGATCTTCCAGAACTCCACAATCAGGTGCTCGGTGCTGGCCAGCTTGTCCTCCATAAAATCCACGTCAAGGTTCAGGTTTTTGTGGTCCACCTTCTCGATGATATGGGTGCGGATGAGCGTGCTGAGCTTTTTGAGGTCGATCACAAAGCCGGTTTCCGGATCGGGCAGGCCTTTCACCGTCACGATCAGCTCATAGTTGTGCCCGTGCCAGTTGGTGTTGGCACACGGCCCGAAAACCTCCTTATTCTTCGCCAACGACCAGTTCGGGTTGTGCAGCTTGTGGGCCGCATTAAAGTGCTCTAACCTGCTTACGTAAATCATCTAACCTTTAAAATTGTAATTCTTTCTGAGTAGCAAATATACGAAGAAAGGAACACCAAAGAACGAAGTAATGATTCCAATCGGCAAGCCGGCGGGCGGGTAAATCAAACGCGACAGTAAATCGCAGAGCAGCATGAAGAGCCCCCCCACAAACGCGCAGAAAAGCAGGTTCGCCTGCCCTGTCGTGCCCATGAGCCCGCGCGTGACGTGCGGAATGATCAGCCCCACAAAACCGATAGGCCCCGAAGTGGCCACCGCAAACCCCGTCACCACTGAAACCGTTCCTAGAATCACCCAACGGGTCTGCGCCACGGGCACGCCCAGCGCCTCTGCCCGCTCCTCCCCCAGCAGCAGGATGTTCAGCTGCTTCTGGTAATAGACAAACAGCAGCAAGGCCAGCAGCAGCGCCACGGCCGGATATGGCAGTACCTCCCAGCTGGCGCGCTCAAAGCTCCCCATCGACCAGAAAATAACTGTGCGCAGCTTGCTCTCCGAATCAGACAAAAACGTAAGCAGCCCGACCATCGCCGTACCCAGCGAGCTGATGGCGATACCTGCCAGCAGCAATTGCGACGGAATGAGCTGCCGCTTGCGGTACCCCAGCGCCACCACTACCAACGTGACCACAAAGGCCCCAAGCAAAGCGAAGATGGGCGGCATATAAACACCGAGCAGCGTGATGGGCACGAACCCGAAGAACACGATGATAGCCCCTAACGAAGCGCCGGAGGCAGTTCCCAGCAGATAAGGGTCGGCAAGGCCGTTGTTCACCATCGCCTGCATCAGGTACCCGGACATGGCGAGCGAAGCCCCGACAACCAACGCCAGCAACAGCCGCGGCAGGCGCAGGTGCATAATGGCAAAGTGCGTGGTGTTGGCCGCATCGTAGTGCAGGAAAGCATCGGCTAAAACGCCAAGGTCAGACTCGAAAGAGCCCACCTGCAAGCCCAGCACCAGCACCGCCAGGATGAGCAGAAGCGCCGCTATGAAATAAAGCGCCTTACTCATACAGGAAATCTTCCAGTTCGCGAATGGACTCCACTACGCGCGGCGACGGGCGGGACATCAGGTCGAAGTTGGGGGCGTACAGGCGCTGGTTCTGGTAGGCGTTTATCTTGCGGAGTTCCGGGTATATGCCGAAGAAGCTCTCCTCGAGTTCCTGCGGGGTCCCTCCCAGCAGCACATCCGGGTTGCTTTTGAGGATGTATTCCCGCGTCATGGCATCAAACGTTTCCTCCACCGCGTTCTCAGCGCCTAAAATGCGCAGCTTGTCTGATATTACCGTGCTGTGGCCATATACATAGATCGGGTCGTAGCCGGCCAGGCCCAGCACCCGCAGCGGCCGGGCCTGGCCCTGGTGCCGTGCGGCGATCTGCGCCACCTCCCGCCGCAGCGAATCCGTGAGCTGCCGGGCCTGCGCTTCCCGCCCCATGATCCGGCCGATATCCTCCAGCCCCGAGAAAATATCCTCCACCGACGCATATTTCTGATAATACACCGGGATACCCAGTTCCCCCAGCCGTGCCGCCACATCCAGGGGCGTAATGCCGTCTACCGTGAAAATCAGGTCTGGCTTCAGGCGCAGCAGTTGCTCATAATCCATGGGGTAATTGTTCACCACCGGTTTGGACAGGGCAGCTGCCGGGTAATTGTCGTTCTGGGTGCGGCCCACGATGGTGCCGGTGTCGAGCACGGCGAACAGCATCTCCGTCATGGAGGGGGCCAGCGCCATCACGCGCCCGGGCTGTCCGTTCAGCCGGATCTCCCGCCCCAGATCATCTTTCAGTAACACCTGTTTTTGTGTTTCCTGCTCTTTCGGGTTGCAGGAGGTCAGCGCCGACAGGCACAGCATCCATATATATATAAAATGCGGGAGTAGCTTCTTTTTCAAGTTTGAGGTTTGGTTATGGTCCGGCTCAAAGCAAGGCGGCTCCATTTATTTTAGTAAATTTAACGCAATTTACGTTAGAGCTTTAAAAACTGAATATGATCGTAGTAACCGGTGCCGCAGGGTTTATTGCCAGCTGCCTTGTCAGCAGGCTGAACCAGGCAAATTTCAACCATATCGTGGTGGTAGACAACTTTTCTGTCGCTAAAAAAGAAGACAACCTGCGGGGGAAAAAGATAAAAGAGTTTGTGGACCGCGACACGTTTTTCGAGTGGCTGGACGAGAAGTACGAGGAGGTAGAGTTTATCTTCCACCTCGGCGCCCGCACCGACACGACTGAATTCAACAAAGACGTGTTCGACCTGCTGAACCTGAACTACTCCAAGAAAGTGTGGAACGCCTGCTGCGAGTACCAGATTCCGCTGGTATATGCCTCGTCGGCGGCCACCTACGGCGCAGGCGCCCTGGGTTACGACGACGATGAAACGATCATTCCGCTACTGAAGCCGCTGAACCCTTACGGCGAGTCGAAGAACGACTTTGATATATGGGCGCTGGGGCAAACGGCGAAGCCTTTCTTCTGGGCCGGGCTGAAGTTCTTCAACGTATATGGCCCGAACGAGTACCACAAGGGGAAAATGGCGTCGGTGATCTTCCATGCCTATCACCAGATCAAAGAAAAGGGAAGGCTGGCGCTGTTCCGCTCGCACAACCCCGACTTTGCCGACGGCGAGCAGATGCGTGACTTCATCTATGTGAAGGATGTGGTGGACGTGTGCCTCTTCCTGATGCACCACCGCAAGAATTCCGGGATCTACAACCTTGGCTCCGGCCAGGCCCGCACATTTATGGCGCTGGCCCTGAACACCTTTGATGCCATGGGCGTGGAACCTAACATCGATTTCATGGACACGCCGGAGGCGATCCGCGACACTTACCAGTATTTCACCGAGGCCAACATGAGCAAGCTCCGCTCCATCGGGTACGACAAACCGTTTTACACGCTGGAGGAAGGCGTAAAGGATTACGTGCAGCACTACCTGATTCCAGGGGAATATTACTAACGCTTGGATATATGAGCAATACCGCCCTGAGAGCTCCTGTTCTCAAAGCGGCATTGTGGTTTAAAACCGATGAAATGAAACAGCTTTTTATTTGGGTTGCGCTGAGCTTGATGGCTTTTAGCCGCCGCTGTTGGTGTTTTCACCAACAGCAAAGTTGATAGCCGTGGCAGATAAGACTTGTAAGGGGAAGGCTAATGGAATGCTGGTGAAAACACCAACAATGGCGGAAGTATTATTGATAGCCAAGGGCTGAATGAACCGGCTACTGTATATATAAAGCCCACTTGCATTGCGTGAGTGGACTTAGTTTTTGCCGCTGCCTGCGCTCCTGCAAATTAGAACAGCACCGACACCTGCGTGCGGCCCGTATGCACCGCGCCGACGCCGTTTGCCTTGCGGCCATCGTAGTTCAGCGAGATGTTGAGGCCGTTGCTCAGGCGCTGCTGCAGGTTCAGCGACCACGTCATGTTGTTGCCCGGGCGCAGCGCGTTCAAAATCTCGTAGCCGACGTAGGAGAACTCATCTCCATCAAAATCGATGTTCACGTACTTGAGGTTGCCCGTAAAGGTGCGCTTGCTCACCTGGCTCAGCTTCGCCTCTACGCCCAGTTCATGAAACGCCCCCTGCTGCTCCGCCTCCGCCGTTGCCATCACGTCTTCGCGCAGAGAATATTGGTATTTGCCCGTAAACCTTAGCTTGGTGTTCGGCTGATACGACAGCTCCGGCGAGAGTTCACGGCTCTCGATCTCAAAGTTTTTTGAAGTCAGGAAATTCGATTGGTTTTCCCGCACGTTCAGCCCCAGCGTCAGCTGAGAGCTCAGCACCTCGTTCAGGTTTAAGCGGCCAGCCAGCAGATGGCTGCCTACATTGCGGGTCTCGGTGCCGTTGGTCAGCAGCGACTTTTGCTGGTTCTGCTGCACCGTGTATTCCACGCCGTATTTGGGGTTGCTGCGGTTAAAGTACACGGTGTGGCGCATCGACTTTACCAGCGAGATCAGAAACTGGTCTTGAATGTCCTGTGCAAATGGGTTGAAGCGCTGTTCTATAGCCTCGTCCGTCGTTTTTTTATCGATGCTGACAAACGTGAGCATGGAAAAGTGCGCCAGTCCGGCTTTGATGCCTTTGCCGGAGCGCCAGCTGCGGGGCGTGTTGCTGGTGAGGCGGTAAGTGAAGCGGTTGGTGTAGGCGTTTATATACTCGTCGGTGGGCAGGTAGATTTTTATATACCGTCGCTGGTCCACGGTCTGGGCCTCCAGGTAATCGTTCAGGTCGCTTGGCTGTCCGCCCTCGCGCAGGTAGTGGGTGCCTTGCCCCGGCAGGGTCTCCTGGAAGATATAGATGCGCTTCAGCTCTCGCCCCGTGCCGGTGGCGTAACTCAGTTCCGACCTGAAACTACCATCCAGAAAACCCGCGTTCCAGTCTACACGCGACTGGATGGTTTCCTCGTCATCGCCGGTTACCACGCGCAGCTTCCGGTAGGTGCCCTGCAGCGACAGTTCATTCTCTGCCCCAAGCTTGGTTTGCAGCACGGCATTATAGGTCTGGCCCACCTCCGGCCGGCCCATGGTGCCCACGCCGGTGGGGCGCCTGTCTTTGCGGTGGCTGTAGTCGAGCCGGAACCTGGTGCGCGTGGAATCGCCGCTTTCTATATATACCTGGTGCTCCTCAAAATACATGGCCGAGCCGACCACAGAATCACTGCCAAGCGCCGTTATCCTGTTTTTGTCGAAGCGGTATATATAGCCAGGTGAAATCTTTCCGAAGTTGTAGGCCGCCCCCACATCACCCCGGTACCACTGAGACTCCCGCTGTTCCTGCTCGCTTTGGAGCATGAACAGGTGGTTGCGCAACTGCAGTTTTCCCAGCTTTTTCATTACGTCCAGGTAATGCTGCGCCCCGTCCAGCTGATCCTGGCGGGAGCGCCTGCTGATGCGGTAGTTGAACAGGTTGGCCGCATCCTGCGCTGCGCCCACCGCGAAGTTAAGGATATGGTCTTCCGCCTGCTCCGTCGTCAGCAGGTTCCAGTCGCGGTCGAATTCGATAGGTCGGTAGCGGTCAATGGGGGCAAAGTTCTCGTCAGTGTACTCGTAGTTCAGGGTGCTGTTCAGCCGGTACTTGCCCAGCAGCTTCACTTCTTTGTCCTGCACCAGGTACCCCACCCGCATCGCTTTCCCCTGGTCATCCCCGGAGTCAATATCAGAAAACCGGTTGATGTCGTTTTCGGAGGCCGCGCCCTCCACAAAAAAGCTCACGCCCTGCTGCAACTCATAACTGCTGCCCAGCGTGATCAGCTGCTTCTTCTTCGGTGTCGGTAATACCCGCATTGGCGCGTAATTCCCCTGCGGCACGCCATTTACGGGCATCACCCAGCGGTACACCCGCCCGTTGATGGCATTGTTGGCCAGAACATAATCTCCCTTGTTGAGCCCGACTTCCGTAAAGCTCACGTTGTAGAAAGCCGAGTCGGGGGAGTTGGAGTAGACGTAGATGGAAGCTGCCGTTTGCCCGTCGTTGTAGATGGTGTCGCGGCGGGCGTACAGCACCTGCGTCGGCACGAAGGCCACGCTGTCGGCGCCGGTGCTCACGGCCAGTTCAAGGCTGTCGCCCACGCTGGCCAGCAGGCGCTTCTCCTCGTCCTGCAGGTTCAGGTTGATGAGGTTGTTCGGGTTATCCGACTCATTGTAGTAATTGCCATATACCTTCAGCTTCCCGAAGTTCTGGTAATGGCTCAGGTTATATATACCGCGGCTGTAGTTCTGGTCGGAATATTCGAAATCCACTTTCAGGCGTGTGTTCTTGGTGATGACGTGCCGGGTGGTGAAGGTTATCTCCGCCTGGTTATAATCTATCACATAATCATAGTCGTAGCCCCGCACCAAAAGCCTGCCGTCCAGGAACACGCGCTCCGAGTTGGCCAGCACGATGATGAAGCGCTCGTTGTTCGGCCCGCGCAACCTGTAAGGTCCCAGCACCCCCTCCTGCGCCTCCAGCACCTGCGAGGCAAACTTGCCCTTCGAGACGGAGGCCGCCACCGTCGTCACTCCTTCCCGCCCGGGTCTGCTCCCGAACTTCGTCTCTAAAGCCCCGCCCTGCACGTTTTTATAATACTGCAGAAAGTAGGACGGTTTGCTTTTGAGCACCACATCGCCCGCCGTCAATTGCCAGAGCCGGTGCTGCAGCGTTATATATACCCTATCGAATTCCTGCAACTGCTGCGTATTGCCTTCCGGCTGAAACGGGATGTTCTGATCCGTGATGGCGGCCGTGATGCTGATATCCTCCGTCAGTTTCCCGTCCAGTTGTAAATTCAAGGCCGAGTTCACGAACACGTTCTGTGTGTTTCCGAAAGAAATCCCCCTCGAGATGCTGCCAGTCTTGTTCAGGCCGGGCGTCCGGAAAATCTCCTCTTTGGTGGTGATGTCCTCCTGGTAAAAGCCGTCCCGGAAAGAGTTCACCTCCAGCTTGGTGATGTCGCGCCGGAAGGCGGGTTTGGTCAGGTTCAGTGGCATCACCCGGAAACACACCAGCACCGAGTCGCGGAGCGCCTGCATCGTGCCCAGCGTATCCACGGCCACGGAGTCGGGCGCCGGAAAGCTGGTGAGGGTGAACTCGTTCAGGCTGTAATTATAGTCGAAGGCAAAAGCTTCTTTCTTTGGGTGGGTGAAGGTGACGGATTCTGGCACGAGCGTGAGGGAGTCGAGTTGCTGGGGCATGGCGGGAACGGGCAGCCAGACGCAGCGCTGGTTGTTGGCGAGCGGCGTCTGCGCCAACAGCGGCACGCTCCACCCGACCAGCAGCAACATCATATATAACCCTCTCCAACCCATGCTACGCCAGCGGTAACGCAATAAAAAACGTGGTGCCCTTCCCTTCTTCCGACTCAAACCATATGCGGCCGCCCGCATTCTCAATTCCCCGTTTGGCTACGGCCAACCCTATCCCGGAACCCGTGTACTTGGTGCTGAAGTTCGGGATAAAGACCTTGCTGCGTATCTCCTCCGGTATGCCGCTGCCATTGTCCCGGATCCAGATCAGGGCCTCCTTGTTGTCCTGCTTCTTTAAGCCCACCTCTATATGGGGTTTGCGCGTAGCCGGAACCGCCTGTATCGCATTCAGCAGCAGGTTGTTGAATGTGCGCACCATCAGGCTCTCGTCTGCCTTCACAATCACCTCCTCCTCCGGAATGCACTTCTTCAGCACGGCCGTGGCCGGGTCGTTGTGCAGGTCGGCGGCTTTGTGCAGGGCGGCGGCAATGTCCATCGGCTCCGCCCTCGGCTCCGGCATGTTGGTAAAGCTGGAGAACGACGTCGCAATGTCGCTGAGTATGTTGATCTGCGTGATCAGCGTATGCGATATCTTCTCGATCAGCTGCTCGGTGTTCGGGCGCTTCTCGGAGATGGCCTTCTGCAGGTACTGCAGCGAAAGCTTCATGGGCGTGAGCGGGTTCTTGATTTCGTGGGCCACCTGCCGCGCCATCTCCCGCCAGGCCGCCTCCTTCTCCTGCATGGCCAGGTCCTGCTTGTTCTGCTCCAGCGTGAGCAGCATGCGGTTGTACTCGTTCACCAGCATGCCGATCTCATCCGCGCCCTCGTAAGCCAGCATTTCGTTTTTGCCTGTCAGGGAGGTGCGTTTGAGTTTGTCTGCCAGCATGCGCAAGGGCACCGTAAGCGTACGGGAGGCGAAGAAGGTAAGCACCATAAAGACGATGAACATCACCGTAAAGATATTCATGGTGGTGGTGATCAGCTCAATCAGCTTCAGGTCCAGCTCCTTCTCGGAGTCGAAGAAAGGGATGCCGATGAAACCCATCAGTTCCCCGGCATTCACTTCATCGCGCAGCGGCAGGTAAATGGCGTTGAAGGAGAGGTTGCTGGTTTGCTCCTCCAGCAGCACCCGCAGGGCCTGCCGCTCCGATATGGCCGCGAATGCCTTCGGGTTGATGAGCTTCGACAGCAACCCGATCTCAAAAATAAGGGGCTGGCTTGTCACCTGCAGCCGGCCGTTGCGGTCGTAGAGGTTAATATCCGTTTCTGATATCGCCGCTATCTCTGCGATCCTGTTCTCCAGCTGCCGCCTGTTCTGCAAAGCCCCGTTGCTGAGCTGCTGCGCCAGGGCTTTTTGCACGGCCTCGCCCCGCTGCTCGTAGGTTGCCATCAGGTCTTTTCGATAGGATGCCGTCACCAGGCCCGCGGTAGCGATGCTCACCATCAGCAAGGGCAGCAGAATCCCGAAGTTGAGGAAGATCTGGATTTTGGTGCTGAAGTTGGGGCTGAACTCCTGCAACCGGTGGCGCTGCAACAGGAGGTACGCTAGGCCGCAAAGCACCAGGCCCGCCACAAAGAGCAGGAACAGGAACGAGAAATTGGACAGGATCTCTGACACGCCGTATTTCTCCGTCGTGATGACCAGCGTCTGCCCGCTGCTGCTGTTTACCCCGAAATGATGGAAGTTGTCCAGGTTGGTGCCCTGCCGGAAGAGCTCCGGCCGCTGCAGCAGCCTGCGGTTAAAGTTGGTGGCGTAATCGTAGTCGCCCTCACTGTACTGCAGTTTCCCATCGCTGTAGAAGGCGTAGCTCAGCATGTCGCGCCTAAAAGGCTGCTCATACCGCTGGTCGACCAGCAGCTCGGGCACCACGCTGTTGGGCAGCAGCTTCTTCAGGGTAAGCTGGAGGGCGATGGTGCCGCCTTTCTGCAGGTTGTAAATCGGCACCTCTATCAGCTTCAGGTAGATGCGGGCGTTGTAGCGGGTGGGCTCCTTCAGCAGGAAAAGGTCTTCATGCTCCGTCTGCGATTGCGGCGTGTCGAAGCGGCTGCGGAGGTCCTGCAGCGTGGCAGCCGTCGTGTCGGCACTCTCCAATGCGTTCCCCTCGCTGTCGAAAAGCATCACATTCACTTCGTACTTGTCGAAATAGCTGGGCAGGTACTGCCGCATGATCTTGCGCTTGATCAGCGAGGCATCCACGTAGGGGCCCATCATCTGCATCCGGATCACAGCATCGGAGGCAATCTTGCCTGCCACCTCCTCTTCCAGCAGGTACTCCCCCAGCACGTCATTGTCCTGCAGGATGCTGTAGGCAAACTCCTGCTTGTACAGTTTCAGTTCGCTGTGGTAGTGGGTGTAAAGCGACATCGCCCCGATCAGGGCGCTGACGATGATCACCAGGAAGAAAAACAGGTAAGTGCGGTAAGCCAGACTTACCGCGTTCCGGTACTGTGCGGCAAGGATAATGATAAACCAGAATAAAAAACCGGTGAGGCTGATGACTGCCAGGTCCGGGGCAAAAACGAGGGTGACGATTCCAGACACCAGCGCCACCCCCAGCAAAACCTGGTACGTCATCCACCTCGATTCCTTCAGCACCAGCACCGACACCACCGTCGCCAGCATATAAGTGAACATGCACAAGGCAATCGTGTGCGCCAGCATTACGCCGTACAGCAACAGCTTGTACTTTGTGAAGTTCAGGGAGCGGCTTACATCGAGGTCGAGCGGGGTGTTGTGGTATATGTTGAAGTAAAACTGGTAAAGCACGAACAGCAGCAGGTAGAAAACCACGATGCAACCCGCCTGCAACAGACGGCGCTGCTGCCTCGGAACCATGACGAGCTGCGCCAGCACATTGGTGCGTATGAACAGGTAAAGCCCCGAGCCGGCCACCGTAACCAGCAGCAGCATATTCAGGGCCAGGTCTCCGATGGAAGGCGACCAGAAAGAGGCAGCATATAGCCTGGGGTCAAAAAGCTTTACCTCCGCAATGGAGTAAGGCAGGTCGAGGAGCAACAGCGCGGCCCGGAATGCTGTCAGCAACACCAGGAACAACAGCACTCCGGTGCCATACCGGCGTCGGCGCACGTACTGCTTTGCCAGGGCCGCACAGAAAACAAGGAAAAAGACCGAACCGGCCAGCAGCAGCAGCAACTGCAGCGCATTCAGCGGTGTTTTCACGTCCTGCTGCGCAAAAGACACGGCAAAAAGGAAATCGCCCTGCCTGCTGTAGATTTTCGGCAGGTCTGCCGAGGGATCCCACACCAGGTTCACCTGTTTGCTGTTCAGGATTTCGCCCCCTGCCTGCCGGTAGCCTAGATAGGTGCCGGTACTACGGCTGTCAGACTGCAGGGGTATATATACTTTAATATCGTAATCTCTGGCGCGGTGCGGTACCACGATAAAGCTGCCATACTGGTTGCTTACTGCCACCAGCCTATTGGCTGGCATCGGGAGATCGAGGGAGGGGGCGATGGTATGGTTGGACCAGAACACCAGGCTGCCGCCCCTGTATATATAAACCGGGTAATGGCACTGCTGCAGCAACTCCGTGAACGTGACGCTCCGCTCCTGTAACTGCACCCCGATTGCCTCAGCGCTTTGCTGCGCGTTTTCGATTTCAGCCTGAACCAGCGCGACAATGTCCGCCAGCTCTCGCTGGTGGTCGGCGACGGGGGCTTTGTAAGCTATATTGAAATGAAGAGCGGCTGTAGCCAGAAAGCACAGCAGCGAAACGATTAACAGGAAGAAGGGAGTAAATTTCCGGTTCAAATCAACGTAGTTATTCTACGAATTTAAGCAAAACGCACGATAACCACTATAAATTCAAAAATCGTGCTACCGTTTGCTGTAGTCTGGGTTGTATTTGATACCGGAAAAGAAGTAGAGCATCAGGACACGGGCGTACCTGAAGAGAAGCGTGGTGGAAAGAATGATGACGGCCGCGACCGTGGTGAGATAGACCCACATGGGTGGGTCGTTGGCGAGATAATAAAGCAGCACCCCTACCGCCAGCACAATGCCCACGGAGAAGCCGTAACTGATATACATGGCACCCCAGAACAAGCCTACCTCCACCTCATAATAGAGGCCACAAACGGGGCAGCGCTCGTACATGCTGTCAAACTTGCGTAAGTTGAGGAACGAGTGCGTAAAAACCTCTCCCTGCCTGCAGCGTGGACAGCGGCAGGCGAGAACAGCCTTTAGCATCGAGGGTTGGCTCATACCTTCTTGCGGCTGTTCTTATACCACAGGAAACCAACCGTGCCAATCAAAAGGTAAGGGATGACCATCAGGTAGAGGATGCCGGTGTTCAAACCAGAACCCACCTCCGACTCAGGCTCGTGGTTATGGCCTTTGCCTGTTCCCACGTTAGACTCCACCGTGGCACGACACATGGCACACTGACTATAGGCATCGGTGCCTGCAAAGATAAGCAACAGCGTAAGCGATACAGCGGCAAGAGTATTTTTCAGTTTCGTTCTCATTACAGAAGTAACAGTTATATGTAGTGAGTAGTTTAATTATAGTACGGTGATATCAGCAGATAGACTAAAACCCCTGTCACGGCGACATATAGCCAGATAGGAAAGGTCCAGCGGGAGATGCGGCGGTGACGCGCCAGTTGGTTGCTGATGCCAAAATACACCGAAAGCAGCACCAGCGGCACAATGGCCACAGACAGCACGATGTGCGTGATCAGGATAAAATAATAAATGTATTTCAGAGCGCCCTCGCCCCCGTAGGTGGTGCGCTCGCCTAAGTAATGATACACCACATAAGACACCAGGAAAATACAGGACAGTCCGAAAGCGGTGAGCATGGCGGAGCGGTGCACTTTCACATTGCCGCGCCTGATGTTTATATACCCCACCACAAGCGCGACTGCAGTGAGTGAGTTGATGGCGGCGTAAAAGCCCGGCAGCCACGAAACATCCACCGAACCATCACCGGCTTTCGGCAGGAAAAAGAGCAGCGCCACCACCACCGGCACAGCCACAGAAAGCACGGCAATCAGGGTTAGGAACTTCCTGTCCTGGCCGCTCGTCAGCTTGTCTTTATTTTCTTTTACCGTATTCATCCCGCAAAACGTTTATTTCTGTTACCAGCCGGTCGATTTCCTTCTGCTTCGTCCCGTTGTAGATGCCTCTCACTTTTCTTTCTTTGTCCAGCAGCATCAGGTTCTCTGTCACCAGCACGCGCTGCTTGCCTACCGGTAATCTAAAGCCCTGCTGCGCCAGCGCCAGAATCTCCTCCCTATCGCCTGTCAGTACATACCATTTGCCCGCTTTTGCGCCATAGGTGGCGGCATACTGTTGCAGTACAGCTGTGCTGTCCCGCTCCGGGTTAACGGTGATGGAGACAAACTTAACTTCGGGGAATTCCTCAAAGGCCTCCTGCAGACGCACGAGCTGAGACGAGATCTCCGAGCATTCCGGACAAGCGGTTTCAAAGAACTGGACAACAGTTATAGCACCTTTCAGGTCCAACGCCGTGAACTGCCCGCGCTGGAGCGAGGTCAGGGAAAAGTCGGGGACTTGCTGGAAAACAGTGTCACCGCTGGCGTCATAAATCACCTCCCCAGACATATCCACTTCCGGGAAATATGTTTTAAGGGTAAAGTGATGAACGCCAAAAATACTGATAAATGCAAAAATAAGAAGAGGCACCAATAGTAGGAATCCTAATATCAGTGCCTTTGCTTTACTCATTATAGAAGATTGTTATCTGAAAAAATTCGTTACGGATTCGTAATAGTAACTTCCTTCCGAAATCAGGGCCACCATCAGCCATATGATCAGGGCAAACGGGATGATGATTGACCAGATCAGCGATTTCGTTTCGTGCTTCAGGTGCATGAACTCAGCCACTATATAAAACGCTTTGAACAGTGTGAGGATAATAAAGATCACGTTTCGTGCCGTGCCGGGGTCCATAAAGAAAGCGAACACGAACTCCAGCGCCGTAATACCCACCAGGATCGCAAACGTTTTCCAGATCGCTTTGGTCTGTGCCTTCGGAATCTCACCTGTCTGGTGCATGTCGTTGTCGGAATGATGCATTGCCATATATGTCGATGTCTTGAATTCTACTTAGTGCTTCTGTATATTATATACCCGCAGCGCTGGCTGTGAGTTATGTGCGTTAATTAGATCAGGTAGAAGAATGTGAACACGAATACCCACACCAGGTCTACAAAGTGCCAGTACAAACCTACTTTCTCCACCATTTCGTAGTGCCCGCGCTTATGATAGACACCGTTCACGGTATTGATAAAGATCATGACGAGCAGCACCACGCCCGAGAAAACGTGCGTACCGTGGAAACCGGTGATGAAGAAGAACAGGTCGGCAAACAAGGGCGGGCCATACTGGTTCACCGTCAGGTTGGCACCGATCACACGCGTGCCGTCTGCTAACAGCATGCCTTCTTCAGTACCCGTTATAAAGTGGCTCCACTCCCATGCCTGGCAGCCCAGGAACGTTGAGCCGAACAGGATTGTCCACAGCAACCACTTCTGCACATCGTTTTTGTCCATTCTATGTCCTGCCTCCACCGCAAGCACCATGGTCACGGAGCTCAAGATGAGGATCATCGTCATCAGGGCCACAAACGCAAGCGGCAGGTCTACCCCATGAAAGCCAGGGAAAGCGTTGAACACCTTCTCGGGTATCGGCCACCATTGTGTGGAGAACGTGAAAGTCTCCGCCTCGCCGGTATAAGGCAAATGCATATGGCGCGACAAACCGTAAACGATCAGGAAAGTACCAAAGGTGAACGCATCAGAGAGCAGGAAAAACCACATCATGAGTTTACCATAGCTCGCCTTCAACGGCTCATTACCACCGTCCCAGGTACCCGTATTTGGCTTTTCCAGCGTAGATGAAGTAGACATAGATTATGTTTTGAAAAACGTGTTTAGTGATTTATTCTTAAGAATATGTACAAATATAGCCAAAGTCCTCCTAAAAAGTGCCAGTAGGTGGTACACAATTGGATCCGAAGCAAATTTTTAGAGTGCACCTTGTACTTCAAACTGCTCATATAGGTAAGCGCTACAAAAATGAGCCCTGTAACCAGGTGAAAACCATGCACGCCTGTGAGTACATACAGAAACGAGCCGGCAGGGTTGCTGCCCCGTCCCCCGAAATACACATTGTTCTCCACCAGAATAGCCCAGCCATTCCACTGCCCGATCAGGAAAGCGACGCCCAAACCCAGCGTCAGCAGCAGCATGATCTTCAGGCGCTGCAGGTTGTTGTGCTTCGCCGCCACATAGGCCAGTTGCATGGCCACGCTGCTGAGCACTATCACGATGGTGTTGATCAGCAGGATATTCGGCAGGTCATACTCCAGCCAGTCACCCTCTGCCCTTCTCACAATGTAGGCGCTTGTAAAAGCTGCAAACATCATGATAATACTTATAATAATCAACCACAGCGAAAACTTTAGTGGGTGTACCCCGGTGCTGTTGTTGTCGTTTTTAAAAGCTTCGTTAGCCATGGCTACACGTTATATTTTGTCTAATACAAAGGCTATCTGCACAATCGGCAGATATAAAAATGAGCCGAACATAATGCTCATTGCGGCCTTTTTGGAGCAGGTGCGCATCAGGTAGAATGTCTGGGCCAGGAACAGCACGCCACATACTACGGCGATCAGTGCGGAGGTAGAACCCGTCATGCCGAACTGCAGCGGCAGCAGGCTCAGCGGGATCAGCACCAGCGTGTAAATCATGATCTGTATGGCTGTCTTGAGGTTCTTGCCCCCCTCCATCGGCAGCATCCTGAAACCGGCTTTCTTATAGTCATCGTCCAGCACCCAGGCAATCGCCCAAAAATGCGGGAACTGCCAAATGAACTGGATGCCGAACAGAATCCAGGCCTCCGCGCCGAGTATGCCAGTGGCAGCCACCCATCCGATCAGCGGGGGCATACCGCCCGGAATGGCACCGATAAACACACATATCGGGCTGATCCGCTTAAGCGGTGTATAGACGAAACCATACAGCACCAGCGAGAGTAGTGACAGCGCGGCAGTGAGCCAGTTGAAATAAAAGCCGAGCAAGGCAAGGCCGCTCACCCCAAGAACCACTGTGAACGCAATAGCCTCTGTTACGGAAACCTCCCCTGTCGGCAGCGGCCTCTTGGCCGTGCGCTTCATAAGTTTGTCGAGGTCGCGCTCTATAATCTGGTTAATGATGTTTGCAGCGCCCGTTACAAGCAGCCCGCCCAGCATCACCATGGCAATGCTTATGTAGGAGGCACCCGGAAAACCCAGTATATATCCGATGGCACTGGAAAAGGCAACAGTAAAGCTCAGCCTGAACTTCAGCAATTTGAAATACGCTTTTGCTTTTTGTGCCATAGTCGATGCAGGCAGTAGTGACGCAACTTCTTGTTGTACTAACATGGTTGATGAATTGCTACTGGCTTTTTAAGTGCCTCACGAGAGGCATAATGGTACATGATCAACAACTGGAACTGCACACCGAAGAGCAGGGCGGCAAAAGTTAAATGCAGCGGTTGTAGCACGGGTGGTATGGCAAAATATGCCATTATAATGCCAATTGCTATTTCTATCGCCACCATTACCAGCATCACATTCGTTAGCCGGGTAAGGGCAGCGTCTTTTAATTTGTAGAGCAGGTAAGCCACATAGATGTGCAGCGCGAGCACGGCAATAGAGAAAGAACGGTGGATATAAAAACTTGCGCCCAACTTCCCTATCCAGGATTCCCTTTCAGCGCCATTCATGGCAAATGATACCACATCCACTTCCTCCCGCACCTGCGTGCCCAGCAGAATCTGCCCGAACGTAACCAGTGCCAGCACCCATAACAGGCTATTTAACTTCGGCGAGTGGGGCAGGTGACCTTTTAAGTCCTGCTTTTGCGCACGCGTGACTGCATATTGCAGCATCGCCACGATCACCAGGGCCAGTGCCATATGCACCGTTACTGTTACCGGTAGCAGGTTGGTGGAAACTACGATGGAACCTAACCACCCCTGGAACCCCACCAGCAGGAAACTGCCAAAGGCCAGAAAGAAAATTGTTTTGTCGCGCTTCAGGTAGAGCCAGGCAAACACAACCGTCAGAAAAATGAAAACACCTATCAGTACACCTACCAGACGGTTCAGGTACTCGATCCAGGTTTTCGTTACATTAAACTCTGTCTCGATGTACTGACTTGGATGTGAGAAAATTGTGGCGGCCAACTTATCAAAGCCCAACTTATCCAGGGAGGCTGCCAATTTCTCATTTTTCTCAATCCGCTTCTGCCTGTATACCTCCAGGTAATCTTCTGGCAACTGGCTGACATCAGTCGGAGGAACCCAGCTTCCGAAGCATTTGGGCCAGTCCGGGCATCCCATTCCGGACCCTGTGCTGCGGACGATTCCTCCGACTAATATCAGGAAGTAAACAGCTAACACTGTTACTACCCCAAAATTTATGAATCTTTTACTATGCAATGACTTTTTAGCCATTAAGTGGTTTATTCAAAATCTCTCTCCTGTGGCAGGTTTGACGACTGTGTCTGGGAGAATGGTACGTTTTGCGGAATATAGTCCTCAACTGAACCTGGCTTGCTATAGTCGTATGGCCATCGGTAAACGGCAGGAATCTCTCCTGGCCAGTTACCATGCCCTGGCAGCACCGGAGTAGTCCACTCCAGCGTGTTAGAGTGCCATGGATTGGTTGTTGCCTTCCGGCCGCGGTACATGCTGTATATGAAGTTGAACAGGAAGATAAACTGTGCGGAGAAGCCGAGGATAGCAGAGATACTGATGAACGTGTTCATATCAGAGAATCCGTTGAATACCTCAAAGCCTGTCCAGGCGTAGTACCTTCTCGGGAAACCGGCGATGCCGATGTAGTGCATTGGCATGAATACCAGATACACAGCCAGGAAGGTCAGCCAGAAGTGCACGAATCCCAGCTTGTCGTCCATCATTCGTCCGAACATTTTCGGGAACCAGTGGTACACGCCCGCGAACATGCCGAAGAAAGCCGCAGCGCCCATCACCAGGTGAAAGTGCGCCACCACGAAATAGGTGTCGTGCAACTGGATATCGAGCGCGGAGTTACCCAGGATGATACCGGTAAGTCCACCGGAGATGAACAGCGACACAAAGCCAACTGCGAACATCATGGCAGAGGTGAAGCGTATATTTCCTCTCCAGAGGGTAGCCAGCCAGTTAAATACTTTCACCGCCGATGGCACCGCAATGATCAGCGTCAGGAACATAAAGACGGAGCCCAGGAACGGGTTCATACCCGTCACGAACATATGGTGCGCCCACACAACGAAGGACAGTACTGCGATACCGATCAAAGAACCAATCATCGCTCTGTAACCAAAGATCGGCTTGCGGGAGTTGGTAGCGATCACCTCTGATACAATACCGAATGTTGGCATGATCACGATGTATACTTCCGGGTGACCCAGGAACCAGAACAAGTGCTGGAACAGAATAGGGCTACCGCCTGTGTTCGCCAGGGCCTCTCCAGCGATAAAAATATCAGACAGGAAGAAGCTTGTGCCAAAGCTACGGTCGAAAATCAACAGCAGGGCAGCAGAAAGAAGAACAGGGAATGCGAGCAGGCCCAGAATAGCCGTAAAGAAGAAAGCCCAGATCGTGAGCGGCAGCTTCGTCATTGACATTCCCCGTGTGCGCAGGTTAATTACCGTGGTGATATAGTTCACCCCACCCAGCAACTGCGACACAATAAAGAGGGCCATACTGATCAGCCACATCGTCATTCCCCCTTTGGATCCTTCGATTGCCTGTGGCAATGCGCTCAGCGGCGGATATACCGTCCAGCCACCCGCGGCTGGGCCTGTCTCCAGGAACAGCGAGATAAAGAGTATAACACTGGAAAGGAAAAAGATCCAGTAGGACAGCATGTTCATAAAGCCCGATGCCATATCACGTGCCCCGATCTGCAGCGGAATCAGGAAGTTACTGAAGGTACCGCTAAGGCCTGCTGTCAGCACGAAGAACACCATGATGGTGCCGTGCATGGTCACCAGCGCCAGGTAAAACTCCGGGTTCAGTTTTCCGTTTTCAACCCAACCTCCAAGGATAGGCTCCAGAAAGGTAAACGTTGCCTCCGGCCAGCCCAACTGCAGGCGGAAAAGGATCGACAGGAAACCTCCTATAAAGGCCCAGGCTATGCCCGTAAAGAGAAACTGCTTTGCAATTACCTTATGGTCCTGGCTGAAGATGTACTTCTCAATAAAGCTTTGGTCGTGATGATGATCATGCTCCTCGTGCGGATGATGTACATCTTGGTCGATGGTAATATCTGTACTCGACATAG
Organism: Pontibacter saemangeumensis; assembly: GCF_039541895.1. NCBI lineage: Bacteria > Pseudomonadati > Bacteroidota > Cytophagia > Cytophagales > Hymenobacteraceae > Pontibacter > Pontibacter saemangeumensis. The sequence continues at coordinate 27,381 of NZ_BAABHC010000039.1, forward strand.
TCAACAGTATTTATATGCTACAACTCAGTTTTTACTTCCTCTGCCTTCTCCCCTGCCTTTGCATCAAGTGCCAGATCCTTGGGAGCCTCAGGAGCGAATTTAGCCAGTACATTCGGGTTATTCTCTATGAATGCCGGCTGCTCTGCCAACCATTTCTCGTAATCCTCTGGCTCGTCTACCACCAGCAGGTAGCGCATGGCGAAGTGCCCGCGCCCACATACTTCCGTACAGGCAAGCTCATAGTTAAAGTCAGGATTGCCCGTCTCATTCCGCATTTCGTCAGTGGTTTTGGTAGGGACAAACCAGAATTTTGTGGGCATTCCCGGCACGGCATCCATTTTCAGGCGGAAATGGGGCAGGAACACGCTATGGATCACGTCTCTTGATCTTATCTTAAGCAGAACCGGCTTGCCCTTCGGCACATGAATCTGGCTCGGGTTGATGATGTCATCCATTGCATTCGGATCACTGAAGTCTACACCAAACTCATTCGTTGCATCGATCAGGGTGGTTTTGGCCACGCCTAACTTCCCGTCAGCACCTGGGTAGCGCACCATCCAGCTAAACTGCTTGCCCATTACCTCCACCACGACCGCGCTCTCAGGGGCGGCGCTTGTGATCTTGGTCCACGTCTTCCAGCCGGCAAACACCAGCAGCGCCATCACGATGGCAGGGATCATCGTCCAGATAATCTCGACTTTGTTGTTGTGCGGGTAGTAGTATGCGCGCTTGTTGTCCTTGTGCTGGTACTTATAGGAGTACCAAAACAAGAGAATCTGGGTGATAGCGAACACTATTCCGATCACGATCATAGTCGTCCAGAACAGGCTGTCAGTCCAACGGCCATGCACGGAGGCAAGCGGCTGGTTCATCCCTTCCCATGAGTCTGCAAAAGACCAGATGAAAGCGGCGCTTCCCCCAATCAGGAAAAGCAGGAGCAGCATGCTGTTGACGCGGTTACTCGTAGGCGTAGTGCCCGGAGCCCGCTCCGTGGAGCCCCTGAAGATGGAGGCAAGTGTCCCGATCCGGAAAAGGAGGAACAGGATGACCAATAAAAGAACTATGGATAAAACTATTGCGATCGTAATCATTATATAACGCTTTTAGTATAATCTCTAAACATGATGGTGAACACTCTCCTCAAGGAAAGGATGGTTAAGCGGCACCAGGGAAGCTTTTGTCAGTCCTTTTGTAAGTGCCAGCAGGAATATACCCAGGAAAGTGAGGGCGGTCCCTATTTCGATGAATCCAATGCCTGCACCCGCACCCATTGTTCCCGGCATCATCATCATGTAGAAGTCTAACCAGTGTCCTACCAGGATGGCAATTGTCACTAACTTGAGCATGATCATCTGTCGCTTCGCATCTCTCGTCATGAGAACAAGGAAGGGGAACACAAAGTTTATAATAAGATTGGTAAAAAACACCCATTTATATATGCCCCCGTTTCCACCAAGGCGCTCAATAAAGTAGATGGATTCTTCCGGTATGTTGGCATACCAGTACAGCAGGAACTGCGAGAACCATATATAAGTCCAGAAGATGGAGAACGCAAAAACATACTTACCCAGGTCGTGCAGGTGGTTCGTGTTCACCATGCGCAGATATCCGTTCTGCTTCAGCAGGATAACGGTTAGCGTAATGGCAGCAAGCCCTGAGACAAACCAGCTGGCAAATACATACCAGCCGAACATGGTGGAGAACCAATGCGTGTCAATGGACAGTACCCAGTCCCAGGCTGATGTAGAAGATGTAATACCGAATACTACCAGGAACATCGCTGAAAGGCGGATGCTCTTGTGATAGTAGTCCGTGCCTCCGTACAGGTCCTCGTTGATGGAGTTCCTTCGCAGCCACATCGAGAACAGGATCCACAGCGCGAAGTAGACAATCATCCTGATCAGGAAAAACGGCGTGTTCAGGTAGCCTGATTTACCGGCAATGATCGGGTCATACTCCGGGCCATCCACAACATAGAGCCCCTCGTGCGTCCAGTGGAAGATATCGTGTGATCCGAACAGGTACACCAGCAGCATGATTACCCCACCAATAGGCAGGAAATAACCCATTGCCTCCGGCACCCTTTTTATAAGGGTAGGCCAACCGGCATAGGCGACATAGTTGAAAGCCACGAAGAACGTACCGATCAGGGCAATGCCTGTAAAGTAGACATTGTTCATCCACAGGTTCACAAAGAGGCGTGTGGTCCAATCTGCTGCTTCGTGCCCCGCAGCGGCGGCCTCATGGCCTTCCGCATGGTGTTCCCCTCCCCCGCCTGCGGCCATAATGATAATACCTGCTATAAGTAAAACTACACCTACAGCTATCATTAAGAAAAACTTGTTGTTCGTTTTTCTGGTAATGATGAGTCTTTCTTCTGTCATTATCCTATAATATTATGCCTTAGACTTAGTTTTTAGGTGTTTCTTTCGCTGGAGTATCTTCTGGTGTGCCAGTCACAGGATTATCCGTGATTGCCTCGCCGCCAGCCTCATTTTCCGTTTGCTCCGTAGTGGCTACATCAGCGCCGGCGCCTTTCTGAAGTTGCTGCACGTACATCACTATTTTCCAGCGCTCCGTCGGGTTCACTTGCGAGCCATATGGCATCATGCGACCCCTTCCCTGCGCAATCACATAGTATATATGCCCGCCCGGCAACTCAGCCACACGCCCGGCATTGAAGGAAGGTACCCCTTTGTACTTCACACCGACCAGCCCCTGCCCGTCGCCCTGCTCCCCGTGGCATGGTGCGCAGAAACGGGAGTACAACACTTTACCCTGGGCTATATTCTCTTCGTTCGCCTCCAGCGGGTTTTTCAGTTCCGCGCCGGCAGCCTCTGCCGTCTCTTCCGTCAGGTACAGGTTATATCCCTGCTTGCCCCTGGGCACTGTTCCTTTTGCCGGCTCCCGCATGTTCATGCCGCCCGGATTATACTTGTTCTCCTTGATCTGAGAATAAGGTTCCAGCGGAATGGAGTGATACATGTCCGGTGCATATTCCAGCCCCGGGTCCTGCTCATTGCCACATGCAAAGATTACTGCCGATGAGAAAAGCAGCGCAGAGGCCTGTAATCCTATTTTCGTAAATCTTCTCATTATTTTACTACCTCCTTCTCATTAACCTCCACGGCTCCGTTAGAGCGCAGCAGTTTATTTAAAGCCGAAAGATCCGTTACACCCTCTTTTACCTCAATGGCCATCACAAACTTATCGTCCGTGGAGCGCTTATCGAACACATTCACCCGCAAGGACGGCTTCAGCCTTTGTACAATAAAGAAGGCGATCACCATGCTGAAGGCAGCGAAAAGCACCGTCAGCTCGAACGTTACCGGTATGAAAGATGGCAGCGCGATGTGCGGCTTACCGCCGATGATCATCGGCCAGTCAAAACCCAGCATCCATATCTGCATCCAGAGCGCAAAGCTCATCCCTGTCAAGCCTCCGAAGAAAGCCACAATCGGCAGCCGGGAGCGCTTGATGCCCAGCACGTCATCGATGCCGTGGATCGGGTACGGGGAAAATACGTCATATATCTTTGTGCCGGCAGCACGGACATTCTCGATGGCGTGTAGCAGCACATCTTCGTCATCATATATGCCAAGAACAAACTTCTTATTCATGTCTGTGGTCTGTATTTGTGTTCAAATCTTTGTCAGTGCTGTGCATCGTGTCTGCATGCGTGTGTGTCACTCCTGAGGAAGACTTCAGAATGGCTTTTACCTCAGCCATATTCACTACCGGGAAGAACTTTACGAAAAGGAAGAACAGTGTGAAGAACAAACCAAACGTCCCGACATATACGCCCACGTCAATCATGGTAGGAGAGAACATTGCCCAGGAAGAAGGCAGGTAGTCGCGGTGCAGGGAGGTTACGATGATCACGAAACGCTCAAACCACATCCCGATGTTCACGAAGATAGAGATGATAAAGGTTGCCGTCAGGCTGCGTCGGATTGACCGGAACCAGAACAGCTGCGGCGTGATCACGTTACAAGTCATCATCGACCAGTAAGCCCACCAGTAAGGGCCCGTCGCGCGGTTGATAAAGGCATATTGCTCGTACTCAACCCCGGAGTACCAGGCGATAAAGAACTCGGTGGTGTAAGCGATACCCACAATAGAGCCGGTGGTGATGATAACCTTGTTCATCGACTCGATATGCTCCAGCGTGATGTAGTGTTCTAACTTGAACACTTTCCGGGTGATGATCATCAGGGTAAGCACCATTGCGAATCCGGAGAAAATGGCACCGGCCACAAAGTATGGCGGGAAGATCGTTGTGTGCCAGCCAGGTATCACAGAGGTTGCAAAGTCCATGGATACGATCGTGTGCACTGATAGTACCAGGGGTGTTGCCACACCGGCAAGGATCAGGGACACTGTCTCGTAACGTGACCAGCCTTTCGCCGATCCCGTCCAGCCCAGCGAAAGGGCAGAGTAAGCTCTTCGCGCTATTGGCCCAACCGCACGGTCGCGGATGGTGGCAAAATCAGGGATAAGTCCGATATACCAGAAAACAAGCGATACGGAGAAGTAAGTGGAGATGGCGAACACGTCCCAAAGCAGCGGCGAGTTAAAGTTCACCCAAAGCGAGCCGAAGGTGTTTGGCAACGGAAGCACCCAGTAGGCCAGCCACGGACGCCCCATGTGAATTACCGGGAACATGGCCGCACAGATTACAGCGAAAATGGTCATCGCCTCGGCTGCGCGGTTGATGGAGCTTCTCCACTTCTGGCGGAACAGGAGCAACACCGCGGAAATCAGCGTACCGGCGTGACCGATACCTACCCACCACACGAAGTTGGTGATGTCCCAGGCCCAGCCCACGGTTTTGTTCAGGCCCCACTCCCCTATACCGAACCACACGGTGCGGTAAACGGAGTAAAAGAAGATAGCCAACCCTACTAAAGATATAGCAAAGGCAGCCGCCCAACGCGGGTTGGGCTTTGCCTCCACCTGCCGGCAAACATCTTCTGTGATGTCGTGGTATGTTTTCCCCCCCGTTACAAGAGGCTCTCTTATCGGAGATACATGCTGCATAACGCTCTCGAATTATATTTTAAGCTAAATTTCTAATTTTCGTCAGGTACGTTACGTTTGGCTGCGTGTTAAGCTCTTCCAGCACGTGGAATGCACGCTCGCCCTGCTCACGCGCCAGTATCTGAGACACGCGGCTTTCCGGATCAAGCATGTCGCCGAATACGATGGCCTCTGTCGGGCACGACTGCGCGCAGGCTGTCACGATCTCACCGTCTTTCGGCCTTCTGTTCTCGCGCTTTGCCTCCAGTTTACCAAGCTGCACACGCTGTACGCAGAAAGAACACTTCTCCATCACACCCCTGGCTCTCACCGTCACGTCCGGGTTCAGCACCATCTTGCCCAGGTCGCTGTTCATCATATAGTTCTCATTCGCGAACTTATCGTTGTTGAAATAGGCGAACCAGTTGAAGCGGCGTACTTTATAGGGGCAGTTGTTGGCGCAGTAGCGGGTACCCACACAGCGGTTATACACCATTTGGTTGATGCCTTCCGAGCTGTGCATGGTGGCGGCAACCGGGCAAACCGTTTCGCATGGAGCGTGGTTACAGTGCTGGCAGAGCATCGGCTGGAAGATGACCGAAGGGTTTTCGGCCGGGTTCTCCATTTCAGCGAAATCGCCTTCCTCATGTTCCACGGCACTGTAGTACCTGTCGATGCGCATCCAGTGCATGTCGCGGCGGTTCAGCACTTCGGCCTTCCCTACCACCGGCACGTTGTTCTCGATATGGCAGCTCACGGTACAGGCCCCGCAACCAATACAGGAGTTCAGGTCGATGACCATGCCCCAGTGGTGGTTCTTGTACTCGTAATCATCCCAGAGCGATATAGTGGCTGGTTTTGCCGGTCCTTCCTTGGTGGCAATGCGGATGTATTCAGTTACCTCCTTTGGGTTCTCTTTGTACTGTGCCAGCGAGCTTTCCTGCACGACCAGACGGTCCATGATAGTATGGTGCGTCTGCGTCTGCGCTATCGGAGAGACTGCACCCGTTTTCTCGATCGTTACCGGTCCGGTATACAGGACGGTATTGTCCACAACCGTCATGATCGGGAAGGCACTTGCGCCCAGTCCCTCCGCTACCGGCATCGACTCCAGGCTTCGGCCGTAGCCCATGGCAATGGCCACCGTGCCGTTCGCCTGACCTGGCTGCACCAGTACAGGAAGTTCAAAGTTCTTGCCGCTCGGTGTCGTTACCTTCACCACGTCGCCCTGCACCAGCTCCATCTCCTCCGACATCCGCTGCGGCATGGCTACATAGTTACCCCAGCTCGCTTTAGAGATCGGATCGGGCATTTCGTGCAACCACGGGTTATTCGCATACTCACCGGTGCCGATGCTTACTTTCTCGTAAACAACAGCCTCAATGGCAGCGGCCTTCACTGGTTTTGCGACAGGAGAAGCCGCCGTGAAATTGCTGTTCACCGTGAGCATGGTCGCGCCGGTCTCCAGCACGCCATCGTGCACCGACTGCTCCCAGAAGGTATTGAAATCGCCTGCCGGCGCTATTTTCCGCCAGTTATTGCGGATGTATTCGTAGTAATTCACGTTGTTGCCACCCCAGGTCAACAGGCTGTCCTGCATCTGGCGCGTCAGGAAGATCGGGCTGATCGCTGGCTGGGTAAGGCTAAGCGATCCCCGGCGCGGCTCGTTGTCGTTCCAGGATTCCAGGTAATGGTGATCCGGGGTTACGTAGTCCGCTAACAGCGCAGTTTCATCCACCCGCTCAGAAAATGACACTTTCAACGGCACTTTCTTCAGGCCGGTAACAACTCTTTCTGACAGGGGGTGGTCGTATACCGGATTTGAATTATAAAAGAATATCGCACCTACCGTACCGGCATTCATCTCCTCTATCAGGCGGATCATGGCCGCATCGTTACCCTGCTTCACAAAGTAAGGCTTGTTGGCATCGATGGTGGAGCCTGCCGCACCCAGTGAATTGTTGATGGCGGCGACCATGGCCTGTGTGCCCGGATCGTTGGAGCCAGACACGACCAGGGCTTTCCCCTGGTTTGCCTTCAGTTCTTTAACAGCAGCGGCCAGCGCTTTCGCAGCGGCGGCAGGAACATTGCCTGCGCCCCCCTGGCCAGTGATGCCGTTATAGAGTGCTGTGATTACGGCAGCCTCCTCAGACGGCTTGATCGGGACACGCACATCTGCGTTTGCGCCAGTCACGGAGTAACTGGTCTCGAACTGGTAATGGCGCGACATGGTTGGGTTCTGGGCAGTTACTTTCCTGTTCTGGATATACTGCTTGGCAAAGGTGGTAGGAGCGATCCAGGTGCCGAGGAAGTCAGCGTTCACGCTGAGGATTACCTGGGCATTGCTGAAATCATATCCTGGCACAACGCCGCCGTTGGCACTCAGCAAACCATAGGCTGAGTTCGCATCGTAGGTCACGTGCTCGAAACTGCCGAACCGGGAGCCAAACTCGCTGATGAGCTGCTTGGTCGACGGGCTGATGATGGTTGAAGACACAAAAGCCACTTTGCCGGTTGTGCTACCGAGGCGGGAAGTGATTTCCTGGTCAACCTGCGCCCATTGGGCTATTTTGCCTTTGATGAGCGGGGTTCGCAGCCTGTTGTTGTCATACAGGCCCAACAAAGAGGCCTGTGCCCGTGCGTGCGTACCTAGCGGCGTGAGTGCGGAGCTCGGGTTTGGCTCTACTTTTATTGGCCTTCCCTCCCGCGTTTTAACAAGGATACTGTTGTAGATACCGCCCTGGTAATAGGTAGTGGCGTACCAATTGGCCACGCCCGGCTCTACGTCTACTGGCTTATTCAGATAAGGAATCGCTTTCCGAACCGGTGCCTCGCAGGAAGCCAGCGAAACCGCCGCCAGGCTAAAGCCCATCAGCTTCAGGAAGTCTCGTCGCTTCGTTTTGCCATTCAAAGCCCCTTCGTCGTCACTGGTTCCCTTAACAGGAAGGAATTCTGGAAACTCGTTATGAGCATGCTTAGCGAATTCCGGAGTGTTCTCTAACTCCTCAATTCCTCTCCAGTATTTTATTCTGTTTTGCATATTATATGTAGAAAACTCGAATCTTTATCTAAAATAGAATTAATTAATAGTGACACTTAGAGCATTCTGTACCACCATTCGACGAAACAGTGAACGCACCCTTGGAACTTGACTCGTGCAATTCCACCAGTTTGTCGTAATAGCCGTTTCCTTCTGTGTTAAGCGGGGTTTCGCGGTGGCAATCGATACACCAGCCCATGGTAAGCGGTGAATACTGGTATACCACATCCATTTCCTGGATAGGGCCGTGGCAGGTCTGGCACTCGATGCCGCCCACCTGGGTGTGCTGCGAGTGGTTGAAGTAAGACAGGTCTGGCAGGTTGTGGATGCGAACCCACTCAATCGGCTGGCCGCGCTCGATCGCTTTGTATATCTTCTGAATCTCAGGGGACTCCTTCTTTATCTGGCTGTGGCAGTTCATACAGATATTTGCAGACGGGATGCTGGCGCTCTTGCTTTTATATACCGTGGTGTGGCAGTAGTTACAGTCGATCTGGTGTTCGCCGGCGTGCAGCTTATGCGAGAAAGCGATTGGCTGTTTAGGCTGGTAGCCTTCCTGTATGCCGATTCCCATGGCCGTATCCCAGGTCAGATCCAGCAGCACCACCACAAAGATGAGCACCACGAGAGTCCGGACAGCCTTTGATTTATATATCTTGGAGAAGTCGAAGCGCTGGTTCACCACTTCGTTGTCGTACTCGTTCAGCTTGCGATTGGTGTTCAGGTAGTTCTTCAGCACCGAGGTGATCAACAACAGCGTCACCACCAGCACGATCAGCACCAGGATCAGCACCACCAGCACGATATCGAGGTAACCGCCCACGGCACCAATGGCATCTGAACCCACACCCTCACCCGGAGCCTGCGCCACATCAGACCCTACGGTGGCAGGCACCGCAGCCGCCGAGGCGGACGCCTCGATGTAAGTGAGGATAGAGGTGATCTCGGCGTCAGTGAAGTTGAACGACGGCATTGCCTGCTTGTTATACTCGTTATATACGGCAATGGCATCGGCGTCCCCGGACTGGATGAGCGCCTGCGAGTTCCTGATCCAACTGTGCAGCCATTCCTGGCTCCTCCTTTGGTTCACACCCTGCAAACCAGGTCCCACGATCACGTCAGAGCCGGCAGAGTGACAAACGGCACAGTTATTTTTAAATAACGCATCTCCTGCCTCTACAATGGCGGCGTCATCAACAGGCAATCCGCCCGTACTTGCAGCTTGCGCGGCTCCTTCCGCAGCCCCCGGCACCACTCCCTTTTGAGACACTTCTGCCTGCTCGCTGGCCTCCTGGGCATAAGCGCCAAAAGAGACCACCAATGCAAACAAGAAGACGAGGAAAACTTTGATTTTTGTTTTAACTATACAGCTAATCATTGCCAAGATCTCTTGTATGTGTTTAGTATGAGGTAAAATTACTTTACGGCCACAAATCTACTATGCGAATTCCATTATTCAAACAGAATAAGTTTATTATTTCCCCCTGGTGGAACCATGCGTATAAATGCTGTTAAAGTGCGTATATAATTGTGTTTTTACCCTGATTTAGGCTGTTTTATTTAGAACAGTTTTAAATAAAGGATGCTTTTTACAGCTTCTGCTTGTATAATTTTTATCATATTTTATCCTTTCTTTGTTCTTAATCTCAGCCGCTGTTGCTCTACTTTAACAGCGCTGGGTTGCACTTGTTTTCCGCCACATTTTAGGCATTAAAGTACAAGGTTTTTCGTTCGCCTGACACCTTTATATATATAAGCAGCCATTAGGATATATAGGAAGACCTTAATCTCTTGCTTATTCTGTGGCTGTAGTCTGCGAAGGGCAACAGCCACAGATGCAAATTCTTGTGAAACATTTGCTTCGAAGATAATTAACCTATACCTTTGCAGGCTAAAATTAAATACACAATCGAACCGATGGAATTGAAAAATTACGAAACGGTCTTCATCCTGACGCCTCTCTTGAACGAGGTGCAGATGCAAGAAACGGTCGAGAAGTTCAGACAGGTGCTTAAGGAAAATGGCGCCGACATTATTCACGAAGAGAACTGGGGTCTTCGTAAGCTTGCTTACCCAATCCAGAAGAAATCCACGGGTTTCTACCACCTCGTTGAATTCAAGGCACCCGGCACCGTGATCGATGCTCTTGAGCTGGCTTATCGCCGTGATGAAAAAGTTGTTCGTTTCTTAACGACTGCCCTCGACAAGCACGCTGTGGCGTACAACGAGCGCAGAAGAAACGGTGAATTCAAATCACAAGCAAAAAAAGAGGAGGTTAAAGCATAATGAGCTTAGTTAACGAAAGAGTACACAAGCAAGATAATCGCCAGAAATACTGCCGCTTCAAGAAGAGCGGAATTAAGTATATCGATTATAAAGATGGTAACTTCCTGCTGAAGTTTGTAAACGAGCAGGGGAAGATCCTTCCTAGGAGACTGACAGGCACCAGCCTGAAGTTCCAGCGCAAAGTATCGCAGGCTGTTGCCAGAGCAAGACACCTCGCGATCTTGCCTTATGTTGGAGATTCTTTAAAATAAGGAGGGGACAAGATGGAAGTAATACTTAAAGACGACGTAAAAAACCTTGGTTACAAGAACGACACCGTATCTGTAAAACCAGGTTATGGCCGTAACTACCTGATCCCGCAGGGGCTGGCAGTTATCGCTGATAAATCAAACAAGAAAGTGGTAGCGGAGAACATCCGCCAGGCTGCCCACAAAGCCGATAAGATCAAGAACGATGCCCAGGAGATTGCGAACAGCATCGGTGACATCACGCTTGAGATTCCGGCCAAAGTTGGTGAGACTGGTAAGATATTCGGTTCCGTAACTACCCTTCAGATCTCGGATGCCTTAAAAGCTAAGGGTATCGAAGTGGACCGCAAGCGCATTTCTTTCGATCAGGATGTGAAGACTGCCGGTGAATACACCGCTTCTATCAACCTGCACAAAGAGGTGAAGCACCAGGTTAAGTTTAACGTGGTGGCTCAGTAAGCGCATCAAAACGACTACGACCAAGCGTCCTGCCCCACAAAAGGCAGGACGCTTTTTTTATATATACTTGAAGGGCGCTGACTTCTCCAACCCCCCCCGCACCCAGGAGGGACAGGGGTGGTTGGACCCGGTACAGCAACATATTCTTTCGTATACACACCATATATTCATCCATATATACCCCATGTTCCGGACAGAGATACAGGTTGCCCCCACTGGATTACAGCTTTCGCTCCAGGACAAAGTACTGACGGTCGGCTCCTGTTTTGCAGAAGTGATCGGGGACCGGCTGCAGCAGAACAAAGTGGACGCGCTGGTGAACCCCTTCGGAGCGATCTTCAACCCGCTCTCCGTTTGCCTCTTGTTACAGGCCGCTGCCGGCCAGCCCTACGGTTTTGAGCAGCACCTGGTGGAGCAGAACGGCATCTGGTACGCCTATGACCTTCACTCCTCCCTCTCCTCCCCTGCTAAAGACGACCTGCTGCAACAGATAGAGGAAAGGCTGCAGCGAACCAGGCATTACCTGCAACAGGCGTCGCTGCTCATTGTCACCTTCGGCACCGCCGTGGCATATAAGCTGCACGCGGGAGGCAAAGTGGTTGCGAACTGCCACAAGCTGCCTGCCCGGAACTTTGAGCGCGTGCTGCTGCAAACCGGGGAAATGCGGCAGGCGTTCGGGCAGACGCTCGCCCTGCTCCAACAGCTTAACCCGGCACTGAACGTGTTGCTGACGGTGAGCCCTGTCCGGCATATAAAGGAAACGCTTCCCTTAAACGCTGTGAGCAAAGCAACGCTGCGGGTGTTGTGCCACGAGTTGGCAGAAGCCAGTACCCATGTGCAATACTTTCCTGCTTTCGAGGTGATGATGGACGACCTCCGCGACTACCGCTTTTACAAAGAGGATATGATTCACCCGACAGAAGTGGCTGAGTCTTATATATGGCAGAAGTTTGTGGGGGCTTGTTATGACAAGCGCTTCCATCAGTTTGTGGACGCGTGGCAGAAAATACGGCGTGCTGTGGCGCACAGGCCGTTTAACCCGCAATCGGAGGCGCACCAGGCCTTCCTGCGAAACACCTTGCAGCAACTCACGCAATTGGGTGCGCAGTATAACATAGAGACGGCGGCAGAGGAGAAAGCCCTGCGCGACCAGCTGCTGTAGGGAATGTAGCTGGCTGGTGCGTAAAACTAAGGCTTGTATCCGGCAGTATATATAGATTATACCAATGCCAATGAAAACGCTACTTCTCTGTTTCTTACTGTCCCTCGTAACGCTTTTCGATGCGAACGCGCAGGCACCTGTCAACGACCTGAGCATCTTCTTAGGGAAGCTGCAAACCTATATAGCCACGCATCCCCGGCATATAGAGCCGAGAATGCCTATCGCCAAACCCGAGCCTGGCAACCCTCCGGCTCCCATGCCCTCGCTTGATGTAGCCGGATATATGGAAGACCCTGAAACCGGCCTGCGCTATTATGCTGCTTATGATAAGATAGTGGATCCCGAAACAAAATACTCCTTTCATGTGGCTACTATGAAGATTACCTTGGAGCCTATCAAGGAAACAGGAACAGCCTATAAAAAGCAATAGGCTTCGCCACAGCCAGGCTAATCTCCTGTATGCCTTTTTACATTTGAAACCAATATAACTGACAACCACCTCCACCGGACACAGCCGGCACAACCACCAGACAACCATGGCAGAAGACAGAAAACCCAACCGCCTCCTGAACGAAAGCAGCCCGTACCTGCTGCAGCACGCCCACAACCCCGTGGACTGGTACCCGTGGGGCGAGGAGGCGCTGCAGAAGGCCAGGCAGGAGGACAAGCCCATTTTGGTGAGCATTGGCTATGCCGCCTGCCATTGGTGCCATGTGATGGAGCACCAGTCGTTTGAGAAGGAGGAGATAGCGGCGGTGATGAACGCGCACTTCGTGTGCATCAAAGTAGACCGGGAGGAGCGCCCGGATGTGGATGCGGTATATATGGATGCCGTGCATGCCATGGGTTTGCAGGGTGGCTGGCCGCTCAACGTTTTCCTGAACTCCGAGGCCAAGCCGTTTTATGGCGGTACCTACTTCCCGCCAAAGCAATGGGTGGGCCTGCTGCAGAATATCGCCGAGGCTTACCAGAAAGACAGGGAGAAACTGGACAAGTCGGCGGAGCAGTTTGTGGAGCACCTTAACCGGAGCGAGCTGGAGAAGTATGGCCTTGGCCAAAGCAACTTCCATGTGCGCGAAGACGACTTCAAGCTGATGGGCTATAACTTCAGCACCCGCTTCGACCGGAAGCTGGGTGGGCTGGGGCAGGCGCCCAAGTTCCCGATGCCCACCAACTACCTGTTCCTGCTGCGCTACCACCACCACACCTCCGACCAGACCGCTTTGAACCAGGTGAACCTGACGCTGCGCGAGATGGCCTACGGCGGCATCTACGACCAGATCGGCGGCGGCTTTGCCCGTTACTCTGTGGATGCCGAGTGGCTGGTGCCGCACTTCGAGAAAATGCTCTACGACAACGGCCAGTTGGTAACCTTATATGCCGAGGCGTATCAGGCTACACGTGAAACATTGTACCATGAGGTGGTATATGAAACTATCCGGTTTGTGGAGCGGGAGCTGATGAGCCCGGAAGGCGGCTTCTATTCTTCGCTGGATGCGGACAGCGAAGGCGAGGAAGGCAAATTTTACACCTTCACGAAAGACGAGCTGCACGAGATACTCGGCAGCGAGGAGCCGCTCTTTTCCAAGTACTACCACGCCACGGCGGCAGGCAATTTCGAGCATGGCCGCAATATCCTGCACCGCCGCACCAGCGACGAGGAGTTTGCCAGAGCGCATGAGCTGGAGGTAGAGGTGCTGCAGGACATGGTGCAAAACTGGAAGAACAAACTCATGGAGGTGCGGGCCAAACGCATCAGGCCAGGGCTGGATGACAAAATACTCACCTCCTGGAATGCCCTGATGCTGAAAGGGCTGGCCGATGCCTACTATGTTTTCGGCAACGACCACTTCCTGGACCTGGCGCTGCGCAACGCTAACTTCCTGCTTCAGAACCTGAAGAGAGGTGAGAAACTGTACCATAACTACAAGCAAGGCAAAGCTACCATAGACGGGTTCCTGGAAGATTATGCGTACCTTATCCGTGCCTTCACCCGGTTATATGAAGTAACCTTTGACGAGCAGTGGCTGCAGCAGGCGAAGCAGCTGACGGACTACACGCTGGAGCACTTTTTTGACGAGGGAGAGGGCCTGTTCTTTTTCACCGACCAGAGCTCGGAGAAACTCATTGCCCGCAAAAAGGAGATCATCGACAATGTGACGCCTGCCTCTAACTCCGTGATGGCCACCAACCTGCACTTCCTCGGGCTGTACTTTGATGAAGACCGCTATATATCCCTCTCCAACGAAATGCTGGCAAAGGTGAAGGACCTGCTGGTGAAAGAACCCTCACACCTGAGCAACTGGGCCACGCTGTACTTCCACAAACTCACGCCAACCGCAGAAGTCGCGATTTCAGGCAAGGAAGCCGCCCGGATGCGGGATGAGCTCAGCGCGTTTTATATCCCCAACATGATCCTGCTGGGCACCAGCAACGGCCAAAGCAAGCTGGCTTTGCTGGAGGATAAAGTGGCGCTGGATGGGAAGACCACCATCTACGTCTGCTACAACAAAACCTGCCAGTTGCCGGTGCACAACGCCGCCGCCGCACTGGAGCAGCTACAGGGCATGCAGCAGAAAACTAAATTCCCACCGCTCTAAACACCCCTCTATATAAACAGGGCAGAAGTAGATCTCCCCTGTTTATATAGAGGAAGCGCCTCATCTGATTTACAGCGCGCTCATCCTTCGCACCGTCTCATCAATCTCATCCCGGTTCGCCAGCCGCGCTTTCTCAGACCGGCCATACCCTACTTCCAGTTCACCGGCCACGATGCGTTGCAGGATGTTGTCGGCAAATTCGTCTACCGGCACGCCCATGGTATGAATGCCCACCCCTCCCAGGTCCGTGTCAACGGCGGGCGGCACTATTTCGACTACCTGGATACTGGTGTTGGCTAGTTCATGGCGCAGCGTCATCGTAAAAGCATGGAGCGCTGCTTTGGTGGCACTGTAAACCATTGCGAAAGTACCGGGTGTAAAAGCCAATCCCGAGGATACATTCAGAATGGCTGCGTTTTCCTGCTGCCGCAGATGCGGTATAAACAGTGCTGACAAATGGATAGGCGCCTCCACGTTGATGGCAATCTCCTGCCGCCGCACCGCCCAAGGCTCCTGGTCCTCCAGAAAGCGTACCCTCCGCTGAATGCCGGCATTGTTCACCAGCACATTCAGTTTTGGGAACTCCCTTGTTGCCCATTCAAATAACGCCACACGCTCCCCATCGTCCGCCACATCGCATGTGCGGGTGTGTAGGCCCGGGCATTTCGCTTTGGCCTCCTGCAGCTTGTCTTCCCTTCTGCCGCAAATAATCACCTCGCTCCCGGCCCGCAAAAAACGCTCCGCCAAGGCAAAACCAATGCCTGTGGCACCTCCTGTAATCAGTATGGTATTTCCTGCTAACTTCATGTTTCTCCTTTATCTTAAGTGTGATATGATATCCCCGCCACCGTGTTTAGATTATGCTTGCCTTTGCTTAGCTCTAACGTTTGTACTCCAAACTATGGCCCTGGGGTTTCTGTTCTGATCATATACCCTACACTTTTAGTCGCTGGAATATAGCGCTTCACATTATGGCCCCGAATGCTTAAATTTGAGGATCATAACGAACCCTTTACCTTACACCTCACATGAATAAACGTACTTATCTGAGTATGTTACTGGCCGCAGCGCTGGCCCTCCCTTTAGGCAAGGCGCAGGCGCAGGACAAAAAAGAAGAAGCGAAGTGGAACGTGGAAGCCCAGCACGGCCCGCAGAAAGAAGTGACCGTTACCACCACCGAAGGCACCTGGATGAGCGTGGACGTGAGCCCGGACGGCAAGGAGATCATCTTCGACATGCTCGGCGACCTTTACATCATGCCAGCTTCTGGCGGTAAGGCGAAGCTCTTGCGCAGCGGCCGCGCGTACGAGGTGCAGCCCCGCTTCAGCCCGAATGGCCAGTATATCTCCTTCACCTCGGATGCCGGCGGCGGCGACAACATCTGGGTCATGAAACGCGATGGCTCTGAGGCCAAGCAGATCACGAACGAGAGCTTCCGGCTGCTGAACAACGCGGTCTGGACCCCCGACGGCGAATACCTCGTGGCCCGCAAGCACTTCACCAACACCCGCTCGCTGGGCGCCGGCGAGATGTGGATGTACCACCGCACCGGCGGAACGGGCGTGCAGCTCACCAAGCGCAAAAACGACCAGCAGGACGCCGGGGAGCCTGTTGCCTCACCTGACGGGAAGTATATCTACTTTTCGGAGGATATGAGCGGCGGCTCCACGTTTGAGTACAACAAAGACCCGAACGGCCAGATCTACGTGATTCGCCGCGTAGACCGTAACACAGGAGAGATCGAGAATGTGGTGACCGGAAACGGTGGCTCTGTGCGCCCGGTGATCTCCCGCGACGGCAAGCAGATGGCCTTCGTGCGGCGCGTACGCACTAAGTCGGTGCTGTTTGTGCACGACCTGAAGACCGGCGAAGAATGGCCTATATATGATAACCTCAACCACGACCAGCAGGAAGCCTGGGCAGTTTTCGGCCTCTACCCCTACTTCTCCTGGACACCGGACAACAAGCAGATCGTTTTCTGGGCCGGCGGCAAGATCAACAAAGTGGACGTGGCCAGCAAGCAGGTAACGAACATCCCGTTTGAGGCGACAGCCACGCACCAGATTACGGACGCCGTGCGCCACGACCACAGCAAAGAAGGCTTGTCGCCGAAGCAGTTTACAGCCAAAGCCATCCGCCACGCCGTTACTTCCCCAGACGGCAAGACGCTGGTGTTTAACGCGGCCGGTTATATATACAAAAAGGAATTGCCCAACGGAAAGCCGGAGCGCCTTACCAAGGGCCAGGACTTTGAGTTCTACCCATCCTTCTCGCCAGACGGTAAATCGATTGTGTATACCACCTGGAACGACGAGAACTTCAGCAGCCTGTATAAACTGGACCTCCGCAGGAAGAACGCAAAGCCAACCAAGCTGAACACCGAGAAAGGCTTTTACAACGAGCCGGTATTCTCGCCAAACGGTAAGTACATCGTGTATACCCGCGAGGGCGGCAACAACCACCAGGGCTACGCGCACAGCAACGAGAAAGGCATTTATTATATACCTGCCGACGGTGGTAAAGCTACGTTGGTGCAGAAGAACGGTTCTTCGCCGCAGTTCAGCGCCACCTCCGACCGCATTTTCTTCACGGGCCGTGCCGGTGATAAATACGCCTTCAAGAGCATTGACCTGAACGGCAAAAATGAGCGGACGCACTACACCTCCACCTACACCGACCAGTTCTACCCTAGCCCTGACAACAAGTGGATCGCTTTTGTGGAGCTGTTTAACGGCTATATCGCGCCGTTCTCTGACAACGGGGCCGGTCTGGAGCTGAGCGCTGAGACAAAAGCCGTTCCGGTTGCCCGCTTCACCCGCGACGCCGGCACCAGCATCCACTGGTCCTCGGACAGCAAGAAAGTGAACTGGGTGTTGGGCGACGAGTATTTCTCGAACGACCTGAAAAACCGGTTTGCCTTTGTACCGGGTGCGCCGGATACCCTTCCTACCATCGACACCACCGGCACGAAGATCGGGCTGATGCTGAAAACCAACATTCCGGAAGGCAAAGTGGCCTTTACGAACGCCCGTATCATCACCATGAAAGGCGATGAGGTAATTGAAGGCGGCACCGTGGTCGTGGACGGCAACCGCATCGTGGCCGTCGGAAAAGACGTGCAGGTGCCGAAGGACGCCAAAGTGATCAACGCGAACGGCAAAACCATTATGCCGGGCATCATAGACGTGCACGCGCATATGGGCACGTTCCGGTTAGGCATGAGCCCGCAGAAACAGTGGTCCTATTATGCCAACCTCGCTTACGGCGTCACCACCACCCACGATCCTTCTTCCACAACAGAAATGGTGTTCAGCCAGTCGGAGGCGGTGAAGTCGGGTGCGATGATCGGTCCGCGCATCTACTCTACCGGTACCATTTTATATGGCGCTGATGGCAATTTCAAAGCCGTGATCAACAGCCTCGACGATGCCCGCTCGCACCTGCGCCGCCTCAAGGCAGTGGGAGGCTTCTCGGTGAAGAGCTACAACCAGCCACGCCGCGAGCAGCGCCAGCAGGTCATTCAGGCGGCCCGCGAACTGGATATGAGCGTGTACCCGGAGGGCGGTTCCACCTTCTTCCACAACATGACCATGGTATTGGACGGCCATACCGGCGTGGAGCACAACATTCCGGTGGCACCGCTTTACAAGGACGTGATAGAGGTATGGAAAGCATCTGACTCCGGCTACACGCCAACCCTCATCGTGAACTACGGTGCCGTGAACGGGGAGTACTACTGGTACCAGCACACGAACGTGTGGGAGAAGGAGCGCCTGCTCAAGTTCACGCCGCGCTCTGTGATCGATGGCCGCTCCCGCTTCGTGACGCAGGTGCCGGAGGAGGAGTACCAGAACGGCTACTTCAAAACCTCGGAGGCCTGTAAAGCCCTGACTGACAACGGCGTGAAAGTAAACCTGGGAGCACACGGCCAGTTGCAAGGTTTAGGGGCGCACTGGGAACTCTGGATGCTGCAGCAGGGCGGTATGACCAACCATGAGGCATTGCGTGCGGCGACAATGAACGGGGCTGAATACCTGGGCATGAGCAAGGAGATTGGCTCGCTGGAACCAGGAAAGCTGGCTGACCTGATCGTGCTGGACAAAAACCCGCTGGAGAACATCCGGAACTCAGAGCACGTGCAGTACACCATGGTGAACGGCCACCTGTACGATGCCGCCACAATGGCCGAAACCGGCAACTACGACAAGAAGCCGGGCAAGTTCTGGTGGGAAAACGAGAAGTACGCCACGGCGTTTGATTGGCACGAGGGCACCAACACCCGCTTCGAAGGCATTGCCGGAGAGCACTGCACCTGCCGCCAGTAAGTAGCAAAATCATATATAAACAGGAGCGCCACCTCATTTGGGGGGCGCTCCTGTTTATATATGGCTGTTTATATATGCCTGTCTTGAGAACCTCGCAGCGTACGCAGTTCCTGCCAGCATTTGTTAACAGCTGCTTTTGCTTCGAAGCAAATCAGACGCTCGCGGGAGTTGCGCACGCTGCGAGTTAATACTGATCCTACGAAGCGATCGATTTGGATCTAGTCGCAACTACCGCAATGCTTAGCCCCATCACGGCTATTACTGTGAATGAAATGCGCAGGCTGGTGGCACCCGCGATAAACCCGATGAGCGGCGGCCCGATGAGGAAACCAAAGAAGCCGATGGTAGACACGGCGGCCAGTGCCACGCCCGGCGACATCACTTTCGATTTCCCGGCGGCACTATATAGCAGGGGCACCACCGCCGATATACCGGCTCCAACCAGCAGGAAGCCCACAATGGCAGTATACAAATGCGGTAAAAGGACGGCAATAAGCAAACCTGATGCGGTCAGGACGCCGCTTGCCTGCAGGATGCGCTGCAACCCGAAACGACTTGTAAACCAATCGGCTACAAAGCGGGTACCGGCCATGGTGCACATAAAGGCGGTGTAGCCCGCGCCGATCCAGGCATTTTCGGCTCCCAGCACCTTCTTAAAGTACACACCGCTCCAGTCGAACATCGCACCCTCGCAGATCATGGCAAAAAAGCATATAACTCCCAGGTCAATCAGCGATTTATCCGGCATCACAAAAATAGGTTTATCGGCATCCGTGTTCACATCTTCGCGCAGCACAAAGCGTGAAGCAAGCGCAATGGCCACAATAGAGAGGGCCATGATCAGGAGGAAGTGATGGAACGGGGAAACGCCTTCCCCGATCATCAGTGTACCGATCGCGGCACCGGTAAATCCGGCCAGGCTCCACAACCCATGGAAAGAAGCCATAATGGATTTTTGGTATAAAGCCTCCACGCCCACCCCCTGCGTATTCACGGAGATGTTCATCAGATTCCCGCCAAAGCCAAACACAAACAAGGCCATTACCAGTTGCAAAGGGCTTGTGGCGTAGCCAATGGCCACCAGCGTTGCGCAGTATAAGACACCTGCAGCCAGCAGGACGCTGCGGCTTCCGACTTTCGCGATCATCCACCCGGCCAGCGGCAGTGAGAGCAGCAAGCCTAAAGGTAGTGCCAGCAGCACCCCGCCCAACGCAGTTTCCGACAAACCCATTTGCTGTTGGATGGTAGGGATGCGGGAGCCCCAGCTGGCAAAGGAGAGTCCCTGCAGGGAAAAGAAGCAGCCAACGGCCAGCCGGTGCACCCGCCTCGGCTGATTTTGAACTGATGTGGAAGAGAGCATTCTATATATAAAAGCGTTTTGCAGATGTGCCAAACTGGCAAACCGCAAAATTAAGAACTTTAAAAGCACAGCTGCTAAAGCACCTGTAAAGTAAATGTAAAAGATGTATATGGGGGCTCGTTGCCAAACCCGTTGCAAAGATGGTTTTTACATAGTAAACAGGATAATTCTGGCGGCTCCTATAGGCTACCTGACAATCCTTCACCTGATCACCGCTGCCAGCACCCGCTTGATAAGCTCGTCCTGCTTGCCATCGTGCCAGCGCCACACCACCACGATATCGTGCTCCGGATCCACCCATATAGTGTTCTGGCCCGCACCCAAAGCGGCGTAACTGGTTGTAGGAGCGCCTGGCCACGCTTCCCCTCCGGTGTTCAGCCACCAGAGGTAGCCGTAATCCGGCCCAACGAGACCTCGTTTTGTGGTTGCTTCCTGCACCCACGCCTCCGAAACCAGTTGCTTGTCTTTCCAGCGGCCGTTGCGCAGGAACAGGTAACCGAAGCGGGCTTCGTCTCGGGTGCTGATCCAAAGGCCGCCGCCCCAGCGCGTGCCGCCACTCACGGATGGCATCTCCTTGCCGTTGATCACAACATTGGAGTTGCGGTAAGGCACCCATTCCCAGGAGTCAGAGGCACCAATCGGGTCCATGATCTCGTCTTCCAGCACCTCGGGCAGCGGCTTTTCCCAGAGGCGCAGCAGCGACAATGCCAACCGGTTAATGCGCACATCGTTATATTCGTAAAAGGTGCCGGGCTCCTGCAGTTCACGCGGCTTTCGCTCCCCGCGCCCATATTCCGCGGCGCCCACAAAATCGTGCTTCTTGTCCCAGAGTTCTCCTTCCCACTCCGAGGTTTGCCGGGCATGGTGCTCCCAGGTCACCTTCCGATTCTGCTCCGAATCGTAGCCGCCGTCCTTTATATATTTTACCACCGGGTCCTGTAGGTCATTTATCATCCCACGGTCCAGGGTCAGGCCAAGAATAGTGGAGAGGAAACTTTTGGCTACGCTGTAGGTGGGGTCAGGCTGTTCGGTGTCACCCCACTCCGCCACTATATAGCCGTCTTTCAGGATGATGCCGTTGGTGCTGGCTCTGTCGGCGGGCAAAGGGCCGAGCATCTTCCCAAAGATATCTTCCTGCGTAGCGAAGTCTTTCGCCATCTGCTGCGTTTCCTGTGTTTTGGCCCAGGCGACAGCTTCTTCCAGTTTTGCAGCGTCCAGCCCTACCTGTTCCGGCGTCCGCCGCTCCCAGTCGTCTCCCTCGCCCGGGTAATATACAGCAGCTGTAAGTTGTTGCGAAGCCGGTGTGGTATGCGTTTGCGTGGGCTGTTGCTGGCACGAAAGCTGGCTCAGCCCCAGCAACAGCAGGAGAAAATATTTCCGAATCATATATAAAATGCGCTTTAGGAAGGCAATTTACAAAGTTTTGGCTGCAAGCTTTTCTTTGTACAAAAAGGAAAACATTACTGCAGGCACACCGGTACTTATGTGTACCACTACAGAACGTATATATGGTACAGATACAGGTATACTCCGACTTCGTTTGCCCTTACTGCTTCTTCGGGGAAGTGGTGCTGGAGCGGGCCTTAAAAGGCATGGAAGACCAGGTGCAGGTAGAATGGATGCCGTTTGAGCTCCGTGCATACCCCACCCCCACACTGAAACCGGAAGATGATTATCTGCAAAGCACCTGGCAGAACTCCGTATACCCGATAGCCAGCCAGTTGGGTATAAAAATGGTGTTGCCGAAGGTGTCGCCGCAGCCACATACGCACCTCGCTTTTGAAGGGTATCAGTATGCCAGAGAGAAAGGTTTGGGAGAGGCCTATACGCACCGTATGTTTACGGCCTTTTTTCAGGAGGAGCAGGACCTGGGGGATATAAACGTGCTGGCAACCCTGGCAAAGGATGTAGGGCTGGAGGAGGCGGGGTTCAGGGAGGCGATCGAATCAGGCAGATACAGGGAGGCCCATCAAAAAGCGCTGCAGCACGCCTATAAGGAAGCTGGCATAACAGCAGTGCCTACTTTTATCATCGGAAACAAAAAAATACAGGGTCTGCTGCGTGAAGAGGACCTGCGGAAAATAGTAGAGCAGGAATTGGCGTAAACACCAAATTCCTGCTCTACTATATAAATAATAAATTACCAGCCGGAGCCGCCTCGCCGGCCGCCCAATATACCCCCCAGCAAGCCTCCCAGGCCACCGGATTTTCTTACATTACCATAGCCTTTTCTGCCGTTCAGCCCGCCCAGGATAGATATGATGGAGCCGAGCCCGCCGCCGCTGCGGTACATGCCGCCACCCATGCCACCGCCCATCATGCCGCCTCCTAACAGGCCGCCGAGCAAGCCACCGCCCATGCCGCCCATCATACCACCGCCATAGCCCCTGCGGCGGCCGCCGCTCAGGAGTTTCGCGATCACGAAAGGAGCCGCAATGCCGATTATGCCTTGCACCATTTGCGGTGAGATACCCGCATTTTTAAACATATCGCCGAAGCCGTTCTTGTTCAGGAACGACTGTGACGTCGGGTCTTCGCCCTGCTGCTGTGCTTCGTCGGCCTTGTTCACAAACTGCTCCAGAATGCTGTATTGCTTCTGGTTCACGCCCAGGTAATCGGCCATTTGCTGTATCTCTTTCTGCTCTTCCGGGGCGTAATGTCCGTCTGCCTTTGCAAAGCTGATGATGTCTGTGATGAAGGAGAACCGGAGTTGGCTGCCTTTCAGCGTATCCAGGCATTTCTGCACATTGATCTGTGACGGGTTCCTGGCGATCTGCACCACCTCCTGCTGCACATTTTCCGGAAGCTCTGCCGCCTCGCCCAGCAGGCTCAGAAACTCAAGCTCTTCCTCTGATGTCTTGCCGTCGGCTGACGCCATGCTGGCCAGCGCCCCAAAATATGCCCCTTTTTCCTCTATAGCGTAATCCTTAAGTAAGGTTGTTTGTTCCTGTTCCATTTGCTTTCATAAGTTTATGTATGCCTTGTATTAACGGCCTATCACCAAGGCGGGTTAGGGTATATAGGCATTTACAGCAAAGGCTTCGGGCAGATCAACACAGGCAATCCTGATAGCTTATGCAAGAAGTTGTTTTAGACTTATTGGCATATAAGATAGTTGCATATAAAAAGCCGTCTTCTATGAAGTCCTGCTATGCCGAAAAGCTAAACGAAGGCCACTCTGATACAAGAGAAAAGGAATAAGTTAGGAAAGGGCATCCTTAACATCCGCGTCACACCCCGAACTCAAACATCACAACTTTAAAACTTATACCATTATCAATTGAAAAATGCGCAATGAAGCTGTTCAATATTTTGTGCGCAACTTGAACCCACCCCTAACCCCACCTCGGAGGAGAATTTCCAGTAAGTGTATAAAATTGGATGCGCACGAACCAGCTGATACTGTTATTCGATACTGAGCAAGACTAAAACGCAAAAGAGCCGGGTAAAATACCCGGCTCTTTCAGCGTTAAACCCTATTAGTTATTTGTATGCAATTACTCTTTGATCATCTTGATGTACTGGGTCACGCCGCCCACCTGCGCCTTGATGATGTAGAGGCCCCGCGGCAACCCTGCGTCCAGCCGCAGCTTCTCGGTGGTGAAGCCTTTCTCCACCTGCACCCTGCGCACCAGCAGCTGCTTGCCCACCGCATCGGTCACCGTGATGAGCGCCTCGCCGGCCGTCTCGGAGGCGATGTCGAGCGTCACCTCGTCGTGGAACGGGTTAGGGAAGGCGATCACCTGGCTGGCCACGCTGCCGAAGCTCACCGCCTTGGGACCGAAGTACTCGTGCGTGCCGTTCGTGTCGAGCTGCTTGAGGCGGTAGTAGCGGGTGCCGAACTTGCCGTTCTCCTTGTCAGTGAAGGCGTACTCCTGCCTGGTGCTGGCGTTGCCGTTTTTGGCCGGCACGAACGTCAGCTTCCTGTAGGTGAAGCCGTCCGTGGACACCTGCACCTCGAAGCCTGCGTTGTCCTGCTCCATGGCCGTCGCCCACTCCAGCAAAACGTTGTTGCCCTGCTTGCTGGCGTTCAGGTAGATGATCTCTACCGGGAGCGGGGTGATTTCACCTGTCACAACACTTGTCGCATTATAACAGTTGGTTCCGTCATTCATTGGTTTGATATCGACTCTTGCATTAAACGCTCCTTCCTCAACTGACTCTATAGTGAATGAATTGGTGTTTGAGGTAACAGTGTTAGTCGCTGCTAATCTCCAGGCGCCAGTTTCTTCGTCCCCTATATACCACTCATACACTACTTGTACACCATCTTTTATGTCAGTAAAGGCAGTGAAAGTAGCCGACTCGTTGACCATGACAGGATCTGGATTAACTTCCATGGTAGCGATTATCGTTGCTATTGGATTAACTGTGAGTGCAACTGCTTCAGAGGTGATACTTCCGCATGCACTTGTACCAGTTATACGCACACTGTAGTTAGCTTCATCAGCCTCCGTTGCAGAAGGTATTGTGTAGCTATTCGCGGTTGCACCAGGAATCACAATTCCTCCTTTCAACCATTGGTAAGCAATATCTGTACCCGTCGCAGTTACATTAAATGTAGCTCCCGTACCGGCACAAACATTCTGTGCTAAAGGTTGAGCAGTGATGGCAGGCGGCGTATTCACATTGAGTGCTACTGCATCAGAAGTTAAAGTTCCGCATGTACCAGTTACACTTACACTGTAGATTCCTGCATCTGCTGTAGTCACCGCTGGTATGGAGTAAGTGGCGGAAGTTGCACCACTGATTATGTTTCCTCCTTTCAGCCATTGGTAAGCTACATTAGTTCCGGTGGCTGCAACATTAAAGGAGGCTCCCTGACCTACACAAAGCGTTTGTGCAATTGGCTGAGCGGTTATTCTTGTTAAAGGATTAACCACCAGAGTTACCTCATTTGATGTTTCAGTCGCACCACAGGCTGAAGAAGCAGCATTACTTACAGTTACATAGTAGTTGCCGGCATCAGTTGTTGCTAAGTTAGCTATAGTGATAGCATTTGTTGTAGCACCGCTTATCTTACCTGTGCTATTTACAAGCTGTGTTGCGCTACCAGCCTTGTACCAGGCATACTGTAGATTAGTACCCGTAGCATTTACACTCATGGTTACACTACCTGCTTCACACATCGCTGCAGGTGCTGCAAGAGCCGCTGTAATATCAGCAGGCTGGTCAATGGTAATGGTAATGGGAGTTGTAAGATTTTGCTTCTTAGTACATTTAGAATCGGCATCAGCAAAGGTATCAAAGGCTGAAGAATAATTCAGGTAAACCTGATCTCCATTCTGGAACTTGCTCCTTGGTTCTTCAATGCTTATAGTAGAGCCACTCGCACCAGTAGTTGTCCTCAATAATATATCGGCTACTCCACTGCGTTTTATATACCAATCTACTCTAACATTAGTAGCATCCCAACCTACGGACAAGGCTCCCAAATTTGCCGTAAGCGTTACGTTGCTTTGATCAGTAGGATTATAACACCAAGGAGCTACAGGACTCAGGGTCATAGTATATCCTCTTGGCTCGCTAAAGTAAATTCTGCTGGAAAGGATATTAAAGTTAGCAGAACAAGTAGTAGTACCTGGATTCTTAGGGCTTACCCAAACCGCTACCCAATCCGTGGCAGAAAGTCCTGCAAAGCCTCTGGTTCGGGCATCATTTGATATACTGCTGCCATCCGATTTGCTGCGAGTCCATCCATAGGTAAATGAATTCACTTTACTATCTTGGCCATCATTCTCATTCACTTTTGCTCCATTGCCAAGAATAACCTTTGCCTCAAAAAATCTGTAGGCTTGCTGCTTGATTATAGCAGGCGTGTTAGCAGGAACATATGCCGGGTTATTGATATAGTCTGGATTTGGAGCAGGGTCCTCATCATCAGCTACTACCTGGCCTTGAGCATTTAGCGGTTGACCTTGCGCATTCGTCATGTAAGGATATATAACCCCTTCGATGTCGCGGTATACTTGGGCTGTATAATCCGTATTCTCCCCCCTACAAACCGGGAAGTTGTTTGTTGTAACAACCACGGTATATGTTGACGGTACTACGGTAACTGTTTTTGAAACAGTACTTGTACAGCTTCCGGTTGTGCGGGTGTATGTAATCGTATGGGTTCCTGGCCCGGCTGTGCAAGGGTTGAATGAATATATCCCATTGCTCAAAGTAACTGCACCACTCTTCGAAGAACTAAATACACCTCCTGTTGGTAAAGCTGTTAATGCAACACTGCTCTGACCTGTATAGAAGGTATTGGTACTGGCAATCACTCCAGTGAAGGCAACTGGCTGATTCGGGTTCACCGTCACGGTGAATGTCCTTGGGGTGCCCGGGCAGCCGTTGGCCGATGGCGTCACCGTCACGGTGGCTACCACTGGTGCCGCTGTCGTGTTGGTGGCCGTGAAGGCTCCGATGTTGCCCGTGCCGCTCAAGCCGAAGCCCACGTTAGCCGAGGAGGTCCAGCTGTAGGTGGTCCCCGCCACAGGGCTGCCGAAGCTGATGGCCGCACCCGACGCCCCGTTGCAAAGCGTCCTGCTGGCAATCGTGTTCACCGTCGGCGTCGGGTTCACCGTCACGGTAAAGGTTTGCGGAGTGCCCGGGCAGCCGTTGGCCGATGGCGTCACCGTCACGGTGGCTACCACTGGTGCCGCTGTCGTGTTGGTGGCCGTGAAGGCTCCGATGTTGCCCGTGCCGCTCAAGCCGAAGCCCACGTTAGCCGAGGAGGTCCAGCTGTAGGTGGTCCCCGCCACAGGGCTGCCGAAGCTGATGGCCGCGCCCGACGCCCCGTTGCAAAGCGTCCTGCTGGCAATCGTGTTCACCGTCGGCGTCGGGTTCACCGTCACGGTAAAGGTTCGCGGAGTGCCCGGGCAGCCGTTGGCCGATGGCGTCACCGTCACGGTGGCTACCACTGGTGCCGCTGTCGTGTTGGTGGCCGTGAAGGCTCCGATGTTGCCCGTGCCGCTCAAGCCGAAGCCCACGTTAGCCGAGGAGGTCCAGCTGTAGGTGGCCCCGCTCACTGGACCGCCGAAGACAATGGCCGCGCCCGCTGCGCCGTTGCAGTAGGAGGCGTTGGCGATGGTGTTCACAGTAGGCGTCGGGTTAACCGTCACCATTACACTCTGTTCGCTGCCTGCGCAGCCGTTAGAAGTTATAGTATATAGATAGGTTACCTCTACAGGTGCACTGGTAGTGTTTACTAATGTTTCATTTATAGTAGCTCCTGTACCACTTGCTGCTGCATTAGCAATACCTGCCACAGCCGCACGTGTCCACCCGAAAGTAGGGGCTGGCAGACTTGTTGTGGCTGTTGTGGCTGTATAAGTAAAAGGTGCGTTGCTGCAAACTGCTACTTCCGTAGTTGTATTATTTAATACAGGGCTTGGGTTAACACGAACGTTTACATATTGAAGGGCACTCTCGCAGTTGTCTGGAGTTGTGATCCTGTAAACATAGGTAACCTGAAGTGGCATTGATGTTGTGTTGACCAATTCTTCAGATATTGCTCCTACACCACTGGCTGGTGCATTGCTTATACCCGAAACCGCGGCGCGTGACCAAGAGTAAGTAGAACCGGCTGGCGCGTTGCTGGCTGGAGTGTAAGAAAAGGTTGTGCCGCTACAAATAGTTTCCACCACTGTTGCTCCACTTGCACTTGTTAATAGCAGTTCGGGTTTTACTGATATGTGAACTGTTTGAGGACTTACATTAGTACAGCTACCGACACGAGCTATTCTGCGATACCATCTGTCAGCAGTATGCGCACCTAACTGGGCTTGGGAAAGATTCAAACCTGTTGCATCTTTCAAAATAGTGAAGGTTACATTATCTTCACTCACTTCCCACTGATATGTAATCGGACCTACGCTTGATGTTGCTTCGCTACCAACAATTTCTGCAGGCACAGCATTGTAACATACCTCCTGATTACCATTATCGATACCAACAATATTGTTACCAACCACTGTTTCCTGTACTGAAATAGTAGCTGATGTACTTTCACAGGTTGTATTATCGTACTTTACCACTACATAATATGTTCCGACAACGCCTACATTAGTTATTCTGGTATCCGCTACTTCTACTGGGCCACCGGATTCAGCTCTAAACCACTTGTAAGAAGCGCCGGCAACCTCTGCAGCAGACAACAAGGCCGTACCAGGCGAACAGAAGTATGTAAACTGGCCTTGTGTAATTGTTGCGGTAGGTGCCGGATTAACTTTAACTGAAACTATATTGCTATAGGATTCGCAGTTTCCGGATGTAACTTTTCTTCGGTAGAATGTAGTGCTTGCACTTGTTACGGTTCTGGCTTCAGGCTGTAAGTCCTCTCCGGTGTTACCGTTGGCACCAACAGCAGGTGTCCAGTTGCCATTTCCTGTAGAACTTTGCTCCCAAACATATGTTACCTCCTGACTACCTGCAACAGCTGTTGCACCATCCAGTAACGCAATATCAAAGCCGGAGCAAACATTTTGATCTTGTGTGTTAATAGTGTTATCCTCAATGGCTGGTGTAACAGTAATTGCTATAGGATTTGAAACTACTGTACACGCACCTGCACTTACAGTTCTGCGGTAGTATATTGTACCGGCTGTAGCAGTTGAAGGGGAATAAGTAGCTGAGGTAGCCACCTGAGACCAGGCACCTTCATCACCGGTTACACTCTCTTCCCATATAAAGGATCTTGTAGCAGTACCACCGCCGGAAACTGTAGCTGTTAGCGTTGTAGATGCCCCATTCTGGCAAAGCTGTGTGTTACCAGCAGTTATAGCACCTTGTGAAAGTGCAGGTGTTACGGTGATAGTTACAGTTCGTGTGGTAGGGCAATTAATTGTAGTAGTACCTGAGGTATATGCATTACTACCTGTAAGAGTATAAGTAGTAGTTGTAGTTGGAGTGACATCAATGCTACTACCTGTTGTACCGGCGGCAACACCTGTACCAGACCACACATAAGAATCTGCTCCACTTGCTGACAATTGCACTGTCTCGCCCGCACAGATAGCTATTTTGCTGGCACTAAGTAAAACATCAGGCCTTGCATTAACCGTGATGGTCTTAGTAACTGCAGGACTTGGTTTGCCGCAAACATTATAAGATACTACTGAAAGTTCAACTTCTCCCGGCTCCCCAAAATTAATACGAGGGTTTCCAGACGTTTCACCTGAGGCTATTGATGCATCTCCGGAGACTATAGTCCAAAGATAGGAGTCAATATTTGGTCCGGTTTCAATAGTGAATGCAGTAGAATTTGATGTACTTCCGCAGATTGAGTTTGGCCCATTGATAGGACGTGAAAAGAGTGCTGTAACTGATTTTGCAAATGCTGCAGATACGCCATTGCTGCTGGCAGGAAGAGGGTTTGTAACAATTACACTCTTACTTCCAGAAGTAGTAAATGCAGACGATGGTATTACTGCTGTTATAGTGGTTGCGCTATTAACAGTTACTGAACTTGCTGCAACCCCTCCGAAGGTAACTGCTGCCCCAGAGACAAAATTTTGACCTGTGATGATGACTTCTGTATCAGGGTCTCCAATGGATAAACAACCGCTTACAGCGCTTATAACTGGCTGCTTATTGTTTACTGTAAAAGCTGTGCTGGTTGCGGCGGTTAACCCACTGCTTGAAGCAACTAATTGATAGCCAACTCCTGCTGCATTGATGCTTGCACCTGTGAAGGTAACTATACCATTCGATATGGTAGCTGTACCAGGTGTAAGCGCTCCGGTTAAGGAAGCATTGGCAGCTCTGGTAAGCGTGACGGTGTTTGTAGCATTAGTTACTGTGTTGTTAAATTGATCCTGAATAACTACCTGAGGTGCTGGTGTGATTGCTGAACCTGTTTCCACAGTAGATGGCTGTGTAACAAAAGCAAGTTTTCTTGCAGCACCGTGTGTCATCGTCAGGTTAGCAACAGTCCTGTCACTTCCTAATCCTAAAACTTTGTTATTGGTTTCTATAAAGACGGTACCTGCTGAAGGAAGGGCAACAGCACCACTAATAGGCTGCACTTGAATCCCACTAATAGTAATGGTTTCATTACTATTACCATTATTATCATATGTGATACCGAAAGTAAGTGTCTTATTGTCAGAAGATACGGACGGCCTAATAATTCTACCACTAACTATGTTACCTCCTGAACTGCTTAATGCTACAGTAGTCGCACTGCTGGGGTCAAACCTCCAGTTACCATTAGTTCTGATTACAAAGCTATTTGTATCAAAGTCTTTTCCGCCTTCTTCGTTTATCACCACATTACCAATAGAGACAAATGCGGGAGAAGCTCCATTGGCTGCTTGGTCTACAGTAGCACTACGATCAACTGGTGCAGGAAAAATTGTAGCCCACACATAAAGCGAGGTCGCCAGAAACAATAAGAAGGCACCTGCCGGAACAGTGTACCTCTTCGTACTCAGAAAATGAGCAATCAATTTTGTAAAATTCTTTTGCATAAAAACAGGGTTAATAGGTTTGGGTTTAAAAGCTTGTTATGTCAGGGTTTGATAGAACTTTAAGCTTATCAGATAAAACAAAAGCAATGAACAGCTTCACGTAAGGGCACAAAAAGGACTGGTAATGTAATTTTTGCCTTTATCAAAGGACACTTATTACATTACTGGCAGGTATAGAGGCTATCTATCCAGGTTAGTTAGGCGGAAAAGAGGGCGAGTTCAAGTAATGTTTGTTGCGACAAAACCACATTTTAAAGTTTATCATTAATATTTTGAGCTTTCACGATAGTCTAACCAAGCTATATTTAACTTTTTATATATAAAACTTAGCTATTAGAGTACATGTACCTTCAAAAATTAATTTTGTTACAACAAAGAGTAAAAAAATACTGCAAAATCATGCAATTAAAAACACCTTAATTCATAAAGTATTGTAAAAGAGGCATATTACTGTTTTATTGGCGAGCTTCTTACGTAAATAAAATAAGATATATTTTACCTATAGCAGCAATCCGAGCCATCTTCTGTCATTCAGATACTCCTGCGCTTAAAAGTTAAAAAAACTCCCCTAACCTCCTGAATAGAGAATTGTCTTGACACCAGCTATCCCTTCATGGCAGGATCTGACTGATTCACCTGCAATTCAGTCTTGGTAAGCCTTAAGCTGAAGGCACAGAAAACCTAAAGAACAGCTATCGCTGCTCTCTCTTAAACAGGTGTCACATGTATTTCCACACAACGATTCAACTTTATATATAAAGTATACTATACTCCTGTGCCGAAAGCACTTTATATGAAAAGAGGGCAGTTGCATTTCAGCCATGAAGCAGATCCAGCGCCTGCGTAACAGGATGCAACATGAAAGACAAGTGCGCCTGCTGAAGGGATATGACGAGGGTGCATCTTAAACGTTAAGACGTATGTACCAATCTCCAGGCGACCTACCAACGCAAAAGAGCCGGGTAAAATACCCGGCCCTTTCAGCGTTAAACCCTATTAGTTATTTGTATGCAATTACTCTTTGATCATCTTGATGTACTGGGTCACGCCCCCCACCTGCGCCTTGATGATGTAGAGGCCGCGTGGCAGCCCTGCGTCCAGCCGCAGCTTCTCGGTGGTGAAGCCTTTCTCCACCTGCACCTTGCGCACCAGCAGCTGCTTGCCCACCGCGTCGGTCACCGTGATGAGCGCCTCGCCGGCCGTCTCGGAGGCGATGTCGAGCGTCACCTCGTCGTGGAAGGGGTTGGGGAAGGCGATCACCTGGCTGGCCACGCTGCCGAAGCTCACCGCCTTGGGACCGAAGTACTCGTGCGTGCCGTTGGTGTCGAGCTGCTTGAGGCGGTAGTAGCGGGTGCCGAACTTGCCGTTCTCCTTGTCAGTGAACTCATACTCCTGCCGGGTGCTGGCGTTGCCGTTTTTGGCCGGCACGAACGTCAGCTTCCTGTAGGTGAAGCCGTCCGTGGACACCTGCACCTCGAAGCCTGCGTTGTCCTGCTCCATGGCCGTCGCCCACTCCAGCAAAACGTTGTTGCCCTGCTTGCTGGCGTTCAGGTAGATGATCTCTACCGGGAGCGGGACAACATCCTCATTGGTTAAAACAAACTTGGAACATTCCACCGCATCCGTCCTGAGCACTTCCACCATCAATAAGAGTTCAGGGTTATTTACATCGACTATGACTGGGTTTCCGGATAGGTCCGCTCTTCGGATCCACTCTAATTCTCCCGCCGCATTCGTGGCGCCTTCATACCATAGGTAGGCAGGGTTATCTCCATAACTTTCAGCGTACTGTAATGCTTCCACCTCCCATTGAGTCATCTCATCATCAACCCACGTAACTTTAAGGTCACCAAAAGTGGTTGCAGGCTCAGTGATTGTAATAGTGGCACTACCTCCCATTGGCTCAGAGCAGGCGGGAGCTGTGGCATATGCTGCTATAACGGTATAGGTCCCTTCGGTGGTCTGAGCCGTAAACTCCAAAGCCCCACCTGTACCGGGTTTTGTCTCGACTACATCCGTTCCGCGCATTAAAGTGTAGTTTACCCCTTGTTCAGAACCAGTTAATCCAACAGGTATACTTTCAGGGACATTCGCGCAATATTCGCCACTGCCTGTCATTGCAAATGTGGTGAGGTTCCTTATGGTGAGGTTACCTAAGTTTATTCCCAGCCCAGCTGGTGAACATGAATTTGATACGGAAACACTGACAGGGTACGTACCTGCTGCTCCTGTTTCAGCGCCGCTGAAAGAGACTGTGGGCGTGGTGGTGGTTTTGGTAGTGCCTCCCATCGTCCATATATAGCTTAAAGGCGCAGTCCCGCTTACATTCACGTTAAAAGTAGCGGTTCCGCCTGCACAGACGGCCTGGCTTTGCAACTGTGGGTTCGTAGTGGTAGTCACCGGCTGGTTAACCGTCATGACAACAGGCTGTACACTTGTTTGCTTTTCTTTACATTTCTCTGTTCCGATTTTCTCGATATCCGTGCTAAACTCCACAAATACCTGGTCCCCATTCACAAGGTCCGTATCAGCAGCACCCGCTGCCCCCAAAGCAGTTTTGATCTCTGCTGAACTCAGGTAGGCGTTATAGCCGTTGGGTACTGCGGTAAGCGTGCTCACTCCTGACACAGTCTTTATGTCGTATATAGTGCCTCCTCTGCTTAGCCTCCAGGTCATGTTCAGGTTAGACGCCGCCCAAGGAAAGGCGCTATCCAGAAATGCCGTGAACACAGTGCTTGCCCCTTTACAGATAGTATTAGGTGCGGCAGTTATGGTCATCTGGTAACCTGCCGGCTCGGCTATAAACATCGGGTTAGACAACTGCCTCGTTATTGTTGTCACACAGGAGACATTCTTTTTCTGTGTAACATATACCTTAAAGTAATCTGTGGATGATAAACCCGCCTGACCAAAATAATCTCTGTCAGAGCCTATACTATTTGCTTCATTCTTAGTCCATTGATAATTAAAGTCACCAACAGGTTGTTCTACTCCACTTAGTACCACGGGCTGAAAATACCTTGCCGGGAATTGTTTATGGATTGGCTGCCAGCCTGCCGGCAGGTATGGATCATATGCCTCGTTGTAAGTTGTTGTTGTATTTGTCTTGGTGATAAGCGCAGGGTTTTCTTTATAAGGATATATAACCACTGCATCCCGATATACCCGAGCGGTATAGGTAGTATTCTGTCCCTTGCAGATAGGGAATGGAGCGGCTGTAATGATGACCGTATAGGTAGATTGTACCACCGTTACCTGCGCTTGCGCTGTGCTTGTACATCCTGCTGCGTTTATATAAGTATAAGTTATCGAATGTTTTCCTGCCCCGGCCGCACAGGGCGAGAAGGTGAAACCAGCAGCAACGCTTCCGCTCACTCCCTTGCCTGAGAAAGTGCCCCCTGCCTGGGAGGCTGTAAGGGCCACACTGTTACCTGCGGTATAGTAGGTCGCGCCATTGGTTGGAGAGGAGATGGTGACAGGGGTGGGCTGTTTAACAGTCAGCACCACTTGGTCTGTATCCTTGCATCCTGCACCGTTGGTTACCGTGAATTGTAAGGTAACACTTGCGCTGGATACAGAAACCGTAGGGGTCAAAGAGGCCGGATTCGTAATTACTGCAGTACCGGTGCCCGCTACTACATTCCAGACACCGCCGCCCCCGGTCGCGATTCCAGCCAAAGCAAAGGAAGTGGTGGCGCCCTCTGCGCATTTTGCCTGATCATCACCTGCGTTGGCTGTAGGTGGCGAGACTACGGTAACATTGATGTTATCTGTACCGGTGCATCCGTTCTGGTTTGTGATTTCTACCGTATACGCGCCTGCGTTTGCCAGAGTGGCATTCTCAATTACAGGAAACCGCTCTGCTGATTTGAATCCGTTCGGGCCTGTCCAAGCATAGGTATAGGCAGGGTCTCCTGTCGTTCTTAGTTCAATGACTCCTCCCTCGCAAACTGGTTCTACATCATCTGCCACGGTGACCACTGCCGGGTAAACCCCGACAAGGATCTCGTCCGTCACCTGGCAATCTGAATTACCGTTTGTTACGGTGAGTTCGTAGGCATAAAACAGCGTTTGAGCAGTATTATTTACCGGTAAAGTAAGCGTCGGGTTCGGGACGCTTGTGCTGGACAAGGCGTTTGCAGGCGAATCCGCGTTTGCAGGCGACCACTCATATACGTACCCGGCAACTGCCGGCGCTTCTGAACCCAATGCTACCTCCTTACCTGAACAGATAGTCTGGTCAGCACCAGCATTCACATTAACAGGATAGGGGGTTACCGCCACCTCTAATTCAGAAGTCGAGCCGATTACAATACAAGAGTTAATGGCCTTGACAGATATATTCACAGTAGGTGCGGTACTTCCAAAATCAACTGTAATGGAATTGCCGTTTTCACTCTGCTGGTAGGTCGCACCAGCCCCTACTGTCCAGCTATAGGCTTCTGCCCCTATATCATCAACTGAGTAAGTAACGTTCTGTGTGTTCTCGCAAACAGCTACGTCGCCTGTAATTGTCCCCGCATTGTAGACTGGCTGAACAACCACGTCAATAGCATTTGATAAGCCACCGCCCGGTTCCGGGTTGAATACTGTCAGGATAAGAGTCTGTGCATCATCAACATCTTCAGGTAACAAGCTTACGGACAGCGTTTGCGAATCAATAAAAATGAAGTCTCTTTTTTCGTCGCCAATGCTGACCACCGAGCCTCTGATAAAATCAGTACCTGTCACCGTGATGGTGCTCACATTGCTTCCCGCCGTTATACAAGGCGTTACCTCGGTTACAGAAGGAACTTCGTTATTAACAACGAACGGACTGCTTGCTCCCTGAATGGCTGGGCCATAAGAAGCCACCAACTGAAACTGCCCTCCTTCATCAATTACTATATTATTGAACTGCGCTATGCCATTGGTTACCGAGGCTACTGTTCCGCCTGAGCTGATAAGTGCGGTGGCGGGCGTACCGGTAAGCGACAGGCTAACGTTACCTGAGGCGCTGGTTACGGTGTTCCCATACCAGTCCTGTACCTCAACTACAGGATTAAAGCTTTCGTTAGCCTGAACTTCCTCAGGCTGGGAAATAAAAGCGAGTTGGGTTGGTGCGCCGTGCGTCTGTGCAATATTTGCTACCGGAATAGGCGATGTAATGCCCGTTATCTCGATCCCGGTTACAGCTAACAGCACGTCACTGGCAGGCAATACTTCTCCGGATTGTGCCTGTAAGGCCACCCCGCTGATTGTAAATTTATCGGACGCGTCGGTTCCCCCGACAGAGAACGGAATAGAGATTGTCGTTAACGTGTAGCTTATATCGCCATCGTCGACTGTAATTTCAGTATCCGGTGAAACGTTTGTGGTCACACCGGATTGCCTGAATGCCCATCCGGTGGGGGCGGTAATCATGATAGCCCCATCCCCTTCGCTGAAATCATCTAGATCGTTTTCCTCTAACTCGATGGGCTCAAGTTCCGTGAATCCTGCCAAGGGGCCTCCTGGCGCCGTATCCGCAGAAACGAAAACGGATTGTACTGGTATGGGCTTGATGGCTGCCCATATATAGAGAGAGGTTGCTAAAACCAGTAGCAGGATAACAGCCGAAAGGAAGTACCTCTTTAAGTTTGTAGCATGCAAAAAGATCTGAGTAAAGTTTTTTTCCATAAAACAGGTGTGACAGGATAGGATTTGTAAGCTTGCAGGAAAGCTTTCGGTAGGTCTGCAGAAACATCAGATACAAGAAAAGCTGTGAATAGCTTTACATTGGAGGCAAAGAGGCAATGGTAATGTAAATGAAGGCTGCCTTGCTGGCATTACATTACAGGATGGTATAGATGCGATCTAACCAATACTAGGTATTATTTAAATGGAATAAGGAGCAGGATACCGGCTATATGCGGAAGCACACCCGGTTTGTAAATTGGGGGCTATTCCTGTTGTTTTGGGAACATGGCCCTCCACCCGCTTTTGTGTTTCAGAGGCAGCCACTTAAGGTGAATTCCTAAGCGGCCACCCCGTTTCATGGCTATATATTACAATTAATAATAAAAATAAAAATACATTAATGGTCAATCCAGTAATTTCGCTTGTGAACTATCAAAGAAATTGACTGAAGCATCAATTCAGCGAGCATTAAACTTTTTCTATATTCTCTTATCTGCTTATAGTCATGGGCTTATACTTCTGATTGCCTATACATCGAAAAGCAAGGTGCTCCCGTAAAGTCAGCATAGGTTTATTCTTTAGTAGGATATAAAAAGGGATATAGGAGCCTGTAAAAGGTCGCTCAGATGCCTCCTCTTCAAATAGAGATGTCTTACACAGCGGGTTTAGGGATACAATGTCGGCTATGAAAACAAGGTATTAAGGAAGGCAGCAGGCTCCGCAGAAGAGACGCCAAAACTGGAAAAACCCGTTTGCCTCAGATCTCGCTTCTACTACCCTGTCCCCTGCATATAGGATAGCTCCATACGTTTTGTATGAAAGGTGCAGGCGGCGCTATATCGCTGCGTAGCCGCTCTTACGTGTCAGGTAGCTGAACCTGCTAGCACCCTCCTGCCGTAGCGTAAGAAAGTATAAACCATTACCTTTGCACCCTTCACACGAAATAACGAGCATATATGAGCGCCAGAAGCTTAGAGCTATTACTTGAGACAGCTTACGACAGCGGGAACACCCCGGTGTCGGGCGAAGAGGCCGGCAACATTTACCAGGATTTTGAGAAAGCCTATAAAGCTTCCCTCACCTCGGCTGGCAACGTGACTGAGGAAGTCAACTTCCGTTTTGAGCGGCTGCGGCTCGTTATTGCCATCGCCTTTGTGAAGGCTTTCACCCGCCTCTCCCACAACGAGAAAAGCGGGGAGGTACTCGGTGTGCTGCAGGATGCGCTGCAGGCAAAGAGCACAAAAGAGATCGATAAGATCGTGCAGAAAAGGATCGACACCTTCGACAACCTGTACCACGAGATTTTTGTGAACGATCAGCGCGAACAATTGCTCGGGCTCTTTGAGCAGACCCTGGACGCGGGGTCGAAGGAAGAACTGGATGAACTGATATTTGAGGGGCTCGACCTGATGCAGCACGTAGACTGGGACGTGAACTACGACGAACCGGACGACAATGAGCCGCTGAATGAGGATTTCCTGAAGAACCTGTAGCCTGCCGCTAACAGCTGCTGCCATATATAAATCCCTATGGCAGTCGCCTTTCTTTTGCTTTTTTTGATGCAGTTGCTCTTATTGCAAAGATAGCAATAGGTAGCTATTTTATGAACAAGCGCTACCTTTGCAGCATTTCCAATACCGATACCATGATTGACCCGAAGAAGTTGGCCATAAAGGACTTTGTATATGAACTGCCGGAGGAGCGGATTGCCAAATTCCCGCTACCGGAGCGTGACCAGTCGAAGTTGCTCCAATACAGTGCCGGCAAAATTACCGACTGCGCCTTCACCGATCTGCCCCGCCTGCTTCCTCCCCACACCCTGCTGGTGTTTAACAACACCAAGGTAGTGCAGGCGCGGCTGCTGTTTCAGAAAGAGACAGGCGGCGGCGTGGAGGTTTTTTGCCTGGAGCCGGTAGCCCCTTACCGCGAGGTGCAAATGGCGATGCAGCAAACCGGGAACGCCGTGTGGAAATGCCTGGTGGGCAACAACAAGCGCTGGAAGAGCGGCCCCGTACAACTGCGTTTTGATGGCGGGATGCTGCGGGCAGAGCGTCAGGCGCAGCAGGAAGGCCATTTTCTGATACGTTTCACGTGGGAACCTGCGGAACTGACATTCGCGGAGGTGCTGGAGCGCTGCGGCAGGCTGCCGCTGCCCCCCTACCTCAACCGCGACCTCACCCCCGACGACCACACCCGCTACCAGACCATATACGCCAACCAGCAGGGCGCCGTGGCTGCCCCAACGGCAGGCCTTCATTTTACGGAGCGCGTGATGGAACGACTACGGGAGCAGCACATCGACATGGCCTACCTGACGCTGCACGTGGGCGCCGGCACCTTTATGCCTGTGAAAGCAGATGTGATGGAATCGCACGAAATGCATGCCGAGCAGCTCTATATAACCAAGCCCCTGCTCCAGCGCCTGCTACGCCATGTCGGTAACCCCATCATACCGGTGGGCACCACCAGCATGCGCTCGTTGGAGAGTTTATATTGGCTGGGAGCTAAAGTACTGCAACAACCCGCGCTGCCGGTACAGGAACTGCATGTGAGCCAGTGGCAGGCATATGAAGCCACCGAACTCCCCACTGCCGCCGAAGCCCTGCAGGCACTGCTGCACTATATGGAAAGCAAGGCAACCGCCTACCTGCATGCCAGCACCCAGATCATCATCGCACCCGGCTACACGTTCCGCATCTGCCGTGGCCTGATCACTAACTTCCACCAGCCGGAAAGTACGCTGCTCCTGCTGGTGGCCGCTTTGATCGGGGACGATTGGCGCGCCGTATATAGGCACGCCCTGCAGCAAGGCTACCGTTTCCTGAGTTACGGCGACAGTTCCCTTCTGCTCCCGTAGCACCTGGAAATGACCGCGCAGCATGCGCTGCACCTAAGATCGTCCGCAACTCGCACAGCCCTATAGCAGGCAAAACCAGGACTATATATAAACGGCCAGCGTCGCACGAAGCGAAGCCGGCCGTTTATATATAGCTGTGCAACTGAATCTTATATCCCGTTTTCTGAAATAAGGTAAACCAGCGAGGCCATCGCCGCAGCGCCTAACTGCATTTCGCGGCGGTTCACGTTCTCAAATACGTCTATTTCGGTGTGGTGATAGTCGAAGTACCGCTGAGAGTCTGGCTTATATCCGATCAAAGCTACGGTACCCTGGCCTTTCAGCGGACCGATATCGGCGCCTCCGTGCCCGGCGCCCAGATCAGCTAAGCCATAGGGCTCCAGCACCGGCCGCCACGATTTCAGTTTCGCCAACTGGGCAGCGCTGCCTTCCATACCGAAGCCGCGCGGAGTGAAGCCGCCTGCATCCGACTCGATGGCGGCAATATGCTTCTCGCCGTTTGCTTTTGCCACTTCGGCGTATTTGGTGCCGCCGCGCAGGCCGTTCTCCTCGTTCATGAACAGCACGGCGCGCACCGTGCGTTTCGGCTTGATGTCCAGCTCTGTGAACAGGCGCAGCACTTCGATGGCCTGCATGCAGCCTGTGCCGTCGTCGTGTGCCCCTTCGCCCAGGTCCCAGGAATCGAGGTGGCCCCCTACCAGGATGATCTCATCGGGCTTCTCCGTGCCTTTCAGCTCCCCGATCACGTTGTAAGAGAGCACATCAGGCAGCATTTCGGAAGTCATGCGCATATAAAACCGCAGCTCCGGATCATCTTTCAACAGGCTGCTCAGTTGCTCCGCATGCTTGGTGCTGATGGCTGCCGCAGGGATCTTCTGCACGCCGTCTTCGTAGCGCGTGTTACCGGTATGCGGCACATCCTGAATCTCGTTGGCCATGGAGCGAACCAGCACCCCGACTGCCCCCAGTTTAGCCGCTGCCACCGGCCCGCCGCCGCGCTGGTCTACGGCGCCGCCGTACGCCACCCCGGTTTGCACGTGCGTGTTGTCGAACGGGCGGTTGAAAAACACGATCTTGCCCTTCACCTTCTTTTTGCCCAGTTTCTCCAGTTCCTCAAAGTTCTGCACCTCTACCACCTCAGCACTCAGGCCTTTCCTGCCCGTGCCCACCGAGGCGCCCAGGGCGGCAATGTTCATGTCTACCGTGCCCATCAGCTTCGAGTTGTAGACACGCCCGATCTCTTTATCCCCGCGCACCCAGTGCGGCACCATCACCTCCTGCAGGTACACGGTGTCCAGGTCCATTTCTTTCATCACCTGTCGGCTCCATTCCACGGCGGCGGCGGCCTGTGGCGAACCGCTGAGGCGCGCGCCGATCTGCTTGGTGAGGTAGCGCAGGTTCTCGTAGCTTTCGGTGCTTGTGAGGGCTTCGTCATATATCTTCCTGATCGTGACAGAGTCGGTGGTGGCTTTTTGCTGTGCCGTCGCCGGCAGGGTGATGACTGTGACAGCCACCATCAGTAGGTGGCGCAATGGTTTTAACGTAGGCATGTAGTCTTTAAAGTGATATAGCGTGTTTGATTTCAGTATATGGTAGCGGCTTGAAGTTACTAAATTTATGGGAGTCCCTGCAACTGACGCAAAGCTAGCGACTGGTGTATATGGCAAAGGTGGTAAAACACTTTCTATCCTGCGCCGTCTTTACCGCGGTGTTATATATGATCCATGTAAATCAGGTCTAAGATTTTCTCAAAAGGATATATAAACGCTTTGCTCTACAGCATCAGACAGTGTCCGCAGCAGGAACAGAACGCTGGGCAAGGGGCAATTTGGCTCAATACTCAGCAAGCCAAGAACCTCCATTTATCCCCTGCTCCACTAGCATGCCGCCTCCGGAACCCAGTGACTCAGCATGCTATTTGATCCGCATCAGCTTTTCCATGTTCTGTTTGCTAACCGTCAGCAGGCCCACTTCGGGGAGGCGGCTGGTGAGTTCGCGCCAGTTATCGTCCTTTTTATATACCTCGCGCAGTAGCTTGGCGGCTTCCTCTACCTGCCCGCTGTTGGCGAGCCCGATGGCGTGCCAGTACTTCATCTCGAGGTTGTTCGGGAACATCTCCTCAGCCTTTCCATATTCCTGCATGGCCTGCTGCATCTGCCCTTTCTCTATCGCCAGGTCACCAGCGTTCATGTGCTCGTAGGCGCGGTACACCTTCAGCAGGCGGGCCAGTTCGTCCAGCGGCTGCTCGCCGTCATCCACGCGCAGGTCCAGGATGCGGTCGTTCCAGGGTTCGTCGGTTTTCTGCCCCTTCACCACCACCAGCGCCGCCGACTGCCTTCCCCGTATGTCGCCGCCCTCGCGCTCTGCCGCCTGCATCGCCAGCAGCACCCGTTCGGCCAGCGGCTGTCCTTCGCTCCGCTCAAAAGCCTTCGCCATGGCGGGCCACACTTTGTCGGTCAGCATCATGTTGGCCTGCACCGAGAAGTTCTTGCCCGTGATGTGCCCGGCGTAGCGGATGCACTGCTTGCCGGTATGCGTCGCCACGCGGCCCTGCGCATCCAGTATCGCCACCTGCCGCACCTCGCGCGCCTCGTCATCCGCCAGCAGAATGGCCAGCGCCTCCTCCGGCGTTTTGCCCTCTTTCAGCAGCGCCAGCCCGCGCAGGCCGAACGACTTGTTGGTGAAGGACTGGGTGGCCACGATGCCCACACCCGCCTCTACCCACGGCACGGCCGTGCCCACCGAGAACCAGTGGCTCTGCACGCCCACTGCCATCTCGCCCGTTTTCGGGTCGCGGGCAACGATGGAGTACGTATGCGCCAGCGGCTCCGCTGCTTTGTATACCTGCGCCTTTGCCGCACCCAGCGAGGCCAATAATGTAACTCCCATAGCGATTACCGTTGCTTTATACTTTCCCATGTTGCCAATTATACCCTTATATTGCAGTTCCTGCGCCCAATCCACCGGCAACCTTAGCCTTACCGGAGAGTGCTTTCAGATGAGGTTGTTGCACTCAAAACAAATATAAATGTTTTCCGATTAGGAGCGGCAGGTTTAGCCACACAACAACTTCTGCTAAAAATAGCAGTATAACGATATTATATAACCACTACGCACAAGCGGGCGCTTTCCTGCACCTGCACTCATCCCTTCACTCATGAAAAACTCAGTACGAGAAAAAAAACCTTCGCGCATGGCCATGCTTATAGACGGCGACAATGCGCAGCCAAGCCTGATCGTAAAGTTAATGGCCGAGGCTGGTAAATACGGCGCCACCACCATCCGCCGCATCTACGGCGACTGGACCACGCCGCAGATGAACGGCTGGAAAGACTGCCTGAACAACCACGCCATACAGCCCATACAGCAGTTCCGCTACACAGTGGGCAAAAACGCCACCGACAGTGCCCTCATCATCGACGCCATGGACCTGCTGCACAGCGAGTTCGTGAACGGATTCTGCATCGTCTCCTCCGATAGCGACTATACCCGGTTGGCCACGCGTATCCGCGAGGCGGGCATTTTTGTGATGGGCATTGGCCAGCGCAAAACCCCGAAGCCCTTTGTGAATGCCTGCAACGTGTTCATTTTCACGGAGAACCTGACCGATGACATTGACGAGAAGAAAATAGCCGCTGCCACAAAAGAACCCGAAAGCGGCGGCACCGCAAAACAGGCGCCGAACCCGGTGCCGCTCTTAAAGGAAGCCTTTGTAATGTCGGAGGATGAGGACGGGTGGGCGCACCTGGGCGTGATGGGCGTGAACCTGCGCCAGCTCGACCCCAGCTTCGACCCGCGCACCTTCGGCTACGGACAGCTGCTGCAGCTCATTAAGGCGCAGAAGGATCTGTTCACCATCCGGAAAGAGGATGACAAAGGCCCTTCGGCTGTGTATGTAAAACGCAAAGACAAGCCGAAAAGCCGCACCCGGAAAAAGCCGCAGGCAGAAGCCAAAACAATGAAAAAACCAGTCAGCTAATCAATCGCTTCTGGCTGTTACAAGCAACAAAGCTGCGCAGGCCTACTCTTCGAACGCAGATGGGAGGACGAACATAAGCGTGCTTGCGATTTCAGCTGGCGTTGAAGGTTGAAGATAGAGGCCAGTCAATTGCCTCAACCGGGAGTGGGGAGTTATCGTGCGCTGGCGCCGGGTGGCTGCCGGAACCACTTATGAAGCATCTCCGCCAATTTTCTCCACTAGCAGCCTTGCCACTTTTGCCTCGCCTTCTTTCTCTAAACCGGGGAAAGGCTCGACATCCACCAGACTGAACCGGTAGGCCGTCTCGCCCACGGCGGCCGTTACGCTGTGGGTGCTGCGCACGCCGCCGGTGCCACAGGCACCGATGCACAGCTGGATGTTGTCTATCTTGCCCTGGCTGTTGGAGGCCGACAGCACCAGCGCGGCGCTGCCGTAGTGCACACAGGTGGCATTGGCCGGGCAGCGTGAGTCTGTGAGTTGCTGGGCCGTAAGGTGCAGTTTGCGCGGGGTATCCCCGCCGTAAAGCGTTACCTGGTCAAATTGCTGCAGCGTAAACTCCTGCCCGAACTTTACGCCACCCGTTACAATGGAAGCCCCTGCAGGCTGTTCCGGCTCTGTGATGGTTTCGCGCTGGCACTGTAAAAGTCCCAGCAGCAGTAATGGGATATAAAGGTAACTCGTCATCGGGCTTCAGAAAAAAAGGTATATCCGTAGGAGCCTTTTTCATTGTGAATGGTTGCATGCCATGCAACCGCTTTTTATATCCGGGAGCTGCAAGAGCCGGCACGTCGGGATAATCCTCCCACAAAAAACAAGGGGGCACGGCTGTAGCCGTGCCCCCTTGTTAAATCATATAGACGCTCTTTACTCTTTTTCACCCATGGCGTAGGTTATTCCGCCCCATATATGCGGCAGAAACAGGGAGTCGCTGTAGCTTTCCTTGGTATGGCCCAGGCCCGTGTAGAATGCGCGGCCGCCATCGTAGTCGTGGTACCACACAATCGGGTGGTTCTCGCCGTTCTCCCCGCCTTCGTAAGTACTCTCATCCAATGTTGC
This sequence comes from Pontibacter saemangeumensis, assembly GCF_039541895.1. Classification (NCBI taxonomy): domain Bacteria; kingdom Pseudomonadati; phylum Bacteroidota; class Cytophagia; order Cytophagales; family Hymenobacteraceae; genus Pontibacter; species Pontibacter saemangeumensis. The sequence goes on from NZ_BAABHC010000039.1 coordinate 71,890, forward strand.
CAGTACATTTACTTCCGGGTTGATGTCCTTGTAGTTGTAGAGCTCATCAAATAACTCCCAGTCGTCAGGCAGGTGGCTGGTAGAGGGATGGTTTTTATCCTTTACCCTGACAGTGGCATTCTGCTGCTTTGGGTGGCTCAGGAAATAGGCACCAACCAGCTTGTTGTACCACGGCCAGTCGTACTCGGTGTCGGCGGCGGCGTGTATTCCCGCAAAACCGCCTCCGGCCTGGATATACTTCTCAAATGCTGCCTGCTGTACCGTGTCCAGCACATCCATGGTGGTGCTCAGAAACACAACCGCCTTGTAATTCTGCAGCGAATCGGGGTTGAAGTAGGCCGCGTTCTTGGTTGTGTCTACCATAACGTTGTGCTCCCTGCCTAATTTCTGAATAGCTGCGATACCGTCCGGAATGGATTCATGGTAATAACCGCTCGTTTTAGAAAACACCAGGATGCGGGAGGAGTCTTCCGGTTCCTGTTCCGCTACAACGGGCGTTTCTGGCTCGGAGGAAGAGGAGGAGCAGGACTGGGCACTGCAGGCAACCAACAGCGCAAATCCATAAAGAAGCAATTCTTTTTTCATGTGGAGACGTATAGTGTTTACAATCAGATAAGATATAAACTTAGCTTTTTACGCCAACAAATGAAAGCCCCGGGCTATATTGTTTAAACATGCAGTCTGATGGCGCTTTCACCCCCGCTCGGGTCACATTCTGTATGCTTGCCTGGTGTGGAATATGATCAGCAGATGTGGTGTGGTTGGCAGGCTGCTAAAGGATCTTCTTCGCTTCAGGGAGGGCCAGCAGCGCCCACTCGCGGTGCATCTTCCCCGAGTAGTGCAGGCCGTCGCTGGCCACATAGGACAAATTATCGGCCGCCTTTCCTGTCAGTGGTGTGATGTCGATGAACGTGACGCCCGCATCCTGCGCTATTTCCTTCGCCGCCGCATTAAAAGCAGCTATCTCTGCACTGATCTGCTCCCGGTCACGACCCTGCCCGAAGGGTGTGGCGCCCCAGTCCGGGATAGACAGCACGAGCACATTCTTTGGGTTTCCTTTGGCCAGCCGAATGGCCGTTTGCAGCAGGTCGCTGAACTCGGTGCGGTAGTCGGAAAGTGGCAACCCGCGGTACTGGTTGTTCACGCCAATCAGCAGGGTCACCAGGTCGAACGTTGGATCCGGGGCAGCGGCGGCAATGGCGGAGGCCAGCTCGGAGGTGGTCCAGCCGGTGCGGGCAATCGTCACCGGATTACTGACAGCCACACCTTCTGCCCGTAGCATCTCCGCCAGTTGCATGCCCCACTGGTCGGCGGCGGGCACGCTTTCTCCAATCGTGTAGGAATCGCCCAGGGCCAGGTATGTTTTCATTTCATCTTCATTTGAGGTGGGCGTAAGCGCCGGTTCGGGTGCGTCTTCTTTGCAGGCGGTCATGGATATAACTAACAGCAATAAAAGAAAAATGTAGTTACGGTGCATCATCAGGTTCGTGTTTGCTTCCCCTTTATATACTCTTTCAGGAGGCTTGCAGATTGGGGCTGCCCGGAAATTACAGAAACGGACAGTGTCTGTATGCTGCGTTGATGCTGAGGCTGTGTTAATTCTCACCCCTAACTCGCTATAAAAAAGAGAAGGCCCGCTGCATAGGCAGCGGGCCTTCTCTTTTTTATAGGTTATATATCCTCCAGTATCACCGGAGTTATATATGATTAAAAAACCAGGGCCTTATATATAACGGTTGATCAGGTTCTCGAGGTATTCCTGTCTTCCGCTCTTCACCTGCGGCTCACCGTTCTCGATGGCGAACTGGCGCAGGTCCTCCAGCGTCAACTGGCCTTCTTCAAACGCATTTCCTTTTCCGCTGTCGAATGAGGCGTAGCGCTCTTGGCGTACTTTCCTGTAATCAGAGTTCTGAAGAACCTTGTCAGCAGTGATCAGCGCCCTTGCAAACGTGTCCGCGCCGCCTATATGGGCGTAGAACAGGTCCGCCGGATCGGTGGAGTTTCTCCTGATCTTGGCGTCGAAGTTCACACCGCCGCCTTGCAGGCCACCGGCTTCCAAGAAGATCAGCATGGCCTCTGTCAGCTCGTTCAGGTTGTTCGGGAATTGGTCGGTGTCCCAGCCGTTCTGGTAGTCACCGCGGTTTGCGTCCACAGATCCAAGCACACCGGCATCAGCGGCCACCTGCAGTTCGTGCTGGAAGGTATGGCCGGCCAAGGTAGCGTGATTCACCTCGATGTTGATTTTGAAGTCACCTAACAGATCATGCTCACGCAGGAAACCGATCACGGTGGCGCAGTCATAGTCATACTGGTGCTTGGTTGGCTCCATCGGTTTCGGCTCGATGAAGAAGGTGCCTTTGAAGCCCTGCTTGCGGGCGTAGTCTTTTGCCGTGTGCAGGAAACGCGCTAAATGCTCTTGCTCGCGCTTCATGTTGGTGTTCAGCAAAGTCATATAGCCTTCACGACCTCCCCAGAACACGTAGTTTTCACCGCCCAGGGCAATGGTAGCGTCCAACGCGCCTTTTACCTGCGCGGCTGCATGGGCCAACACATGGAAATCCGGATTCGTGGAGGCGCCGTTCATGTAACGCTCGTGCGAGAATACGTTGGCCGTACCCCAAAGCAGTTTCACGCCGCTTTCTGCCTGCTTCTGCTTGGCATATTCCACCATGGTCTGCAGGCGCCGGTCGTTTTCAGCGATGTCGTTGCCATAGTCCACCACGTCCACATCATGGAAGCAGTAGTAGGGCATCCCCATTTTGGTGATGAACTCAAACGCGGCATCCATTTTCGCTTTGGCGCGCTGGATCACGTCAGAGCTCTCATCCCAGGGGAAGTGCATGGTAGCGCCTCCGAAAGGGTCAGAACCATTGGCGTTGAAGGAGTGCCAGTAAGCCACCGAGAACTTGAAATGCTCTTTCAGGGTTTTCCCGGCCACTACTTTGTTCTCGTCGTACCAGCGGTACGCCAGCGGGTTGTCCGACTCCGGCCCCTCGTATTGTATCTTTCCTATACCTTTAAAAAATTCTGTGTCTCCTATCAGCGGATTTGCCATAGCTTTAAAGTTTAATTGTAGTTGATTTATTTCCTGTTTAGTTGATCCAGCAGCAGCGATTTCCACTCCTGGTATATAGGTTCGTATACGGCAGTTGCCTGCGGTTCTATCAGCTTCACCGGCCTGAAGTTGCTGAAGGCCTCCTCGGGCGAGCCAAACACCGTGGCACCGATTCCGGCGCCCAGCGCTGCTCCCACGCTTCCGTCATTCATATATAACTCTACCGGCACGCCCGTGGCATCCACGAAAGCCTGCGCAAAGAGCGGGCTCAGGAACAGGTTGGCCTGCCCGGCACGTATCACCTGCGGGTTCATACCGTTTTCGCGCATGATATCCAGGCCGTAGCGGAAGGCGAAGACGATTCCCTCCTGCACCGCCCGGAAAATGTGCGCCTGCGTGTGCAGGTTCAGGTCGATGTTGAGGAAGTGCGCTCCCACGATCTTGTTGTTCAGCATACGCTCTGCCCCGTTGCCGAAAGGCAGGATGCGCAAGCCGTCGCTGCCGATGTTTACCTGCTGCGCTGCCTCGTTCATAGCCGCATAATCAAGCCCTGACCCGACGTTGTTTTTCACCCAGCTGTTGAGAATGCCGGTGCCGTTGATGCAGAGCAGCACGCCCACCCGCTTCTCGTTCGTTTCGTGGTTTACGTGGGCGAAGGTGTTCACCCTCGACTGCGGATCATATACCAGTTGGTCGCTCACGCCATATATAACGCCGGAGGTACCCGCCGTGGCCGCCACCTCGCCGGGCTTCAGCACGTTCAGCGAAAGCGCGTTGTTGGGCTGATCCCCGGATTTGTAAGTAACCGGAATGCCTGCTTTCAGACCTAATGCGCCAGCTATATCCTGCTTCACTTTGCCGTGCTCCGAGAACACCGGCCTGATCTCCGGGATCAGTTCCTTATCGAACTTAAAGTACTGGATCACATCCTCCGACAGCGCATCCTGCTTAAAATCCCAGAACACGCCTTCCGACAACGCCGAGGGGCTGGTGGTGATGTCGCCGGTGAGCTTCATGGCTATAAAGTCGCCGGGCAGCATCACTTTATATATCCTGCTGTAGGTTTCCGGCTCGTTGTCCTTCACCCATGCCAATTTAGAGGCCGTGAAATTTCCTGGTGAATTCAGCAGGCGCGACAGGCTCTTATCATGGCCAATGGCATCGAACGCCTTGTTGCCGATCTCCACGGCGCGGCTGTCGCACCATATAATGGAATCGCGCAGCACGTGCTGCTCCCTGTCCACCACCACCAGGCCGTGCATCTGGTAGGCGATGCCGATGGCGCTGATGTCCTGCGGGTTATAGCTGCCGCTCGCGTTTGCTTTGGCGATGGCTTTTTGGGCGTGCTCCCACCACATCTCCGGCGACTGCTCCGCCCAGCCGGGCTTCACGGAGGTGATCGCACTTTCTTTGTCGGGGTACTGCGCGGCGGCTATGGTTTGCTGCGTCTGCGCATCCACCACCGAGACTTTGATGGAGGAGGTACCTATATCAATTCCTAATAACAGCATGTTCTCTATGGTTTGAGCAGCTTATCGATCTGTTTTCACTTCTTCTTTTCGGGATGGCGCCCGCTTTTATGCCAACGTTGGCATAAATTTGAAAACTTTTATTTATATTCACAAGTGTTTACTTACTTATTCTTTTTCGGTTGTGCCAGCCGGCCCTGGCGGCCATATATAAGCTGCAACCGGAAAGAAGCTTTACATTTGTCGGGCATTGTCTTTCAGTTTAGCAGAAACCATTGAAGAAAGTTACCATACAGGATATTGCCAAAGAACTTGACATTGCCTTCTCCACAGTGGCCCGGGCACTGAACGACCACCCGGCCATTAGCGAGGCCACCAAAAAGTCGGTGCGGGAAACGGCGCAAAAGCTCGGTTACCGCCAGAACAAGCTGGCCTCTTCCCTCCGCTCGGGCCACAGCAACACGATCGGCATCATGGTGCCCAGCCTGGATGTGAGTTTCTTCAGCTCGGTGGTGCACGGCATCGAGAAGATTATGAACGATAACGGCTACAGCATCCTGCTTTACCAGTCGAACGAGTCTTATGAAAGCGAGAAGAAAGGCATAGAAACGTTCCTGAACTCGAGGGTGGCAGGCATCATCGCCTCCGTTGCCAAGGAAACTACACTCTATGAGCATTTCGCTGAGATCAAGCGCCGCCGCATCCCGCTCCTCTTTTTCGACCGGGTGGTGGAGGCGCTTCAGGTTCCTTCTGTGACGATAGATGATTACAAAGGCGGCTTTCTGGCAACAGAGCATTTGATAAAGCAAGGCTACAAGCGCATTGTGCATATTACCGCCAGGCAAACCATGGGCATCTTCACGGAACGCCTGAAAGGCTACAGAGATGCCCTGAGACAATATGGCCTGCCCGTTGATGATCGCCTGATCCTATACGGCGACTTCTCCCTTGACTTTGGGCGCGAATGCATCCGGGAGCTGCACCGGCAGAAAATCGCCTTCGACGCCGTCTTCGCGTTAGAGGACTTCACGGCCATGGGCGCGTTGCAGCAACTTTTAGCCTATAAAGTGCGGGTACCGGAGGAGGTGGGCGTTATCGGGTTTGCGAATGAATCGTTTGCCGCACTGGTAACCCCGGGTTTATCCACCATCGACCAGCAAACCGTGCCGATGGGAGAAGCCGCCGCCGGGCTTTTTTTAAAGATGCTGCGGTCAGAGGATCTCTATAACAACCTGCCAAACCGCGTGGTCCTTGATCCGCACCTGATTGCCCGGGCATCCACAGCGCGATTGGCTTCCTCTTAATTACTCTTCACCGCACTCATTCATCATCTCCTGTATACAGTTATACCATGATCAAATCAGCATTGCGTAACCATAAATGCCCTCGCTCGCCTCTGGCGAGTGTGAATTATTGGGTGGCGTCACGCCACGTTACATAATAAGAATGAACAGGTAAACTTAAGCGGCCAGAGGCCGAAGAATAGCGCACACTCGCCAGAGGCGAGCGAGGTAAAAAACATTCATATATAACTATACAGCTGGCATATAAGCAAACAGCTGACACTTCGCCTCCTGATGAGATAAAGCGTCAGCTGTCTGCTTCTATAGAGCTTCGCTTACTTGTAGTTCACAGCCGCTTTCATGATCGCCTCAAAGGCAGGCTTCGGCTGGTAGTTGCGGTCAAATACCATCGGGTAGCTGGTACGGCCTCGGATCGGCCAGTTGTTCAGCCAGGAGTCGTTGTCGGTGACGCCCCAGAAGGTGACGCGGTCGATCTTGTCGCTGTGCTTGAGAAACAGCCTGAACAGTTCCTCGTATCGTTGCGTCAGCTGCTGCTGCACTGAGTCTGGCAGGCCATCGGTATATATGTTATATTTTTCGTCAACCTCGAAGGTCGCGTCGATGTCTGCGCCTGCTCTGCCACTTGGGTTTGGCAGCACGTCGATGTCCAGCTCCGTAAACGACACCTTCACGCCCAGGTCAGAGAAAGCCTTGATGCTGGCCTCAATGTCCTCCAGCGAAGGTGACTTCAGCCCGTAATGCCCCTGCATGCCGACACCCGCTACCTTGATGCCTTTTTCCTGCAGGCTGCGCACCAGGCGCACGGCGCCTTCGCGCTTGGCGGGTTTCCAGAGGTTGTAATCGTTGTAGTACAGTTCCAGTTCCGGGTCGGCGGCATGGGCAGCCTCAAATGCTTTCACCAGAAATTCCTCGCCAATAATCTGGAGCCACTTCGACTGCCGCAGCGTACCATCATCATTCAGGGCCTCGTTCACCACATCCCAGCTGTCGATCTTGCCTTTATAACGCCCCACCACGGTGCTAATGTGGTCCTGCATGCGCTTCAGCAGCACCTCGCGGCTGGCGGGCTTGCCGTTTCCGTCCTCAAACACCCAATCTGGCGTCTGGTTGTGCCATACCAGCGCGTGCCCCACGATAAACATGTCGTTGCGCTCGCCGAAGGCCACGTACTTGTCGGCGGGCTCAAAGTTATATACCTCCGGCTTCGGGTGCACACTCTCCCACTTCAGCAGGTTCTCCGGGCTGATGGTGTTGAAGTTGGCTTCAATGATGGCCTTTGCCTGCTCGTCTCTTTCATATGCCTGTCTTCCGTTCAGGGCAGCGCCTATATAGAACGCATCTTTGAGAGCGCCCTTCAATGTGGCAGGGGCCGCCGCTGCCTGAGGCGCGGTGGCCTGGGCTAAGGCCGTGGCCGGTTGGTTTGTCGCTTCCTGTGCCGTGGCGGCCTCATTGGAATTTGCGCAGGAAGTTGCCAGACAGGCAACCAGCAACGAAGGCGCGATCAGTGTTTTATATAGTCTCATGGTACAGGTTGTTAACAGGTGTAAAGGATTTTATGCAAGTAAAACAGATGGTGCTTTTTATTTTGATCCTATATAGGGGCTACTTATAGCTGTGCATTTTCACCAGCTGAATGCCGGGGTTCCCAACCTATAGGCTATATAGAAGGGCGACTTCTTAAAATCCGATGGAGTTGCCGCCATCCACTGGCAGCACGGTGCCTGTGACGTATTTGGAGGCATCGGTGGAGAAGAAGTAAACTGCCTCCGCTATATCCGCCGGCGTGCCTAATTTTCCCATCGGTGTCCGCGACAGCACCTTGTTCTTCCGCTCCGGGTCGTTGTTCAGGGCTTTGGCAGACATATCAGTCGCAATAAAGCCAGGGGCGACGCAATTCACCCGGATGCCCTCCGGCGACAAGTCCACGGCCATGGCCCTGGTCATGCCCTCGATGGCTGACTTGGACGCGGTATAGGCGATCACCTTCGGAATGCCGTACTGCGACGCCATCGAGCTGATATTCACGATGCTCCCCGCATTTTGCGCCAGCATCACCTTGGCCACTTCTCTGCTTAGGGCAAAAACGGCGGTCACGTTTGTCAGGATGATCCGCTGGAAATCCTCATCGCTCACTTCTATGAAGGGCTTTTTCATATTGATGCCGGCATTGTTCACCAGGATATCAATCTTGCCGTAGTGCTCCGCAATCCTTTCAACAAGCGCCGGAATCCCCTTCAGGTTACTCAGGTCGAAGGAAATGCAGGAACAGAGATCCCCGAATGCCTCCTTGGCAGTATCCAGTTTCTGCTGATCCCGCCCGATGATGATGGTATGGATGTTCTGCTCTACAAATTTTTCCACGATGGCATAGCCCAGGCCCGAGCCGCCCCCGGTCACGATGGCTATTTTTTGATCTGAGAAATTGTTCTCGTTCATAGAAGTTGGAATAAGGTCTTGTTTATATACCCGGCACAAACTTCGGGTCTAATTGCATATAGTACTCCAGGGTATGAGCCGGCTCCTCCAACCCCTGCGGGATAGGCCGCTTCGAGAAGGTCTGGAAATAAAGCAGGCAGGCATCGCGCCACCACTTGGCCTCTTTCTCCTGAATGGACAGAAAGGTTTTCACGTGGTTGAACCGGCCTTCGTCTATCATGCCTTCCACCGAATCCCATGTCTGCTGCATCTGCCGCACAGAATCCACCCCACCGGAGTAGCGGTAAGCCAGTTCATCCCATAGGATCCTGCCTGAGTCCGTCTTATAATCCCAGGGCACGTGATGGAACCACAGCAGGTATTTCTCCGGCACTCTTTTCAGGCTGCCGAACACCTTCTGCACAGGCTGGTGATACTGCGCCACGGCGTTGCTGCCGGTCTTGGTACGGTCGAAACCGATCCCCTTTTCATCCGCCTGGTGATAGTACACGGAGGTCCAGTCAGCGCGGGGCTTGTCTTTTATCCAGGGGCCGGGGCCGTAATGGTGCGACCAGCCCATGAGGTGGTGCAGGCCCAGGGGCGTCATATAGTTCACGATGGCTTCGTGCGAGTTCAGCATCATCTTTTTCACGGGCGCTACAAAGCTGTTGTTGTTCGTGAAGGTCATCTTCACCCACTCGTCCGCAATCTTTTCAGAGGAGATCCGGTGGTCCCAGGCGAGGCGCCCGAAGGTGTACCAGTTAGACTGGGCGAACTGGTGGCCCGTCCAGTTGCGGTCTGTCCCGATGTTGCTGACGCCAGCGATAGCGGTCAGTTTGTGGTTATCGAGCGTGCCGTCTATCACCTTGGCCACAGTAGAGCCTTTGCCCCTGGCGTAGGTGTCAGACTCCAGCACTTCTTTATAGAGGGGAGCCAGGTATGCCAGGTTCGTGGACTGCCCGAGGTATTCCTGGGTGATCTGGAACTCCATCATGAGCGGCGTTTTAGGCATGGCCCCGAACAGCGGGTGAAAAGGCTCCCGCGGTTGAAAGTCGATCGCCCCATTCTTCACCTGCACCAGCACATTGTCCCGGAACTTACCGTCGAGCGGCTTGAACTCGTTGTAGGCCTGCTTGTGGCGGTCGTCCGGGGTGTGCTCGCTGTACACGAATGCCCGCCACATCACAATGCCGCCGTGTGGCGCCACGGCATCGGCCAGCATGTTGGCGCCCTCCGCCTGCGTTCTCTTATAGTTGTGCGGGCCGGGCTGCCCCTCCGAATCCGCTTTTACCAGGTACCCCCCGAAATCAGGGATATAGGTATATACCTCGTCTGTTTTCTGCTTCCACCAGGCCTGCACCTGCGGGTCCAGCGGGTCAGCCGTTTTCAGCCCGCCGATCTCGATGGGGGCGCTGAACCGGGCGGTGAGGTATACTTTCAGGCCATAGGGCCGGAAGGCATCAGCCAGCGCTTTTACTTTTACCAGGTATTCTTTTGTGAGCACCAGGGCATTGGCGTTCACGTTTGTCAGCACGGTGCCGTTGATGCCGATGGAGGCGTTGGCCCGGGCGTAGTCGAGGTAGCGCTGGTCTATATAATCCGGCAGTTTGTGCCAGTCCCAGAGCGAGAAGCCGGCATAGCCCCGTTCCACCGTCCGGTCGAGGTTATCCCAGTGGTTGAGAACGCGTCGCTGAATTTTGGGCATGCTGGTGACAGCAAGGTTGCTGATGTCCTGCTGTGTCTGGATGAGGCGCAGCAGGTGAAAAGTGCCATACAGCACCCCCACATCGGTGTTGGCGGCAATCACGGTGCCTCTCTTCCCGCTCACGTCCGCAGACAGCAGCAGATAGCCTTCGTCGCCCACCTGCTGGAGTTTGTCCGCCAGCCCCAGTGACTTGATCAGCGCTGAGTTGGCCGGCGTGCCTGCCACCACCGCCCCGGCCTGCGTCAGCCGCTGTGCTGCTGGCACCTCCTGCCCCAGCAGCCCGCTCAGGCCGTTAACGAGTTCTTTCTGCGCAATTACCAGCGTGGGTGCGTTGCCTTCGAACACCACCTCCGTGATAGCCTGCCGGTAGTTTTTCAGCTTTGCCTCGTCCTGCAGCTTGTCGTAGCGCAGCCACAGCCTGTAGCCGTCTTCTGCATATACAGAACCCGTTACTAAACACAGCAACAGCAAAAACAGGAGGTTTCGGAATTTATTTCTCATAAGGTAATCTGGTGATTTAAGGAGGCTACAGCGCAGCCCTTACTGAATGAGTTATATATATGGGCAGTAAACAAGCACCCGCCACGGCCCTTTCTGTTTACAGCAGCCGCCAAGATCATCTTATTTTTGGAGTTTCCTCAAGGAAGATTCCCTGACGATGAGCTCGGAACGCAGCGTAATGGTGTTGGTGATGCTGATATCAGATAAGGCATCGAGGTAATTGATCAGGCTCCGGACAGCCACCTCCCCCATTTCATAACCGGGATAGTCGATGGTCGTCAGGCTGGGCTCCACCACCCGCGTAATCGGGTCGTTGTTGAAACCGACCACGGCGATGTCGTGTGGGATAGAAATGCCTGCCTGCTTCAGCGCCTTCATGCAGTTCACGGCGCAGAAGTCGTTCGAGACAAAAACACCGTCCGGGCGCGGCTTCATTTTCAGGATCTGCTCAGCCGCCTTTATCCCGTCTTCCTCCGTCAGGTTGTTGGTGATCACCAGCGACTCCCTGAACGGCAGGTTGTGGTCGATCAGCGCGTACTTATAGCCCTTCAGCCGGTTGGCGTACACATTGATTTTCAGGTTGCCGCTGATGTGCACAATGTTTCTGCAGCCCTGCTCGATCAGGTGCGTGGTGGCTTTGTAGGCCGCCTGCACATTGTCTATCACAATGCTGGTGCTTTGCTTGTGCTCCGCCACCCGGTCGTAAAACAGCACCGGGATGCCTTTCTTGAAGAAGGGCTCGAAGTGGTCGATGTTTTCCGTGTCGTGGGCCAGTGACACCAGCAGGCCGTCTACGCGGCTGTTGAACATGGTTTTTGCATTCGCCACTTCCTTCTCGGCCGTCCCCATCGACTGGCTGATGATGAGGTTGTACCCCGCCTCGGTCGCCACCTTTTCCATGCCGGCCATCACCGAAGACTGGAAGCTGCTGTTCAGGATCGGCACAATGACGCCGATGGTATGGGTGCGCTGCCGCCGCAGGTTGCTGGCGAACATATTAGAGCGGTACCCCATCTGGGTTGCGATCTCATATATGCGCTGCTTTGTTTTCTGATTTACCGCCGGATGATTATTCAGCGCACGGCTAACCGTGGTAGGTGAAAAACCCACTCCTTTCGCAATGTCATATATGGTGATGTCTTTATCCATTTACTAAAATTTATATAGGACCAGGGTCTAAACCGATCTTAAGCTTTCATTGCGAAAGGCATGCTGCCTGAGATTTTCCACCCCCACCGGCAAATAGCCTGAATTCATACCGCCGAATTGAATGAACGGCTGACTTCCTCACTACCTAACTTTGCTTCCGTGTCAACCTCCCCCGCCTATGCTTCAGTCACCCGCTTTCATCTTGATAAAACAAACTTATGAAATCGGTTGCAATTACCAAAAAATATATTCAAGTTTACAAAAGTGAGCAGTTACTTTTATATTGTATGCACGCATGCTATGGCGAAAGCTATCGCAGCAACTTCTTACATATAAATTACTGATAAGCACTAAACTAAAACCGTCTACTGCGTTGGCTATCGCCTCAGGCAAGAGGCCCGCTGGCTATAATACGATCAACACTTTCGGGCATTATATATAGCAAGCAGCAAGTTCCAGCATTTGCAGAAACAGGAGTCGCTCATAAAGGGGCACCCTCTGTTTACCTCCTTTTTACCAACAGTACCGGGAGCAGCCTGTTTCCCAGAAACCTAAAGTCAAACTCCTTAAACATAAGAAGGCAATGCAGCATAAAGAATACGCTATCAACCGGAGGAATTTCATCAAAGCCACGGCAACGGGAGCGCTCACCACTTCCCTGGGAATCAGCGGCTTTCCGACCATTGTGCCCGCATCCGTATTCGGCAAAAATGCCCCCAGTAACCGCATCAACGTGGCCGCGATCGGCACGGGGCGTATTTCATTCGGCCACGACATGCCGGGGGTGCTGCAGTACGATACCGCCAGAATTACGGCGGTCTGTGATGTGGATAGCAAACGGGCAGCAGCAGGCAAAAAGTTCGTGAACGATTATTACACGAAGCAAAACGGGAAGACATACGATGGCGTGACCGCCTACACCGACTTCCGGGAGCTCCTGCAGAACAAAGACATTGACGCGGTCATCATCAGCACACCCGATCACTGGCACGCCCCCATTGCGATACTGGCAGCCGAGGCAGGAAAAGACATCTATATGCAAAAGCCGGCATCTCTCACCATCAGCGAAGGCAGGGCAATGAGTAACGCGGTCCACCGCACGGGCCGTATCCTGCAGATAGGAAGCCAGCAACGCTCCTCGCCGCAGTTCCGCCTTGCGGCAGAGCTGGTGCGGAACGGGCGGATCGGGCAGTTGAAAACAGTTTCCATCGGTTTGCCAGGCGACCCGGGCGGAAACGAGGAGCCCGCGATGCCAATTCCTGAGAACCTGAACTACGACATGTGGCTGGGCACTACGCCTTATGTATATTACACCGAAAACCGCGTGCACCCTCAGGACAGCATCGAGGCCCGGCCAGGCTGGCTGCGCTGTGAGCAGTTTGGCGCCGGGATGATCACGGGCTGGGGCTCCCATCATATAGACAGCGCCCATTGGGCGATGGACACGGAATACACCGGGCCGATAGAGGTTTCGGGGTGGGCCGAGTACCCCGCGTCCGGCCTGTGGGATGTGCACGGCAAGTTCCAGACGGAGGCCTTGTATGCGAACGGGGTAAAAATGGTTGTCAATAATGAATTCGACAACGGGATCAAGTTTGAAGGCACCGAGGGATGGATCTTCGTTACCCGCGGGGACTATGCCGCTACGGCCAGTGACCCTGTGTCGAAGAAAAAGGGCAGCAAAGCCCTTACGGCCAGTAACTCCAAAATCATCACTTCTGCTATTGGCCCGAACGAGATCCATTTAACTGACAGCAAAGAACACCACGGTAACTGGCTGGAGTCCATAAAAAGCCGGCAGCCCCCGATTGCCCCGGTGGAAGTAGGACACCGCTCCTGCTCTGCCTGCCTCATCCACCAGATTGCCATGAAGCTCAAACGGAAAGTATACTGGGACCCGATCAAAGAACGCTTCCGCAACGACGATGAGGCAAACAGCATGTTGTCGCGGCCACAGCGATCGCCGTGGGCCATTAGCTAACTGTTTATTTCTATCAAAAAGGCAACATCTTAAATTATATATATGAAGCCACTCTACTGCTTCGCCATCTTTTGTTTTCTTTTGATAGCCTCTATATCCTTTGCGCAGCCAACGCATGCTGTTGATTGGAAAAAGGTGCATGTGCTGGTATATACAAAGAATGGGAAAGGCTATGTACACGACAACATTCCGCATGCAGTCAAGGCGATACAGCAGCTGAGCCAGGAGAAGGGGTTTCAAGTGGATGTGACGGACAACCCGGCAGTTTTTACAGAAAGCAACCTGAAGCAGTACACTTTTCTCTTGTTCCCCAGCACCAACAACGACGTCTTTGACACGGATGCGCAGCGGGTAGCTTTCAGGCGGTATATGGAGGCGGGTGGAGGTTTTGTAGGCCTGCATTCCGTTACCGGTACCGAGCGGAACTGGAAATGGTTCAAGGCGATGGTAGGCGGCACTTTTTTATGGCACGCCAGCTTCCAGCCATTCAGGGTGAAAGTGATTGACAAAGACCATCCAACGGTGCAGGGTTTACCCGCGGTTTGGGAAAGAGAAGACGAGTGTTATTTCGCCAAAGAACTGTATCCGGGCATCAAGGTAGTGATGGCGCACGATTTGAGTTCGTTAGACAAGAAAGAGGAAGAAAAGATAAAAAGCGCCTCCGCGCCGTTTGCGGAGTATTATCCGGCCGCCTGGTATCAGCACTTCGACGGGGGCACCGTTTGGATAACGACGCTGGGGCATGATAAGCTTTCCTACGAGGACCCGACTTTCATGCAGCATGTCCTGCAGGGGATGCATTTTGTAGCGAGCCAAAGCAAGACCCTTGATTTCACGAAAGCATATGCCACTGCCAAAGACCACCCGCTTTTGTAACCCAGCTCTTATTCTTCCCCTATGCTAAAAGCAATCCCCACGCTAACTTTCACGGCGACAGCTTTATCCCTGCTCGTTTCCTGCTCCACCAAGACACAGGAAGCCAGTTCAGAGGCTGCAGCCGCTCATCAAGATACAGTTGTGACCTCTCCAGAAAAAATAAAACTCATTACCCTGGACCCGGGGCATTTCCATGCTGCGCTGGTGCAGAAGGGCATGTACGACAATGTAGATCCGGTGGTGCATGTATATGCGCCCGCGGGAGACGATGTACAGGAGCACCTTAAAAAGATTGAAGCATATAATACCCGGCCGGAAGCGCCTACCACCTGGCAGGAAGTCGTATATACCGGGGAGGATTACCTGCAGAGAATGCTGAACGGGAAAGCGGGCAACGTCGTCGTGATCGCCGGTAATAATGAGAAAAAAACGGAGTATATAAAAACATCGGTAGATGCCGGCTTGCACGTGTTAGCGGACAAACCAATGGCCATCGACACCGAGAGCTTTGCTTTGCTGCAGGAGGCTTTTGCCGCCGCCGCAAAAAACGATGTGCTGCTCTACGACATCATGACCGAGCGCTATGAGATCACGACCATGCTGCAACGGGAATTTTCGATGCTGCCCGAGGTTTTCGGGACCCTGCAAAAGGGCACGCCCGCCGACCCGGCCATCACGAAGGAAAGCGTACACCATTTCTTCAAATATGTTTCGGGCATGCCGCTGAAGCGCCCGGCC
This sequence comes from Pontibacter saemangeumensis, assembly GCF_039541895.1. Taxonomy (NCBI): domain Bacteria; kingdom Pseudomonadati; phylum Bacteroidota; class Cytophagia; order Cytophagales; family Hymenobacteraceae; genus Pontibacter; species Pontibacter saemangeumensis. Next base: position 87,083 of record NZ_BAABHC010000039.1, read on the forward strand.
TGGTTTTTTGACGTTACCCAGGAGGGAGAAGGCATTGTAGACGTCACGACGCACCTGGTAGACCTGGTACAGTGGGAATGCTTTCCGGAGCAGGCGATTGACTATGAGCAGGACATTAGGATTACAGGCGCACGCCGCTGGGTTACGGAACTAACTCCCACCCAATTCAAGCAAGTTACAGGACTGTCTGCCTACCCGGCCTACCTCGCAAAGGATGTAGGGGAAGACGGCCTGTTAGGAGTGTACTCCAACGGCGAAATCAATTATCAGGTAAAAGGCATCAACGCAAAAGTATCGGTTGTCTGGAACTACAAAGCACCCGAAGGTGCCGGCGATACGCATTTTTCTATGATGAAAGGCACCAAAGCCAACCTGGTGATCCGACAGGGACAGGAACAAGGCTATAAGCCCCAACTCTCTATTGAGCCTGCGAAGGGCACGGATTTAAATGCGTTTGAAAAAATCCTGAAAGCCAGCATGGCCACCGTACAGCAGAAGTACCCCGGGGTGGAAATAAACAGGTCCGGGAATAACTGGCTTGTGACCGCACCGGAAAAATACCATGACGGCCATGAAGCGCACTTCGGACAGGTAGCGGAGAAGTTTCTTCAGTATTTGGCCGAAGGTAAAATGCCGGAATGGGAAGTGCCGAATATGATTGCGAAGTATTACACCACTACCAAGGCGTTGGAATTAGCAAAACAGCAAAGCAGTCCTACCTCGGGAAGATAGAGATGCCTCAGGAACGTTACATCGCCCCATACTCCTTTAATATCATTCACCATACCTTGTTAAGCCCATGAAAAGCTCCCAGCCTGAACGTCGCAAATTTATCAGAGACACGGTTACAACGGCAGCCGGCCTGGCTATGTTTTCAGCCTTGCCGCAGGAAGCGATGGCCTCCCCGGCTCTTTTTTCTGCCAAACCATCGAAAAGCGGCCATGCGCAGCGCAAGGGAAATGCCGCTGCCCCGCGTATTCGCTTCTCCGTCATCGGGATAAACCACGGCCATATATATGGCCAGGTGGAGGCAGTGAAGCGGGGCGGCGGGGAGTTCGTTTCTTATTACGCGAAAGAGCCCGACTTGCTGGAAGCGTTTGCCAAACGGTTCCCGGAGGCAAAGCTTGCCCGCAGCGAAAAGGAAATCCTGGAGGACAGCTCGATTCACCTTGTTCTCAGCTCCATCGTCCCTGCCGAGCGCGCGCCGCTCGGCATCCGGGTAATGCGCCACGGCAAAGACTATATGGCCGATAAGCCGGGTATAACATCGCTGGAGCAGCTTGCTGACGTGCGCCGCGTGCAGAAAGAGACCAAGCGCATCTACTCCATCATGTACAGCGAACGCTTCGAGAACCGGGCGACGGTGAAAGCCGGAGAGTTGGTGAAAGCCGGGGCAATCGGAAAGGTAGTCCAGACAATCGGGCTGGGGCCGCACCGCATGAACTCGGCTACACGGCCAGACTGGTTTTTTGACCGCAAGCATTTTGGCGGCATCATCACCGATATCGGTTCGCACCAGTTCGATCAGTACCTGTACTTTACGGGCACCACGAAAGCCGACATAGTGGCTTCCCAGGTTGGCAATATCAATCATCCGCAGTATCCGAAGTTCGAGGATTTCGGCGACGTGCTGGTGCGCGGCGACGGAGGAACAGGATATATCCGGGTCGATTGGTTCACGCCAGACGGGTTGAAATCCTGGGGGGACGGGCGCCTGACCATCCTCGGCACAGACGGCTTCATCGAAATCCGCAAAAACATCGACATCGCCGGGCGGGACGGGGGCAACCACCTATTTCTAACGGATCAGAAAGAGACGAAATATATCGATTGCAGCGAGGTGGCCCTGCCTTACGGCGAACAGCTTGTAAATGACGTACTGAACCGCACTGAAACCGCCATGACCCAGGAACACTGCTTCCTGGCAACAGAACTGGCCCTGAAAGCCCAGCAACAGGCGCATAAGATGGCTCTGAAAGCGTGATCTTATATGTATCGGGACTTTCCACAGCAATAAGGCAGCTGCCGGAAAACAGAATCGGGTAAGGGTATATACAGCAGCAGCCGAAGTACTGTGCTGCCACTCTCACCGGGCATATAAAAGCGCGCTCACGTTGGCCTTTATTTCTTTAGCAGGTAGCTGAAAAGCAGGTAAGATCTGCGCCTGCCACGCCCTCAGATGGCTGTCTGCTCGTCTTTGGCGCCGCCCTCCATTGGTTCGGCAGCTATCTAGGAGACGGGCCATAGGCAGGCGTCACTGAAAAGCCACATACCCTATATCTCACGCCGCATTATTTTTTTCACAAACAAAAGCTTTGGGGAATTAAAATAATTACCTACATTTCAACATCATACAGAATGATTGATTACTTACTAATCATCCCCAATGTTAATTTCCGATTGAAGACATTAGAAGTAAAAGGAGTTTTTAACTCATATAGCTCCTACACTTCACAATCGATTCCAGAATTGGAGCTTGTTTTACCGGCCAGAAAATAATTTCTCCGATGTTCTGGGCAGTATTTAAATGCCTAAGCCTTGCCCGGTTTGTTTCTATCATCGGGAGTCAAAAGCTTTCGCTGGATTGAAAAAATCGATTAATTACAATTGAATAATTAAAATAAACAATTTTATGCATCTACTCAGAAACTCTCTTTTCCCCGGCTTCCTCTCAAAGCGTTTCCCCCTAAGGAAATATAAAGTTCATGAGCCAGTAAACATACTGTATGTTGCAACTGCAATCGATTCCAAAAAAGGCCTCAAACGCTGAAATACACCAGTAATTTTTTTTCCATCTTTCACTTAAACAATCCGTGCATGAAAAAATCTTTACACTTATGGCAAGCCAGGCTCTGCCTCTTGCTGATCGGCATCATGGCGGGGAACATGTTCTCGCCAGCAGCCTTCGCAACGGAAGTCACACCTTTTGCGTGGCAGATTTCCGGCAAGGTGACACTCAAAGGAGAAGCGCTACCGGGTGTTTCGGTCGTATTAAAGGGCACTACAGTAGGTGCTTCTACGGACGCCAGCGGTAACTATACCCTGTCTGTGCCCGAGAGCCCCGGCACCTTGGTGTTCTCATTTATCGGCTCCACAAACAAGGAAGTGCCATTTACGGGACCGGGCACCATCAACGTAACCCTGACAGAAGACACCAAAGCCCTGCAGGAAGTACAGGTAATTAGCTATGGTACCCAGAAGAAAAGCCAGGTGACAGGGGCCATCTCCTCCGTGTCATCCCGGGAGATCAGCGAAATGCCGATCACAAACGCGCGCCAGGCGATCCAGGGGCGGGCAGCCGGCGTAGACGTGGTGCAGGCGGGAAGCAAGCCCGGCGCCGGGCCCCAGATCCGGATTCGCGGGCGGCGGTCTTTCAACGCATCCAACGACCCGCTTTACGTGGTGGACGGCATCCCGCTTTCCGGGGGCATCGATGACATCAACCCGCAGGACATCTCCTCCATGGAGGTACTGAAGGACGCTTCCGCCACGGCCATCTATGGCTCGCGGGGCTCCAACGGTGTGGTGCTGATCACGACCAAAAGAGGCGTGGCCGGCAAAACACAGGTATCATATGACGCTTTCGTGGGCATAACCAGCGTGTTGGGAAAAATAGAAGTACTTGACGGCCCAGGCTTTGCGGAGTACAAGCGCGAATCCAGAAGGGCGATAGGCCAGTACCCGCTTGGGCCAGCCACTGCCGATGCCGATGCCAAAATCTTTGAGCCCGTTGAACTGGAGAGCATCCAGTCAGGCAGGAGCACCGACTACGTGGACGCCATGCTGCGCACCGGCATGATTCAGAGCCACCAGTTGGGCGTATCGGGGGGAAGCGAGAAAACAACCTTCAACATCTCCGGCAACTACTTCGAGGACATCGGGGTGGTTAAAAAGCAGGATTACTCCCGCTTCACCTTCCGGGTGAACCTGGACCATAAAATCAATGACAAGCTCCGGGTTGGTACCTCTTCCCTGTTCGTCTACAGCATCCGGAACGGGGAGAACTTCAACCCGCTCGGGGGAGCTTTCGCCGAAAACCCGCTGGGCAAGCCCTACAACGACGATGGCACCCTCAACTTTTTACCTACCAACGATGGTTTGAGGACAAACCCGCTGGCGGAAATCGTGGACGGCGCCCAGGTTGACGAAACCAAACGCTACCGGATCTTCAACAGCATATATGGCGAGTGGGACATTGCCGAAGGACTGAAGTACCGCTTGAACTTCGGCCCGGATGTGACGATACGGAGAAGTGGCAGGTTTACGGGCTCGCAGACAAACGCACGCCGGGGCGGTGCCCCTACGGGAAGCGTATTTGAGGAATTCGTCCTTAACTACACGATCGAAAACGTCCTTACCTATAACAAGAAGTTCAACGACGCCCACAACCTGAGCTTCACCGGGCTCCAGTCCATCCAGAGAGACCGCTACGAGAACTCCTCGATCAATGTGTTGGGAATCCCGGCCGAAACCCAGCAGTACTACGCCTTAGGGGATGCCAACCAGATCACCGGCGCGAACACCGATTTGCGCACCTGGACGCTGTTATCCTATATGGGACGGGTCAATTACGATTTCAAGAACAGGTACCTGCTTACTGCCACCATGCGGGCGGACGGCTCGTCCCGTTTTGGCGAGAACACCAAATTCGGCTATTTCCCCTCTGTGGCACTGGGCTGGAACCTTTCGGAGGAGTCCTTCATGTCCGGTGTTAACTGGCTGGATATGGCCAAAGTGCGCGCAAGCTACGGTGCTATCGGTAACACAGCGATTGACCCTTACCGGACGCAGGCCTTGTTAGGCCGCACCGCTTACGCCTGGGACAACACCCCGGCATACGGTTACCGGCCCAATACCATAGGCAACCCGGACCTGCGGTGGGAGACGTCTAAAACGGCAAATGCCGGCCTCGACTTCAGCCTATTCAGTGGCAGGGTGTCCGGTAGCTTCGAGTACTACGTGACCAACACCACCTCCCTGCTGGCTCCCCAGCCACTGCCGAACTCAATCGGTTTTGGCGGGTATGAGACAAACATCGGCCATACGCGGAACAAAGGGGTTGAGATGACGCTTTCGACGGTGAACATTGACAAAGGGGACTTCAACTGGACCACAGACTTTGTGTTCAACCGCAACCGCGAAGCCATCATTGAGCTGGCAAACGGCAAAGTGGATGACGTGGCCGCCAGGCGCTTCATCGGCCAGCCCCTGTCGGTGTTCTACGATTACAGAAAGCTGGGCATATGGCAGGCTGACCAGGCCGATGAGGCCCTGGTGTTCCAGGACAAGGTAGGCCAGGTGAGAGTGGAGGACCTGAACAACGACGGGCTGATCAATGCGGATGACCGCCAGATCCTGGGTTCCGCCGTTCCGGATTTTGCCGGGGGCATCACCAACCGCATCACGTACAAGAACTTTGACTTCTCCTTCTTCGTGTTTGGCCGGTACGGGCAAATGATCAGGAGCCGCTTCCACGATGACGTAAACCTCCTGGCGGGGCGCTACAACAACCTGGCGGTAGACTACTGGACACCCGACAACCCGACCAACAACTTCCCGCAGCCGGTTGTAACCCAGGAGTTTCCAAAATACAGCAGTTCACTTACATATTTCGACGGCTCGTTCCTGAAAGTCCGGAACATCAATTTAGGCTATAATGTGCCGAACACATTTGCCTCCAAGCTGAAGATGGAGAGCCTGCGGGTTTACGCCAGTATTCAGCAGCCATTTATTTTCGCCTCCTACCGGTCTAAGTACCAGGGTATCGATCCGGAAACCTATGTGGATGGCGACCAGGGTGTAGGTGGCGGAGAGATAAACTCCAACGTAACCCCGGCCACCAAAGTGTTGACCTTCGGTATAAACGCAAAATTTTAAGGACAGCTAAACGAGAGTAACCATGAATGCATATATAAATAAAAACAAGGCGCTGGGCCTGGCCAGGATCGGGCTTTTAGGGGTTCTCCTGATAGGGGCACCGGCTTGCGAAGACACCCTGGACGAGGAAGTGATCTCCCAGATCGGCAATGACTACATGAACACGCCCAAGGGCCTGGAAGACGCCGTAAACGCAGCCTATTCCTCTATGCGCACCTGGTACGGTACGGAGCGGGGCAACAACCTCACAATTTTCGGTACGGATACCTATACGAACGGAGCAGACGGAGGGTGGAAGTTTATGAACACCTATACCACCCAGTTTGACACACAGAACGGCCACGTAAGGGAGCTCTGGGACGAGTTTTACAGGGGCATCAACACCACGAACGCTATCATCGACCGTGCTCCGGGCGTGACGGGCATGACGGAAGAGGTTAAAAAGCAACGCGTGGCCGAGGCCAAGTTTATCCGGGCGCATCACTACTTTATCCTGACACAGCTTTTTGGCGGGGTAGACTTGCGTCTTACCGAAACGCTGTTGCCGACCAAGGAGGTAACCAGGTCTACGGTAGCGGAGCAGTACGCGGCCATCATCAAGGACCTGACAGAGGCCATACCGGACCTGGAGGCAAAAGCGAAGTCATCGCAGTTCGGGCGCGTCACACGCCCTGCCGCTGAGCACCTGCTGGGGAAAGTGTACCTGACAAAGGCCACCTCGGAGGCCGCGGCTCCAGACGATTATGCCAATGCGATCCCCTTGTTCCAGAACGTGATCAACAACTACGGCCTGCGCCTTCTTCCGGACTTTGCGTCGGTACACCAACAGGGCAACGAGATGAACGACGAAGTGATCTGGTCTGTGCAGTACACCCGCGACCCGCTGACGAATGCAGGGGGAAACAATTCGCACCTGTATTTCCTGATGGAATATGACGTGCAGCCCGGGATGCAGCGGGACATCGTGAACGGCCGCCCATGGAAGCGGTACATGCCCACTGCTTACACGCTCAACGAGGTTTTCACAGACCGGGACATCGACAGCCGGTACAAGAAGTCTTTCAAGGACACCTACTTAAGCAACAAGCCCGGAACCTACAACACCACGTTTGACACGACCAAACCATCGGTGACTTTTGCCCAAGGCGATACCACTATATACCTGCCGGGGTATGAGATGTCACCGGAGGAAATGGCCAAGCGGCCGTACCAGGTACTGGTGCCCAGCCGGTACGACGAGCGTCTGTTCCCGGCCCTTACGAAACACCTGGATGGTGGCCGCGTGGACCGGACCCAGGAACAAGGCGGGCGGGACTATATCGCTTTCCGGTTGGCGGATACGTACCTGATGCTGGCCGAGGCGCTGCTCCAAACCGACCAGGTTGCGGAAGCCGTGGAGGCCATCAATGCGGTGCGGCGCAGAGCGGCGTGGCCGGGCAAAGAAAGCGAGATGGAAATCACAGCCGACCAGTTGGACATGGAGTTCATCATCGAAGAACGGGCAAGGGAACTGATCGGCGAGCAGATGCGCTGGCTAGATCTGAAGCGCTGGGGAATCCTGGTGGAAAGGGTGAAGGCCCACAACGTGGCGGCTGCGCCGAATATCCAGCCGCACCACGTGTTAAGGCCGATCCCCCAAAACCAAATCGACCGTGCTGCCACTCCTTTCGGTCAGAACCCGGGGTACTAATTTAATATTTTGCTTTTCATCCAACCGCCGCCCCTTCCCTGGAGGGGGCGGCGGTTTTTTTTTGGCGTACACATAGTGGCGAAGCCAAGATTCCTCTCTGCTTGACCCTGCTCCCAAAAACGCTCCTTTCGAGTTGATGCCGCATACCAGGAGCCCTTCCTGCCAGAAGTCAAGGGTAGACAAACCCACCGCTTTCAGAAAAAACTCCTCAATTTCATATAGTCCCCTGTATATCCGTTGGCGTTCAAGTCAGGCAGTGATCATATAAAGTTCTCAAAAAGGCGCCAGCTACCTAACGTTACCGGGAAGGGCGCCTCTGAATCGCCTGAAACAAACAGATACACTGTGGGCCGCTGTTTGCCTTTTCATGGGATAGAGGGACACTGCAACCGCCCGCCCTGCTGTGGTATATGCCTGGAAATAGTGGCTCTCTGGTTTGCCTTCTACGGCTCTAAACTGTGCTATACCTGGCTTCGCTCCTCATCCTCTCTTTCCCGGCAACAGAAGCATGCAGGTGTATAGTAAAGGCCGATGCGATCAGTGTCTGACAACTAAGGTGACTGATAGCTTGTTCATACAACTACAGGCTTTGTTTCTTAGCATATATACCCGTCGTCCTGTCTCGCTTTACAGGAAGATTCCCTTGTATCCTGCACACAAAAAAAGATCACGCACACCCTCTTAAATTTCAGGCAACTGCATGCTTTTCCCTTAAGAGAAGATGAATTTGAAACACCAGTTTTGAAATCGGTTGCATATAGCCTGCCGCCCACCCTTCATTATCTGAAACCGTTAGCTGCACATCCTTTGTATTTTACCAATATTATATAAAGAATAACTATATATAATTATATATTCCGCGATTAATCGCAGCACATGGTGCCACACAGCATACGCCTCATCACTTTCTCCTTTATTCCAGCACAGTTTTGCCTAAATTCAAGCCACATTTTAAAACATATTTATGAAATCGGTTGCAATTAAAAGATAAAATACTCAAGTTTACAAAACAGCCGTGAGCAATTACTCACCAAGGCTTTGGAAAACACGTAATCCAAACAGAAACCAGTAAGAGTAAGAAGCTGATATTCAACATGTAATAGTTGAATCAACATGCCAGAAGCAGCCGGATAGATTAGAAACAAAAGAAAGCATATGCAGAAAAGCTACCGCCACAGCTTCATCAAAAAAGAGCCAGGGAATTTGCCCGGGCTTGTTTTTAGGAACATTAATATTAACCTTCAACATTCTCACTCATGAAAATTGATTTTACACAGAGCTCCAGGCCAGCGCCTAGATCAGGAGCCATTCGGGTAGCCATGGTCCTGTTCGCTTACCTGTTGGTGAGTGCGCAGGCAATGGCGCAGACACTGACCGTGAACGGCCGTGTGACGGACGCGGAAACCAATACCGGGTTGCCGGGCGTAACCGTGCTGCTGAAAGGCACCACCACAGCCGCCCCCACAGGCGCGGACGGCACCTATACCATCAACGTGCCGGATGGCACCGGCACGCTGGTGTTCACTTACATTGGCTACGAAGACCAGGAAGTGCCTATCAACAACCGCTCTACCATTGATGTGCAAATGGGCACAGACGCCAAGGCACTGGAAGAGGTGGTAGTGGTGGGCTACGGCACGCAGCGGGCGGAGGCCGTGACGGGCTCTGTTGCTTCCATCAGCGCAGAAGAGATTACCCAGGTGCCTTCGGGTAACATCACGCAGGCTTTGCAGGGGCGTTTGCCAGGGGTGCAGTTTACGCAGTCCTCCTCCCAGCCGGGTGCCTCCATGCAAATCAGGATTCGCGGTACGCGCTCCATCACGGGCGGAAACGACCCACTGGTGGTGCTGGACGGTATTCCTTTTCCGGGGGCTATCTCCGATATCAACCCGAACGACATCAAGAGCATTGACATCCTAAAGGATGCCTCGGCGACCGCCATTTACGGCTCCCGCGGCGCCAACGGCGTTATATTGGTAACGACCAAAACAGGCAAAGCGGGGCAAAAGCCACAGATCAGCTACAATGGCTTTCATGGGGTGAAAAAGGTTTTCGCCGAATACGACATGATGAGCGGACCGGAGCTTTTTGCGCTGCGTCAGGCGGCCGGGCAGTTCACAGGCCAATTGGGCGTAGATGAGGCGGAGGGTGTAGACACAAACTGGCAAGATCTGTTATACAAATCCGGTATCACCACGAGCCACGACGTGGGCGTATCGGGTGGCACCGAAAAGGGCCGCTACAACTTCAGCGTAGGCTACTTTGAGGACGAAGGTGTGATTCCCACGCAGCAGTACACCCGTTACTCCATGCGCGGCAGCATCGACCAGGAAATCGGAAAGCGCTTCCGTGTCGGCTTCAACACCTACAACAACTATAACAAGACGGAAGGCTCTAACGTGGGCCTGTATAATATCTTAAGCTTGTCGCCTCTTGCCAGTCCTTACAATGCAGACGGTAGTTTGAAAAGAACCATCCGGATGCCCTTGGATGAAACGTGGTTATATACAAAAGACATGCTGGAAGACGGTGGCCTGGATGATCTGTGGCTAAACGAAACAAGGGCTTTTGCCACCTACAACACCCTCTACGGCGAAGTGCAGATACCGGGAGTGGAGGGCTTGAAGTACCGCGCCAACCTTGGCCTGAACTACCGCCATAGCCAGAATGGTGCTTACACGGCAGCAGGGATTAACGCAGTAGACCCGAACACCTTGTCAACTGCCTCTGTCAGCAACGCGCAAACCTTCAACTGGACCATCGAAAACCTCCTGACCTACGACCGCACCTTTGCAGGGAAGCACAACGTGAACGTAGTAGGGCTGTATTCTGCCTCGCAGGAGCGATTCGACAGATCGCGCATAGCGGGAAGGGATATTCCCTCCGACGCCTTCCAGTTCTACAACATAGGGCAGGCTGCCGAAGAAATCACGGTGAACCCTGGCGATCAGCAGTATTACCAGTGGGGCTTGCTGTCGTGGATGGGCCGTGCCATGTACTCCTACGACGACCGCTATATGATAAGCGCTACCGTACGGTCTGATGGTTCCTCCAGGCTGGCCCCGGGCTATAAATGGAACACCTACCCTGCCGTGTCAGTCGGCTGGAACATTGCCCGGGAATCGTTTATGCAGGATGTGCCCCTTGTAAACTTGCTGAAACTGCGTGTGGGATACGGACAAACCTCCAACCAGGCCATTGACCCCTACTCCACGCTCGGGCTTTTGAGCACCCGGCCTTACAACTTTGGGCCTGACACTTACGCAACCGGGTACTATGTAACGCAACTGCCTAACCCTGCCCTGGGATGGGAGTACTCCAATACATGGAACTACGGACTGGATTTTGCCATCCTGAGCAACCGCCTGTCTGGTACAGTAGAGTATTATGTAACAAACACCGACGATATTCTGCTGAACCTTGGTCTGCCTGCCACATCGGGCGTTAGCGGCTACACGGCAAACATTGGGGCCACTCAGAATAAAGGCGTGGAGCTTTCACTAAACGGTGTGATCCTGGATGACCTCAACGGCTGGACCTGGGAAGCCGGTGTCAACATATATGGCAACCGCAACGAAATCGTATCGCTTGCTTCGGGGGCAGAGGAAGACAGAGCCAACTGGCTTTTTGTTGGCCATCCCATCAATGTCATCTACGACTACAACAGAACTGGCCTCTGGCAGGAGGAAGATCCGTACCTGGACATCCTGGAACCGGGCGGAAACGTTGGGATGATCAAAGTAGAATATACCGGCGAGTACAACGCCGACGGTACGCCTGTGAGACAAATTGGACCTGACGACCGAAAAGTGAAGAACGCGAACCCTGATTTCCAGGGGGGCTTTAACACCCGCGTAGGGTATAAAGGATTCGACCTGACTGCTGTGGCAGCTTTCCAAAACGGCGGAATTCTTAACAGCACGCTCTACGGGGCGGCAGGCTACCTCAATTTGTTGAGCGGACGCCGTGGCAACGTGGCTGTGGACTATTGGACACCGGAGAACACCGACGCCAAATATCCGAACCCGGCGGGCATCAGAAGTGGCGACAACCCGAAGTATGCCAGCACGCTGGGTTATTTTGACGCATCTTACCTGAAGATACGCACCATCACACTTGGGTACAACTTCAACAACAGCAACTGGCTGGAAACAGTCGGCATCAGCAACCTGCGGCTTTACGCGACAGCGCAGAACCCATTGGTGATGTTCTCTCCTTACTACAGAGAATCCGGCATGGACCCTGAAACCAACTCATACGCCGACCAAAACGTGGCGGTATCTGGTGGTACCCCTAACCGTCTGCTGACAATTGGCACGAACGCACCCGCTACGCGCAACTACCTGCTTGGTCTCAATGTGACATTCTAAATAAGACAACGATGAAATTTATAAAAAACAAAGCTTTCATAGGAACAGCCCTGATGGTAGCGCTGTCCCTGACGTCCTGTGAGGATATTCTGGACGAACAGCCACGCGCTATATATACACCTGAGTTTTTTCAGACCGAAACAGGCATTTATGGTGGCGTAACATCCATGTATGCGCACCTGCGCTATATATACGGGCAAGCCTACTACTATAACGCCACCGAAACCGGCACCGACGAGGCCACCTACGCGCAGAGTGCAGACCAGAATTTTAAGGTAATGGACATTTCCGGCCAGGGAGAGATTACTTCCACTGACAGCCGTGCCGACGTGTTGTGGGGAGCCGCGTTCTCTAACATCAACACCGCCAACGGTGTGATTGAGAATGCAACCGAATTAGGAACGATTCCGGACGCGGTGGTTGCCGAAGCCAGGTTCTTCCGTGCCTTCGATTACTTTCAGCTGGTGCAAACGTTCGGCGGGGTGCCGTTGGATTTGGGTGCGGGGGAGTTGAAATTCAACAACAACCCTGTGAGATTCTCTGTGCGCAACACAGTGCCGGAGGTATATACCAAAGCCATCTTCCCGGATCTGCTGGCAGCGGTAGAACAGTTGCCTGCAAACCCACGCGTCACCGGCGGCGCAACGCAAACGCTTGCCCGCCTGTATTTGGCAAAAGCCTACCTGACCTACGGCTGGTGGCTGGAAAACCCGGATAATATCCCCACCTACCCGGAGGCACCCCGCACTGACCCTGACGGGCATGATGCGCAGTGGTATTTCCAGCAGGCATATGACGTGGCCGTAAACGCCATTCAAAACCCGGGGCCTTTTGCTTTGCAGCCCACCTATTACGACGTGCACGTGGGCACAAACGACCGTAACCCGGAAATCCTGCTGTATGCCGATCACACCGAGACAAGCGAGTTTTACAACGGAGGTAGCCTTACGTATGGTAGCGGCGGCGCCCCCGATAACTTTGCAGTGTGGATGATGACCTGGAACTACACCAACATCAGAAGCGCGCTTGATCCAAACTGGACGAACCTTGTGAGTTCTGTTCAGCGTGCGGCAGAACAACACCTGGGGCGTCCGTGGACACGGATGGCTCCCCCTATCGGCGTCATCACAAACACCTTTGCCGACAAGACCAACGACTCCCGCTACGACGGTACTTTTACCACCGTGTACCGTGGCAACTGGCCTAAAGGGGGTGTAGCTGCACCAGTGGTGTATAACGCGAACAGTTTGCCCGTTTCTCCGGGTGAGCCTATCCTGACCTTCCTGGACGAACAACCGGAGACGCCTATCAGCTACCCTACCGGAGCAGGTAAAAGCAATATCGGCGCAGGGGAGTTACCCGGAAGATCCGACTTTGTGATCGGCCCGCTTGACATCAGCAGAATCGTGTATCCTGGTCTTTGGAAGCTTGGCACCTACCGCACCGACAATGGCGACGGACTGGGCCAGCCAAACGCCGCCAGCACCCGCCCTTTCAATATTGCCAAGTTCTCGGAGCTCTACTTTATAGCGGCCGAGGCAGCTGTGAAGGGCGCCAATACCCAGGCCGGTTATAGCGCCAGAGAGTTGATCAATGTGATTCGTGCACGCGCCGGCATGTGGCGCTACGACAACAACGGGGATGCTGTTAAAGTGGAGGACCATAGCGAAGAGATGATCGCAGCCACGCCGGAAGTGATAGACATTGACTATATCCTGGCAGAACGTTCGCGTGAGTACTATGCCGAAGGTTACCGCTGGTTTGACCTGGTGCGTACCCAGAAATGGGAAGACCTGGCCGGCACCTACCGAATTGCCGGAAGCAACTACGGAGACCATACCCCTGAGACGGTAACACGCAACATTCAACCCTATCACTACCTGCGCCCTATTCCGCAAGGGCAGCTGGATGCGATGGGAATGACCGCCGCAGAAAAAGCTGCGTATCAAAATCCAGGGTATAATTAACCGGTTATAGGGGCTACACTTGCCGGAAATGGTACAAGCGCGGCCGGGAACAGTTGAGGCAGGCAAAGCAGTGAACCTGGCCACATCCGCCTCATCGGGTTCCGCTGCTACACCGAAGCTGGTTTAAGCAGAAGCATATTAACTTTAGCAAGCACAATCAACACATGCCGGTTGCTTTCGGTTTACGTCGTAAGTAACCGGCATATGTGTTTAACACCCTTCTATGCAATATAAAATCAACGGGATGCGAAAAGGAATGGCGGCTGTGTTACTGACAGGCTGCTTTTCTATATATGCGTGCAGCGAAAAGGAAAGCCCCGAGCCTGTGGCGCCGAAACCGGATGCCGGCAAAATCATAACGGTGAACCCCGCGACCGCCTACCAGGAGATGATCGGGTTTGGCGGTGCCCTGACCTGGTACAGCGACCGCGTGGTGAGCAGCAGCAAAAGCGAGGAAATCTACCAGCTGATGTTTGAGGATTTGGGCATGGACATCCTGCGCCTGAAAAACTGGTATTACCCCCTGGATTACCCGGTTAACAAATCGCCCGAAACCATGTTGACGGCAGGTGACAAAACTATGTTTGAGGCCACCAATACCTTCTACCGGAAAGCAAAGGCCGTGAACCCCAACATCAAGGTCCTGCTCAGCGCCTGGGGACCGCCGCCCTCCCTGAAAAGCAACAATCACTTAAGGGAAGGCACCCTGAAGAAAGACGAGAACGGCTATATGTACGAGGAGTTTGCCACCTACTGGTCCGACATCCTCGACAACATCGCTTTTGCCCCCGACTATATCAGCATCCAGAATGAGCCGGGCTACGTGAACCCCGGCTGGACCACCTGCCAGTGGAGCCCCACCGAAACCGCTACACTGGCCGGGTATGGGCAAGCTTTCGAGCAGGTATACCAGAAAATCAAGGAGAGGCCGGATGCTCCCGTCATGATCGGCCCTGAGTCGGAGAACATTCCGGCCTTCTTTAATTTTGCCCCCGTGGTGAGAGACAAGGAATACTGCCCCATCTATGCCTACCATCCCTATAATTTCAACGCGGGCACTGATATAAGCCAGACGACCGCGCAGCTGGGCGAAATGCACAGGCGCTTCGGAGACAAGCCCGGCATCATGACCGAGTATTCTGCCATGCCATGGTTCAAGACGGCGCGGTTCATCCACCAGGCCATGAAGTACGCCCATACCTCGGGCTATATCTACTGGGAGCTGGTTTGGGGGGATGCGAACACCAAAGACAAAGCGATGATCTATATAGACGGGGCTGGTAACTATACTGTCAGCCCGTTTTACTACGTCATCAAGCACTTTGCAAAATACGTAGATGCGGGCCATATACGGGTGGAGGTCGCCTCCAGCACACCTGCCCTGGAGGTAACGGGCTATATGCACCCCGACCGACAGCAGCTGACACTCGTGATCGTGAACCCCGATGCCCGCGCCTTCGACTATGCGGTGGAGGTGACGGGCGAAGAAGTGAAAGGCATGGAAGGCTATCAGAGCGTGGAGGGAAATTTCTTTAAACCCCTGGGCAGTACCCCAGCTAACGGAACCGTGAAGATTCCGGCCTCCTCCATCACGACACTGGTGTTGGCTATATAAACACCTGATATGCCGGAGAACTCCAGCTTAACCGGTGATGCGGAAAGTACCAGTAACGGTGACGAAAAGGATGGAGACACAGAAAATCTATATCCGGCAGGCAGGCACTATATAAATACGCTCTGCTTGCCGGATATATAGGTGCAGCGAAGCAGGTTAGGCTTATATTAGCAGTAAACAGGGAAATCGAAATAGCTTTTTGATTCATCTGGTTTCGGAGCCCGATATTATGTCAATAATGCGTTGGATGCCTTTTTTCTTATATCATTCAACAACATAACATATAAATATTAAAATCATATGTCATTAACTCAAAGCTGGAGATGGTACGGGCCGAACGACCCGGTGACCTTGCAGGATATAAAGCAGGCGGGCGCCACGGGCATTGTCTCGGCCCTGCACCATATACCGCATGGTGCCGTGTGGCCATTCGAAGAAATACAGGAGCGCAAACGCACCATTGAGGAGGCTGGCCTGGAATGGGTGGTGGTGGAGAGCGTGCCGGTGCACGAGGCCATTAAAACCCGCAGCGCCGACTGCGAAAAATACCTCGACAACTACCGCCAGTCGCTTCGCAACCTCGCGGCCTGCGGCATCAGCACCGTGTGCTACAACTTTATGCCCGTGCTCGACTGGACCCGCACCGACCTGGCCTACGAGCTGTGGAGCGGTGCGAAGGCCCTGCACTTCGACTGGGTGAAGCTGGCCATTTTTGATTTATATATACTCAAGCGGGCGGGCGCAGAAAACGACTACGCCCCTGACGTGGTGGCGCAGGCTCGGGAGCAGGTAAAAGCGCTTTCAGATGAAGACCTGCAGCAGCTGGCCGACATCATCCTGATGGGCGTGCCGACGGAGGGCAGCGTGACGGTGGAGGAACTGGCGCGGAGTATTGAGGTATATAAACGCATCGGCCGCGACGGGCTTCGCGAGAACCTGGTGTACTTCCTGCAGTCAATCATGGACGTGTGCGAGGAAACGGGCATCAACATGACCATCCACCCCGACGACCCACCCTACGCCATCCTGGGTTTGCCCCGCGTGGTTTCCTCCAAGGAAGACCTGCTGTACCTGCTCGGGAAAGTAGACCGCAAGCCAAACGGCATCTGCTTCTGCACTGGCTCGCTTGGCGCCGGAAGGCACAACGACCCGGTCGACATCCTGAAAGCGGTGGGCCACCGCGTGTACTTTGCGCACCTCCGCAACGTGCTGAAAGACGAAATGGGCAGCTTCTACGAGTCTGACCACCTGGCGGGCGATGTGGATATGTTCGGGGTGATGAAAGAGCTGGTCGCGATCAACCAAGGGCGGGAGCAGCCGATCCCGTTCCGCCCCGACCACGGCCACCAGATGCTCGACGACCTGCACAAAGTCACCAACCCCGGCTATTCCGCCATCGGCAGGCTCCGCGGACTGGCCGAGTTGCGTGGCCTGGAAATGGGAATAGAAAGATCAATGAACGGCAGCTGAAAGGCATATGCCTGCCGGCAGGAAGGTGAGGCAAAGCTTTCCCTGGAATCGAAGCAGGTAGAAATTTATGAACAGGAGCGGCTGTGTGCAGCGGCTCCTTACATCAGATCATCATGAACGTATCTTTCCAAAACCACCACCCGCAACAGCGGGGCGCGCTTTGTACTGCGCCGCTGGTAAACCGGCGGCAAAGGCTGCTCTGCCTGGTTCTGTTGCTGCTGGTTGCTCTGGCCGGCCCCCAGGCAGCTTCCGCCTCAGACGGCCTTCCCTCCTACATCGCCACAGAAAAAGGGATGGGCCGTTTCCCGCTTTCTGCTGACGGCAAGGCTGCGCCTATCTACGTGAGCGCCGAGGATTACCCAGGCGTGGCGCGGGTGGCAAAGCACCTGCAGGCAGATATAAAAATGGTCACCGATGCTGAGCCGCAGCTTCTAGTCGGCAAAAAAGCCCCGAAAGCGAATGAAATTGTACTGGTGGGGACGCTGGGCAAAAGCCCCCTCATCGACAAAATGGTGCGGGACAGGAAACTGGATGTGGCAGGCATTGCCGGGCGCTGGGAGACTTCACTGATACAGGTGGTGGAGAAGCCGATGCGCGGCGTGGACCGGGCGCTCGTGATTGTGGGCAGCGACAAGCGCGGCACCATATATGGCATGTATGACCTGTCAGGCGAGATCGGGGTTTCACCCTGGTACTGGTGGGCCGATGTGCCGGTAAAGCAGAAGCAGAGTGTGTATGTGTTGCCAGGCCGCCATACGCAGGGCGAGCCGGCGGTGAAGTACAGGGGCTTCTTCATCAACGATGAGGCGCCGGCACTTTCCGGGTGGTCAAAAGAGAAATTCGGAGGCTTCAACCACAAGTTCTATGATAAGGTGTTCGAACTGCTGCTACGCCTGAAAGGCAATTACCTCTGGCCCGCCATGTGGGGAAACGCCATCTATGACGATGACTCGCTCAGCGCGCCCCTGGCAGATGAATACGGTGTTGTGCTCGGCACCTCGCACCACGAACCTTTGACGCGGGCGCACGATGAGTGGAGGCGCTACGGGAAAGGCCCCTGGAACTATAAAACAAATAAGGAGAACCTGCAGGCGTTCTGGCGAAAAGGCATGGAGCGCATGGGCACCCACGAAAGTATCGTGACCATCGGGATGCGCGGCGACGGGGATGAGCCGATGTCGGAAGAAAGCAACATAGCCCTGCTGGAGCAGATCGTGACCGACCAGCGCGAAATCATAGCTAACGTGACCGGAAAGCCCGCCTCCGAAACACCGCAGATATGGGCGCTCTACAAAGAGGTGCAGGACTACTACGACAAAGGCATGCGCGTGCCGGATGATGTGACGTTGCTTTTAGCCGACGATAACTGGGGCAACATCCGGAAACTGCCGAAGCCGGGCGAGAAACAGCATGCCGGCGGCTACGGCATCTACTACCATTTCGATTATGTGGGTGGCCCCAGAAACTACAAATGGCTGAACACCAACCCGATCCCGAGGGTATGGGAGCAGATGCAAATGGCGCATAAGTATGGCGCCGACCGCATCTGGATTGTGAATGTGGGCGACATTAAACCGATGGAGTTCCCGCTGGAGTTCTTCCTCGACTATGCCTGGAACCCGGACAAATGGCCGGCAGAGCGGCTGCAGGAGTATACGATACTGTGGGCAGAGGAGCAGTTCGGCAGCCAGTACGCCCAGCCGATTGCAGAAATCCTGGCAAAATACTCCAAGTTTAACGGCCGCCGCAAGCCTGAATTAATATCGCCAGAAACCTATAGCCTGACGAATTACCGGGAAGCAGAGCGTGTGGTGGAAGCGTATAACAAGCTGGTGGAGAAAGCAGAGCAAATCTATGAAGAGCTGCCCGCTGAATACAAAGACGCTTATTATCAACTGGTACTCTTCCCGGTAAAAGCCTCCGCTAACCTCAACGAGCTGCATATCACGGTGGGGAAGAACCAGCTATATGCCAAACAAAACCGCACCGCCGCCAACGACATGGCCGCAAAAGTGAAGGAGCTGTTTGAGAAGGACCAGGCCCTGATAAAGTATTACAACGACACGCTGGCAGGCGGCAAGTGGAGCCATATGATGGACCAGACGCACATCAGCTATACCTATTGGCAGCAACCGGAGAAAGACCTAATGCCTTTGGTGAAACTGGTGCATGCTTCAGACGGCCCAGCAATGGGCGTAGCCGTGGAAGGCTCTGATGCCTGGTGGCCACTGGAGAAAGGACATGCAGAATTACCTGCGTTTACTCCCTTCGGGCAGCAAACATATTACATCGAGTTGTTTAACCAGGGTAAGGAGCCTTTTAATTATAAAGTGCAGTCTGGGGCACCGTGGCTAAATGTTTCCTCCACACAAGGCACTGTTGACAAAGAGCAAAGGCTGCTGGTGAGTATCGACTGGCAGAAAGCACCAACCGGCGTGCAGCGTGTTCCGATCACAGTTACCGGTCCGAATGGCACCACTGTAAAAGTGCAGGCCCTTGTGAATAATCCGGCTACTATAAAACCGGGCAAGGTGAGCGGCTTTGTAGAGAGCAATGGCTATGTATCGATGGAAGCAGCACATTATACCCGTGCTGTAGATAACGGCATTATAGAGTGGCAGCTTATTCCGGATTTGGGCAAAACGGTATCAGCCATGACGCCTTTCCCGGTAACAGCCGAAACGCAAAAACCTGGTGGTGATAGTCCGCACCTGGAATATAAGATGTACCTCCAGAATGCCGGTGAAGTGAAGGTACACGCTTACCTGTCACCTACCCTTAATTTCAACGCCTCCGACGGGCTCAAGTTCGCCGTTTCCATTGATGATGAGGCTCCGCAAATCATCAACATGCACAAGGAGAACTCGGAAGGTGCCTGGAACAAGTGGGTAGCCGATAACATCAACATCCTGACTTCTACCCACAACGTAGACAAGCCAGGCGAGCATGTGCTCAAGTTCTGGATGGTAGACCCGGGTGTGGTGCTGCAAAAGATTGTGGTAGACACAGGCGGTTTAAAACCCTCCTACCTGGGGCCACCGGAAAGCTTTTATCAGCCTGAAAAGGCAAATCAATAAACCAGAAAGCTCCGTTGGAAGACCTGCTAACGGAGCTTTCTGTTCATCATATTAATAATCTGCATACTTATGAACCAACGAAACCATTTATTGCAAAAGGCTTTTGTATTCCTGTGCTGCCTTTTTTACCTGGGCAGTTCACCTGCTTTTGCGCAGAATGAGGATACATTCCAGAACCCTATTCTGCCGGGTTTTTATCCTGACCCAAGCATCACGCGAGTAGGGGACGACTACTACATGATTCACTCCTCCTTCTCCTTTTTCCCGGGTGTGCCTATTTTCCATAGCAAAGACCTGGTAAACTGGACCCAGATTGGCAACATTCTGGACAGGCCGGAGCAACTGGACCTGGATGGCCTGGGTGCAAGCAGAGGAATATTTGCCCCTGCTATCTCTCACCATGAGGGTACCTTTTATATGATAACCACCCTGATAGACAACGGCGGAAATTTTGTTGTGACGGCCACCGACCCTGCTGGTCCATGGTCAAACCCCACCTGGCTTCCGGAGGTAAGCGGCATCGACCCTTCCATCTTCTTTGATGAAGATGGAAAAGCGTATATCACCTACAACAGCGAGGCGCCTGACAACAAGCCACTCTACGATGGCCACCGCACCATCCGCATTATCGAGTTCGACTACAAGAACATGAAAACAGTGGGGTCTCCGAAGATACTGGTGAACGGCGGTGTGGATATTTCTAAAAAGCCCGTCTGGATTGAAGGACCACACATCTATAAAAAGGACGGTTACTATTACCTGATGGCGGCAGAAGGCGGCACGAGCGTAAACCATTCCGAGGTGATTCTGAGGAGCAGAAACGTAATGGGAGAATACGTGCCTTACGAGAACAACCCCATCCTCACGCAGCGCCATCTACCGAACGACAGAAAGAATCCCGTATCTGCCACAGGCCATGCCGACTTGGTGGAAACGCAAAACGGCGAGTGGTGGGCCATCTTCTTAGCCACCCGCCCCTACGACACGGAAGACCATTATAACATTGGCCGTGAAACTTTTCTGGCGCCTGTTACCTGGAAGGACGGCTGGCCCATCATCAATGCTGATTTTGAGGAGGTGCAGTATTCTTACAAGCGCCCAAACCTGCCCTCAGCGAAAAAGCCTAAGTTTCCGTTGAGCGGAAACTTCGTGCAACAGGAAGATTTTAAAGAGAGCAAGTTGCCTTTCTACTGGCTGCTCCTACGCACGCCCCGCACCCAATGGTATAGCCTGAGCGACCCAGCCGGAAACCTCACCCTGGACCTGCAGCCTGCCACATTATCAGGAAAAAATAATCCTTCCTTTGTTGCCAGAAGGCAGCAACATGTTACGGGAAGTGCCAGTACCAAAATGAGCTTCAAGCCCACATCTGCGAATGAGTTTGCAGGTATAGCCGCTTTCCAGAGCGAGAACAACTACTATGCGCTGGGCAAAACCATCTCTAACGGCAAAGAAGTGGTGCAGCTGCTAAAATCAGAAAAACCAACAGATGGCACTACGAACGGAACCACCACCGTTCTGGCAGAGAAGGCCTTGAGCAGAAGCGAAAGGGGCAAGCCGCTTCACCTGAAAACGGAATTTGACAAAGGCAATATCAGCTTTTATTATAGCACCAAAGAAGGTGACTGGAAACTACTGCAGGACAATGTGGACGGAACCTTCTTAAGCACGCGCGTTTCCGGAGGCTTTGTGGGTACCACGCTGGGCATGTATGCCACCTCACAAGGCAAACCTTCCAAAAGCAAAGCTACTTTCGATTGGTTTAGATATGAGGGGAAAGACCCTATCTATAACACCTTGTCAACAACAAAGTAAGTAGGACATGAACCATGGAAGGGCTCAGCTTTGTGCTGAGCCCTTCTGCTTTATACCATTATCAACTGAATACTGCGCACGCAGCTGTTCTATAGAACCCACCCCTGCCCCTCCGAGGAGGGGAATCTGCAGACAGGCAAATTGCAATGCGCATGAACCAACTGATATTGGTATTATACCTCCTTTGGAGCAAAAAGTACTGCTATAAGCATCCATATATAACCAACTTCGAATTGAAATTTCTAAAAGAAATGTGCTTATTCTCTGATGCTAATAACGCCCTCCTATTAGCCTGTCATTCAATCCAGCCTTCTTTGGAAACTGCGGAAGCCTTTCCGGGGCTGCATAAACAGTAGCGGTGTCAGTAAGCGATTCCATGAAAGCAATAAGGTCCTGCTTTTCTCCTTCTGTCAGGTTGAGCGGGCTATCAGGCAAAGTCTGGTTGGGCACGTCGAGTCCAAGACCTGCTCCCCCACCGGCGTCATAAAAATCCACCACTTCTGCTAAGACTGCAAATGCACCGTTATGCATGTAAGGCGCTGTGAGGGCAGCATTCCGTACCGTCGGTGTCTTGAAAGAATGTTTCCAGGCGTCCGCGGGTATCACACCGGCACGGCCCAGGTCTTCGTCGAGTGTTGGATGCGCAAAGTCTGCAGAAGCGGTTACCCCCAGCACCTCTGTCTCACTTTCGAGGTAGCGGGGTGGCACCGTGCCGTTAAAAGTCGGGGCAAAATGGCAGGTGCCGCAGGCGGCTTTTCCCATGAACAGGTTGTAGCCGCGCTTCGCAGATGCACCAAGCTGCTCGGTTTCGCGGCGCATGTAGCGGTCGAAAGGAGAGTTGAGCGCCACCAGGCTTTGCACATAGGCCGCAATAGCCCGGTTGATGGTGTTTGTGCTTAATCCGTTATCTGCCTGACTGGAGAAAGCACGCTTAAAGAGCTTTCGGTACTCCGAACTCTGCTGCAATTTCAAAACCACTTCCTCGTAATTGCCATGCAGCTCATCTGATTTCACCACGACGTCCGGCACCTGGTCCTGCAGGTATATGGCGCGGCTGTCCCAGAAGTAGGCATTGCTGAAAACGGAATTCAGCAGCGTGGGCGAGTTGCGCTGCACCGTCCCTTTAAAATCAAAGGCTATACTGCGGGCCTGTCCGTCGGTAAAGGCTTTGGAAGGAACATGGCAGCTGGCGCAGGAACGCTCATTGTTAGCTGACAGCACCGGGTCAAAGAAAAGCACTTTGCCCAGTTCTATTAGCTCTGGTTTCTGTTCTCTCCGGTCTTGTTTGGCAAAATAGGCCGCCTGCAGAAAATCAGCACTGAAAAGACTGCTGGCATGGTCATTTACTGGTTTGTGTACGGAAGCAGCTGTTGGCAGCAGTTCCTGCTGCAGCGCCGTAAGAGCCGCGTACGCGAGGTCTGCCAGTTCTCTTGTAAAGTACAGCCTGTCGAATGTATCAAATGCCGGATGCTGCTGCAGGTATAAAACAGCCTGTTGCAGTTGCTCTACTGCTTTGCTGCTATAGGTCTTGGCCTTACCACTCAAAGACGAATCATATAGCTGGGCGGCATGCAGGACCGGCTGCAGCGCCAGGGCGACATGCGCCAGTTCGCATCCGGCAGCAGGAGCATCAAAACCAGTTATACCCATCGCCACTACCCGCACCAGTTGCTCGCGCAGGCTCTCCAGGATTTGTTTATCGGACAATGGCTGCTGGTATAGCGAGCCGGACAGGAGCGACACCGCATCCTGCAGGCCATGGGCCAACACTATTGCCTCTTTCGCTATAACCGGCTCCACCTCCTCCGCAAACACCAACTCTTCCAGTACCTGCAGCCCCTCCGGTGGAAAAGTTCTGACGCTGGGCTTCTGAAAGTGGAGCGTCTGGTAGTTTACCTCCTCTACCAGCACTTTTGGTAGTGGTGCCCCATTGATTCTCTTAGCCAGTTCCGGGTCCAGGTACTCCGCCATATACTCAACTTTTTTATAGGCCTGCTTCACCTGGTAAAAGGCCTCCTGCGCCTGCTCAAGCGAAGCCTGTTCCTGCATTAGTAGCTCCAGCGTTACTGCCAGTAGTTGCGACTGCTGCTTCAGTTTGCTCATATCCGCTATCAGGCTTTGCCTGACGGTGTCGGCCACCTGATTCGTTCTTACAGTCTCCGTTTTAAACGAAGTCAGCACAATACCCGCGAACAGGCACATGCTCATCAGCAGTAACACGGGCATCAGTTTAACTTTATCAGTTGGTAAGCCTTTATATGCCATGGAGGAATAACAGGGTTAAGGATGATGACAAAGTAAGCAAGCAGCTGTTACCTGTACTTTATGCAGGAATTATCCTATGGTTATCAAAAGGTCCTGTTTTGCATTCCTGCGTGTTTACAAAAGCAAACATAACAGCAGGGTAACACCAGCCCTGCATTCATAATAATTGGTTAAACATTCACTAATTGTAGAGTAACCTTAATGCAGTTGTTTTGGGGATTGGAAATTTTATCTCATAAACCACTTAAAACAACTATGAACAAGTTCTACAAAAGACTGCTCTTTGCTGCCATCTTCGCTGGTGCTGCTGTTACGGCTGAGCAAGCAGGTGCACAGTCAGTAACCGCTGCAGGAAGCGGCTCGCCGAACAAAAACAAGATTGGCAGTTTTACTTCCGTAAAGCCTGACGGACAGGCTGAGACAATCACCTATCCTTCGGAAACGCACACTATCCAGATGCTGGCCAAGTCGAATGTGACCAACTATACCGGTTCTGAAGAAACAATAGGGCGCAACAATGACTTTACTGCTTTCATCCCTGTTGCAGGAAACGTGAAGAGAGGTTATTTAACTATAAACCATGAAACTTCCCCTGGAGGTGTTTCTATCCTGGACATGCGTCTGGATGAAGCCTCTAACCTGTGGGAGGTGGATGCGGTGCGAAAGGTAGATTTTTCTCCGGTGGTCCAGACCGTCCGAAACTGCTCCGGAGGCATAACTCCTTGGGGGACTTTGATTACATCAGAAGAGACCTATAACACCGGCGACGCCAACGAAGACGGCTACCAGGATGTGGGCTGGCAGGTTGAGATAGACCCGGTAAGCGGCAAGATTGCAGACTATGACGGCGACGGCAAACCAGACAAGCTCTGGGCAATCGGCCGCATGAATCACGAGAACATCGCCATCAGCCCCGACCGGGTTACTGTGTACCAGGCAGAAGACGGCGGTTCGAGCGGTGTGTTCAAGTATGTGGCCAATGAACCCGGCAACCTCTCTGAGGGAACACTCTATGTACTGAAGCGCGACAGCGAGACATCCCTTACCGGCACCTGGGTGGTGGTTCCGAATACCACACAAGCAGACCGGAATAACACACGTAGCCTTGCCATTGCTGTAGGTGGCACCAACTGGAGAAACCCGGAGGATATTGAGTTTGGCCCTGATGGAAAAATGTACTTCACAGCAAAGGGAACAGGCACTATCTGGCGTTTCAAAGACGATGGCATGACAGTTTCTGAGATTGAAGCCTGGGTAACGCCCCAGTTTTTTAATGTAAACTACAACGGAGGCACACAGGCAGAAAACTGGGGAACCGGTATCGACAACCTTACCTTCGACGGGGAAGGAAACCTGTGGGCCCTGCAGGATGGTGGCCGCAACAACCTGTGGGTGGTGCGGCCCGACCATACCCCGGAGAACCCGAAACTTGAGCTGTTCCTGACAACTCCTTTCGGTTCAGAGTCTACCGGCCTCACCTTCTCCCCTGACTTTAAGTATGGCTTCATTTCTATTCAGCACCCAAGCGGCGCTAACATGGCTACCTTCACGGACGCCGCCGGCAATGAGGTGCAGTTCGACAGAGATATAACCTTTGTTTTTGCCCGCAAGCAGTTTTTGGGTAAAGAGAACAATGCTGCAGTTGCACAGGCGTCTGAAAACCAAGTAGGGGTTTACCCTAACCCTTTCCAGGCTAATACAAAAGTAAAGGTAGCAGTGCCGAGGCAAGGTTATGTAAGCGTGGAGGTCCTGGATATGCAGGGTAATAAGGTAGCAACTTTATTCAATGGTCACCTCCAAGCCGGGGAGTATACCTATGACTTCAGCCCCTCTTCATCATCAGGTAGCACTATTTACCTTGTAAAAACGCAGGTAAACGACCAGAAGTCCACAACAAGAATTCTCCAGGTGAACCAATAGTTAATCGGAGCAATGTTAAGCACAGGCTATGGGTGCTGTACCCATAGCCTGTGTTTTGTTCTCCATGATGGCAAGCTGAATAGAATAAATCTTTCAAAGTATATAAACAAAGGCACAGGATGAGGCTAAGGTTCCAGGAGAGACATTTACCGCTACACATCTCATCCCTTTGATAACAGAAAAGTAATGCAGCATATTGAGCGATTCATATTTACAGTACTTATACTACTGGCCGTTTGGCAACCGCACAAAGCCCATGCACAGGCAAAGCCGCTGCCTCCGCAGGAGCTGGCTTCCACAAAAGTATACTATGATGTTCCGGAGGCGCTGCAGCAGAAAGGAAAAATACACCGCCTGAACATCCGGCAGCAAAATTATTACAGCTTCCCGCCTGACCTTTGTGAGCTGGTGAACCTGCAGTTCATCAACGCCATGAAAAACAAAATCAGCTTTCTGTCACCGGAGGTAGGTAACCTGCAGCAACTGCAGGAAATAAACTTCAGCGAAAACGAACTGACCGCCCTACCGGCTTCATTTTACACCCTCCAGGCACTGCAGAACGTCGACTTCAGCCACAACCATTTCACGGAACTGCCCGCGGGTTTTGCCAGCCTGCGCCAGCTAAAGGTGCTGCACCTAAACGAGAACAAAATAAGAACGGTGTCGCCGCAGGTGAGGCGCATGCGCGCACTCCATACCTTAAACTTAAGCTACAACCACATGGAAACACTGCCACCTGACATTGGAAAGGTCCGGAAGCTGAAGGACTTGTCGCTGTCACAGAACCAGTTGCGGGAGGTGCCTCCGGCACTGTTCAACCTGAAAGAGCTGAAAACCCTGGCCTTGGACTTTAACCAGCTCACGTCGCTGCCCAGCCAGGTAGGCAAGGCAAAGTCGCTGCAAACGCTTTTGCTGGGGCACAACCAGCTGAAAACTGTGCCGGAGGAACTAACCCGGCTGGAGAACCTCGAGCTGCTGGACCTGAGTTATAACCAACTTACTCACCTGCCGGCTGCTCTCAGAAAGATGAAAAACCTCCGCACGTTGCTCTTAGTCGGTAATAGTATTCCGGAAGCAGAGCAGGACCGGATAAGAAGGGCTTTGCCTTTGGCCACGGTTATTTTTTAGAGAGTTATGTAAACAGATGGAAAGGGATTCGGCAATGTGCCGGATCCCTTCTTTTTTGCCTGATACCCACTGCTGCAACCACCAAACGGCCTTGTTGCAATGTAAAGCCCCCTGCAGGCGCAACCGAAGTTACACAGGTAAATCTGTCGGTTTATACTAAAGATAACCAGCATGAGTCGGACAAAAGCGATGACCATTGAATAGAAGGTGACATATTGACAGAAACTAAAGCTCGTTTGCCCCGTGGCATAAGGGTTGTTATATAAGAGACATCACAGCAACTTGAATTTGAAATCATATAATAAAACTATAGAATGGGAAAGATAATTGGTATTGACTTGGGTACAACCAACTCTTGCGTTGCCGTAATGGAGGGTAACGAACCAGTGGTTATACCAAACAGCGAAGGCCGCAGAACAACGCCATCCATCGTTGCATTTTTGGACGGCGGAAACGGCGAGCGCAAAGTAGGTGACCCTGCCAAGCGACAGGCGATCACGAACCCGCAGAACACGATTGCCTCTATCAAGCGCTTCATGGGCCACAGCTACAATGAGGTAAGCGAAGAAGCGAAGCAGGTTTCATACAAGGTAGTGCAGGGTGGTAACAACACCGTGCGCGTGGAGATCGGCGACAGGCAGTACACACCACAGGAAATCTCTGCGATGGTGCTTCAGAAAATGAAGGCCACTGCCGAAGATTATCTGGGCACCACTGTAACGGAAGCCGTGATCACGGTGCCGGCTTACTTCAACGACGCACAGCGCCAGGCCACGAAAGAGGCCGGTCAGATTGCGGGCCTTGAGGTGAAGCGTATCATCAACGAGCCAACGGCAGCTGCGCTTGCCTACGGCCTGGACAAGAAGCACAAGGATCAGAAGATCGCGGTGTTCGACTTAGGCGGGGGTACGTTTGATATCTCTATCCTGGAATTGGGTGACGGCGTGTTCGAGGTGCTTTCCACGAACGGCGACACGCACCTCGGTGGTGACGACTTCGACTCCAAGATCATCAACTGGCTGGCCGATGAGTTCAAGAAAGACGAAGGCCTCGACCTGCGCAAAGACCCGATGGCCCTCCAGCGTCTGAAGGAGGCTGCTGAGAAAGCAAAGATTGAGCTTTCAAGCTCAAACGAAACGGAGATCAACCTGCCCTATATCATGCCGGTAGACGGTGTGCCAAAACACCTGGTGCGCAAACTGTCCCGCGCTAAGTTCGAGCAGTTAACGGATGACCTGATCCGTCGCTCAATGGACCCTTGCAAGCAGGCGTTGAAGGACGCCGGCCTTTCTACCTCTGATATTGACGAGGTGATACTGGTAGGTGGTTCTACGCGTATTCCGAGAGTGGTGGAAGAAGTAGAGAAGTTCTTCGGCAAGAAGCCTTCCAAAGGAGTGAACCCGGATGAGGTGGTTGCCATTGGTGCCGCGATCCAGGGTGGTGTATTGACAGGTGAGGTAAAAGACGTGCTCCTGCTGGACGTAACACCACTTTCACTGGGTATCGAAACAATGGGTGGTGTGATGACGAAGTTGATTGAGTCGAATACGACTATCCCAACGAAGAAGTCAGAGACTTTCTCAACGGCTTCCGATAACCAGCCATCAGTGGAGATCCACGTGCTGCAGGGTGAGCGCCCCATGGCCCGCGACAACCGCACCATCGGCCGTTTCCACCTGGCGGACATCCCACCAGCGCCACGCGGCGTGCCGCAGATCGAGGTAACGTTTGATATTGATGCAAACGGTATCCTGCATGTAACCGCGAAAGACAAAGCGACAGGCAAAGAACAGAAGATCCGAATCGAGGCTTCCTCTGGCCTGAGTGAGCAGGAAATTGAGCGCATGCGCCAGGAAGCCGAAGCCAACGCTGAATCTGACAAGAAGGCGAAAGAAGAGATCGAGAAGCTGAATGCTGCCGACTCTATGATCTTCCAGACCGAAAAGCAGCTAAAGGAGTATGGTGATAAGCTCTCTGCCGGCAACAAGTCTAACATCGAGAACGCGCTGACAGAATTGAGAACGGCGCACGGTTCTAAAGACGTAGCCGGAATCGACAAAGCGCTGGAGAATCTGAACAACGCGTGGAGCGCTGCCTCTCAGGAGATGTATGCTGCGACGCAAGGTCAGCCGGGCGGTGCCCCAGGCGCTGACGGCGGTAACGGCCAGGCAGGCGGCCCGCAAGGTGCTCCGGCCGATGGCGGTGTGACCGACGTCGACTACGAAGAAGTAGACGGCAGCAAGCAATAATGGATCAGATGATATAGAAAAGCCCCCGCTGAATCAGCGGGGGCTTTTTTTGTTATAGAAGGGTATATATAAAGTATATTCCAGATGTGGCATAGCTATTCATTGAGTTTAACAGCAGTCTGGCTTCTCCCCTGCTATATAATCAGCGTTGCGTCATCTGACCGTTATGTAGTGCATCAGAAATCTTCTCCAGCAAACCCTCAGACACAGGGTACTCAAACTTGCGGGCAAACAGGCCGGATGATTGCTGTATCGCCGCAAAATCTGTCTCGTCCAGGTTGGCCGGATAGTTTCCGTTCTTCTCCTCCCACAGCACATACCGCAGGTTGTCGTTGCATATGCTTTCTTTATAAGGCGAGTTCAGGAGAATGGTTTGAAAGAAAGTCTCTTCCGCACAAAATGTAAACCGGAACCTGCTGAGGTAAGAAGGGTGCCCTTGTATATAACCTACCACGTATTTAAGACATGCTGCACTCAGTGTCCACCACGTGGAACCGCCATACAGCTTTGGAAAATTCGCAGGGATGCCTCTGCTGATGCGAAGCCTCCGCTGGAGTTCAATTAACTGGTAAATCCGCTTCAAGCCCTTATCGGTCTTCCCGTTAAACAGGTCATAAAAGTTATAATTCGTGAGCCGGTCCATGCCGCCATATGGCCAGAAATCGACGGGCATCTCAAAGTGCTCTAAAAACTCCTTTCCCCTGTTACGGCTGATATACTCCTTAAAATAGGCGCAGCTTTTAATCGGGAAGTCAAGGCCGCTGATAAGGTGCATATACCCTACCTCCTCATTTCTGACGGCTTCGCTGCATAACAGCAGAATGCTCTGCAAGTGATTGAACCCGCCCCAGTTCACCTTGTACTTCCGCGACAGAAAAAGCACCCGCTCATCTCCAAGAAATTTGTCTAGCTCCCCTCTTGACAGGAGGCTTTTTTTGTCGATGTGTATATAAAAGACAAAGTCATCGTCGAAGCGCCGGATAATGCGCTCCAGATGCCCAAAGTTTTTATATGCCGTGACCAGGATGGCCTGCTTCATCTTAAAAAGTAATTGTTAATAACAAGAAAATGTCTTCGCCAAGCGCAGGAGCTGTGCAATTTATGTTGCTTCACTGCCACGCCACACAAGGTGCCTGGTCCACAGGGATTTGCCTAAAAATACCCCCAACCTGCTGTTCCAAGCACAGAAACCCACCTAAGGTCAAGGATTTGGACCTGCTGGCATGGCTGTATGCAGCCCCATAATTTTCAAAATCAGCCTCAGCCACGCATACATAATACTTTTTTAATATTTTTTAGTTATATACAAACTATTTCGTAAAATAGTAGTAATTAACTTTTGATATATAACTGAAGGCTAAGGCATGTTAGCAGTAGAAAAGAAACGGTGGGAGTGGGAGATAAATAATAAAACAAGTTACTGGGGGGAAAGCCTGCGGGAGCTTTGGTCGTTTCGCCACCTGCTGGCCAGCCTGGTAAGGCGACATTTCATACTGAATTACCAGCAAACCGTATTGGGACCCGTCTGGATACTTTTCCAGCCTATCATGACGCTGGTCACTTATGTGGTCGTATTCGATAAAATGGTCGGCATCCCGACAGGCACCTTGCCTCCGGTGCTGTTTTATTTCTCGGGCATTGTACTCTGGAACTTCTTCAGCGACAGTTTTTCGGGCACTGCCAACACCTTCCGCGACAATGCCCACCTGTTCAGCAAAGTCTATTTCCCGCGTCTTATCATGCCGTTAGCCGCTATCTCCACGCACTTCATCCGCTTCCTGATGCAGTTGGTGATGCTGCTGCTGTTTATCGCCTATTTCTGGTTTTTCAAGGGCCTTCGCCCCTCCCTCAACACATGGCTGGCGGCTTTTCCGCTGGCAGTTGTGCTGGCAGGGAGCATTGGCCTGGGGCTCGGGCTTTTCTTCTCTGTCCTGACGGCAAAGTACCGTGACATGTCTAACCTGGTGAGCCTGGGCATCCGGCTGCTGATGTTCGTGACGCCCGTTATTTTCCCGCTCAGCCTGGTGCCAGACAATGTGCAGTGGATCGTAAAAATAAACCCCCTGAGCCCGCTCTTTGAGCTTTTCCGGCTGTCGTTGCTGGGCGAGGGGTATGTTACGCCGTGGCAACTGCTGTACAGCGCGTTGTTTATGGTGATTGTTTTGTCAGGCGCATTGCTGCTGTTTAACAAGCAAGGCACCAAGTTGATGGATGTGGTTTAGCGGCGCTATGGGAGAAGTAGTGATAGAAGTTGAGCAGTTGTCTAAAATGTACCGCCTGGGTACCATTGGCACAGGCTCGTTCAGGCAGGACCTGCAGCACTGGTGGACAACGAGCGTGCTCAGAAAAGAAGACCCTTTCTTCCAGTTGGGAGAAGAGGAACCCGGCGCGGGCGGCAACCGGGCCATTTGGGCGCTACGGGATGTCAGCTTTGAGGTAAACCGCGGAGAGGCACTCGGCATTATCGGCAGCAACGGCTCCGGCAAGTCTACCTTACTCAAGATCATATCCCGCATTGTGCGGCCCACGGACGGCGTAGTAAGGGGAAACGGGAAAATAAGCAGCCTGTTGGAGGTAGGTACCGGATTCAACCAGGAACTGACCGGCAGGGAGAACATCTATGTGAGCGGCTACATCCTGGGCATGAGCAAAAGCGAGATCCGCAGCAAGTTCGACCAGATTGTCGACTTCTCCGGCATCGAGAAATTCATCGACACGCCTGTGAAGCGCTATTCATCCGGCATGTATGTGCGCCTGGCCTTCGCTGTGGCCGCGCACCTGGAGCCGGACATTCTGATCGTGGACGAGGTGCTGGCCGTTGGCGACGCTGATTTCCAGAAGAAATGCCTCGGCAAAATGCGCGAGGTAACACAGGCTGACGGAAGAACCATCCTCTTTGTGAGCCATAGCATGCAGGCCATCAAAAACTTATGTGACAAGGCTTTGTGGCTCGACAAAGGCAGGATGAAGGCGATAGGAGAGGTATCGGGTGTGGTAAACAAATATATAACCGGTGTGCAGAAACTCAAACTGAAGCAAAGCTGGGACACCCCCGAAGAAGCCCCCGGCAACGAGTGGGTGCGCATGAAGTCGGTTGAGCTGGTCCCACATCTCCTTCACCCGGAGGCCCCGCTGGATATCCGGACGCCGCTCACCGTTAAGTTTGAGTTATGGAACATGACGGATGGTATCGCATTGGGCGCAGGTCTGCACCTGTTCACCTATGGAGGCGAGTGTATCTTTGATGTGCCTTCTCCTGTCAGGACCTGCGACAAGGGACTGGTGAAAGGCGAGTGCACCATCCCGGGTAACTTCCTCAACGACGGCTCTTATTATATATCCCTGATATTTGTGAAAGACACCTCGGTTTCTCTTTTTTACCTGGAGGAGTGCCTTTCCTTCGACATGGAGGACTACCGCGAAAACATGAAATGGTACGGAAAATGGTGGGGGGCAGTGCGCCCCAAACTGCCATTCCGCTTCGAGCAGACAGAAATGGCTCTGCAGCAATAGCTTACCACCCCACGCGCCACGCCTATGAACCCACACCACCCTTACCAGATTACGCCTATATACCTGGACAAACAGCAGGCACTGCCCGAGCTGGATTTTAACCGGCAGGGCCACTACCTCGTGCTCTGGTGGAAAGAGATCGTGTTGGGGCATCTCTTCCTGAAGCCGGGCAGACCGCTCCCGGAAGAGGAGTTGTATCACAGGCTGGTGGAGGCGGTTGCACCCGCAGTTGCTTTCTACGCGAAGGAGCAGCCGCAAAACGGGCAGTGGCAGGAATGGGCGCTACAGAACGACCTCTCCCGCTGGGCTTTCTTCCTGGATGCTGTAATGGCGCCCTGGATCGCTGCTGACATGCCGGGAAGCGTACCAGTAACTGTGGTGATATGCACCCGCAACCGGGCAGGCGCCCTAAAGCATTGTCTGGATTCTATCAAAAGGATGGCATGCCAGCCCGCTGAGATCATTGTGGTGGATAATGCGCGGGAGAATGATGCGACAGAGAGTCTGGTCGGTACTTACGACGGCATTTTATATATAGATGAGCCTACGCCCGGCCTATCCTACGCCAGAAACACGGGCCTGCGGAAAGCATCCTCCCCGATCATAGCATATACCGATGACGATGTGCTGGTGCACCAGGATTGGATCTACAGGGTTTGGGAAACGTTCGCAGGCAGTGAGGTGGCCGCGATGACCGGGTTGGTGATTGCCTCCGAGCTTCAGGCAGAGACACAGCTGATTTTCGAAAAGCACTGGAGTTTTAACAGGGGATACACAGACACTATCTATAACGCTGCCTATTTCAAAAAACACCTCTCGAAGGGGCCGCCGGTGTGGCGGATCGGGGCGGGTGCGAACATGGCTTTCCGAAAGGGGATTTTTGAGGAGGTCGGCCTTTTTGATGAGCGGCTGGGGGCTGGTGCTTCCGGGTGCAGTGAAGACTCCGAAATGTGGTACCGGATTCTGCTGAAACGGCACACTATCCTGTATAACCCAAGGGCCATCGCTTTCCACCGCCACCGCCAGGACATAAAGGCGCTGCACAGCCAGTTGTACAGTTACATGCGCGGCTTTGCGGCGGCGGCGCTCATCCAGCAAAGCCAATACCAGCAGGCCGGGTATAAGCGGCGCTTGTTCCTGGACATGCCGCGCTATTACGGCAAGTTGCTGTACAGCGGCTTCCCGGGATACAGGTTCCGGTTTAAGACGCTCGGCTCCGAAATCAGGGGAATCCTGTCAGGTATTTTGTTCTATATACAGCACAGGCGCAGACCGGCCTACACCAAACACCCCGCTCAGGCATGAGGCAACAGCACGCACCCGAGCCTTTGGTGTCGGTCATTATCCCCTGCTACAACCACGGCCAGTATTTGCAGGAGGCGGTGGAGAGCATCCGGAAGCAAAACTATCCGGCCATTGAGGTGATCGTGGTGGACGACGGCTCGACAGACGATACCCGGGAGGTGGCAGCAAAATGCGCGGGCGTACGTTATATATACCAGGCCAACCAGGGGCTTTCGGCTGCCCGCAACACCGGCATCAGCCACAGCCACGGCGAGTTCCTGGTGTTCCTGGACGCAGACGACTGGCTATTGCCGGATGCACTCCGGACAAACGCACATTATCTACAAAAGGATGAGCGGCTGGCATTTGTGTCGGGCGGCCATGACAAGGTGTTTGTGGAAGAAGGCGTCACCAAAGAAGACCTGACCGAGGTGAAAGCGAACCACTACCTGCACTTGCTGCAGGGCAATTATATTGGGATGCATGCCACCGTCATGTACAGACGGCGAATCTTTGATGAAATACAATATGACACGACCCTTAAAAGATGCGAAGACTATGACCTTTACCTGAAAATTGCCAGAAAGCACCCGGTTTTCCATCACTGTCAAAAAATTGCCGCTTACCGCCTTCATACCACCAACATGTCGGCGAACATACCGGATATGTTGGCAACAACGCTTCGGGTACTGGCGCGGCAGCAAAGTCAGCTGGAGACGCCTGCCGAAAGAAAAGCGTACCAGCGCGGGCAACGCATTTGGAAGAACTACTACTGTAAAGAGTTGTGTTACAGGATACAGGCAAAGAAAGCCCCCGTTACCAAAGAGGCAGTTTATACCATTCTGCAACACAGGCCATCACTAATCTTACGCTATATGCTATCACCCAATACCTCCGCACTAAAAGCCAGTATAAAGAAAAACGCGCCTGCCTTCGGGTTGAGGTGGCTCCATAAAATAGGCCTGCACAAAAAGCACGTACCGGCAGTGGGCAAGGCTTATCTGGGTGATTTCGACAGAACGCAGCCCCTGAGCAAGAATTTTGGATATAACAGGGGAGGCCCCATAGATCGCTATTATATAGAGAATTTCCTGCAGCAGGAGGCCGGAAGCATCTATGGCCGGGTGCTGGAGATAGGCGATAACGGGTACACCATGCAATTCGGGCAGGGGCGCGTGACGAAGAGCGATATACTGCACGTTGACGCCAGCAACCCGAAGGCCACCTTCGTGGGAGACATCAGCGACGCACCGCATCTCCCCGACAACACCTTCGACTGCATCGTGCTGACCCAGACGCTCCACCTCATATATGATTTCAAGGGCGCCCTCCGCACCTGCCACCGCGTTTTGAAACCAGGCGGTTCGCTCCTGCTGACGGTCCCGGGCATCACGCCCATTGATCACGGTGAATGGAAAAAAACGTGGTACTGGTCGTTTACCGACAAAGCCATGCGTCGGCTGATGGAGGAGACGTTTCCAGCCGGCCACGCAGACGTGCAATGTTTTGGGAACGTTTTCGCCGCCACCGCTTTTCTGTATGGGATGGGCCTGCCGGAGGTGCCCAGGGCGAAGCTTGATTTCAACGACCCCCATTACCAGGTGATCGTGACTGTAAAAGCTGTAAAGGGATCCGCCTCTTGAGAAAAGGTCTGCTACATATCCTCAACAGGCTCTTGGACCCAAAGGCCCTGGTGCTGATGTATCACCGCATCGCGACTCCTGCGGCGGATATATGGGGAATAGCCGTGAGCCCGGAGAATTTTGAACAGCATCTGAAACTCCTCCGCAACAGAGGGAACGTGGTACCTCTGCGGGATTTGGTAAAAGACGTGAAGCAGGGGAAAGTACGCAGGAACAGTATCGCCATAACGTTTGATGATGGTTACACAGATAATTTCACAGTTGCCAGGCCGCTGCTGGAGAAGTACCAGTTACCTGCCACTTTCTTTATCACCTCCGGGAACATCGGCAAGGAGGAAGAGTTTTGGTGGGATGAACTGGAGCATATTCTCCTGTTCGCGCCACAGCTTCCGCAAATTTTCATGGCCAAGTTGAGTGACAGTCCTTTTACATTCGACCTGCAGGCAGAGGCATCGCTCACTGAGGAGCTACAACAGCATCACCGCCGTTGGGATGCCAGCAACGATGCCCCTCCCACCCTGCGGGCCCGGCTTTTCTTTTTGCTCTGGCAACAGCTCAAACCGCTGCCACAACCGGAACAAGAAACGCAGATGCAAATCATCCGGGAATGGGCTGGCGTACCCGTGTCAGCAAGGCCAGGTTATATATGCATGGCACCCACGCAGTTGCAGGAACTGAGCCAGCACAAGCTGTTCGATGTTGGCGCACATACGGTGTCCCACGCAGCCCTGGGAATGCACAACCTCGCGGTTCAGCAAAAAGAGTTGCTGGATAGCAGGCAGTTCCTGTCAGCGCTAACCGGGGCCGACATCCCGTTGCTGGCTTACCCCTATGGCAACTACAACAACTGGACTTTGGAAGCAGCGGCGAACACGGGCTTCGCGGCGGCTGTCACCACAGAGGAAAAAGCGGTGACAAGGAGATCCGGGGCATATAGGTTGGGCAGGGTGCAGGTGAAAAATATGTCAGGCCAAGCCTTCGCCGCACAGCTGCAACAGTGGCAGCGTAAACCGTAACATCGTATATGACGCAAGCCCCTACTCACCTGGTCTCCGTTGTGGTTGCCTTCCTGAACGAAGAAAAGTTCTTGGGAGAGGCAATAGAAAGCGTGCTTCAACAGGAATATACTCACTGGGAGTTGCTTTTGGTCGACGATGGCTCCACCGACGGCAGCACACATATAGCAAAACAGTATGCAAAGCAGCTGCCCGGCCGCATCTACTACATCGAACACGAAGGGCATGTCAACAAAGGCCTTAGCGCCAGCAGAAACCGTGGTATTCAGCAGGCTGCGGGAACGTTGGTCGCTTTTCTGGATGCTGACGATGTCTGGCTCCCGAAAAAGCTCTCAAACCAGGTGCAGATTTTTTTGCGACACCCCCACATCGCCATGGTGGCGGAGGCATCTGCCTACTGGCACAGCTGGAACGACCCGCAGAAAAAAGACATCACGATCCAGGTGGGGGCGCCGCAGGATCGGGTATACCCCCCACTCCAACTCATGAGCCACCTCTATCCGCTGGGCGAAGGTGCGGCCCCCTGCCCGTCGGGCCTGCTGCTAACGAAGGAGGCTATCGAACGCGTGGGTGGCTTTGAGGAATCTTTCACGAAGGAGTACCAACTCTATGAAGACCAGGCTTTCCTGAACAAGGTTTACTTGCAGGAGAACGTCTATATCTCTTCAGCATGTAACAACCTGTACCGGCAGCGCGCAGGCTCCATTGTGCAATGGGTGCATGCGGATGGGCAGTACCATGCGGTGCGGCGCCACTTCCTGGAGTGGTTTCAGGCGTACCTGCGGCTACGGCAAATAAATGACAGAAACACCCTGCTTCTACTGAAAAAAGCACTGCAGCCGTACCATTACCCCAGGCTGCACTTTTTAACATGCACGCTTCCGGGCAAGGTAAAACGCAGCATTAAGAAAAGGATGAAATAAGCAGCAGCACATGAAGCCAAAGTTAACTGTACTGATGCCTGTCTTTAACGCTGAGCGGTTTTTGCGGGAGGCGATGGACAGTATCCTCTCCCAGACTTTTACCGACTTTGAGTTCCTGATCATCGACGACGGCTCCACCGACGGCAGTGTGGCTATAGTGGAGTCCTATACAGATCCGCGCATCCGCCTGTATCAGAATGAGGTGAACCTGGGCATCTCCCCTACTCTGAACCGGGGAATAGAACTGGCCACTGCGGAATGCATCGCGCGGATGGACGCCGACGACATCAGCTACCCGGAGCGGCTGGAGAAGCAGTATTGCTACCTTCAAGCCCACCCTGACTGCGCCATGGTATCGTCGCTGGTGCGGGTGATTGCAGAGGACGGGCAGTTTATCCGCCAGGACAGCTTTAAAAGTGAGTTTTTCTACTATAACCTCACGTTCATCTGCTGGATATACCATTCCACCGTGATGTACCGAACCGCGGCGGTAAAAGCGGCAGGCATGTATACAGCGGCCTATGCAGAGGACTTTGAGCTGTTCTGGCAGCTGTCCCGCCAGCACAAGCTGTACAACCTGCCTGAGGTGCTGCTGGAATACAGGATGACTGATCAGAGCCTGCACCAGGTACTGAAGAAACAGGAGTACGAGATGGCGCAACAGCAGCAATTGCTGCGTAATTTCCGCTACTATGCCGGCAGCAGCTACACGCTTCCGCTGGAATTCATCGAGTGCTTCCAGCACAACTTCCAGCCGCTGCTCGCTACCAAGAGCCCGGCTAAAGTCTTGGCCTGCCTGCAGGAGTTAGACGCGCTTACGCAACACATTCTGGCAAAAGACAACATCAACCGCAACGCCGCCGCCATCAGCAAGGCGGCACGGTACAAGCGCCGGTATATTTTTATTTATTACCTGAAGCACCTTCCGTTGCCTCAGAGTATATGGCTGCTTCTTAAATCCGGTTACGTCCGACATTATATAAAATCTTTTATATATAAAAAAATAAATATACTTTTATGAAAAATATTCGTATAATTATTTTCACATAATCAAGGAGTATAATAAGGCAGCTAACGCCAAATTCGTTAATTTACCTGACATTGCTCTTATATGCTCCGAATACCTGCCACAGCCCCACAAATCCCATCACTTCCTGCAAAGGAGGCGAGGCCGCTATGGTCTGTGATGATACCGGTATATAACTGCGCCCAGTATTTGCCCGAGTGTTTAGATAGTATTTTGGCGCAGGCTATGCCGGAGCAGGAAATGCAGGTGGAGGTGGTGGACGACGCCAGCACCGACACAGATGTGGCGGCATTGGTACAACGGATTGGCAAAGGCAGGGTAAAGTACTTCAGGCAGCCTGAGAATGTAGGTAGCCTGCGCAACTTTGAAACCTGCCTCAACCGGGCACAAGGCAAACTGGTCCATCTGCTGCATGGTGATGACAAGGTGCGGAAAGGCTATTACGCTACCATGAGCCGGCTGTTTCAGGCTTATCCCGAGGCGGGGGCGGCTTTCTGCAGGTACGGTTGTATTGATGAAAATGGCCAGATGCTCTATAAGCAACGCCCGGAAATGCCCCAGGCCGGCATTTTACAGGACTGGCTTCTGAAAATAGCGGAGCGTCAGCGCATCCAGTATGCATCGATTACTGTACGGCGCGAGGTCTTTGAGAAATTAGGCGGCTTTTATGCCTTAACGTATGGGGAGGACTGGGAAATGTGGACAAGGATCGCGCGGCACTACCCTGTGGCTTACACGCCGGAGATTTTAGCCGACTACCGGAAGCACCCTGGTTCTATATCAGGGCTGAAGTATCTAAACGGGCAACATATAAAAGACCTGGCACAGGCAATGAAGCTTATCCAGAACCACCTGCCTCCTACGCAGCGGGAAACAACACTAAAGCGGTCTAAAAAGTATTATGCGTACTATGGCGTAAAGGTAGCCGAGCAGCTTTGGCTGCGGCTGCGCAGCAGGCAGGTCGTGCAGGCGCAGGTAAAGCAGGCCCTGCTCCTGCACCAGGCCCCACGGCTCTACCTGAAGATCGCACAGGTTTACTTTAAAATTTTCTTATACACAGTATGGCGATAGGTGTAACAATTGTTATTTGCACCTACAACGGTGCCAGCCTGCTTCCTGAAACGCTTGCGCATATCGCACAGCAGCGGGTATTGCCGCATATCCCCTGGGAAGTGATAGTGGTGGACAATGCTTCTACAGACAATACCTTAGAAGTGGTGGAAACGGAGTGGGCTAAGACCGGGAGCACGGCAACTTTTTCTCTTTTGCACCAGCCGAGACCAGGGCTTACCTATGCGCGGGAGCTGGCCCTTGAAAAGGCCCGCTACCCCTTTATCGTCTTTTGTGACGATGACAACTGGCTGGCACCGGACTATGTGAACCTGGCGCATGAAATCATGCAGCGGCATCCCTCCATTGGGGTATTGGGCGGGCACGGTGAATTAGAATATGAAACGCCCCCTCCCGCCTGGGTTGCTGCCCTGCCCCTGTTCGCGAACGGGCGCCAGGCAAAATCATCCGGTAAAGTCTACCGCAACACAGTATATGGCGCAGGGTGCGTTATTCGGAAACCGGCCTATGGTGCGGTGTGCAGGATGGGATTCGAGC
Organism: Pontibacter saemangeumensis; assembly: GCF_039541895.1. Taxonomy (NCBI): domain Bacteria; kingdom Pseudomonadati; phylum Bacteroidota; class Cytophagia; order Cytophagales; family Hymenobacteraceae; genus Pontibacter; species Pontibacter saemangeumensis. The sequence goes on from NZ_BAABHC010000039.1 coordinate 127,540, forward strand.
CGATGCTCACAGACAGGATGGGCACCAACCTGAGTTCCGGTGGCGACTATGAGTTTTGTTATGCGCTCGCTCTAACCGGCTATGACATCTGGTACGACGACAGGCTACGGTTTAAACACTTCATGCCCAAAGAGCGGATGGAATGGAAATATTACGAGCGATTCTTTAAAGAGCGAGCGAAGTGTTTTGAGGTGTTGGTGCCTTACCAGTTCGTTATAAACGCCGGGATAGAAAGCGTTTCCTCCTTTTACCTGCGGCTGCTACGCCTCTTTTTGTCCAGCATAAAGCAACTGTACCCGCTAATCCTGAACAAGTTCAGGCTTCCTGCCGGCTCGGACGCAGCCAAGGTAAACGCCTTAAAAATCAAAAGCGTGAAGGCCAGACTCTGGAGCTTTAGCCGGCACCGCGCCATGCGGGAGAATTTTGCCAGGATACTGCAGTTCAAGCACGAGAAGCTCATCACGCTCACGCGGTGCGAGACAACGTTCGTGCCTGAAAGAAAGGCGAGAATAAAGATGCAGTAAAGGCCGCACGCCCGACATTTCTACTGTAAACATCAAGCCAGATTATAGGCGATATCAAGGCGACATCTCCTTATTTCCTGGTTCTATATGAACATGCTGTTGATTCATATCCGCCTCTCGCCTTCTCAACTACGCTGGTGCCTAGGTCTTATGCTGATGCTAAACCTGTTGGCGCTGTCAGGAACCTGGGTTGCCCATATACTGCATGTAACAGGTCTGGGAGACAGGTCCGGGCATGTTCCCCGGAAAGGCCCTCAAACTGTTCTGTATGCTGACGACGCTGATGCTATTTATGCGGCTGATATTCGTGGAGGAAGACAAGTGGAGCCGAATCCGCACAGGTGCGTGGGCTATCTTACTTTTTGCCGCGTTTAGCCTGCCAAGCCTATATGCCGCTGAACTGGCGTTTGCAGCCTTTTCTTTCCTGTTGCTGGCCATGACGGCACACATGCATCGCTGGCAGGCTGTTTCGGAGGCCTTTCCTCGGGCGCCCAGAAAAGCTGCGCGCCACCCAGCAGTGTACAAAACATTTGGTTCTCACCATCAATAGCCGCACCGGCTGATGGTTTTATGACAGATGCTGAGAAACTCTCTTAGGCAAATCGAAGCGACTCCAGTATATATAGGAAAGCTCCCTCAATCCTCATCCCGTCCTCCTCTTTTCAGTTCATCCACGGAGCGCATCACTTTGTCTTTCAGGCTTGTCTTGTACTTCTCCAGCCGGTCGGCAACGGCAGCATTGGTGGTGCCCAGGATCTGAGCAGCCAGGATACCGGCATTCAGGGCCCCGTTCAGGGCCACGGTGGCCACTGGTATGCCGCCCGGCATCTGCAGGATAGACAGCACCGAGTCCCAGCCGTCGATGGAGTTGCTGGACTTCACCGGCACGCCGATCACAGGCAAAGTAGTGAGCGACGCCACCATGCCGGGTAGGTGCGCGGCCCCGCCGGCGCCGGCGATGATCACCTTCAGGCCTCTTTTGCGGGCATTCTCGGCGTATTCGATCATGCGGTGCGGGGTGCGGTGCGCCGACACGATCGTCAGTTCGAACGGTACGTGCAGGATCTCTAGTATCTCGGCAGCGGCATCCATTACCTTCAGGTCAGACTGGCTGCCCATGATAATGCCTACCAATGGTTGTGTGGTCGTGGTATCTTCGGCCATATATAAATAACTATGCTTTTACTTTGATTACATTTCTGATGGACGCCGCGCGCTGCTGCGCCTCCTCTATCGTCTGGCCCAGCACCGTGATGTGGCCCATCTTGCGCGCGGGCCGCGTGTACTTTTTGCCGTATAAATGAATATATACACCCGGCACCGCCAGCGCCTCCTGCAGCCCCTCGTAGGCCGCCTCGCCGTCATAGCCCGACTCGCCCAGCAGGTTCAGCATTACGGCGGCGCTCTGAATGTCGGTGGCGCCCAGTGGCAGGTCCAGGATGGCGCGCAGGTGCTGCTCGTACTGCGAGGTATAGTTGGCTTTGATGGTGTGGTGCCCGCTGTTGTGCGGGCGCGGGGCCACCTCGTTCACCAGGATCTGCCCATCTTTTGTCAGGAACATCTCCACGGCCAGGATACCCACCATCCCAAACGCCTCGATCACGCGGGTGGCAATCTCGATGGCAAGCCGCTGCAGTTTGTAAGGCACATTGGCAGGCGCGAATAGTGAGTCCACCAGGTTGTGCTCCGGGTGAAAACTCAGCTCCACCACCGGGAAAGCCGTCACCTCGCCGCTGGCGTTGCGGGCCACGATCACGGAGATCTCCTTCTCAAAGTCCACGAGTTTCTCCAGCACCGACGGCGCTGCAAAGGCCTTCTCCAGATCACCCTCGCTCGCCAGGCGCGTAACGCCACGGCCATCGTAACCCTCGCGGCGCAGCTTCTGGAAAGCCGGCAGAAAACCAAGGTTTTCCAGCAGTTCCTCCTTCTCCCGCACTAATATAAAATCAGAGGTGGGGATGCTGTGCTTCCGGTAAAACTCCTTCTGCAGCCCTTTGTCCTGGATGGTACGAACAGTTTGTGCGTCCGGGTACACCTTTACCCCTTCCTGCTCCAGTTTCTCCAGCGCATCGGCGTTCACGTGCTCGATCTCGATGGTGAGGATGTCGCATTTTTTGCCGAAGGCATACACGGTGTCAAAGTCGCGGAAGCTGCCCACAAAAAACTCATGGCAGATGGCCTTGCAGGGGGCGTGCTCATCCGGGTCAAGCACCAGCGTATATAAATTAAAATCGAGCCCGGCCTGCAGCAGCATGCGGCCCAATTGCCCGCCGCCCAGTATGCCAAGCTTTACTTCTCCTTTCATGTCGCGTCCTGATTAATTGATCGTTCCCCAAAAATAAGGATTATACGCGAACCACCCCTGTTGCTCCTGCATATTGCTGCCGTTGCGGCAAAAGATTTTGATTTTCATATAACTACCTCTATATTGTAGATAACTAAGGTTAAACGATATGTCAGAGAAGTTGGTGCGCAGCATGATGGTATTATTCCATGTTCCTTTATTTTTAATTGTATTGAGGATTATCTGGCATGGGAGCAGTCCGGCAGGCCATGGCCTGCTGCTGGTGCCCTTTCAGCTCATCAGCCTGGCGCTGGCCGGTTACCTAGTGTTTGGCGACAGTTCCCGTGACGAGTATTACCCCACGCTGCTGGTGCTGCTGGTATATGACCTGGTGCTGTACTGGTACATTTTAAGATAAATCTGAGTAGCTTGCGGCTTTTTGTAACCCTACGCTTCCCTATGGAAATCATACTGGCTACTTTTTCCGCCTTGTTCTCCGTTGTAAATCCCTTTGGGGCCATGCCCGTGTTCCTGACGCTGACGCAGGACGACACCCCCGCCCAGCGTAACCAGCAGGCCCTGAAGGCCTGCTTATATATGGTAGGCATCCTGGCCGTGTTCTTTTTAACGGGGCAGTATATCCTCAACTTCTTCGGCATCCGGATACACGACCTGCGCATCGCCGGCGGCCTCATGATCATGCGGGCGGGCTTTGACCTGCTGACGCCGGGCGCCAACAAGAAGAAAATCTCGCCGGAGGTGGTGGAAGAAGGCCAGCAAAAAGACGATATATCCTTCACGCCGCTGGCCATGCCCATGCTGTCCGGCCCCGGCTCCATCGCGATCAGCATCGGCCTTTTCACCACCACCCTTTCTGTCATTGATATGCTGCTCATCCTGATAGGCATTATCCTGCTGGCAGCGGTGTCGTACCTCATCCTGCGCTCTTCCCACCAACTCACCCGCTATATGGGCAAGTCAGGCCTTGCGGCGCTCTCCCGCATCATGGGCTTTATTGTGCTGTCCATCGGCGTAAACTTTATCGTGTCCGCCCTTACGGCCCTGTTCTTTACCGAAAGGTGATTTTTGAATGCCGGTGCCGCATTGTTATATGCCTAAACTGTTAAAGGTTTGATAAAGCTGCACCTGCCGCATATATAGCCATGCAACGAGGCAGCCTTTTAGCAATCAACAACCGACAATCAACAACTTTATAGTATCTTTGCGCCATGCAACTGAAGAACGATCTGCTATTAAGGGCTGCCCGAGGCGAGCAAGTGGAGCGCACGCCGGTGTGGCTCATGCGCCAGGCGGGGCGTATTTTACCGGAGTACCGCGCGGTGCGCAACAGCCTGAGCGGCTTTAAGGAGCTGGTGGAAACACCGGAACTGGCCGCCGAGGTTACGATTCAGCCGGTGGATATACTGGATGTGGATGCCGCCATTATTTTCTCAGATATCCTGGTGGTGCCCGAGGCGATGGGCTGCACCTACGAGATGCTGGAGAGCAAGGGGCCTGTGTTCCCGAAGACGATCCGCACCGAGGATGACCTGAAACGACTGCGCGTGGCGGACCCCTACGAGCACCTGCACTATGTGCTGGATGCCATCAGGGTAACGAAGCGGGGACTGAACGGACGCGTGCCGCTCATCGGCTTTGCCGGCGCGCCCTGGACAATCCTGGCCTATATGGTAGAGGGCAGCGGCTCCAAAACGTTCTCGCACGCGCGGGGCATGCTCTACACCAACCCGAGGCTGGCCCACCAGTTGCTCCGCATGATCACCGACACGACCATCGCTTACCTGCAGGCGCAGGTAGAGGCGGGCGCCAACCTGATCCAGGTGTTCGACTCCTGGGCGGGCATCCTTTCGCCGGCGCACTACCGCGAATTCGCACTGCCCTATATAGCCGAGATCTGCAACGCTATCCGCAACGTGCCGGTAACGGTGTTCGCCAAAGGCGCTTTCTTCGCGCTGGAGGATTTCAGCGAGTTGAACTGCGAAACCATCGGCCTGGACTGGAACATGGAGGTGAAAACCGCCCGCCAGCAGGTGGGGCCGGATAAAACGCTGCAAGGCAACATGGACCCCTGCCTGCTCTACAGTTCCTTCGACACGATACAGCGCGAGACCATCAAAATGCTGCGGGAGTTTGGCCCGCACCGGCATATCGCCAACCTGGGCCACGGCGTGTACCCCGACACTGACCCGGAGAAAGTGAAGTGTTTTGTGCAGACAGTGAAAGAATATGGAGAAGCTGTAAAGTCTGAGGGCTGAGAGAGTTGGGGAGTTGAAGAGTTAGAAAACCTACCGGCTATATATAAACAGGGAAGGCCCGCTGTATAAGCGGGCCTTCCCTGTTTATATATAGCTGTGTAGCAGCGTGTACTGAAATCTTACTCAGCAATGGCGCAATCTATCCTGATCTTTCGCCGTTTCTGACTCACAAACTCCAAAACTCCCTTAGCCCACTGCCAGTTGCGTTTCCGGGTACCGGTAGGCTGTTGAGGAGGCACGGGTGCTCAGGGCAAGTGCCAGCGTCAGGGTACCTACCCTGCCCAGGTACATCGACATGATGATGACGGCTTTCCCCACATCAGAAAGCCCCGCCGTAATACCGGTGCTCAGCCCCACGGTGGCAAAGGCCGATACCTGCTCAAACGCCAGCTTTATGATGTCGAACTGGGCATCGCTGATGGAGAGGATAAAAATAAAGGTGATGTTGATGATAGCGGCGAAGGTAAATACCGAGAACGCCTTGTAGGCCACAGAGTGCGGGATGGTGCGGTGGCCTATCTCCATGTTGCGCTTGTTCCGGATGGTGGTGGCCACGGCAAACAGGATGACCGTGAACGTGGTCGTTTTGATACCGCCCCCCGTTGAGCCCGGCGACGCCCCGATAAACATCAGGAAGGTAAAGAGCAACAGCGTGGGCACCGTGAGGGCAGAGATATCGACCGTGTTGAACCCGGCCGTGCGGGTAGTCACGGATTGGAAGAAAGAGGCAATCAGCGCCTCCGCAAAACCCAGGCTGGAAAGGGTATTGAAGTACTCCAACAGGAAAAAGCCGATCATGCCCACAGCTGTCAGGAAGGCGGAGGTATAGATCGTCACACGGGAAAGCATTTTCCAGTTCTTCCAGGGTTTCTGCATCCGGGCGCGCATGTTCATAGGGGAGAAAACATCCAGAATGGTCGGGAAGCCAAGGCCCCCGAAAATAATCAACAGGGCCACCACCAGGTGCATGACGTAGGCGAACCGGATCGGCTCGGTGTACAGGCCCTGCGGGTACAGCGAGAAGCCCGCGTTGCAGAAAGCAGACACCGCATGGAACACGGAGAAAAATATCTTGCTTCCCAGGCTGGCAAACTGCACGTCCGTGCCCCACGTCATGAAAACGGCCACGGCCCCGATGCTTTCAATCGTCAGCGTCAGCAAGATCAGTTTGCTAAGGAGGTTTTTGGTGGAGAAGAGCGACTCGCTGTCCATTAGTTCGTGCATGGCCACGTGCTGCTTAATGCCCACCCCCTGCCGGATCAGCGAAGCAAAGAACGTGGCAAAGGTCAGAATCCCCAAACCGCCCAACTGGATGAGCAGCAGCAGCACCACCTGCCCCGAGAAGGTAAAGTAGGTGCCGGGGTCCACCACCGCCAGGCCCGTTACGCAGGAGGCACTGGTGGCCATAAAGAGCGCGTCGATAAAGCGGATGCCTTCCGGTGCGTTCGACAGCTTTGGCAACATGAAGAGGCCCGTGCCCACCAGGATCAGGAAAATAAAGCTGAACAGGAACGTGATCGAGGGCTTCAGCTGCATCGTCTTCAGGTGCACCCGCGTCTCCAGCAGCTCCACGGTCAGCAGCACCAGCATGTACAGCGACACCATCACCCGGTAGAACTCCACCGACAGCGGAATGCCGATCCCTTCAAAGAAGTTATAGATGAGCGGGAAGCCCACGATATAGGTAAAGAACTCATTGAAGAAAATAATCCCCATCAGAATCCCCTCAAACCAGGTGCGCCTCAGAAACTTAACCCGCTCAAAGGCATATAGGATGCGCAGGAAGTATATGATTACGAATATAACAAGAATGCCATCAATGGCGTGGAACAGCAGCCGCAGGCGCACCGGATTTTCCACTACCCCATGCGCATATACCAGCAAGCTGATGGCAATCAGCGTCAGCACGTAGGTAGTGCGGCGCATAATGGTATATGCCGTTAACTTACTGCCGTATAAAAGTCTGTTAAGCGATTCGGTGTTCATGTTTATCAAAGGCCTTTCCGTGGCGTCCCTACGGAGGCGATTCCGCTTTTAGTAAAGTAAACGTACTTGTTCAAACTTTCAAGCCAAGCGCCATCGGCCCTCTCAGGCCAGGCGCGCCCGGAAACGCTACCCGCTCAAAAGCAGAGGAGGTGCGCCGGAAGCATATAACCGAAAAGACGGAAAAAGTTCAGCATGGGCCGGGTACAGCCTGTTCAGCATCACTGGGTGCTGCCCCACCCAAAGGGCATATATTACCAGCCCCACGGCAAAAACAGGTGGGATATAGGCGGAGCGCAGCAGGAGGGCATAGGCCCACAGCTTGCTCCTATAAAGAAAGCATTTAAGCGATGCCGTATTCATCCGATTGGAACAACCTTACCTGCCGGGCCTCCTCAAACAGCCGCTCTTTGTTTACAGGCACCACCCCCACCTGCTCGCACACCAGCCCGCCACCTAAATTGCTGAGGCCAGCCATCAATTCTTTGGAGGTGCGCAGGGCCATGCACAGCGCCGCAATACTAATTACGGTGTCGCCGGCCCCCGACACGTCGGAAATGGCGCGGCGGTGCGCCCCTATATAGGCCTTGTCTTTTCCTTCGGCCACAAATACGCCCCGCTCCGACAAGGTAACCAGCACCTGCTGCACCTGCAACCGCTCCTGCAGGTCGGCCACGGCGCCCTCGAAAGCAGGCAGGTTCTCATCACTGAACTCGACCTTCAGGCCCTCTTTCAGCTCTTTCAGGTTCGGCTTGAACAGGGTGCAGCCACGGTAACTGAGGAAGTTTTTCTTTTTGGGGTCCACTACGCTCGGAATGCCGCGCGCGTTGGCCAGTTGCAGGAAGCGGCCGATGTTCTGCCCCGAGAAAACACCTTTGTCATAGTCCTCGAAAATCACCACATCTGCCTTCTCCAGCAGTTTGAGGTAACGTTCCTCGAGGAGGCGTTCCTCCTGCTCCGTCAGGTTGTGCTCTATTTCGGAGTCGACGCGCAGCAGCTGCTGCGCCCCGGCAAGGATGCGGTGCTTGATGGTGGTGACCCGCTCCGGGCTTTGCAGGATGCCCTCGGTGGACAGGCCGTTTTCTTCCATCAGGCGCAGGTAGTCGTTCCCGTCCGGGTCGTTGCCGATGACGGAGCAAAGCAGCGCCGTTGCCCCCATCGCCTCCACATTCAGGGCCACGTTGGCGGCCCCGCCCAGGCGTTTCTCGCGCCTTACTACATTCACAATGGGTACAGGTGCCTCGGGAGAGATGCGCGTTGATTTCCCCCAGAGGTACGAATCAATCATCACATCTCCCACCACAAGCACAGCAAGGTTGTTGAAGGCCTCAAAGAGGCCCTCTAAACTTGAAATTTGAGTCATTACTGCAATTTTGCAAGGCTGCTCTTAATGCGGCGCAGCGCCTCCGTCAGTTGTTCGTCGGATGCGGCAAAAGAGAAGCGGATACACTGCGGTGCCCCGAACGCCTCGCCGCCTACTGTCGCCACATGCGCATCAGCGAGCAGGAACATGCTCAGGTCTTCGGAGTTCTCTATCGTTTTGCCTTCGAAGCGCTTGCCAAAGTAGTGGCTCACGTCAGGGAAGATATAGAATGCGCCTTTCGGCAGATACGTCTTGAAGCCCTCGATGTCGTTCATGATGTCCAGCACGAGGTCGCGGCGGCGGCGGTAGGCCTCCGTCATTTCCAGCGAAGATGCGTTGCCACCCTTGAGGGCACCCGCGGCCGCCTTCTGCGAGATAGAGCAGGTGCCGGACGTGATCTGGCTTTGCAGTTTGTCGCAGGCAGAGGCAATCTCCTTGTTGGCGGCCATATAGCCCACGCGCCAGCCCGTCATGGCATAGCCCTTCGAGAAGCCGTTCACCGTCACCACGCGGTCTTTGATCGCATCCACGCTGGCCAGGCTGAAGTGCTTGCCCTCGAAGTTGATGTACTCATATATCTCATCCGCGATCACATACACCTGCGGGTGCTTCTCTATCACCTTCGCGATGGCGCGCAGTTCGTCCTCGTCCCATACGGCACCGGTGGGGTTGCTCGGCGAGGAGTACATGATGAGTTTGGTGTCGGAGGTGATGGCTTGCTCCAGTTGCTCCGCCGTTACCTTAAAATCGTTCTCCAGGCGGCCCATCACCGGAACCGGCACGCCCTCTGCCAGCTTCACAATCTCCTCATAAGACACCCAGTAAGGCGAAAAGATGATCACCTCGTCGCCGGGATTGGTGAGGCACAACACCGCGTTGGCAATGCTCTGCTTCGCACCCGTAGACACCACGATGTTCTCGGGCTTGTAGTCCAGGTTGTTGTCGCGCTTAAACTTGTTCACGATCTCCTGCCGCAGTTCCGGGTAGCCGGGTACGGGTGTGTAAAAGGTAAACCCATCGTCGATGGCCTGCTTGGCGGCGTCCTTTATATACTGCGGTGTCTGGAAATCGGGCTCGCCAAAGCTCAGGTTGATGACATCATACCCCTGCGCAGCCAGTTCGCGCGCTTTTTTGGCCATGGCTATGGTTTGTGACTCAGACAAGGCTAAGATTCTGTCTGACAGTGCTGATCTTACTTCCTCTGTGTTTTGCATTTCTTTTCAGGTTAAGCTGGCAATTTACTAATAAAGCCACAGACTATGCAACGTTGCAGCCGTGGCATTTGCTTTTGTTCTTGGCGTTCAAGTTGGGGATAACTGCTGAAAATAAAAAGCACGGCACTGTATATCAGTCACAAATAAAATAAAGACACCGGCGCGGCGCTGCTTTATATATAGTTGCGAGGCAGGAACGCTGCCTTTAGTTTTTCCCGGCTGTGGCAGGAGCTACCACCTCACAGGCAACGGATTATATATAAACTCCTTACCACAAATTGGAGGGACTGAGGATTCTGCGTTTGTTGTATAACCGCACCCCCAGCACCACCTCATAGCTGGATGCGCCCATCGAACTCACGCCGGTGTCGTATGCGTACCCCAGCTCATATATATGATTCAGGGTGAGTCCCGCCAGAAAGGCGACGCTGTCGTGCTGCCGGTAGGATACCCCAGCCCATATGCGGTTGTTGTACAGCGCCCGGAGGTTGTAATCCACAGATGCCGGCAGCGGGCGCAGCCATTTCACCATCACCGAAGGAATAAACGCCAGCCGTTCTGAGGCGGCGACTTTGTAGGCTCCCGTAAAAAAATAGTGGCTGCGGGCTTCCCCGGCCTCCCCCGCGTCGCCGCTGAAGGCAACGGCATTGCCCAGCACCTCGGAAGCAGAAACACCTGCATAAAAAGTACTCGAATACAGCCACAGCCCTCCCGACAGGTTGGGCCGCCACGTGCTTCTGTCAGTTCCGGCGGCATCATTCGGGTCCACAAAAGACAAAGAGCTGCCTGCCACTTTCATCTGTGTAAGCCCGGCAGACACCCCCGCCGCCCCCTTCAAGTTTCCGGTGAGGGGCGTGTGGTAGGCATAGGTGAAAGTAGCCTCCTTCCGCTCAAAAGGCCCCAGTTTGTCGTGCAACAGGGTGAGGCCTGCGCCGTGACGGGGTTTATAGCGTTCGTTGCGGTAGATGCTGCGCTTTTCCCGTTCTGCTGCAAAGCCGGGGGTCCTGGTTTCCACCGAACCGGGGCTTGCGGCAATGTTTTTCTTCGCCAGCCGCGTGTGCGCGCTGAGGTAGAACGTGGTGGGAGCCCCTTCCACACCCACCCACTGGTTGCGCGCGCTCAGTTTGATGTCTGTATAGTCCTCAATGCCTGCGATAGCCGGGTTGAGCAGGAAGTTGTTGATCATGTACTGGCTATACTGCGGCTTCTGCTGCGCAAACCCAAACAACGGGGCGGCGATGAAAGAAGCAAGAAGTATCGCTTTTAGCATGAAGGTCGGGTTAATGCACAATGCTGACAGATCCGGTAAGTTTGCGGCCTTCTTTTAAGGTAATCACATAGAAGTAAGTGCTCTGCGGCAGGGCCTTGCCATGCAGGGTTCCGTCCCACTCCTTCACATAGTCTGTTTTGTCATAGAACCTGCTGCCCCAACGGTCAAAGATCTCCACCCGGGCACCGGGGTACCCTTCCAGGGCCGCGATCTCCCAGGTTTCATTCACGCCATCGCCGTTGGGTGAGAAAGCGTTGGGGATCACCAGCTCCTTCCGCACGATCACTTTCGTCTGGCCTGTTGCCTGACAGCCTTCGGCGGTTGTGACTGTCACGGTATAGGTAGTGGTTTGGGCAGGCCGGGCCTCCGGGTTGGCAACGGAGGGATCGCTCAGACCTGTAGCCGGCGACCATCTATAGGTTGCCCCGCCTGCAGCGCTTTGTAGTGTTACTCCATCCCCTTCGTCCACGATCACTTCCGCAGTTGGGGCGACTTCCGGCACAGGGTGAATCATGGCCCGCACCGGCGCACGGCTGCTTTCACAACCGTTCCGCACCACAGCTACATAATAAGTAGCCGTGGCGGTAAGCGCGGGTGTTGTATACCGGCTTTCGCTTGCCACGGCTACCGGTGTCGCACCTGTAGCCGTGGTGTACCATCGGTACTCTCCCTTGTTGCCGCCCGTTGCTGTCAGCGTAAGCACGCCGGGTCCGCACCGTTCCGCCTCTGCCACGCCAGGTTGTGCCGGCGTGGGATTGGCTGTAACCGTCACCGGTTTTGCTGTTACGGTGCCGCACACTGTGGAAACCTCCACTGTATAATTACCCGATGCGGACGCCACAAACACAGGGCTGTTTTCCCCGATCTGCACGCCGTTTCGTTTCCATATATACCGAGGGCCGGCTATCCCCGGCACCGACAGCCGCACACTTTGTCCTTCGCAAAAAGAAGTAGCGCCTTCAGTGGTTATTTCGACAGGGGCAAGTGGCAGCCTGCACCTCACCCTGATTCTTAGGTTTGCGGTTGCGGTTTTAGCATAGCACTGCCCCGAGCCTGCGTCACTGATCTCATATGTCACCACATCGTCGGCTTCCGAAACCCAGGCATCCGGGGTATATATAAGCTTGTCGCCCACGATCTCTGCCACACCTTTCCCTGACTGGCTGACGATGCGCGTAAGGGTGAGGCCAGCGCCTCCTGTGTGGGCGTCGTTGGCCAGCACGGCTACTTCTATCGGCTTGCCCGGCTCTGCCTCCACCGCATCATCGTTTGCAACCGGCTCTCCCGTGTCACCTAACACACATATGGTTTGCTCGTTGGAGTTCCCCCCGGTGGAGCCGGTAAAGCCATAGTACACTTCTGTTGTGCCCCTGAACACATTCTTCACAATATCGTCGGTGTGGCTGATGCGGCGCTTGCCGTCGAAGTACAGTTGCAACTCCCTGGTTTCCGGGTTCCAGGAGATTCTGTAGGTGTGGCACTGGTTGTTCTCGATATCGGGGCTGCCGGGGTCTATCGGCAAGGCGGGAACCACAGGATTCCGGATGTTGCCGTTGTAGACCACGGCCGTATGGTCCGAGGCAATGTCGGCCGGGTCGTCCATGTTGTGCCAGGTATCGAATTCTATTGCGACAGACGGGCGTATGGCATTCGGGTCGCCATAGCCCAGGCCTCCCCCCGTGGCTCCCGTGGCTGCCAGCCCCCTAGGGTCGTTGTGCATCAGAAAAGCGATGCCGTCCGCCCCTTCCCTGTCCTTGGTCCCCATATAAATTATAAACTCCAGCTCCACCGGCTTCGACAGGTCTAACTTGGTCTCTGACCAGATGGACCCGTACCGTTCCAGCCGATCCTCGGTTATTTTGTAGCATTGGTTTGACAGCTTCACGGCGTCGCCCCGGGTTACGAATTGCGCTTTGGAGGCAATGGGCGTGAACAGGGCCATCAAGAAGCAGCCCCAGACTGTAAGAAGCATCCTTTGTGTTGGATTTGCTATTTTGATGCAAGGCAGGGTCAGCGCGTTCATACCCTGATGCTAACGATAAAAAGATATAAATAAAAAGATTATTTTATAATCTCTGTTGCCAATGCCTCCATCGTGCACGCCATGGAAGAGCGGTTTCCTTGTTTAGTATCATTTAACAGGAAACCCCCTTTAAACCGGAGCGGCCACCCTTATGGGGTGGCCGCTCCGGTTTAAAGGGGGTTTATATATAGCTGTTTTACACTTTGCCATAAGCCGTGCGCTCCACGATGCTGCGGCCCAGGGTAACCTCATCAGTATACTCCAGTTCTCCGCCCACCGGCACGCCGCGCGCAATGGTGGTGATGCGCAGGTTCTGGTCGCGGAGCTTGCGGGTCAGGTAAAACGCCGTGGTGTCGCCCTCCATGGTGGGGCTGATGGCCAGCAGCAGTTCCTTTACCTCCGACTGCGGCAGGCGCTCCAGCAGCGATTCTATCTGCAGGTCCGATGGGCCCACGCCTTCCAGGGGCGAAATCACCCCACCCAGCACATGGTACAGGCCCTTGTACTGCGAGGTGTTCTCGATGGCGATCACATCCCGGATATCACTCACCACGCACAGCACGCTTTTGTCGCGCAGCGGGTTGGCGCAGATGCTGCAAACCTCCGAGTCCGATATGTTATGGCATTGTTTGCAGTGCTTTACGTCTGTACGCATCTTCACCAGCGACTCGGCCAGTGAGAAGGTGTCTTCCGACTCTTCCTTCAGCAGGTGCAGCGCCAGGCGCAACGCGGTTTTCCTCCCGATGCCGGGCAGCTTTGCCAGCTCCTCCACGGCATTCTCAATCAACTTCGACGGAAAATTCATTCAGTCTCCCCTTCTACTCTATATCCGCCGACAGGTCTTTGTCGTGCAGGGCGGTGCACATGCCCACCAGCTCCTCGTAAGACCCTACTTTAACGGTACACTTACCCTTGTAATGGATCAGCATGGTGCACTGCTCCGCCTGCTCAGCCGTGTGGCGGCACACCTTAATGAGCGTCTCGATTACATGGTCGAACGTGTTCACGTCGTCGTTATATACCACCAGGTTGCGGAGATCGGTACTCTCTTCCAGCAGCTCTACCTCAACCTGTTCTTTGTGTAAAATTTCTGTCTCCCAATTCATAATGCAAAAATACGAATTATTAAGCACTTAACGAAGCCGCGGGCCATGGATGCGGCCTTTTCTTTCGCCTGTGTTTTTGGTTTAGCGCGTTCATTTCAACAAGTTTACGCGCTTTTTGATTCCGGCTACCCCCCTTTTGCCTGCTTACTTTTCACTTCGTGCGGCTTAGTGAGAAAACCCTTAAACGACCCGCATTTTCACTAAAAGAAGATAAATTCCGCACAGCCTTGCCGTTGATGAAAAACTTAAAAAAAGCTACATTTGCGTAGGGCTGCTGCTTCGGTAGCATATATATAAATCCAATGTTTTTACGTAGGCTATACAACCGGCGCTAAAAAGACCACGTTAGCCCGGCCGGCAGCACATAAATTAATGGCGGGGTTCTCAACTATTTCCGGGATGCTTCGTTTGCGCGTATTGCAACGGGGCAGCACCCGTAGAAAAACCTTAGCTGAGTTAGTACTATTTTTCAAACGATACGAGAGTATATATGCCAGCCATCTCCCCGGCTTTTCGTCAGGCAGTAAAGCAGCTGAGCGACAAGGAAAAAGAAGCCATCATTTTAAAAGCGGCCCGCCGCGATGCCGAACTGTACGACCTGCTCTCGTTTGAGCTGGAGGAACTCACGCTGGAAGAACTGACTGAGCAGACGACAGATAAAATACACGAGCTGCTGCTAAACGCAAGTGGCCGCAGCCTGGCAAAGGCGCTCACCAAAGCCCTCCGCAAGTCATTGAAGGAAGTGGCCCGGTTTAAGCGCATCACCAAAAACCCGAAGGGCGAGGTAGACCTTAACCTGTACACGCTGCGCCTCATCTTCAGCAACTTCACCGGTCAGTTCGACAGCTACTACAAAGGCTTTTACACCGCTACTGCCCGCCTGCTGCTCCGCACCATGCAGCTTATCCGCAAAAACCTGCACGAAGATTACCACTTGGAGTACAAGCAGGAACTGGACAACTTGCTGCAGCAGATCCACAACCGGGACAAGCCGGTGCCTGTAGCCCTGCCCCATGCGTTTGAGGTAGCATGAGTTCTAATTATGAGTAACTGACTTCTGAAAAGTTAAAGGAGCTATATATGATGGAAGAGACAACCGCTGTAGCAGTCAATTTCAAAGCTCATTCACCCCGTTCCTCATTCAAAATCAAGATTCACACAACCAAGATTAAATTCCGCTCACTTTCACGTCCTCCAGGTTGATCTCGGACACTTTCTCCAGCTTGCCCGTTTCAAAAGCGCGGTCATAGTTTTCGAGCGGGAACTGCTCTTTGGAGGTATAGTTTATATAGTCCTGGAAGCGCACGCCGCCGACCTCGCGCGGGTTCACGGCCTCCCGGAAGCGGGTGCCCTCTGACCCGTCCTCCTCTTCGAAGCTGTAGGCGAGGTAGTCCATGGTGTGGCGCCCCCGATGAAACCAGTACACGTACACATCCTCGTGGTCTTCCCCCCCACCCGTGGCTTCAAACGTTACCTGCACTTTATCGTATGGCTCGCCTTTCACCGTGGCCTTACCCAAGTACTTTTTCTGCACGGCGGCATCGTTGAGGAAGTAAGGCAGCAAGGCGAAGTATATAACTGAATTCACGGAGGCGCTGAAAGCCTCCTGCCTTTCCTGCGGCAAGTCCACCACCGCTTCGTCCGCGGTCCGCTCAAAGCCGCTGTTGCGCAGCACGTCGTGGATGCGCTGCCCGGTGGAGTCGTGGGTGAAGGTGCGGCTGTAGACGTAGGCACCCTCGTCGCGCAGGGCCCGGTACTGGATGTCGCGCAGCTTGAAAGTGACCACGCGTTTGTCTAACAACTCGCCGCCGTGCGCGGCGATGGCAGCATCCACAATTTCCTGCGCCTCTGATGTTTCTTCCTGGGTGCAGCCATTCGCCATAAAGAGCAGGAGCGCCAGCAGTATATATAGGCGTTGCATCGGGTTCGTCATATGTAGCAATTTGTGTGTCCAAATATAAGGATTAACCCTGAAAGCTGCCCAAACGAAAACCGCCCCGGCACTTCGGGAGCGCGGGGCGGAAATCGAAATGAAAACAGGTGTTATTTATTTCTGAGCCGTCAGGTCGAAGCTAACGGTAAACTCATCGTTGATTGCCTTGTCGCCCAGGTCGTCGAAGAAGCTGTTAGAGCCATAGCGGATGTCATATTTCGTACGGTCTACTTGTACGTCAGCCTGCGCTGTCACCACGTCGCCGGTCACGTTAACGGTGGCCGGGAAGGTAACAGGGTTCGTCTTGTCTTTGATCGTCAGGTTTCCCTCTACGTTGTAGTTCGGCTGGCCTGCGGCTGCTCCGGCAATCGGGGATGCGTTGGTGATTTCGAACGTAGCCGTTGGGTGCTTCTCCACGCCAAAGAAATCATCCGACTTCAGGTGCCCCACCAGCTTGCCGTTGTCCTCAGGGTTAGTCAGGTCGGTGTTGGCAAGCGAGGTCATGTCGATCACCAACGTGCCGCCAGTCAGCTGGTCGCCGGCTACTTTCAACTCCCCGTCCTGCAGGGCAATGGTACCGGAGTGCTCCCCGGTTACTTTCTTGCCGTTCCAGTTCACTTTGCTTTCCTGCGCCACCACTTCATAGATTTCGCCCTCGGCAGTTGTTGTGGCTGCGTCGGTGGTCGCTACCGTTTCAGTGGTCTCAGCTGTTTCGGTTGTCTCGCTGCTGCAAGCTGTAAACAAAAGGGCTGCAGCAAATGAAGCATAAATGGCTGTTCTTTTCATGATTGTGTTTTTAACTGATTCTTAATTTAATTCTGTATCCTGCCCCGAAGCGTATGCCCGGTTCCGGCACAAATATATGTATATACATTTAATGTACAAACAATTTAACAATATTTTAGTTCATTCCCCTTCCGATTAAGGAGTTAGAGATGCCTGAACAAGATTACCAGTGCTTTCTGGAAACATATAAGCGGCCTTTTGTACGGGTATCATGGGCCTGGGTAGAGCCTATATATAGACAGGCCTTGTGCTTGGCTGTTCACCCGCTGCCAGGCAATTCTGCGGAAAACAATGCCTTTCGCAACCATAAACACACAATGCTGCCGTATGTTCTGGCGGCTATACAGGCTTCCACGGTTTGCCTCTGCCTGAAAAAGAAACCGCCCCATAGCTACAAGGCTTGGAGCGGCTTCAGGAAAGGCCGGTTAAATATAGTTTACCGCTGCGCTGTCGCGGTAGAGCGGCGCGCGGTTACATCAAGCGTCACCACAAACTCATCATATATGGCTTTGTCGCCCAGGTTATCGAAAAAGCTCTTGGACCCGTAGCGGATGTCGAACTTGGAGCGGTCTATGGTTACATCGGCTTTCGCGCTGGCCACGCCGTCTTTCACCGTAATAGTGGCCGGGAAAGTAACGGGCTTGGTGATGCCTTTGATGGTCAGGTCGCCGGTTACAGTGGCGTTTGCCTGGCCCGCAGCCGCTTTAGCCACCGGCTTCACGCTCGTTATCTTGAAAGTCGCCGTTGGGTTCTTGTCAGCGCTGAAGAAATCATCCGACTTCAGGTGGCCCACCAGCTTCTGGTTATACTCCGGGTCTTTGATGTCGGTCACCGCAATGGAGCCCATATCGAAGGTGAAGGTGCCGCCCACCACTTTGCTGCCCTGCACGTCCATCTGGCCGCTGTTCAGGTCGATGGTGCCGAAATGCTCGCCGGTTACTTTCTTGGCATGCCACTTTACGTCGCTCTTCGCTACGTCTACTTGGTAGGCACTCGCTTTCGCAGGTGCGGCCGCTTCGGTAGTGGCAGCAATATTGCCGTTGCAGGTATTCCCGGCATTGGCTGTAAACATAAGGGCGCCCACAAGGGAGGCAAGGACTGTGATCTTTTTCATTTTTTGTTAATTATAGATGCTATATAGGGTATGGTTTTGTTTATCCTCTGATTTTATCGAGCAGCACGTTCAGCTGCTCTGCCTCCTGCGTAGTCAGATGGGTGATCCCCGTTCCCTCCCCGCTCTCCAGGACATCCATCTCCTTCAGCAAAGCCAGGCCCTTGTCCGTGATCAGCACGTCCACGGTGCGGCGGTCGGCCGGGCACTGCTTGCGCGTCACCAGCTGCTTTGCCTCCAGCTTGTCCACAATGCGGGAGGCGTTGGAGGTTTTGTCCAGCATGCGCTCGATCAGCAGGCTGATGGTGGCCGGCTTGGGGTGCTGCCCCCGCAGGATACGCAGCACGTTGTACTGCGGCAGCGTGACGCCGTAGGGCTTGAACAGGGCCGCCTGCGCCTGCTGCACCCACCCGGATGTATAGATCAGGTTGATATGCGCTTTCTGGTGCTCGCTCTTGAATGCACTCTGTCTGATTTCTTCTTCTATCTTCATCTTAAAAACTGCTGCGCCTGAATCGTATGCAAATATATGTACATACATTTAATGTACAAACAATTCATGCAGATTTATTTTCTGGTCCGTTCTATTTCTTTGGTAAACAAACTGAACGCAGTAAAAGTTAACTCCCTGATGCATTGGCAGCGCAGCGCGCCGGAAGCGAGCGTTATTTCAGGAAAAGAACGCCGTCCTGCTCCCGCACTAACTGGAAGGGCTCCTCCTCGATGATCAGGAAGCCGTCGAGGTCGGCGAAGTCGAAAGCGCTGCTCAGCTGCATGGCCGACCAGATGCCCAGCGACGTCTCGACCATGCAGCCGATCATCGCCATCATGCCGTGCTTGCGGGCCTCCTTCAGCAGGCGCACCGCGTTCAGGTAGCCGCCCGCCTTCATCAGCTTGATGTTCACCCCGTGAAACTCGGTGCGCAGCAGCTCGAAGTCGGCTGTATCCGTCACCGACTCGTCGGCTACCAGCGGAATGGGAGTGGTTTCCTTCAGGTGGGCATAGGCCGCGGCATGCGAGGCAGGCATGGGCTGCTCCACAAACAGCACCTGCGCCGGGTCCAGCGCGGTGAGGAAGGTCATCAGCTCGTCGGGGTTCTGCCAGCTCTCATTGCCGTCGATCACTATTTTGCGGTGCGTGGCCTTCAGCGCCTCCTGCACCAGGTCCAGCCCGTTCTCCTGGTTCACTTTCAGCTTCAGGCTCTGGAAGCGGTTCAGGTTGTTGGCCTGTATAAACTCCTGCACCTGCCCGGCCTCCATCATGGGCAGCGAGTAACAGGTGGCCTGCTGCCCCGGCGGCCGCTGGCCCAGCAGCTGGTGCACGGCGATATTCTTGTGCTGGCAAAAGTAATGCAGGTAAGCCGACTCCACGGCAAAGCGCAGCGCGTTCACCGGCGGGTGCTCCTGCAGCAGCTGCAGCAGATCCTCCATGCTCTTCATCCCGGCGAGGCCCGCCATCAGCAACACCTGGTACTGCTGCAGCAGCAACTCAGGCGTTTCGCCGTACCGGATATTCGGGGCGGCCTCACCGAAGCCGCTAAAGGTACCGTCCGTTACCTGCACCAGGAAGTTGAGCTTCTCGTCGCTGGCGTTCCGGGCGATTTTCCAGGTGTACTTCAGTTTGAGGTGCAAGGCCTCGATGCGCCATGTCAGCATAAGTAAGGTTATAGCATGTGGTTGGTCAGCATAAATTGCACCTTTTTCACTTAAAAAGCTATTCAGGCGCTTCGCAAGAGCACATAGAGGCAAATTTTGCCTCCGGGCAGCTCTGCCGCCGTTTTTATTGACTTGAAAACGTAGAGAGCCTGTTTGCAGATGTGTTTTTTGCTCCTATATTTGCTAAGCTAATGTAGCTGTGCCCTGTCGGCAATCGCTTAGAAAAAAGGCTTTACAGACGCATTTCCTACAAAAGCTTTTCGGGTGGCTGCCACGCGTTGCCGGCTGCTTTTCTACTTTATTTCTTTTGATGAAAAAACCTTTCTTACCCCTGGCCACGCTGGTGTGTATCACCGTCGCGGCCATTCTTACGGTGCTGCAGCAATACGGCTTTGTTTCGTTGCCGCCGGAGGCGCTGCTGGCAGTGCGCTGGGCAGGCATCGCGGTGCTTCTCCTCTACGGCCTGCAGAAGCGCTCCCTCACCACTTGGATTCTCGTGAGCATGGTGGTGGGCGCTGAGATCGGCTACGACTTCCCGGCTTTCGCCACCAACCTTAACGTGCTGAGCAAGATTTTCCTCAAGCTCATTAAAACGATTATCGCGCCGCTCATTTTTGCCACGCTGGTGGTGGGCATTGCCGGCCACTCCAACCTGAAGCAGGTGGGCAGCATGGGCTGGAAAGCCATCCTGTACTTCGAGGTCGTGACGACGCTGGCGCTCTTCATCGGCCTGGCGGCCATCAACATCAGCAAGGCCGGGGAGGGCATTGACGCGGGGCTGGCCCAGAGCCAGGAGGAAATAGCCGCCGTGCCGCCGCAAAGCACCTCCGACATTGTCCTGCACGTGTTCCCGGAGAACATCGCCAAGTCGGTGGTGGAGGGGCAGGTGCTGCAGATCGTGGTGTTCAGCGTGCTCTTTGCCATCGGCCTGGCCATGGTGACGGAGAAAAAGCGCAAGCCCATGCTCGACTTCTGCGAGAGCCTCTCCGAGACCATGTTCAAGTTCACCAACATCATCATGTATTTTGCCCCGATCGGGGTGGGCGCCGCCATCGCCTACACAGTCGGCCATATGGGTTTCGGCATTCTGCTGAACCTGTTCCAGTTGCTGGCCACGCTGTATGTGGCGCTCTTCGCTTTTGTGCTGCTGGTGCTGCTGCCGGTGGCCCTGATTGCCCGCATCCCCATCAGGCGGTTCCTGCAGGCTGTCTCGGGTCCGGTGTCGATCGCGTTTGCCACCACCAGCTCGGAGGCCGCGTTGCCGCGGGCCATGGAAGAGATGGAGAAGATGGGTGTGCCGCGTAAGATCGTGGCTTTCGTCATGCCGACCGGCTACAGTTTTAACCTCGACGGCACCACGCTGTACCTGGCGCTTGCCTCGGTGTTTGTGGCGCAGGCCGCCGGCATCCCGCTCAGCTGGCAGCAGCAACTGGTGATGGTATTTACGCTGATGCTGACAAGCAAGGGCGTGGCCGGCGTGCCGCGCGCCTCCCTGGTGATTTTGCTGGGCACTGTTGCCTCCTTCAACCTGCCGGTGTGGCCGGTGTTCGCCATCCTCGGCATCGACGAGCTGATGGACATGGCCCGCACCTCCATCAACGTGACCGGCAACTGCCTCGCCACCGCCGTAGTGGCCCGCTGGGAAGGCGAGTTCAACCCGGAACCAGAGACAGGCCTGGTGGACACAACCATCCCGGAACTGGCCCAAAGCCAGCCGGAAGAGGACAGGGAAAGGGAACTGGTGTAGTAGGGAAAGAAATATGAAGCCTATATAAACCGAGTATCCTCTCCCCGGACGTCCGATGCCGTTTAGGCAGCTATATAGCATGACAAAACCCGCTCCTGCTGCCAGAAGGCAAGGTGGCGGGTTTTGCAGTTTTATACCAAGTCGGTTTTTGCGCATTGCAGTTTACGTGTCTGCAGAATCCCCTCCTGGGAGGGGCAGGGGTGGGTTCAGAAGAACAGCTTCGTACGCAGTTTATATCATTTGGAATTAGCAGGATAGATCAAGATTTCTCCGTTCAGTCTGTTCATTCGCTCCGCTGCCATCGGGTACCTTGCATACCTATTCATAGAAATAATAACCCGATAGCTCGAAAGTAAAAACTTTGGCTGCACCTGCCTCTCCTCCTGTAGCAACCTCTCTGTCAACACCTAATACTTCCAGCACAGCCTATCCCCTACTGTTTGCTGTTGATTTCAATATGTCCACCTGTCTGCAGTATATATACACTAAAATTATATAGAATTTATGCCATATCTATTATCAAATAATCATATATAATATTGATATTTAACAATCAGTATCTCCCATCCTCATTTCACCTACTTAAGCAGAACTGGACGATCTGTATGAAAAAAGCATTGAAAATTACCGGATACGTAGTGGCCGTGGTCGTGGCTGCCCTTGCCGCAGGTTTTATATACCTGCAGTACGCCTTCCCGAACGTGGATGCCGCCCCCGTGATCTCGATTGAGAAAACCCCTGCCCTGGTGGAGCGCGGCGAGTACCTGGCTAACCATGTGGCCGTATGCATCGACTGCCACTCCACCCGTGACTTCTCGCGCTTCTCAGGCCCGCTGCAGCCGGGCACCGAGGGCAAAGGCGGCGACAAATTCGATCACGCGCTGGGTTTCCCGGGCACGTTCTACGCCAAAAACATCACCTCCGACAAAGAAACCGGCATTGGTACCTGGACGGACGGGGAGATTTACAGGGCCATGACCAAGGGCGTGAGCAAGGACGGCACCCCGCTCTTCCCGGTAATGCCCTACAAAGCCTTTAACCAGATGAGAACAGAGGATGCCTACGCCATCATCGCCTATATCCGCACCCTCGCCCCCATCCGGAACGAAGTGCCGGAGTCTGACCCGGATTTCCCGATGAACCTGATCCTGCGCACGATGCCCTCTGATGAGGCGCCTGCCCTGGAGAAGACAGCGCTGGATGGCACGGTGGCGAAAGGCAAATACCTGCTTACCATCGCCTCCTGCGGCGACTGCCATACCCCGCGCGACAAGAACACCCCGATTGAGGGCATGCACCTGGCAGGGGGCGCCGAATTCCCTACGCCGGATGGCGGCATCCTGCGCGCGGCCAACATAACCCCGGACAAGGAGACCGGCATCGGAACCTGGACGGAGGAGGCCTTTGTGCAGCGCTTTAAAATGCAGCAGCACCCTGCGGCGGTAGCGCCCGGCGGCCCGAACACGATTATGCCCTGGAGTATGTATGCAGGCATGGAGGAGGAGGACCTGCGCGCCATATACAGGTACCTGATGTCTGTAGAACCTATAAACAACAAAATGGAGCGCTTTACACCGCCTGTAAAATCCTGAAGGCAGGATGTCTAGGCATAGGGGGCTACCCGGCTTGTGCCGGGTAGCTTTTTTTGTACAAAAGCCTTAGAAGTTGTATTATAGCCTGCAAAAAGGAGAACTGCAGCAAATGGAGCTCTATCAGCAGGAGGAAGACAAAATACCCGTACAACTGACCTACGCGAATTTTTGGATTCGCTTCGTGGCCTTGCTCATCGACAGCCTCTTTACCTCGGCATTGGTGGCGCTGGCGCTGCTGGTGCTGGGCCTGCCCCTTGTTGCGGATATCGCGGACCTTGAATCCCGCCTGAAGATGAACATGATCGGGGTGGTGGTCGGGTGGCTTTATTATGCCGGATTCGAGAGTTCCCCGTACCAGGCGACTCCCGGCAAGCAGGCCATGGGCATCTTTGTAACGGACCTGGAAGGCTACCCTATCCCCTTTGCACGTGCCACCGGGCGGTTTTTCGGTAAGCTGCTGTCGGGGCTCATCCTGCTCCTCGGGTACATCATGGCAGCCTTTACGCCCAGGCGCCAAGCCCTGCACGACCTGCTGGCCGGCACCTTAGTGCTGAAGTTACCCCGTTAGCGGGCACATATTGCGCTTATATCCTGTTCCAGAAAGCCTCTGTAAGTACAACAATGCCACTTTATACAATTTGGCTGTGGGCAAACCGCATTGAGCCTGCAACTTAGTTATCACAACGAAGTATAACACATCCTCCGGATTTAATTATACTTATGCAAGCGTTTTATACCACATCCGAAAGCAAGGAAGAACTGGCCAGCTTTGGAACGCGGCTCGTGGCTTTCTCCCTCGATGTGCTGCTTGTGCTGACTTTGGTGGGTATCGCCGATTACCTCACGTTCAGCAGCGACGATGAAGCGATGCTGCTGAAACCGGAGCGCCTGCTGCACCTGTTGCTGGGCTGGCTCTATTTCGCGGGCAGCGAGACCTGCCCCTGCCAGGCTACTTTGGGCAAATACCTCATGCACCTGCGCGTAACCGCTGCTACGGGCGGGCGCATCAGCTTCAGGGCAGCAAGCATCCGCTATTTTGCCAAACCCCTCACTTTGATTATGATGGTGATGCGGTTCCTGACCGACGCCTCCTACACCCCCCGCAGCACTTTCCACGACAGGGTGGCAAAAACCAAGGTGGTTTTAAGGTAAGGTCGCCGGGTTTCCCTGGTAGTCCAGCACGGTGATATTGAACATCGGGTCGGCATTCAGATTCTCCGCTTTAATGCGCTTGTACAGCAGGTTGCTCACGACTTTCTTCACCTCTGCATCTGTCAGGGTGGCGCTGCGGTTGTAGAGGTACAGTTCGCAGATAACCGGGTTCAGGTTGGGCAGCGTGCCGCGCGTGAACCGGGCATTTACCTCTATTGTCTCCACGTCTTCCAGCTCGCCGAGCGCCGTGTGCATCACCTCCGTCACCTGGGTGCTCAGGCTCGACTTCTGCAGTCCCGGCTGGCTGTAGAACTGCCAGTACAACAGCCCCGCCACCACCAGCACCGACGCCGCCATTGATAGCCTGAATACATACTCTTTGCCGTCTGCAAACCGTGCGCCTTCTTTGGTGACCTTGCCCATGAAACGGAAAACCAGCGCAGCAGACAGCTGGATGGCAGCCAGTTGCAGGATCAGCAGAAACAAACCGCTCCGGACCAGCTGCCAGTTCCCGAAGTTAAGCGCCATCCCGATGAGGCCGGTGGGCGGGGCCAGCGAGGCCGCCACCAGCACGCCCACGGCAGCCCCGGGCACCAGGCTGTCACGCTCTGAGGAGATGAGGTTTACCCCCCCGGCCACCCCGGCCACAAGGGGCAGGAGCACCGCCATTTGCGAAATCTGGCTCACAGAAACCATCAAAGGAGTGGCATGCTGCTGGTTCACGAAAAGCGAAAGCAGGTAGGTAACGATGATAGCCGTGCCGATCGCCATAAAATAGCGCAGGAGGCTTTGCCTGAGCAAGCCCATTTTGCCTGCGGCGGCGGCAAGCGCGGCATTCATGGCCGGCCCTGCAAACGGCGACACCAGCATAGCCGCCACCAGCAGGTAGATCGTGCCCGTGTACAGGCCAACCCAGACCAGTATGCCCCCGGCCACCGAATATATAAACAAGCCTTTTTTGGAGCCGACGCTTTGCACCCCTCCCAGAAATATCTCGAGGGGGCTGCGGAACGACACATCAGCCACCTGGTCAGGTGCTTCTCCCTGCGGCGGGTAAAGCGCGATGACGCCGCGCGGGATCAGGACGATCTCCGCCTCCTCATACGCACTGATGCGCTCTACAAAGCTGCTCACTGCCTCGTTGTTCAGGTGCACCGTCACCAGTTCGCCGTCTTTCAGCGACTGCACCGCCAGGTTCTTACCCTCGTGTTCCTTGGCTATTTTCTTTATCTCCTCTCCCTCTCCTGCCTTTACTTTTACTGTTAATCTGCGCATAGTTCTTCTCTTTCTCCTTCCATACTACGGTGACAGACGCCGAGGGTGTTGGCACAAAAAGCTCAGCCCCTTCAGACAGAACTGCAAGGGGCTGAAAGAGGCACGGCTGCGGCAGGCTTTACTCCGTGCTGCTGGCCCCGAACCGGTCTGTCTCCACAGTAGCAGCGCCGTCGGGCGTCACTGTCAGCTTGAACAGGTAAGTGTATTCGCTGTCCGGAATTGCTGCTACAGGTTTTGCCGCTCCGAACTCCTCGATGATAGGTAGCACTGTATTCGAGTGCCCGACCACCACCACCGTCTCCCCCTGGTGGTGTTGCAGGATCTGTTCTTTCAGGTTACTGAAGTCGTGCGCCTCATACTCCTGCATCTCCAGCTGCTTTGCCTCTGCCAGCGGCTTCAGCGTATTTTTATTGCGGATGTATTTGGTCGTGAACAAGGCATCCACCTCCTGCCCCTCCAGCAGCGCACGAAGCGCTTCTGCCCGTGCCTCCCCGGCGGGCGTCAGGGC
Source organism: Pontibacter saemangeumensis (assembly GCF_039541895.1). Lineage (NCBI taxonomy): Bacteria > Pseudomonadati > Bacteroidota > Cytophagia > Cytophagales > Hymenobacteraceae > Pontibacter > Pontibacter saemangeumensis. The sequence goes on from NZ_BAABHC010000039.1 coordinate 153,342, forward strand.
GGGGTCCTCGTTTCTGGCATCTGAGGTGTCTTTCTCAGCGTGCCGCACCACGTAAATGACCGTGGGGGTTGTTCCGGTGTTGCTGGCGGAGGCATCGAGGGCTCTTTCGCCGGAGTTGCCCTGGCAGGCGGCGGTACAGCACAGCAGGAGCGCGCCCCACAGCTTGAACAGGATATGTAATTTCATAAGCAGGAGTATATATGGTTTATATATAAAGTGATAATGGGTGTGCTATATACCAAGGAATGCAGCTTGCTACAACATCATTTCTTGCCCCGCAGCCCGGACCTGTGCCGCCCGCTTTTGTTTCCCCTGCCGCTCCAGCAACTGCACCAGCCGCTGGCGCACCTCCGCTTTGTAGGGATTGGCCTGCAAAGCCGCTTCATATGACCGGGCGGCTTTCCTGTTTTTGTGCTTTGCCTCCAGCAGGCGCCCGGTGGCATAGTGGCGGAGGGCGGTTTCCAGTGCGGTTTCCGGGGCTGGCTGTTGCGCCAAAACCGCCGCTGCCTGCGCTATATACCCTATATCAGCGAGTGTGCCGGCTAAAAGCGACTGCTCCCCACTCAACTTCACCTGGTGGCTAAGGATCGGTTTGATGAGTTCTTCGGCGGCGGCCTTGTTTCCGAGTTGTAACTGCCAGGCAGCCATCCGCACCATATAGTCTGGGCGGGCTGCGCCGGAGGCCGCCAATATGCGCTGCGCCTCTTCCAGCGTGTTATATGCCTGCGTCACGTCGCCGTGCGCGGCCAGCACCTCGGCGTATTGCCTGCGGAGCATATAATTCTGCGGCTTCAGCGCCACTAACTTTGCAAGTTCCTGCGCCGCCTCCGGGTTCGGGCGGCTTGTTCCTTTAAGCCAGCTGGCATAGGCAACGGCCTCGTCGCGCCGGTCGCGGAGGTAAGTAGAGATGGTGGGCGCATCTGCTATATAACTCTCGGCCGTGGCCACGGCTTCCGGTACCAGGGCATAGTTCTCATACAGCTCCCGGAAATACTGGTTGGTGTAGGCGCGCAAGAGCAGGTCGTCTTCCAGTTCCAGCGCCTTGCGATACAGGGCAACCTGCCCACCCAGCGCCTCCTGCGGGTTCAGCCTCCCGTCCCGCCGCTGCGTTTCCAACAGCTCTGCCTCCGCAATGTAGATGGGGGCATAATCCGGCCTGCTGTTTTTTGCCCGCTGCAGCCAGTCTATTGCAGCGGCGTACTGCTTCTGTCTCTGCCTGATGCCGGCATAGGCCAGCAAGGCAGGCTGGTATTGCGCATCATACAGGAGCGCGGTGTCGAGGAAGGCAGCCGCTTCCGTTAAATTCGTCTCCTGCTGTGCCAGGTTCATGTAAACCTGCGCCCAGTTGCTGGCCATTGCCTCCCGGTCTCCCGAGAGGTAAGCCCGCTGCCGCTGCACCAACTCATCCAGAAACCTGTAAAGCGCCGGGTCTTTCGCGCGCAGGTCGGCGGTGGTGTTGATGGATTTATGGTTGAGCGGATGCACTTTCACCGGCTCGAAGTAGGCGGGGTACGTCTGGGCCAGGTACTCGTGCTCGTTGTTGGCGGAATAATAATCCAGGGTGCGTCCCTCTGCCATGGCCTGGTGGTAAAGGCGGCGCACGGCTCTTGTCTCCGCGTCAGTGAACACGCTTTGGTGGAACAGGTGCACATACTCGTGCAGCACCACGTTCCGCTCCAGGTAAGCCCCCCGCACCACGTACTCAATCGCCGCCGCGCCGCTGCCCACGCCCCGAATATCCATCCACTGCCGGTTGTCGAAGGTGGTCGCCTGCCGGAAATAGGGCGAGTTCATGGCGGTGGCCAGGTCGGTATGCAGGGGCGGTATCACGAACTTCTCCCCCTGCCGCGACAGGAACGGGAAATATACGATGCTCTCGTACAGTTGCGACCATACCATCTGCTGCACCTCCCTGCCAGGGTAATAGCTCACGTCCGGGAACACCTGTGCGAAATTCACCGGGTCCTGAATGTCTGTCTGCGCCACCACCTGCTGCAGCGAGTCGTAGTTGTGCAGGAAAGTTAGTTGTTTCTGCTTGATGACCGCTGCCAGGGCGTTGTGCGCCGGGCCGTAATGCTTTTTCCGCTGCAGAACTCGCAGGAAAATGGATTGGGCGGAGTCGAGGCGGGTTTGGCGGTCCAGGCAGAAGGCCATATAGTACACGGAGCCGCGCAGCATGGCGGGCAGCACCGACGCCGGGTACTTTTGCTGCACCTGCTCTGCCGCCGCCAGCGCCTCCTGCAGCTTGTTTCCGGAGATCAGTTTATCTGCCTCCTTCAACGCCTCCCGCACCGTCTCATCCTCCGGGCGGGCATAATCGGCATAGGTAAGGTTAGTGTGGCCGTTGCCCCAGTGCCAGTGCGTGACGTAGTGCAGCGGGTTCAGTTCCAGCGCCAGTTCCCACTGGGCCGCCATGTCGTTCAGCTGCGTGGCGTCCACGCGGCGCCAGATGGCATAGCCGTAGTTAAAGCGCGCATCGGCATTGAAGGGGTCGAGGGTGAGGCTGGTGATGAGCGGCTTCTCGGCAAGCTCCGGTTCCTGGTTCCAGAAATGCACATCCGACTCCAGCAGGTAAGCTGCGGCGTTCTTCGGGTTCCGTGCCTGCACTTTCTGCGCCCACGCCAGCGCCTCCCCATACTTTTTCTGCAGCATCAGGATGCGCCCGGCAGCCAGCGCCGCTTCTTCGTCTGCTGCATCTGCCTGCAGCAACTGCTGTGCGGTAGCCATCGCTTTGTTCAGTTCCCAAGCCTGTACCTGCAGTCTGCCTTGTAGCAACAGCGCCTCCCGTTGCCTCGGGCTTTGCTGCAATACCTCCTGCACGAGGCCATCGGCATGCCTGAATTCGTTCTGCAGCATCGCCAGCTTTGCCCGGGCCAGCTTAACGGATATACTTGGCTCGGCATTCCGGAGCACATCTTCCGCGGCCTGCCACTCGCCCAGTTCCAGCAGCCTGCCTGCTTTGGCCGCCGCATTTCTAAGTTTCTCCTGCTTCGCTTCCTGCCGCTCCTGCTGCAGTTTCGCACGCACAGCCGCCACATCGTCGGGATGCTGGGCAAGCACCGGGAGAGCCACGAACAGGGCAACTATATAGAGCAGAAGCGTATGGGGGATAGCGCGCATGGTATGGTAGGTGAAAGACACGGGAATCAGGCGAAAACTCTTTTTCTCATGCTTTCCGGTACAGGCTGAAAACCCGCCCGATTTACCTTAAAAACAGCAGGGGCTTTCCAGGCTAAAAATAAAGACTTTATCGATCCCATGCCAACTGACCCGCTTTAATCTGCTATATATAATCCAGCCGCAGACGGGAAGCACCGCTCAGGCCTGCTCCTCCTCCACCTTCTTCACAAAGATCTTCTCCAGCTTACTCATAAAGTACACCGACAGCAGGAGCCACAGAAAGCCCATGGCGTATCCGGCCAGCACATCGGTGGCATAATGCACTTTCAGGTAGATGCGGCTGTAGCCGATCAGCAGTATCAGGAGGGTGAGCAGCACGGTGAGCACCCAGCGCAGCACCCGGTCCTGCACGGTACGCCACACAATGTAAATCAGCAGACCATAAAAGGCGCCGCCGATCATGGCGTGGCCGCTCGGAAAGCTGAGCCCCGACTGCTCCAGCATGGCGAACGCAGGGCGCGGCCGCTCAAACATGCCCTTCATCACCTGGTTCAGAACGGCGCTGGACATGGAGATGAGCAGCACTTTCAGGGCCAGCCAGCGCAGGCCTTTGTAGAAAGAAAACACCAGCACCACCAGCGGGGGCACCACCATCAGGTAATCGGCGGAGGCAAAGAAGGAGACAAAGATCATCATCCGGGTAACCGGGGGAGAGGTGTGGCTTTCGGCAAAGCGAAAAAGGGCGTCGTCGAGCCCGGTGTCGCCCTGCCTGAAAACCTCGTTGGCCATATACAGGAACAGCAGCAGGCAGCCCCAGAACACCGCCCACAGCACGACCACTTCCACCGAAAGAAGGGCCAGCAGGCTAAGGAGTCGTTGCGTGATGCGCTTCATATATATACTGCCTATATAAAATAGCTTACGCGGCGGTCCGGGAGCATGTTAGCCTGGCATGCGACAGCGGGCTACCCCCACACTTCAAAGACACCAACCATGGTACCGTAAGACCCTGATCGGGATGAGAAACTGCCGCCACTGCTGGCTATCCTATCAGCACTGCCTTTTAAAATCATCTCCTTCTATATATAAAATTATAAATAGAATGCCTACGTGTTATTTTCCCAGAAGGCTACATCGAATGCTTTTGTTTATTGGCCAGAGCTTCCTGTATCGCCCTATATAGCTGACCGATAGCCAAACATGACCAATGTCATTGTAAGTGTCTGATACAAATCCTTACTTTAAAAACAGATTAGGACTATATAAATATTTTATATATATGATTATCCTCAAGATAATGGAAGACAACAAGGCAAAGGCTGTCCTCGAAGAAATGGAATATGAATTAGACGCTAAACAGGCCAAAAGGCTGTTCACGAATATCTACGCATTTATTTTGTATAACAACACGCAGTGCTTTCTGTACATGCTGGACTACAGAATGCGGTTAACTCCTCAGGAAAAGGCTCGGGAGGACTACTTTCTGTTCCGGTTCTTGCTCCGCCAGATGCGGGAACTCTACCCGTCCGAGCTCTTAAGCCTGCTAAGTAACAGACAGCATGCTGCCTGAAGAAAACCACCTTCTGCGCGAACCCCCTCCCCTGTTTACAGGACCGCCCGGGCGGTCCGCAGTGAGCTTACCCGCTATCTTTTTAAAACCAAAGTATACAGCGCTTGTTTTAACTACAGAATCCTTACAGAATCATACACTAATTAGCAGCTTAAAATCCTATACTGAACTTATACTATACAAAGTATAAGTAATATATAATTTAGAACGAAGGCCTTTGCGCACACGTAGTGTGAGCTATATAGCTAGTACATTATCAAAAGGGGGAATGAAGAAGCTTCAAATTCTGGTAACAGGTAGCGCTGGGTTTATTGGCCACCACCTGGCACTCGCTTTACAGCAGCTGGGCTGCTCAGTGGTTGGCCTTGATGCCATTGTCTCTTACTACGATCCTCTTTTAAAATACGGGCGCCTGGCACTGCAGGGGTTTGAGCAGCAGGATATCCGCTACAACCAGCTGCTGGCAAGCAGGACCAGGGAAGGGCTCAGCTTCATCCACCTCGACCTGACCGACGAGCTTGCCCTGAACCATCTTTTTGAAGCGCAGCAGTTTGACGTCGTGGTCAACCTGGCGGCACAGGCCGGCGTGCGCTACAGCATGGACCATCCGCAGTCCTATGTGTCCAGCAACCTGGTGGGTTTTGCCAACGTGCTGGAGAGCTGCCGCCGGCACGGCATACAGCACCTGCTGTTTGCCTCCTCCAGCTCCGTATATGGCCTGAACCAGGAGACGCCCTTCAAAACCAGCATGAAGACCGACCAGCCGATCTCGTTTTACGCCGCCACCAAGAAGGCGAACGAAGTGATGGCCTACAGCTATGCGCACCTCTATCAATTGCCGGTCACGGGGCTCCGCTTCTTCACCGTGTACGGCCCCTGGGGCAGGCCCGACATGGCTTACTACAGCTTCACCAAGGCCATTGCGGCAGGCACCCCGATCAGGGTTTTCAACCACGGGGAAATGTACCGCGACTTCACCTATATAGATGATGTGGTGCAGAGCATCGCCAGGCTGGTGGAGGTGAGGCCCAAGCCCGATCCCACAGCGCCCTACAAACTCTACAACATTGGCAACAGCAAACCGGAGCACCTGCTCCAACTCATCGCTACGCTCGAGCGGCTGCTGGGCCGGAAGGCGGTGCTCGACCTGCAACCCATGCAGCCCGGCGACGTGCCCGCAACCTTTGCCGATGTAACAGACCTGCAGGCCGCCGTGGATTACCGCCCTGACACTCCTTTAGAGGAAGGGCTGCGCAAATTCGTGAACTGGTACAAGGCCTACCACGAAAAGCAGGAACTGGAGCATCTGGCAGCGTCAGCGTGACGGCTCTTTTAGACGAAGGCTATCTGTAGCCCCTGCCCCTCACCCGCTTAATCATATATAAACCATCATAATTGGATAAAATGGCACCTACTGCCCCCTCTCTTACGGTTATTGTGCCCGTTTACAACGAAGAAGGCTGCCTGGCGCGCTTCTGCGACGCCATGGACGCCTTTCTGCAGCAGTCCCCCATGCCAACGCAGGTGCTTTTCGTGAACGACGGCTCCACGGACAGCAGCCTGGCCCAGATACGCGCGATCTGCTACAGCAAGCCCGGCTACAGCTTCCTCTCCCTCGACCGCAACCGGGGCCTCAGCACCGCCATCAAAGCGGGCATCGACCATATACAAAGCACCTACATCGGTTACATCGACTCCGACCTGCAAACCTCGCCACTCGATTTCCTGCTGTTCTTCGGATTTTTGCCCGAGTACCAGATGGTGAACGGCATCCGGGCAAGGCGCAAGGACACCTTCGTGAAAAGGCTGTCGTCCAAAATCGCCAACGGCTTCCGGCGGTATATGATCAACGACGGCATCCAGGACACCGGCTGCCCGCTCAAAATCGTGGATGCCGCCTATGCCAAGCGCGTGCCGTTTTTTGACGGGATGCACCGCTTCCTGCCCGCGCTTATACAGCTGCAGGGTGGCAAGGTGAAGCAACTGCCCGTGCAGCACTTCGAGCGCTTCGCCGGCTACTCCAAGTACCACCTGTTCAACCGCCTGTGGGGCCCGCTCAACGACACGTTCGCCTTCCGGTGGATGCGCAAGCGCTATATAAATTACCAGATTGCCGAGCAGTTTGAGAACCAGCCTGTCACGAATGGACGTATCTGAGGTGCTGATATATGGCACCGGGCTGCTCGCGCAGCTGCTCTTCTCAGCGCGTATCCTCATCCAGTGGGTAAAGTCGGAGAAAGCGGGCAGGGTGTTGTCGCCGGCTTCTTTCTGGACGACCAGCATCGTTGCCTCTATCCTGCTGATGGCCTACGGCGCGCTCCGCAACGACATCGTGATTGTGGGCGGGCAGCTCGTCTCCTACTTTATATACCTGCGCAACATCAAGCTGAAGAACATCTGGGACGGGCTGGCGGCTCCTGTGCGCTGGGGCGCCGTGGCGTTCCCGTTCCTGGCGGTCAGTTGGCTGCTCTGGAGCGACCAGTACAGCTTCAGCTATATCATGGCGCACAGCAAGATCTCGGGCGCGCTCATTGCCTGGGGCGGGGCCGGGCAGGCGGTGTTCACGCTGCGCTTTGTGTACCAGTGGTACTACTCCGAGCGCCTGCAGGAGTCCGTCATCCCGAACGGTTTTTGGGTCATCAGCCTGGCGGGCAGCCTCATGATTATCTCCTACGCCATTCTCCGCCTCGACCCGGTGCTGTTCCTGGGGCAGATCTTCGGGATAGCGGCCTATAGCCGGAACATGATCATCGGGCTGCGCGAGCACCGGCAACACTCCACCACCAACTAAGCCATGCTGCAACCCAACTCCCTGCGCAGCAGCCAACTGCTGTATGCCCTGCTTTCCGTGTTGTTCCTGCTGTTGCTCTACAATGCAGGCGGCTGGGGCGTGATAGAGACCAGCGAGGCCCGCTATGCCGAGATCAGCCGCGAAATGCTGCGCGGCGGCGACTGGCTGCACCCGCGCCTGCTGGGTATTCAGCACTTCCATAAGCCGCCGGTTACCTATATGGTTTCCGCCACCGGGATGGCGCTGTTCGGGGTGGATGCGTTCGGTGCGAGGTTCTTCCTGCAGGTGTCGCTGGTGCTGCAGGCGCTGCTGGTGTATCTGATCGGGAATTTGCTCTTCCGGAACAGCAAACAGGCGCTGATCGCCGTGGTTATATATAGCACGATGCCTGCCGTTCTCATCTCCGCCCGCAACCTCACCACCGACTCCTTCCTGACCACCTTTGAGCTGGCGGCCATATATGCCTGGCTGCGGTACAAATACAGGTCTGACGCGGGCTGGCTTTACTTCTTCTACCTGCTGCTGGCGCTCGCTTTCCTCACCAAAGGCCCGGTCGGATTGATCTTCCCGGTGCTGGTGGCCATCGGCTACAGGCCAAAACCGGCCCCGGACCGTCGGCCCAGCACGTGGCACCATGTACCTGCCGCAGGGCTTTTTCTGCTGGTCGGGGCTTCCTGGTATCTGTACCTGATGATCGAGGACGCGCGCTTTTTTGACTACTTCTTCCTGAAGCACACGGTGCAGCGCTACGCCAACCCGGAGGCCTTCGGGCGGTCAAAGCCCTGGTGGTTCTATCTCGTGCTGGCCCCTGCCATGAGCCTGCCCTGGGCTGCTATCCTTGCCGTGAATTACAGGAGGCTGAAAATGCTGCTCCCGGCGCAGAAGCGCCTGTTCATTCTTTGGCTCCTGGTGCCGCTTGTCTTTTTCTCCTTCTCTGGCTCTAAGCTTATTCTATATATCCTGCCGCTGTTTGCAGGCCTGGCGCTGCTGGTATCCTGGCTTCTGGTAAACCTTCCCGCTGATGCCACCCGGAAGGCTGCGAAGGGCAGTATCTTGTTCTTTGCAGCGCTCACAGTGGCCCTGCTGCTGGCCCCGGTGCTGCCGGTCGGCATCGCCCTGCCCTGGGCCGCTTTGCTGTTCCCGGCGCTCACGCTACTGGGCCTCTTCCTGCTCCGGCGCTCCGGCATGCCGGACCTCAACAGGCTCCTGCTCAGCAGCCTTGTATTCACGCTGCCCCTTTTGCCTTATGCCACGCACCTGCTGGGCAGCAACCCCAGCCTGACGAACGGCAGCCGCCCTGTCGCAGCTATCATCAAGGCAAACCAACTGCAGGGGCGAAACATACTGGTATATGATAAACTGCTGCCTTCGCTCGCCTTCGAGCTGGACAGGCAGATAATCTCGTTGCACGACGAAAGCAGCAGCCTGGAGCGCGAGACGCAATTTGAGCGGGATGCGAAGTGGCGCACGCAGCTGCTTCGCCTGAGGCAGCCGGACGATCTGGCGCGCCTGCGAACGCTGCTGCAGCAGCGCCCGGTGCTGGTGGTGCGCAACAAACTTCCCACGGAACGGGCATGGATGCTTCAGTATTTCAAGCAGCAGCAGCAGGCAGGGAAATGGACGGTTTACTATTGATTGCGACGGGCCGGCAGGCTTATATATCAAACTTCGCCGTTTACAGCAGAAAACTCCGCAGTGCCTGGGGGTGCAAAGGCTGTGGATTGGTAGTTCAAATGCTCGCGGGAGCTGCACATCCCGCAAGGTTTCCTTACGACGGCTGCTAACCAAAAAACCTACTGGCCGGAAAACACAAAAGCCAGTCCGAAGACTGGCTTTTGATGAGTTGATGTGCGCACGGGGAGATTCGAACTCCCACACCCGAAGGCACAGGCTTCTGAGACCTGCACGTCTACCAGTTTCGCCACGTGCGCGAAACTCACTCTAAATTTACTATTAACGTCCCAAAAACCCTTAACCCTTGTTGTTGATTGGGATTGCAAAGGTAATAGGTAGATTTATATATGCAATGCCTGCCCCGAAAAAAAATTGTGCGTCAGGCGACGGTTTCTTCCTCCACCACCGGGTCAAGCTCTTTTTTGGATAGCCGCTCAAGCCTTCGCAAGGCCCATATCCCGATGATAACCCACAGGAAACCAGCCGAGAAACCAGCCAGCACATCGGAAGCGTAATGCACCCGCAGGTAGATGCGGCTGAAGCCGATCAGCAAAACAAAAATTATCAGAAAACCCACCAGCACGTTGCGCCACAGGACTGGCCGCACGTTATGCCAGACCAGGTAGATGATCAGCCCGTAAAAAGAAGCCGCCACCATGGAGTGCCCGCTCGGGAAGCTCAGGCCCGAGGCCTCCACCAGGGGCATGATGGGCCGTGGCCGGTCAAAGAAAAACTTGAGCACGATGTTGAGGGTAATGCTCCCCAGGGCCACCACCGGCACTTTCAGCGAATACCACCGGTGTTTGCGAATGAACACAAAGTAGGCGACCAGCAGCAGCGCCGCCGGCGTCAGGAACTGCCTCGAGGCGAAAAATGTCACAATCTTGATCAGCTGGTCTAAGCCAGGGTTGGAAATGTCCTTGGCAAAGCCGAAGGCAGCCGCGTCGATGCTCAGCTTGTCGCCCTGCAGTATCTCTGCGCCTATATACAGGAAGCCGATGATGCAGACCACGAACAGCAGCCATATAAAAATCAGCTCGACGGTAAACAGGGCGGTGCCTGCCACTATTCTCTTAAAGACACGTTGAATCATACTCTTGCTTTTCGTTCCAAATCACGCCGCAGCGCATGTCAGACTCCCCCCTTTCCTACGTAATCAGGAGAAGTTAAGGCCATATACCCCTACAACCAAATCTTGTTATCCATGAAAGACAGCATCCGCTTATTTGTGGCAGCCACCTTGCCCGAGGACTTGAAACAGCGACTGCAGCACCAGTTGGAGGCCTTCCGGCACCCGGCCCTCCGGTTTGTGCCCCCGCAGAACCTGCACCTCACGCTTTACTTCATCGGCAATGTGCCCCTGCAACAGCTGCCGGCCATCAGGCAGGCGGTCGGAGAGGTGGCGCAGCGGCACCAGCCCTTCACACTCGATTTTGCCTGCACCGAGCCCGGCCCCAAGCCGAGGCACCCGCGGCTGATGTGGGCAAGGTTTGCGGAGCAGGAGGCCTTCGCCTCGCTGAGCCGCGACTTGACGGCGGCGCTGGCGCCAGCGCCGCCCAAACAGCGGAAGGCCATCCCGCATGTCACGCTGGCGCGGTTCCGCAAAGACATGCCCGCCCCGATGGATTTGCCTGCCGTAAGAACAGAAGCCCCCTTGCAACTCGAGGTGCGGGCGGTGTCGCTGTGGCAGTCGGAGTTGGCATCGCCGCACCCCGTGTACCGTGTGCTCGAAACTTTCAGGCTAGGCTAAACCCGCCTCCTGCAAAAGCAGTATGTATGCACTGCGCCCGCAACCCAATTTATATACCACCTATGAACCAGACTGACCTGACGAAGCTGATGATGGACCTGAAAGACAAAGGCCTGACAGTAGCATTTGCGGAGAGTTGCACAGCCGGCTTGCTGGCCGCCGAATTTGTGAAAGCCAAAGGCAGCAGCGATGTGCTGCTCGGGAGCCTCGTGGTCTATCAGCCCGAGGTAAAGCAAAAATTGCTGGGCGTGAACAAAGACACGCTGAGCCTATATACCGCCGAGTCGCAGCAGGTGACCAACGAAATGGTGATGGGCCTGAAAAAGCAGCTGAACGCCAGCATCAGCGTCGCGATTACAGGCCTGATGGGGGAAGGCGGCTCCGAAACCACTGAAAAACCGGTTGGCAGCACCTTCATCTCCATTCTTTATGACGGTAAGGCCGAGGAGTTCCGGGAAGTATTCAAAGGCAACACCGAAGCCATCCGCCAGAAGCAGGTAGAGTTCACCTTCCAGAAAATACAGGGCATCCTCGACGAGCACTACAGCCGCTGATGCCTGCCTTCGCTACCGAACCTACTGCCCCTCCCCTTGCCACGGCTCCCCGACAGCGGCTTTGACCGCGTGGCCGCCTTCTACGACCGGCTGGCGCGCCTTGTATACGGCCACGCGCTGGAGGAGGCACAGGAGGCTTTGCTGCCTTTTGTGCCGCAGCGGGGGCGCGTGCTGGTGATCGGGGGTGGCGGCGGCTGGCTCCTGGAGCGGCTGCTGCGAACCGGCAAGCAGCTGGAGATTTTATATATCGATGCCGCCCCCGCAATGCTGCAACGGGCCAGGCGCCGCTATACAGGTTTCCGGCAGCCGCACCGGTGCACTGTTTCTTTCCGGCTGGGCACCGAGCAGGCCCTGCAGCCGCAGGAGCGGTTCGATACCATCTTCACGCCTTTCCTGCTCGACCTTTTCCCGCCGCGCCGCCTGCAGCGGCTCATGGATGCGCTAGCCGCTGCCCTCACACCAGCCGGCAGCTGGCTTTTCGCTGATTTCTGGCCGCTGCAACAGCCCCCGCCGCGCTCGCAAAGGCTGCTGCTCCGCGGAATGTACCTTTTTTTCGGGTTGATAAGCGGCGTGAAAGCGCGGCAGCTCCCGGATTATGTCCATCATTTTGAGGCACTGAGTTTCCGGGAGGTATATAGCCGGGGCTTTTTTAAGGACATGGTGCAGGCGAAGGTGTTTGTCAGAGGTGCCAGTGGAGCGTGTTGCGTTACAAAGGGATATGACCCGGTGCTATATAGGACCTGATTCAGGTACCCGTGCCAGGGAAGAAATTGCACCTCATCCGCACAAACCCTATCTTTATATCCTCCTAAATATATCTGGACATCAGGATAAATGAATCATAGACTCTCTACCCTGCTGGCGCTGGCGTTGCTGCTGCAGCCCGCGGTGGCGCAGCAAAAAGTAACCTACAGCCTGTCGTTCCCGAACGCGGTGCACCACGAGGCGGAAGTGCAGGCCACGTTCTCAGACATAAAATCGGACACCCTGAAGGTGCTGATGCCGCGGACATCGCCGGGGCGCTATGCCATTCATGAGTTTGCCAAGAATGTTTACAACGTGCAGGCGACCGATGCACAGGGCAAGCCGCTGCCACTCTACCGGTCAGACACCAACGAGTGGGGCGTGCCGCGCCATACCGGCACCGTTACCGTCAGCTACACCCTGTTCGCGGACCACGCCGATGGCACCTACGCCGGCGTCGACGAAACGCACGCGCACCTGAACATGCCCGCCACGCTTCTGTATGCCGAGCAGTTTGAGCAGTCGCCGGCGTACGTCACGTTCCATATGCCGGAGGGCAGGAACTGGAAAGTGGCCACGCAGCTGAAGCACGAGCAGGGAACCACCTACTCCGCCCCCAATTTTCAGTACCTGATGGACAGCCCGACCGAGCTCAGTGATTTCGACTTTGCAGAGTGGGCCGTGGGCGGGAATGGCAAGACCAGAACCATACAGGTGGCGCTGCATCACCGGGGCACGCCGGCGCAGTTTGCGGAGTATGTGGCGAAAACAAAGGCGATCGTGGCAGAGCAACGTGCGGTATATGGGCAGCTGCCGGCGTATGATTTCGGGCGCTACACCTTTATCGGGTGCTATATGCCGCAGGCCGTGGGCGACGGCATGGAGCACCGCAATTCCACCATCGTGACGAGCTCGCGCCCGCTGGCCGAAGCGATGAGCAGCCAGCTGAACACCGTGTCGCATGAGTTCTTCCATGCGTGGAACGTGGAGCGCATCCGCCCGAAAAGCCTGGAGCCGTTTAACTTCCAGGAGGCGAACATGTCGGAGGCGCTGTGGCTGGCAGAGGGCTTCACGAGTTACTACGGCGATATGATCATGGCCCGCAGCGGCATCTTCGACATCAAAAAATACGCCGCAGACCTGGCCGGCGACCTGAACTACGTGCTGCTGCATCCGGGCAGGCAGTACCATAGCCTGGCTGAGATGAGCATGCAGGCCCCTTTCGTAGACGCTGCCCGCTCCGTTGACCCGGTGAACCGCCACAACACTTTCATCTCCTACTACACCTACGGCAGCATGACGGGCCTCGCCCTGGACATGACCCTGCGCCAGCGCTACAGCAAGACCCTGGATGACTATATGCAGGCGCTCTGGCGCAAGTACGGCCAGCCGGAGAAGCCTTACACCCTGGCTGATCTGGAAGAGACGCTGGCGGAGGTGTCCGGCGACAAGGCCTGGGCGAACCTGTTCTTCAGCAACAGCGTCCGTGGCAGTAAGCTGCCGGACCTTACGCCGCTGCTGGCGAAGGCGGGCATGGAACTCCGAAAGGCAAAGCCCGGTGAGGCCACGGTAGCGATGGTGTCGTTTGAATATACGGACGCGGGTGCTGTTATACCCGACGGCACGTTCGTAAACTCAGGCGCTTATAAAGCCGGGCTTGAGAGAGGCGACATTATCCTGACTTTGGACGGCCGGAAGATCCGCAAGGAGAAAGACCTGCAGCAGGTGCTGGCCAGGCATAAACCGGGAGACAGCGTCCCGGTGACTTTCAGCCGCCTGGGCCAGCCCCGCAGCACCACGCTGGTGCTGGACGAGGTGCCGACGCTGGAGGTGGTGCTGTATGAAAGCATCGGCAAGCAGCTGACCCCGGAAATGGAGCAGTACCGGCAGGCCTGGCTGGGTTCAAAAGCAAAATAGCGGCGTTACAACAAACTTAAGCACGGTGCGTTCTGAAGCGAAGGCCGGGGGCGCTTTGATTTGAACTACTTTCCCCGTAACTTAGTATATAGAAGGAACTCAACCCGTTCACGTGAAAAACATAAGAAATACAATACTGGCGGCATGCCTGCTCTGGACCAGCCACGCGATGGCCCAGGAGGTGAAGCCCAGCTTAGACGCCGCACCTGCCCCTGTTGCAACAGACATGCCCGTGAGCAGAGCTGAGGCAGTGGCTGCTGAAGACGAGAAGCCAGCCTGGACCGGCCCCCGCATGAGCTACAGCCTCTCTACCGGCATGAGCTTCAGCAACGGCTACGGCAACTCGCACTTCATTACGCCCTCCGTGCGCTACCAGGTAAGCAGCCGCTTCCGGGTCACGGCCGGCCTGACATATATGAACGTATCGTCCTATAACATGCCGGCTGTTACGCCGGAAGGCACGACCATCATGTACCGCAACAGTGGCGGCAGCCATTATATAGCCAGCGCAGGCGTAGATTACCTTGCCAGCGACAGGCTCATCCTGAGCGGTAACATCTGGAAAGACTTCTCTAACATGCCCACGCAGCATCTGAACTACGGTGGCTTGTACAGCCCGGGCCGCATGGGCGCTGACTTCCAGGCCACTTACAAAATAACGAATAACTTTTCCGTGTCGGGCGGCGTGCGCTATACCAATGGCGCTTCGCCTTATGCAAGCCCGTTCTATAACCCGGGCTTCGGCAACTACAACCGCAACGGATTCGGATATTAGCGATGTAGCATCTTCAGCAAAAAGCGCTTTCCTGGTAAACAGGGAAGCGCTTTTTGCTTCACGGCAGCCAAAGAACAGGGTATGCGGCGTCGGCCGTCTCAGCTTCACCTAACAAGATAATTTTCCGGATGATGGAGTGCGGCATGTACTATATACCGCAAGGGAAATTATATAGCTTACAAGCGGTGCACCGGACCTCTTGTGTCGGTTAACGCAATTTCAGCAGCTCCCCCTCAGACCGCCTCTCAGTGTTTAGAGACCAATCACGAAGAGCGGACAGCCACATTGCGCTAACCTTACGCGCCGTTTCGGGGTTATATAACAGGAATATAAACAGAACATGATTTTGCCGAACAACAACGCCATCCGCCATATCAGAAATGAGCGCCTCCTAACAATCAAGAAAGACTACCGGGGCAATAAAACCATTAACGGCCGCTTTGCCAACGGAGACGATCTGTACATTCCAAAGTTCAGCAATGTATTGCGCTGGCAACTGAGCCGGAACCCGCAGCGCAACGAGAAAAAGCAGGATAACTTTGTCCCGGCGGTGCAGGCTGGCAGTGCGTTTATCGAATCTGACAAGGACATGGTGGTCTGGCTTGGGCACTGCAGCTTTTTCATCCGGCTGGGGGGCGTCACGTTCCTGACAGACCCCATTTTTTTTGACCTGCCGATGGTGCCGCGCAAAGTAAGCCTGCCCTGCCCGCCGGAGCACCTGCGCAACATCAATTTCCTGCTGCTCTCCCACGGGCACCGCGACCACCTCGATAAAAAAACGATACGCACTGCGTTCGCGCACAACCCGCAGCTGAAAGCCCTGGTTCCGCTGCGTGCCGGCGACCTCCTGCGCGGCATAGACCCGCAACTGCCCTACCAGGAGGCGGGCTGGTACCAGAAGTTTGACCTGGTGCCCGGCGAGGTGGAAGTCTACTTTATGCCTGCCGCCCACTGGCACCGCCGGGGCTTGTCGGATATCAACAAGGTGCTGTGGGGCAGCTTTGTGCTTCGCACGCCCACCACCAGCATTTTCTTTGCCGGCGACTCAGCCATCGGCCCGCACTTTGAGGCGATAGAGGACCTGCTGGGGCCGATGGACGTGTGCCTGATGCCTGTTGGCGCCTATAAACCCACCTTCCTGATGAGCAAGAGCCATATGAACCCGCACGAGGCCGTGAAAGCCTACAACCTCCTGCACGGTGGCACCTTCATCCCGATGCATTACGGCACCTACGATCTGTCGGATGAGCCGCCGGGCGAGCCGGTGCGCCTGCTGCGGCAGGTGGCCGCCGGGGGCATGCTTCAGGGCCTGAAGATTCCTGCCATAGGGGAGCCTGTGCTGCTGCAGGAGCTGCAATAAAGGCTGCGGCTTGGTGCAGACTTTTGCTATATTTGTGTACCTGAGCCTGGCGCTTTTTAAATTTTGCCTTGGAGGGAGACCTTTCGCGGCTCAGGCGCACCAAGTTTAGAAACCGCTGAACAGCCCTAACGAACAACAGCAATAGCTATGTCTCCAACCCTTATCATTAGCCTGATTGTAGCCTACTTCTTCATTCTCATCTTCATCTCTTACCTCACCAGCAAGAACACCGACTCCGAGACCTTCTTCCTGGCCAACCGGAAGTCGCCGTGGTATGTGGTGGCGTTCGGAATGATCGGCACCTCGCTTTCGGGCGTTACCTTCGTCTCTATTCCGGGGATGGTGCAGAAGGCGCAGTTCTCGTACCTGCAGCTGGTGCTGGGCTACCTGCTGGGCTACTTCGTCATCGCCACGGTGCTGATGCCGCTCTACTACCGCCTGAACCTCGTTTCCATCTATACCTACTTGGAGCAGCGCTTCGGGTACTGGTCCTACAAAACCGGGGCGGGTTTTTTCCTGCTTTCACGCACCCTGGGGGCCGCCATCCGGTTGTTCCTGGTGGCCGGGGTTTTGCAACTGGCGGTGTTCGATGGGCTGGGCGTGCCGTTTGCGGTTTCCGTTGTCATCACCATCGCGCTGATCTGGGTATATACTTTCCGGGGCGGCATGAAAACCATCATCTGGACGGACACCTTCCAGACCACGGCCATGCTGCTGGCCGTCGGCATCAGCATCTGGCTGATCTCCGATGAGCTGAACATGGGCTTTCAGGGGCTGGTGAGCACCATCGAGGCAAGCGACTACTCGCAAGTGTTTTTCTGGGACGTGAAAGACAGCAGGTACTTCCTGAAGCAGTTTTTCTCCGGCGCCTTTATCGCCATCGTGATGACGGGGCTTGACCAGGATATGATGCAGAAGAACCTGAGCTGCAAAAACATCGGCGAAGCCCAGAAAAACATGTTCTGGTTCAGTATCATCCTTGTGTTCGTCAACATCCTGTTCCTCTCGCTGGGAGCGCTACTTTATATATACGCCAATACCAAGGGCATCGACCTGCCGGCCAAAGGCGACGACGTGTTCCCGTTCCTGGCGCTGGGCTACTTCCCCCAGATCGTGGGCCTCGTGTTCATCCTGGGCATCATCGCCATCACCTACGCTTCCGCCGACTCAGCCCTCACCGCCCTCACCACCTCCTTCTGCGTGGATTTCCTCAACTTTAAGGAGCGAAGCGAGCACGAGCGGGTGCGCCTGCGCTATATCGTACACGTGGGGTTTTCGGTGCTGATGGTGCTGGTGATCCTGGCGTTTGACGTGCTGAACAGTGAGAATGTGGTGACGGCCGTTTTCAAGGTGGCCGGCTATACCTACGGGCCGCTGCTGGGGTTGTACAGCTTTGGCTTATATACCCGGCGCGCCGTGCGCGACCGGTTTGTGCCGCTTATATGTGTCGTGGCCCCGCTCCTCACCTACATCATCAGCTACAACTCCGTCGATTGGTTCTGGGGATATGAGTTCGGGTTCGAGGTGCTTATTTTAAACGGCTTCCTGACCTTCACCGGGCTGATGGCGGTTTCGTCGGGGAAAATCGATGAGCTGGAACTGGCACAGGAACAGCAGGCGTCTTAAAGCGCGGCTGGAAGCATATAGCAGTACCTGACCACATATACACCCTTCCATAGCCACAGTAATAATGCCGCTCCCCTATCAAGCAAAAGGAAAAAGCCATATATGGCAGAAGGTTTAGGAGACTTGCCAGAACACTTCGTTCACAGCCGAAAGCACAAAAGGCAGGAGAGTTATCTCCTGCCTTTTGTGCTTTTGAAGCATGGCGCGCTTATTCTTTCACGGCCATGACCTTGTTGATGACATGGATTACGCCGTTCTGGCTCATGGCGTTTGGTTCCATCACCTCGGCGCCGTTCACGGTAAGGCGGTCGCCCTCCTTCGTCACTTTGAGCTCTGTTCCGCCCAAGGTCTTCAGGGATGACCCGTCCTGCAGCTGTTCTGCTTTTAATTGCCCGGCCACCACGTGGTTGTTGAGCAGGGCCACCAGTTGCTTCCTGTTTTCCGTTTTCATCAGGTCTTCCAGCGAGTTCTCAGGCAAGCTTTCGAAAGCCTCGTCAGTAGGCGCAAAGACCGTGTAAGGCCCAGTCCCGTTCAGGGAGTTTATAAGTTCTGCCTTCCGGATAACCGAGGCAAACGTGGTCAGTTCAGCATTGGAAGTGATGTTCTCCACGAGATTTTGGGAAGGCATCATTTCGCGGCCGCCAATATTCGGGTCTGTATCGCTTAGTTCAGCCCCTTCTTCCCCAGGCGAAAGCGGATCAAGGTGTGTGCCCGGCTCAACGCCGCGGCTGTCTGCCTCCCGGCGCCCGGTTGGCTCCGTGCTGTCTTCCTGCATCGGGTTTTCCATTCTTTCTTCGCCTGTGTTGCAGCCCAGCAGGCTGAAACTCATCAGGAAGGCGAAGGCCATTGTTTTCGTTTTCTTCATAGCGTATATATAGGTTGTGCTTGTAAATATTTTAAATCCCGGCAGCTTGCCGGCGCAGCTTACCTGCAGAAGGAACACCGCCTTTTGCTCTCTTAAACTTAAATTTCCGTACTTTTGTTATCAACTTTACTTATTTATCGAATTAAAGCGTAATCCATGAAAACTGCAGAAATCCATACGGGCAAAGGCGTCATGAAAGTAGAATTCTACGAGAAAGATGCCCCTAAAACTGTGCAAAACTTTATTGACCTCGCCAAGAAAGGCTTTTACGATGGCCTTACCTTCCACCGCGTGCTCCCGGACTTCGTGATACAAGGCGGCTGCCCGAACTCGCGTGAAGGCGCCAAAGGAGTGCCGGGAACCGGTGGTCCGGGCTACAAGATTGACTGTGAACTGACAGGTGAGAACCAGTACCACGACCGCGGTGTACTGAGCATGGCGCATGCCGGCCGCAACACCGGAGGGTCCCAGTTCTTTATCTGCCATAGCCGCAAGAACACCGCCCACTTAGACCGCAACCATACCGTGTTCGGCAAAGTGATAGAAGGCGATGAGGTGATTGACCAGATCAAGGCGAATGACAGAATCGAAAAGATCGTTGTGAACGAGGAATAGACCCTATCTCCTTTGAAGCAGCTTACAGTTCCACAGCAGCCGACCTCTGAACAGAGGCCGGCTGCTGTTATTTTCAGGCGCTGCGTAAATAAGGCATTGGCAATTGTGGCGGCACACGGGCGCATCCGTAGAGGACCAGGTGCAAATCCTCAGTCATATATGATTTTTGTACTTTTAAATTGAATCTTTGCTGCTAAACCTGCTTTCGGCTCCTAATTTTGACTAAATTTAGCTAACAACTGTTCGGCACTTGCAACAGGGAACTATAGCCTTGGCTGCCCTGCCTTGTAGACGTGCCGGATTCCTGAACCGAACACTCTAAATCAATTCTGTAAGAGAGGCAGGAAAGCCCTGGCTTAGCCCTGCCTGCTGCTACCGCATATGAAGAAACTCGCTTTACACTGGCAGATCCTGATCGGGATGACCCTCGGCGTCCTGTGGGGGATACTTGCCAGCTCCCTTGGCCTTGTAGACTTCACCACCGACTGGGTGAAACCCTTCGGGACCATCTTCATTAACCTGCTGAAACTGATTGCCGTGCCACTGGTGCTGGTGTCGCTGATAACGGGCGTCTCCAGCCTGAGCGATGTGAGCAGGCTTTCCCGGATCGGCTCCAAAACAATCGGCATCTACCTCACCACAACGGTGCTGGCCGTGATGCTGGGCCTGGTGCTGGTGAATGTGTTTGAGCCGGGCAAGGCCTTCTCGCCCGAGAAGCGGGAAGAATTCAAGCAGCAGTTCGCCTCCGCCACCACGGCGAAATCATCGGACGCCGCCGCAGTAAAGGAACAGGGGCCCCTGCAACCGCTTATCGACATTGTGCCGGACAATATTTTCGGCGCGCTCACCAACAACGGCGCTATGCTGCAGGTCATCTTCTTCGCGCTCCTGTTCGGCATCGCCCTCATCATGATTCCCCCGGACAAAGCCGCGCCGGTCAATGACTTTTTTGAGGGCGTGAACCTGGTAATCCTCAAGATCGTGGACCTGATCATGAAAACGGCGCCCTATGGCGTGTTTGCCCTGCTGGCGGGCCTGGTGGTTGAGTTTGCCGGTGACGACCCCGGCTCCGCCGTGGAACTGCTGCTGGTGCTGGGCTACTATTGCCTGGTGGTGATCACGGGCCTGGCCATTATGATCTTCGCGGTTTATCCGTTCCTGGTGGTATTCGTGGGCAAAACAAAGTACAAGGATTTCTTTCGTGCCATGTTCCCGGCGCAGATGCTGGCCTTCTCCACCTCCTCCAGCGCTGCCACGCTGCCGGTAACGATGGAGTGCGCTGAAAAGGAGTTAGGGGTTAACAGGGAGATCACTTCTTTTGTGCTGCCGCTGGGCGCCACCATCAACATGGACGGCACGAGCCTCTACCAGGCCGTGGCCGCAGTGTTTATCGCGCAGGCGTACGGCATCGACCTGGACATCATGGCGCAGCTTGGCATTGTGATGACGGCTACCCTGGCCTCCATTGGGGCGGCCGCCGTGCCGGGTGCCGGCACCGTGATGCTGGTGATTGTACTGCAGCAGGCGGGCATCCCTGTAGAAGGCATCGCCCTGATCCTGGCCCCGGACCGGATACTGGATATGCTCCGCACCACCGTGAATGTGACCGGCGACGCAACTGTATCGCTGATGGTGGCCCGCACCGAGGGCCAGCTGCACCCGCCTACAGCGACAGCAAAAGTATAGCATACAGAGATGCTCCCAGCAAGAAAGCCCAATAGCGGCTTTTGCGCTGCTCGGGCAGCTCCTCTTTCAGCACGTTCAGTACCACGCCGCCGCCGATAAAGGCCATCACCAACGCGACCGCCGCCTCCGTCACCTCCACCAGGTACCCTACGGCCCATCCTGCCACCAGGGCAACCACCAGCACCCAGCGCCCCACCTTTCGGTATGTGTCATGGTGATGCTCCTGCAGGCCAAAGTCGTTCACGATAAAGTGCAGCGCCATGGCAACCGAGAACAGGATGAGTGTATCGAGCGAGCCCTCTTCCCGCTGGAACAGCAGGTAACCGATCAGGGCATTGTATATGGCAAACGAGCCGATGTGTACCCAGAACAAGCCGCTGGTTTTCTCACTTTTGCCTTTCTCCCGCACCTCGTCCCGGTTGTTGATGACCATGCGCTCCAGGCCATAGAAAAAGGAAAGCCCCACCAGGGACATCAGGTAAATGTGGTGCTCCAGGAACGCGACGGCCTCAAAAGCATCTTCCACCTGCTCCTGCCCTTCGCTTAGTTCCGGGAACAGGTGCAAAAACACATAGGACACCGAAACGCCCCCGGCACACGACAGCCATATACTGCGGGGCACACCCGCCAAAAACCTTAGTCTTCCTCCGAAAAAGTGTATAAGCGCCAGCACCAGCACCGGCCAGATCGAAACATATCCCATACCCAGAAACTACTTCGTTTTCAGAGCCAGGGTTACTGCGCATGTACAAGAGGCCACCTGTATATAACTCCTGCTGCACCAACGCCAGCATAAATTACTATCTTGGTCTGAGCTTATTAGAATGCTGCTTTTTAGCCTGCGTCTGCCGACCGACCGATAACCCTTGCATTCCCGCACAAGTATAGCAAAGCAACTTCCTGTAAATTAAAAGTGAGTATATGGATTTACAATCTTTCCGACAGAGCTTAAAAGGCAGCGATATGCCACCTCCGGCAGCCTCTGTCTACCTGCAGGCGCTGTGGTACGACGGCAAAGGCAACTGGGACAAGTCGCATGAACTGATCCAGGATTTGCCTGATGCAGACGCCGCCTGGATACATGCCTACCTGCACCGCAAAGAAGGCGACACCTGGAACGCGGATTACTGGTACCGCAAAGCCGGCCGTAAAAGACCGTCTGTGTCGTTGGAGGAGGAATGGGAACAAATTGCACTGGCCATGCTGTAGCGTATAAACAAGCAAGGCAGGAGCGATTAACCCCTGCCTTGCTTGTTTATATATAGCATCTCAGCTCAGAAGCCGGTTAATACTTGTCGTCCTCATCCTCGTCCTCGTCGCTGAAGTTGGGCATGGAGAACATGCCGCTGAGCAGGTCCTTGAACTGGAGGCCAGTGCTGAGGCGGTTCTTACTGAGTTGGCTGTGCTCGGCGAGGCCATGCAACGCAAACTCCATCAGGAACAGCTTCTCGTCGCCTTTCGCATCGGGCTGGTATTTCTCCACCACGGCCTTCAGGCCGGGCACGCTTTGCAGGGCTTTCTTGTACTCCGCCTCGGAGGCATCGTTCAGGATATCCACGGTGTTGCCATCGCCAAACCACTCGGTGATGCTCTTGTACGGGCTGCCCTGCTTCGATTTCTTGCCTTTGTCCGGGTCGGGGAAGTACTTGAGGAACTGCGTGCGGATGGCTTTGCCCATCAGTACCTGCGCCACGTGGCCGGCGCCTTCCTGCTCGCCTTCATATACCAGCTCCACTTTACCAGTCACAGCCGGGATGGTGTTCAGGAAATCGGCTACCCGTATATAGGTTGACGCCTCGCCGTTCATCAGCGCGCGCCGCTCGGCCGCACTGATCAGGTTTTCGTAGGCTGAGATGGTCAGGCGGGCCGATACGCCGCTTTTCGCGTCCACATACTCACTCTCGCGGGCCTCAAACGCCACCTGCTCAATCAAGTCGCCGATGATGTCGTTGGTTTTCACCAGCTGCCCCTGCCCCTCTTTAATGTGCGCTTCCTGCCGGGTGATTTTCTTGCCTGTCTCAATATCCTTTGGATAGTGCGTGATGATCTGGGAGTCGATGCGGTCTTTGAGCGGCGTGACGATGGAACCGCGGTTGGTGTAGTCTTCGGGATTAGCCGTGAACACAAACTGGATATCCAGCGGCATGCGCACTTTGAAACCACGGATCTGGATATCGCCTTCCTGCAGGATGTTGAACAGCGACACCTGGATGCGCGCCTGTAAATCGGGCAACTCGTTGATGACGAAAATACCCCGGTGCGACCGCGGGATCAAACCAAAGTGAATCACCCGCTCATCCGAGTAAGGCAACTTCATGGTGGCCGCCTTGATGGGGTCCGCGTCGCCGATCAGGTCGGCCACCGACACATCAGGCGTCGCCAGCTTCTCGGTGTAACGCTCCGAGCGGTGCATCCAACCAATGGGGGTATCGTCGCCGTGCTCGTGCACCATGTCTTTGGCGTAGCGCGAGAGTGGCTGCAGCGGGTCGTCGTTCAGTTCAGAGCCTTTCACCACCGGGATGTACTCATCCAGGAGATCCACCATCTGGCGGGCGATGCGGGTTTTAGCCTGGCCGCGCAAGCCCAGCAGGTTGATGTGGTGCATGGACAGGATGGCCCGCTGCATGTCCGGGATCACGGTTTCCTCGTAGCCCCATATGCCGGGAAAAACTTCCTCCTTGTTCTGCAGCCTTTTTATCAGATTGGCGCGCAGCTCCTGCTTCACCGACTGCGGCTCGTAACCGGCGGCCTTCAGCTGGCCCAGCGTTTTTATCTGCAATAGCTTCTCAGCTGGTATGTTCTTGTAATTCATGTAGCAAGTATAATTTATCAGTTAACCTGATGCGGTTGAAAGAATAAAATCGATTTTTGGCTGAATTGTTTTGTACGTAAGCTTAGCCCCAGGTGGTGAAATACTTTTGCAACTGCGCCGCCCCGCGCTGCAGGAGCGGGTAGCCCTGCCGGATCACCTCGCCGATCGCCCCGACCCACACCAGCGGGGGAACCTGCGACAGCACCGCGCCGTGCCAGTCGAAGTAAAAGTCACCGCTTGCGGACTCGTTGTTCCAGTAGTAAAAGCACCACTGGAAGAGCCAGTAAAAAAGCAACCCAAGCGCGGCAACGCCCATCACCACAAACGCCGACTGCACCACCTGCATCACCACGTGCAGGGCACGGTCTGAGATTGCCTGCACATAGCTGTTCGTGGACCTGATGAAGAAATGGAGGCACACCTGAAAAAGCAGGAACAGCAGGGCGAATATCGCCCCGGACCATTCCGAAAAGGCCAGCAGGATCAACCCGCCCGAGGCGGTAAAAAGTGCGATGAGCTGTACAAGCAGGTGCGGCAAAAAAGTAGCCATCGCCCCGCCTGCCGGGTCTCCGTGCCGGGTTTCCTTGGCTCTCTGGCTGTGCATATGGGCTTAGAAGTTCTTTTTGCGGTTCTGCTTGTAATCCCGGAACACGAGGTGCCCGAGGCCTTTCAGGCTGCTGTAATAGGCCTGCCCGTTGTTCACTTTGGTGAACTCGTCCACGAACGCCTGCAGGTACGGGTCGGAGGCGATCATAAAGGTGGTGATCGGGATCTTGATGCGGCGGCACTGGGCAGCCAGGTTCAGGGTTTTGTTCACCACCTTGCGGTCCAGGCCGAAGCTGTTTTTGTAGTAGTTCAGCCCCTCCTTCAGGCAGGTTGGCTTGCCGTCTGTGATCATGAAGATCTGCTTGTTCGGCGTCTTGCGCTTGCGCAGGATGTCCATGGCCAGCTCCAGCCCCGCCACCGTGTTGGTGTGGTACGGGCCCACCTCCAGGTACGGCAGGTCCTTCACCTCGATCTGCCAGGCATCGTTCCCGAACACCAGGATGTCCAGGGTGTCTTTCGGGTATTTCTGCTTGATGAGTTCGGCCAGAGCCATCGCCACTTTTTTGGCGGGCGTAATGCGGTCTTCACCGTACAGGATCATGGAGTGCGAGATGTCGATCATCAGCACCGTGGCCGCCTGTGTCTTGTGCTCCGTCTCGGTCACCTCCAGGTCCTGCTCCGTGAGCCGCAGGTCGCCGATGCCGTGGTTGATCTGGGCATTGCGCAGCGAGTCGGTCATGGAGATCTGCTCCAGCGAATCGCCGAAGCGGTATTCGCGCTGATCGGTGCTGGCCTCGTCGCCCATGCCGGTGTGCGGCGTGTTGTGGCTGCCCTTGCCGCCTTTCTTCAGCTTCCCGAAAATCTCCTCCAAGGCGCTCCTGCGGATGCCCTGCTCACTTTTAGCGGTCAGCTGGAGCGTGCCTTTCTCCTTGTCCTCGTCGAGGTAGCCTTTCTTGCGCAGGTCCTCGATAAAGTCGCCGATGCCGTAGTCGTCGCTGGTCAGGTTATACTGCTTGTCGAGGGAGCTGAGCCAGTTGAGCGCCTCCCCCACGTCACCGGAAGAGATGGTCACGAGTTGCAGGAAAATTTTCAGCAGCGAATCAAAATTGGGCTTATCGTCCTGGGGCGGTATATATTCAGTAAATCGGTATCCTATTGCCATACGAATAGTAAAAGGTTTGAAGGTACAACACAATTAGCGGGTGCAATGTTCGGCCGCTCCGGCTAAATTAAAGGAAGTTGAAAAGCAGCTCCCAAAATTATCGGGCGGCCCTTGTATATAAACTTTGATGCAGGTTCCGGGTTATATATGGCAGCTAATTATAGCTCGTATAGATACTCCCTTAACCTAAAACGAAAAATCGATGAAAGCGATATGGAATGACGCAGTGATTGCAGAAAGTAACGAGACAATTGAGATCGAGGGAAACCAGTACTTCCCGCCGGGCGCAATGAAGCAGGAACACTGCGAAGCGAGTGATACCCACACGACCTGCTCCTGGAAAGGCGAGGCGTCTTATTACCATATTAAGGTAAACGGCAGGACAAACCCCGACGCAGCATGGTACTACCCGGCTCCAAAGGCAGCAGCAAGCGAAATAAAAGATTACGTTGCCTTCTGGAAAGGCGTGAAAGTGGAGGCTTAAGCCGTATATATAAATTTAAGCCATGATCTTCCACACCATCCTGCGCCTACTCGCCAGCAACTTTCTGCGCCGGAGGCGCGGGAAAGCCCCTCTGTCATAGCACGGGGTTCACCTGCTGTAGAAAGACTTTTATATAAAAGAGAAGGCCTAAGCATATATGCTTAGGCCTTCTCTTTTATATATATCTGCTGCCTGTTTAGGCAATCCAGCGGAACTTGTATTCCAGCATTGGCACTTTCATGCGCTCGGCTACGCGCTTCAGGCGGGCGGGCAGGGCCACCACGTAATCGCGGGCGCGTTCGCCGGCTTCGTTCAGGTCAGTCAGCGCCTCAATTTTCCACTCCTTGATCAGGTCATCCACAATATCGGTATAATCGGAAGAGGTATATACCCCGATACGCTGCGCGGCATCGGTGAAGTGGCCGAAGGTTTTGCCAATGTCCACACCCAGCTCGCGCATGTAGTGGGCGGGCATCACAATCTTCTTGCGCATCATATCCTCAAAAGCCAGCATCATCTCGTTCGGGTCTGCCTCAAAAATTTTGCTCACAAACGCCTTATATGCCTTGGCGTGGCGGGCCTCATCGGCGGCCACGTGTCCGCAAAGCTTGGCCAGCGTCAGGTCGCCCTGCTTCTTGGCGATTTGCGCCACCCGGCGATGGGAGATGTTAGTGGCTGTCTCCTGGAAGCTGGTGTACACAAACGAGCGGTACGGGTCCATATCGGTCTGCAGGTCGAAGCCGTCGGCCAGCAGGTACTGCGTGGAAGCCTCCATCTCGCGCATGTTGATGCGGCCGCTCAGGTACAGGTAGCGGTTCAGGGCATCGCCGTGGCGGTTCTCCTCGGCTGTCCAGCCGCGGTTCCATTTCATCCACGGGCTGTCAGGGTCCTGCGGGAGCCCCTTTATGGTCATCAGCCAGCTCTCGTAGCTTGGCAGCGCTTCTTCAGTGATGGTATCGCCTACCAGCACGGCCAGCAGGTCGTAGCTCAGATCACGGGCACGCTCGCGCAAATCCTTTATCTCATCGAAAAAAGTTTCCAAGGTGGCATCCGGCAAAAGATCCGCAGGTTGCCAGCTCTCTTCTACTGTCTTCAGAAGCTCAGAGAACTTTTCGCCCACAAAATCTTCCATCCATTTTATAACTTCTGCACGGGAGGTGGTGCTTGCTGTAATCATTTTATATAGGTTGATTAATGTTCAAATATACTTATAAATGTCAATATAGCAGCTTTGGCATCTGACATTTAAATTATAATCTAAAAGGGGCCATGCTGCTAAAAGACTCAGGAACTTATACTTACGTAAAAACACGAAAGTGTTCCACATAATTATAGTCCTATTGCAGAACTAACAGAGAAAGAGGCTATTTAATTTCAATGCTTCAGGTAATGGTATACCTTACGCAGCCAACCGAGCCTGATTCTGTTCCTGTTGAGCGTTTCCAAGAACTGGTACACAACCGGTATGCCGCCCTGCTGGCGGAGCAGGTCCAGGAACTGCCCCGCCTCCGCGAAGTTACCCGTCAGGTACGCATGGCGGGCCTCGTATTTCAGCCGCTGCGCCAGAGCCTGCCGCTCCTGTTCCGTCTTCACCAGGCCGGCGGCCTTCCGGCAAACCTTAACCGTGGAGGCCAGCAGTTTGTTTCCGGGTTTGTACCAGCTTTGGGAGAGAGAGCTGGTGTGTACCCGCCGCTTGGTGGTGACTCTGTCGAGGTAAAAATATTTATAAATCCGGGACGAGCGCACCCAGAAATCAAAGTCTTCATAGGCCAGGGTTTCATCATAGCCGTTGAGCGCTTCGAACACCCGGCGGCGTACCATCATGGTGGGCGGGCAGATGATATACTTCCCCAGCAGGTCCGAAAAAACATCGCCGGAAGGCGCATAGGCATCCAGTTGCCCGTCCTGCCTGCGCCTGTAATGATAGCCAATGGGGGTGGAGTCGTCGTTTATATAGACGGCATCGGTATAGATGACCCCATGGGTCTGATCCAGCTTTTCGAATGCCTCCACCTGCTGCGCCACCCGCTCGGGCAGCAGCACGTCGTCGGTGGCGAAATCGATGATGTAATCGCCGTGGCTGGCGCGCCACCCGATGTTGAAGGCAGCCGTGTTCCCCCTGTTATGGCCCGTACTGACGAACTGCATATGGGGGTGCTTCGCGATGTACTCCCGGATGATGCTGACGCTGCCGTCGGTGCTGCAGTCATCGACCACAATCACCTCCATGTTCGGGTACGTCTGCGCCAGCACAGAATCAAGGGCCTCCCGCAGAAAACGTGCGTGGTTGTAGCACAGGCAGACAATAGACACCAGGGGCGTCGGGCTCATAGGCGGATGCATCTATGATAGAACTTAGGCACTACCTGAAAAATTTCCTGACCATGTCCACTACCCTTTCCTGCTCATGCTGCTTCAGCCCAGGGAACAGCGGCAGACTGAGGCTTGTCTGCGCCAGTTCCTCCGCCACCGGGAAGTCTCCGGCTTTATGCCCCAGGAACCTGTAAGCCGGCTGCAGGTGCACCGGCACCGGGTAGTGAACGGCGGTATAGATGCCTTGCACGCGCAACCACTGCTGCAGCGCCTCGCGCCGCCTTGTCCGGATGCTGAAGATATGGTACACGTGGCCACAGCCAGGGGCAGTAACCGGCAAAACAAGCTCTTCAGTTCCCTGTAGTTCCTCTTTATATATGGCTGCCAGCCTTTGCCGCTCTGCGTTCAGTTGGTCTAAGTTCTGTAGCTTTACCCGCAGCACCGCCGCCTGCAACTCGTCCAGCCGCGAGTTGACCCCCACCACCTCGCTTCGGTACTTCTGCGCCTCTCCGTAGTTGCGGTACATCTGCACAAACTGTGCTATGGCTTCATCATTTGTTACCACGGCGCCGGCATCGCCCAAGGCACCCAGGTTTTTGGTAGGGTAAAAGCTAAAAGCCCCGGCATCGCCAAACGTGCCTGCGAACTTGTTCTCATAGCGGGCACCGTGCGCCTGCGCGGCGTCTTCCACAATTCTCAGGTTATGTGCCCTTGCCAGTTGCAGCAGCGGCCCCATTTCGCATACCTGCCCGTAGAGATGCACCGGCACGATGGCTTTTGTGCTGGCGGTGACAGCCGGGGCAACGGTGGCGGCCGTGATGTTACAGGTCTTGGTGTCCGGCTCCACCAGCACCGGCTTTGCCCCCACCTGCAGCACAGCGTTAATGGTGGCGATGAACGTATGCACCGGGAGCACGACTTCGTCCCCGGGACCCACGCCCACGGCCTTCAGGGCCAGCACCAGCGCATCGTAGCCATTGCCCACCCCCACCGCTGCCTTTGCGCCCAGGTAGCCGGCATATGCCTCCTCAAAGTGTTTAAGTTCTTTGCCCAGTATATACGATTTACCCGCCACCGCCTGTAGAAGGGCCTGCTGCACAGCTGCCTCACTGCCAACCGGAAAGTCTCTGAACGCAAAGTAGGGGATTGGCTCCATCAGCAAACATTATAAGCTATAGCTCAAGGTGCGTTGCCAGCTTTTTAAAGTAGGCGTAATCCCGGATATAATCCTCGTCGGCGTAATCGGTGGAGGTGAGGCACAACGCAAGGGCGCCTTCCGAGAAGCGGAGCTCTGTCCAGCACATCGCCGGTATATATAAACCAGTCCGCGCATCAGTCAGCGTAAACTCCTGCACCTGCTTTCCGGTGTCGGCTTTCACGCGCACGGTGCCGGTGAGGGCGATGAGCACTTCCTCTGTGGCTTTGTTGGCGTGGTGGCCGCGCACCACCTCGGGCGGGGTGCCGTGTGTCCAGAACACGCGCCGTATCGCAAACGGCACACGGTCAGCGTACTGCGTAGAGGTGATATACCCGGTTTTGGGACTTCCGATGCGCTCGAACGTGAGGAGGTAAGGGCTAGCAGGCAATTTTGTTTAGGTTTTGGTACGATGCACAAAGTAAAACTTTTTGAGCCAATATATACCCTTTGCCGCTGTAGTTTTGCCCTTGGCGCCGGATCGGCTACATTTGCAGTACTGCCAGCTAGGGCGCAGGGCCAACCTGAACGTACCCTGCTGCTCTTGAAAACAATGGAAGACACCTACCGCACCATAGAAGCTCCCGCCGAAGGACTTTACAAGGAGAAGGGCAGCAAGTTCATCGCGCTGGCTTACCCTGTGCATACCGAGGAGGAGGTGAAGGAGGTTATCGCGGAGCTGAAAAAGCAGTACTACGATGCCCGCCACCACTGTTACGCTTATAGCCTGGGCGCCGACAAAGCCCGCTTCAGGGCCAACGACGACGGGGAGCCCAACCACTCCGCCGGCGATCCGATCCTCGGCCAGATCCGCTCCGCCGACCTCAGCAACCTCCTGATTGTGGTGGTCCGTTACTTCGGGGGCACCAAGTTGGGCGTGAGCGGGCTGATCAACGCCTATAAAACGGCGGCAGCCGACGCGCTGGCTAACGCCACCGTGGTGGAGAAGCACGAAACGGCGCTGCTGCAGGCGCGTTATGCCTACCCGCAGATGAACGACGTGATGGCCCTGGTAAAGGCATATGACCTGCCGATCCGGAATCAGCGCTTTGAGCTGGACTGCCGCCTCACGCTGGAGGTGCGAAAAAAACTGCAGGGGGAGGTAGCCACAAAACTCGGGGCTATTGAAGGCGTAAGCGTGACGGGACTGGAGTAATTCCTGATTTGTGGCTGGTGAATGTTGTAAGGATTGCTTATCTATACCCGTGCTATATATAAACCACAACTCAGGCATCTATACAGGTCGTGTTTCAAAAATCGGCACGGCTAACCAAAGGTTCCTTGCTTTCGACCACCTTTTAGACGGAGCCATCATACAATCAACTGTCAAGCAACTCAAACAAACAAAAATGGCCAAACGCAAGCATCGCCGCACCCGTGACAAGATATTAGAGCGCAAAGTCGGGTTAAAGCCAGGCACGCTGGTTGTGTCGGCGGAGTCTTACCCCCCGCGCTTTTTCCTGATTTCGTTCAATATCGACTTCTTCGAGGAGCTGGAGCTGAAAACATACGCCGAACTGATGCAGCGGGTAAGGGCAAAGCCCGACGCCCGCCACTGGATCGACATACGCGGCTACGGCGACCAGGCGATGCTGGAGCAACTGGCGCAGGACTTCCATCTGCACCCGCTGCAAATGGAGGACGTCATCAACGATTACCAGCGGCCCAAGGTGGAGGAGTTTGACAGGCACCGCCTCTTCATTATATCCCGCATGCTGCGCTGGTCCTCTGAGTCAAAATCCCTGGAGGATGTGCAGCTGTCGCTGTTCACCGGACCCAACTACGTGCTCAGCCTGCAAAGCGACTATGCCGATTGCCTCGACCCGCTGCGGGAACGCATCCGCGTGGGGAAAGGCGTGATAAGGCAGCGGCCAACCATGTACATGGCATATGCGATGATGGACGTGGTGCTGGATTACTATTTCCCGGTGATGGCGGAGATCGGTGAGTACATAGAGGACCTGGAGCAGCAGGTAATTCTCCAGACCTCCAAGACTAACCTCACGCTGATACTGGACCTGAAGAGCGAGCTGGTAAAACTAAGGCGCATTACCTGGCCCGAGCGCGATAAAATGTCGGAGATGCTGCGCATGGGCGAGGACGTCATCCCCGAGAACCTCAAGGTTTACTTCCGCGACGCCTACGATCACGTCATCCAGCTCATCGACCTGGTAGACAACCACAAGGATATGGCCTCCAGTCTGGTGGACCTGCACATGTCTTCGGTGAGCAACCGCATGAATGAGATCATGAAAGTGCTGACCATTATCTCCACTATCTTTATACCGCTCAGCTTTATCGTGGGCTTGTACGGAATGAACTTCTCCCACGAGAACCCCGAAACAGGGAAGGTGTATCCTTTCAGCATGCCGGAGCTGTACCAGCCGTACTCCTACCCCATCCTGCTTGCCCTGATGTGCATCCTGATCCTGTTTCAGCTGTACTTCTTCTACCGCAAAGGCTGGTTCAGCAGTTTCTGATTCAGTTCGCCAGTTGCATTGCCCGTGAAAGAATTGATTTAGTAGCCCCGAAGATTAATTCATCGTGCCTTACACTTTAGACGCTAAAGCACCTGGAGCCTCTTTAAAACTTTGCCACGCGAGGTGCTCACCTGAATATGGTACAGACTGGCGCTCAGCGCCGAAAGGTCGACCTCCAGGCTACCTTCCTGATCCACTGGCTGACTAAAGACCCGTGTGCCAACATTATTGAAAATATCCACCTGCCACACGTCAAAATCCGCCTTTACAAAGTCGAGGGTGAACCTGCCGGCGGCCGGGTTAGGGTAAACAGAGATGGCCTGCTGCGGTGTCAGTTCCTCCACCACAAAGTCGGTGGCGCTATGCGTGCTGCCTCCGATGCCCGACACCTGTATCTTTCCTGTTTGCGCCCCGCGCGGCACCCGCACCGTCAGGCTTGCTTCGCCTGCCCGCAGCACAACCGCCTTCGCTCCGTTAAAGAGCACCGTGTCCTGTTGGCCTAATACTGAGAAATGCTGGCCCTTCAACTCCACTACCGTGCCCACGCTGCCTTGCCCCGGAGACACGGATGCCAGAACAGGGGCAGGAATAACCTCGAAAGCCATGGCACTGACAGCTGCTCCGCCGGGTGTTTCCACGGTGATGTAGCCGGAGGCGGCCCCCTGCGGAACACGCACTTTTAAAGAAGTGGCAGACGCCTGCAACACCCCGGCCTGCGCCTGGCCCATTTTCACCGTATTCCGTGAGGCGACAGTGGAGAAATTATTCCCATATATAATCAGCTCGCTGCCCACTTTGTCAGTGCGCTTGCTCAGGCCGCTGATTTCTGGCTGGTGCCAAACGATGTAGGGCGCAGCGCTTTCCGCTATCCCTCCTCTGGTAAGAACCTGGAAATTCCCGCTTGACGCACCCTCCGGCACGCGGAGCACTAGGGCCTCCGGGGCAGCGCTGATAACCTCGCAAGCCAGTCCGCCAAGTTTTACGCTTTCCAACTCACCTTCAGCCGGGTAACTGCCCTGCAGTATGACCTCGGCACCCACCACGCCCTCTGCGGGGCTGAAGCCGGAGACAACCGGTGGCTGGTACACAACAAAGGTCGTCTTGCTGCTGGCACCTGCATGTTCTGTCACAACGCTAAGTGTTCCCGTGCGGGCACCCGCTGGCACTCTCACCTTCAGGGAAGTAGCGTTTCCCTCCACTATTTCAGCCTGCACCCCGTTTATATATACCTTGTTTCGCCGGGCATCCTCTGAGAATTTCGTGCCCGTAATCATCACCTCTGCGCCGGGTTTGCCAGCGGCGGGGGAAAAGGCCTGGACGGTAGGTGTCATGATTATCTCTTCACCTGATATCCTGTTTTCCGCCAGTACCTCCCTCGGAACATCGTAGATGCGGTTGACCGTCACGTTGGTGCGGACGGGGGAGTTGTAATCGAAGAAAATGTCGGCGAAGTTCTCCACGGCTGTTTTCTCAGGCAAACCTTCCTTTGGCTTGATGCTGAACTGTATATAGCCGTGGCTGCCCGGCTCGTTGGCGGTGCTGTCGGGCAGCATGATGTTGTTGAACGTCCAGGTGAGGACAGGCTGCCCTTTGCCGCTCACGGCATAGGTGTAGCTGTGCGAGGCCGAGCCCAGCTGCAGGGTGCTGATATCCAGATGCTCCGAGAGCGTGTCGACGACCACTACGCGGTAGGCCACATCGGTGCCCGTGTTCTGAAACCTGATCTTGTACTGAAGCGCTGTGTTGGTTGGGGTGAAGTTTTCTGCGGTCACGCCGGTCGGGAACACTGCCTTGTCATTCGGGTCGAAGGAGTCGATGATGGGCAGGCATTCTTCGGCTACTTCGGCCTCCTCGTCGTCGGCGGGCATGATGTTCACGAAGCCCGTGCTGAGAGCGACGGGCGAACCTCCTGCACGGCAGGCCTCGACGGTGGCGCTGGCAAGGGTGTTGTCGCCGTTGCCGTCCGGCTGGTCTGCCTCCAGCCGGACGGTTCTGCCCATGGCAGGCACCCGGAACACTATGCTGTCGCCAGCGGCAAGTGTATAATTCTCGATGGTGGTGAGTTTTCCGTCCTGGTAAATTCGGAACTGCTCGCCTGTCGCCATATCTGTCTGCCCGGTGTTCCTGATCACGAACCGCACGTAGCCTGTGGAAGCGTCACACTTCCCTGTCACCGTGCTCACTGCCGTGGGTGGTGCGGTAGGGGGCTGGTTGCCCGGCGTTATCCAGGCTTTGGTGCAGACGGTGAGGCCGCGGATGCTCTCGTCGCCGCACACGACTTTGTCCTGAATGGTGATGACGCTGGTTTGCCCCGGTGCCACCGTGCCCGCCTCAAACACATAGGTGCCGTTGGGCAGGCGGGTAAAGGGCTTGTCTGCCGAAAGCAACTCCACCTGCTCCGGCAGTTGCAGGTATACTTTGGCGTTCTCAGCGGGGGCAAAACCGGTGTTGGAGTAGGTGAGTTTGGTTGTGCTCTCGAAGCAGCGGCGGCGGCGCGTGGAGGAGACGCTGGCAGTGAGGTAAGGCGAGAGGGTTACTTGGACGCCAGCATTATTACCTGTCGAATAATTGCCGTAATCCCCGAAGTTTATACTGGCAGCACCACCCGAAGTACAGGTTTGGGATATCATTTTCCCGCTGCTATTTTCTGTGATTGGCGACACGGTATAGCTACCCTTTCCTACAAGAAGCCTATAATTACCTGATTTGTCTGTTGCGCCGTAATAAGGTCCAGGCTCGGCCTTAACCAAGATATTAGCAAGCCCAGTTTCTACTTCATCCTGACTGCAGTTAGCGTTGGCATCATGGTATATATTGCCTTCTATGAGGTTGTATTCCTGAGTTGATGTTGTCTCGTATACTGTTACAATGTCCTTGTAATTATCGGCGGCGGCAATTAATTTACCATCCTGACTCATTGTTACGCTAGGTGTGCCACTTGGCAAAGAAGATACCGCTTTACCCCTTATGTCATATAATGTGACTTTCGAAAAAGCGCCATCTAAAGAGGAAACTACAGTATTTCCGAATGCATCTGACGTGATACTGGCTCGTCCTGCATAATCATATTCGTCTGTTCTAAACGAGCCATATTGCTGCATGAATTTCCCGGTGGATGTGAATTTTTGAATGCGGTGGCCATTGATATCAATTATATATACATTGCCACCAGCATCTACACTTACATCTAAGGGTTTCCATAGTTGTCCTGCACCTTTTCCTGCAATGCCGAATGTGTAGAGTAGAATTCCTTGGGAGTTATATTTGCTGAAAGTATTGGTATTGTGGCTGGTTACATAAAAGTCTCCTTTCAGGTCCACAGAGAGGCCTGCCGAGGTATACCCGCCGTAGCTTGTTCCGTAATATCCTGCTATGTTAGTGAAAGATGTAATTAAATTTCCGGAGGGATTGAATTTCTTTACATGTGTTCTTTTCTTCACTATGTCAAGCACATATATGTGCCCCTGAGTATCTACGGCAAGTGTTAATGGATTAACAATGCCAGCTCCCTTCCCTCCAAACGCCAAAATTTCCTCACCTTCAGTATTAAGTTTTATTATTTCATTTGTAAAATGATCTAACATGTAAAGATTATTATCTTTATCATAAACCACCTGATTTGGCCTTCTCAGACTTCCCCACTGCTCTATAAAATGGTGATTGGAATCATACTTGCTAACAGCGCTTCCGTATTTGCTGTAACTGCCGAGATACAGGTTGTTTTGGTTGTCAAAAGCAATGTCATAATCGCTTCTCCAGTAAAGAATGTCAAGCTCTGAATCAAGAGAAATTCTTTTTTTGAATACACCAACGGGTGAGTACACATTTATGGTCGGGGTAAAGTTAGATATATAGATATCCCCATTTTTGTCTATCTCCAGATGTTTTGGCCTAATAAGGCTGCCCTCTGTAGTAGCTTGCTCGCTGAAGCGCTGTATTATTTCACCATAATGATTTAAAACCGTCAGTAAAGAAATATAGGAATTGTTAGATTTATTCAACTTGGTTTCAGCAACATAAATATTAGTATGGCCATCGAAAGCTAATACTATATCTGAAGTCTGGTGTTCTGGGGCAGCATCAGCAAGGGTTATTGATTTAAGGAACTCACCATCTGTGTTGTATACAAAAAGCCTTCTTGTTGAACTGTCGAATATGCAGAGATTAGAATCTTTGTCAAAAAGTATAGAATGAGTAAAAGTATATTCATCAGGTCCTGTCCCAGCATTTCCGAATACCTTCAGGAGCCTGCCGGCCGGGTCATGTTTTTCAATGCGCTTTTTTACCCGATTGAGCAGGTAAATATTACCTTGATCGTCTATGGCGATATCGCCAGGCGCGCCGTCAGAAATGTAGGAGTTTGCATATTCCTCCTTGTTTATGGTGAATTCAGATATAACCTCGCCATTTTTCATCTTCAGTATTCTTGTCTTATCTATCAAATAGATATTGTCCTCCCTGTCAATTGCCATGCCTCCAAAATCAAAGTTAGGAGTGCTGCCAATAATCATCTTCTCCTGGTAGGCAGGGCTTTGGGCAAAGGAAGAGTACAGCGGAAGAAAGGACAGGAGTACAAATAATGCGGCTCTCATAAGCTTGTTCTGACAGAAGGCGGTAGTGGACTGTGTATCAATATTAAAACGGGTAAATATATATAATCCGTTTTATATAACCGTTCTGATATTTCCGAATTCATCACTTTATCATGAGTTGAGGCAAAGCCGGTTCGCTGTCGTTTCAGTCGCCGGAGTAGGCCGGGCTTTTGCTGATTGAGATTAGGAATTTTAGGCGCTGCTACCGGTTGTTCTTGCTGTTATAAAGGAGGTAGCTATAAATAAAGAAGCCTCAGCGGGAGATGCCGCTGAGGCTGTTTGATGAAAACCTGGTAGTGCTGTGCCTATCCTCTTCTCTCTCCTCCTCAGTCCGGCAGCCTGAAGTCGATCTGCTTTAGCTCGTTGCGGAAGACTTTGTAAAGGGTGTAGTTGTTGGAGGCCTCATTGTAATAGATGGTGACCGGCTGGCTGCTCTCCAGCACGCGATTGCCGATGAGGTTGCCTTCGCTGTCGTAGAGATACGTTTTCTGCGGGCCGGTTTCAGTGATAGCGTATATCCTGTTCGCGCCGCCGAAGTGGAAGTACTGCACGATCTTAGGCGCCGATGTCACGTAGCGCTTCTCAAACAGCTCATTCAGGTCCTGGTCGAAAAGCGTGACCTTCCCCTGCTCCTGCCGCACGATGACGGATGATCTGCCGTTGCTGCTTTCCGGCACCAGATCGAACATGGCGCGCTTGCTGGGCCTGTGCAGCTGCTCCCTGCTCAGCACTTTGCCCTGCAGGTTAAACGTCACCACACTGCCATACCGTGTCACGGCCGTCAGGGTTGTGCGCCGCAGATCGGCGCCAAGGTTCACGCCTATGCCGCCCGTTACCGGAGACTTCAGGCTGATCGGGAAACCGGGATAGGCATCGCCCTGCCGGTTGAGGGCATAAATGTAGCCGTTCTCCAGCACCACCACAATCACATCGCGCCCCCCCACCCGCAGGTGCTGCGGCGCGGTGGCCAGCCGGTAGTCCATGCGGCGCGGCTGCCAGCCCTGCAGGGCGGCCCCCCGTGTATCGTACATATAGAGGTTGCCCATGATATCATCGATCAGCAGGCGGTGGTTTCCGTCGTTCTCGTAATCGAACACGGCCAGGTGCTGGATGCTCAGCGAGTCGCCCATGTTAAAAGGGAAGTTCACCAGTTCCTGCCCCTGCTCGTTTATGGCATGGATGCGGCCGGCAGTCGCAAACAGGTAGCGGAGTTTCTTATCCGGCCCCATCTCCACCTCCAGTATGTCCCCCCTGACGGAGGCACCCACGCTGTCGACCCAGCCGCGCTGGGCATTGGCGGTAATATTATACAGCACGCCTGCGGAATCCTGTACCACCACCTCCCGGCTACGGTCTGCGGCATTGTGTATCGGGAAAGGCCGCGTATCGAGGCGGGCGTTAAAGGGCAGCGTCTGCTCAACCCCGAAAACGTCCTGCCCTGCGCCGCTGTTGCTGCGGTCCGGGCTGCGTACCAGGAGGCTGGTATAGTATTGTGGCCCTACTTTGGAGAACTGCAGGCTCAACTGGCTATACCGCTTGATGAGGGATGCATTCTGCAGCAGGTTCTCCCGTTCAGCGTCCTCCACATAGCGGTTCAGTATATACCAGGCGTTAACGGTGTTCAGGTAGATGCTCAGGTTCGCCTCGTGCAGCGTTTCCTCCAGAAAGGCTTTTTGCACCACCGACTTTCCCCAGACATTCTCCTCCGCGATATCATCCAGCAGCGACCGGAGCGTGACCACCCGTGCCGCCATCAGCAGGTAATCATCCACCTGCACCACGTAGCATTGCTCAAAACCCTCGAAAACCTTCCCTAAAAGATGCTTGGGCAGCTCGGGCACGTTCAGCAGCTGGATGGTATAACTACCGTGCTGCTCTGTAACGGGGGGCTGCTTGCGGGCCGTGGCCAGCTGCGCGCTCAGGCTGCTGAGCAGCGCTGCCGTAGCGGCCGGGTCAGCCACATGGGCAAAGGCCACTTTTTCCGGGGTGGCGTTGATGCTGGCGGATTCAAGGTAGGCAATGGCCGCCTCTTCGCTTAGCGACTGCGCCAAACTGTCTACCGTGGCGGCATAGACAGACTTGTTCTCCTGGCGGGGCATCCCCAGGCGCTCGATCTCGTCCAGGCCGAAATGCAGCAGCAGCGCCGTGCGGCTCGGCAGGTAGGCTTTTACCCCAAGCGGCTGCGGCTTCTCGGGCTGCATGACCTGGTGCAGGGAGTTCTTCAGCATCTCGGGGGAGGAAAAGCCGCTCAGGAAGATTTTGTCCCGCTCCAGTTTCAGCTCCAGCAGGGCGTTCTGGCTAAGGGAAGACAGGTAGCGCACCTCCGGCATCACCTCCTCTTTCAGGAACAGGTTCAGGAAGTCCGGCAGCATCCTGTAATTCACAAACACGTTGGCATACACCTCCGGCTTACCCAGGTGAGTGGTG
This sequence comes from Pontibacter saemangeumensis, assembly GCF_039541895.1. Classification (NCBI taxonomy): domain Bacteria; kingdom Pseudomonadati; phylum Bacteroidota; class Cytophagia; order Cytophagales; family Hymenobacteraceae; genus Pontibacter; species Pontibacter saemangeumensis. The sequence goes on from NZ_BAABHC010000039.1 coordinate 192,400, forward strand.
CCCCTGAGCTCACCGGCGATGGAAATGGGCTCCTCGCGGTTCAGACGCCGCACAATCTCCTCCACCAGCACCCCCGAAGGGCTCAGGATAATATTGTTATGGTGAGTGAAGTACGTAAAATGCGTGCCAAGCCGGGTGTTGGTGATATCGGTGAGGAGCACGCCCTGGTACCGGCGTGTCTCTTCCTCGAAAAGCGTGCTCTTGCTCATATCCTCGGTGAGGGTGCGCAGAAAGCGGTGCTCCCCCACCGAGGCCACCGGCACATAATACACATAGGCCACGTCGGCTTTACCTACCACATGGATGGAGGTGAGGATCTCTTTTTCGTCGAGGAAGCGCGAGAGGCGCTGGTTGCCGGGGGCCACGCTGTCGAGGGAGGCCAGGTTCTCCTCAAAGCGCTGCGCAAAGGGCAGCACCGAGAAGCTCTCCCAGAGCCCGGTTTCCCGCAGGTGATCGAGCAGGGCCGCATGGTTATTGGTTTCCAGCACAAGCACCGCACTCTCCGGCACCAGCGTCCACAGGTCTACCTTCTCCCTGGACCCTTTCCAGCGGTTAAAGCTGTAGTAAGCCAGCGAGGCAAGTATAACAAATCCGATGAAGTAGAAAACGATGCGTTTTGGCATGGCAGGCATTCTGGAACTACAAAACTAAGGGATTTTTCCAAACTTCGCCGGCCATGGCCTCCATTCCTGCCCGACCAACCCGCAGGCACCGCCCCAACTGCCTGGGCTCATAACAAAAGGCAGGCGCCACCTCGTATATATAAAAGCTAATTTATATAGACGAGCCACCCTTACCCACGCGAGCATGTTTAGAATTCTTGTCCCGGTTGATTTTGAAGAAGGCACCGCCAACGCCTGCCGTTACGCCCTGCGCCTCGCCTCCGGCGCGCCACAGGCTGAAGTCCTGCTGCTGCACTGTTTCAGAGACTACCTGGCGGGCCCCTGGCACGAGCCGGTGGAGGAAGGACGCAGCACGGCCACAGACTCCGAAAAGCTAACGGACAGCGTGCTGCACCGGAACGAGGTGGAAGAGCGCGACAAGCTCGAGGCTCTGCGCCAGGAACTGCAAAGCACCGCGGCGGCAAAAGTGCTCCTGAAAACGGCCTTCATCAACGGGCTGCCCGAGGACGTGATTCCGGTGGAGGCGCAGCACTTAGGGGCAGACCTGATCGTGATGGGCACTGCAGGGGAAGACAGCCTGAGCCGCTCCCTTTTTGGCACCATCACCACCAAAATGGCAGAGGAGGCAAAAGTGCCGGTGCTATCGGTGCCGCTGCACGCCCGGGCAAACACCCTGTCACGCGTGCTCTATGCCACTGATTTTGACAGTTCCGATGCACAGGCCATCGCGGACCTGCAGCAGCTGCTCGCCCCCTTCAACCCGCACATACTCTGCCTCCATATCACCTCCGGCGCGGCATCGGATAAGGACCATGAACAGCTAAGGCAACTGCAGGCGGAAGTGGAGGGCATCCGCACCGCCGATAACATCCGGTACACGCTGCTGGAGGGCAGCACTGACCTGGCAGCTACGCTGGAGGAATTCGTGGAGAAAGAGCAGGTGGACCTGCTTGCCGTCACCAACCACAAGCGCTCGTTCGTAGACAGTATTCTGCACCCCAGCCTGACCAGGAAACTGGTGCTGGAGGCAGAGGTGCCCCTGCTGATCTTCCACAGCCAAAGCCTTTAGCTAGCTCTCCGTATTTGCCATTTGCAGCTGCGCCAGCAGCGCTTCGCAGTAGCGCTCGAAAGCCCCGTCGCTCATGGCCATAAACAGGAACGGCTCGATCAGCTCCAGTTCCATGAGCGCCAGTTCGCCTGCGAGCTCAACGCCATCCACCCGCGCATAGAGGCAGCCGGGGGCGTGCCTGTCTGCGATGGTTTGGGCCGCGGCCAGCAGGCCTGCGGGCGGCTCCGGGGTGTGCACGGTGCCACCGAAAAAGTGCTGCACCCGGAAGTCGCCGGCCTTGGCTGCCTTTAGCACCGCATGACTATATATACCATTAAAGAACAGGAACGACCATTCTCCTTTTGTCTGGATCTCCTCCAGGAACGGCTGCACCAGGAAACTCTCCTGTTGCAGCAGCTCGTTGAGGTAGGCTGTCTTAGCTGCTGCCTCGCCTGGCGTGAGGGCAAACGTGTTTTTTGCCCCACCGCTCACGGCTGGCTTCACGATTATTTTCTCAGCGCCCAGTCGCGCGAACGCCTGCGCGGCATCAAACTCACTGCCCTTCTCCAGCCATACCGTGGGCACCACGTTCACCCCCTCCTGCTGCAGGTCCAGGAGGTAGCGTTTGTCCGTGTTCCAGCGCACCGTTTTCACCGGGTTCAGCACCCGCACCGGCAGCTGCTCCAGCTTGTCGAGCCAAGCATAAAAAGCGTCTATTTTGTCGAAGTAGTCCCAGGGCGATTTGAGGATAATGACCTCGAACCGGCTCCAGTCCACGGCGGGGTCGTCCCAGATCTGGAAGGAAACAGAAAGCCCTTTTTCCAATAACAAATCGTAGAGTCTGCTGTTCTCCTCGTCAGAGATACCGGTATAGTTTCCGGTGTTGGTATATGTTATAAGCGCTATTTGCTGCATTGCAGATTTTGTATCATATTTGCCCCGAAATTATACTTTATGCCGGGGCCAAACAACCAGCGGAGGCGTTTTAGCTATAACTTTTGAGCGGCATCACCACGTATATACATTTACTTTTACCTATACATCCCTTACCCCCTTACCATGTTTTTCCTCCGCTTCAGCATCTCCCGCCGCTACACGAACAGCCTTGCTGTGCGGCTGATGCTGCTTTTGCTGCTCGTGAACGTGTTCACGACTGCCTGCAGCGCCGACTTGGGGGGCGAGGAACGCGGTGATGCGCCGGAGGAGCGACGGCTAGCCGCCCCCGACACGGCCTCTACGCGCCGCCGCGCGCCGGCTGAGGCAGCTGCTGCTGCCAGCCTGCTGAGCAATCCATTCGTCGCCAGCCGCAGCCAGGGCAATAACCTGAGCACGTATTTCGACCGTATCAACGCTGACTTTACCGTGGATGCCGACGCCATCGAAAACCGTCACAAGCCCAGCCTCACCGATACCGTTTTCACTATCCGGTTCGGCAACTCGATGATGGAGTTTTACGCCCCCAGCCAAACCGGGGAGCTGCTCCTGCAGGTAGCCGACATCCAGAGCAGCGACATTACGCTGCGCAACAACCTGCGCGTGGGCATGGGCGAGGCAGAGCTGCTGAACAGGCTGAAAACACAGGGAGACGAGCTGGTCATCACGCAAAGCAGTGACCGGATTGTGGCCTCTGTCCGCGAGGGCGCCCCTGCCTCGCTGCACTTTCACCTCAAAAACAACAAAGTAAGCCGCATCCGCTACGAAGGTTACGTGGATTAAACCTGCTTATCAGGTAACCCGACTGATAAACTGCCCATGCCCTATATGGCTTATTTACAGGCTAATTTTATATATAGCAGCATTCCCTTTCAGGCTACTATCAATTATCCTGCTACTCCTGCTGAATTAAAAAGTAAAGCTTTCTATATAACCCAGGTTGCGATTTAGTTTCGCTGTTGAAACAAGACCCACCCCTAACCCCTCCCAAAAAGGGAATTCTTTTCCTGGCAAGTAATATCCCCCTCTTGTAATGGACAGGTTCTCAGCCATCAAAACCCAAACAATTTTATATATAGCAACCTGGGTTATATATAAAGCCGCCTTGTTTTCGCCTCTAAACGCGCGAATTGGTACCTTTGCCTGAAACCTATCTCTAAGCTATATATGCGCATTGTTCTACAGCGGGTCACGCAGGCCTCCGTTGAAATTGAGAAAGCAGTAAAAGGTGAAATCGGGTTGGGGCTGCTGGTGCTGGCGGGCTTCAGCCCCGAAGATACCGATGAAGACCTGAAATGGACGGCGGCAAAAGTAGCCCAGCTCCGCATCTTCGGGGACGCGGAAGGCAAGATGAACCTGAGCGTGCAGGATGTGCAGGGCGATATCCTGGTGATCAGCCAGTTTACGCTATATGCCAACTCCAAAAAAGGCAACAGGCCGTCTTATATCAATGCGGCTCCTCCTGCTGTGGCCATTCCGTTGTATGAGCGGTTCGTGGCCTTGCTGGAGACTGCCACGGGCAAGAAAGTGCAAACCGGTGAGTTTGGGGCGGATATGAAGGTGTCGCTGCTGAACGATGGCCCCGTCACGATTGTGCTGGACTCGAAAGCGAAGGAATAGAAAATAATTTATATATAAATCCAGGATATATATAAAACTTTTCGTATATATACCTATCGGATTCACAACCGTCTCGTCTGTTCCACTTCGTTTCCCTTGGGCTATGATTTTCAGTTCGCGTTCCTGCTCCTTGGTTGTACTCCTGTGCCTGTGCATGGGCATGTATATAGCATCGCCCACTGTTGCGCAGGCGCAGCAAACGGACAGCACGCAGGCACAGACAACGCCGCCGCAGCGTTGGGTCGTGGAAACCAAAGACGGCTCCGTGATTCAGGGGGTGTACCTGGGCCAGAGCGATGCGGGCATCCGGTTGCTCACGAACAGTGCCGGGGAGATCGTGATCCCGATGAGCGAGCTGAAAAGCTTCCGCATCCTGGATGAGCGGAACTTCCGCAACGGCGAGTACTGGTTTGAGAACCCCAACGCCACCCGCTACCTTTTCTCCCCTTCGGCCTACAGCCTCCGGAAGGGCGAGGTGTATTACCAGAATACCTATTTAGTCATCAACTCGCTCAACTACGGCGTCACAGACCGCTTTACCATCGGGGCCGGCTTCGAGCTGATCTCTACCTTCTCCGGCGAGCCTATCTTTTTCATCACCCCGAAATACTCTTTCCCCATCAGCGAAAACTGGAACGCCGGCGCGGGCATACTTTACGCGAACGCCGCCATGGAAGACTTCTCCGGTTTGGGCATTGGCTACGGCATCATCACGTATGGCAACAAAGACAACAACGCCACGCTGGGCGTGGGCTACGGCTATGTAGACGAGGAAGTTTCCGGGAAACCTGTCTTCACGCTCAGCGGCATGCGGCGGATAGGCCGCAAATCGGCACTCGTAACGGAGAACTGGATTGTGCCTGTCGACGGGTACTATGGGATATATTCCTACGGCATCCGGTTTATGGGGGAGAAAATCACCGTCGACCTTGCCTTCCTGAACAACGCCGACATTGCCAGCGAAGTCCTGTTTATCGGGGTACCATATGTCGATTTTGTGGTTAAATTTGGCAGATAACCAAGCACAGCCTATATGACATTAGCCGAAGCGCAGGCCACCGTAGATAAGTGGATACAGGAAAACGGGGTACGCTATTTTAATGAGCTCACCAACATGGCCATCCTGACGGAAGAAGTCGGGGAAGTGGCCCGCATTATAGCGCGCCGGTACGGGGAGCAGTCTTTCAAGAAGAGCGATGAAGGCAAAAACCTGGGCGATGAACTGGCCGATGTCCTGTTCGTGCTGATCTGCCTGGCTAACCAAACCGGCATCGACCTGACGGAAGCCATGCAACGGAACCTGGAGAAAAAAACCTCCCGCGACAGCCAGCGCCACAAACAGAATAAAAAGTTAGAAAGTTAAAGAGTTAGAGAGTTTAATTGTGAATGTGGATTTAATTTTACACTTTCTAACATTCTAACTCCCCAACTCTACAACTTCTTCACTCCTGCCAGATCCACCAGCCTGTCGTGGCGCCACACGGGCAGCACATCGTATAGGTTGTGTTGCAGGCAATATTTGATGTCTTCGTGGATGTTCAGGTTCTCGAGGCGCCGCACGTGCGATGATTGCTTCAGGAAAGCGAACATATCCGCTTTGGCGGCCTGGTACAGGTGGAGCGAGGCCAGTGTCGCGTCGTTTTCGAACGTGAAATCCTGCTGCAGGCAATCGGCCAGGGCGCCGGCAAAAAGCGTATCCTCTAAATTGAACTTGCCTTTCCAGCCCGCGCAAACCACGATCACGTCCAGTTGCAAGTCCCGCAGGTGGTCGGCCACGCTCTGCAGGTTCAGAAACGACCCGATCACGACCTCCTCGGCTGCCTCCGACAAACGAATAGCGCGGGTGCCGTTAGTGGTGGTGATGGCAACAGAGCGCCCCTGCACCACGCCGTTCATGTAGCTGAAGGGCGAGTTGCCTAAGTCAAAATCCTCCGCTTTGATGCCGTTCCGCTCGGCCGCGGTCAGGCAACCCTGCCCGGCATAGGCGCGGCACTCCTCCAGTTCCATCACCGGGAAGATATCGGTGGCACCGTGCGCAAAGGCTGTGACCATGGTAGAGGTAGCCCGCAGAATATCAACGGCCACCACTGCCTTTCCCTCCAGATCATACAAGTGCAGCAACTCCGGGCTGTAGCACACATCTATACTTGCCATCTTTGTTCGTTTACCGTGTTCCGTTTTTCGTTAATCGTTTTTCGTATCAGGACATTGACCACGAAAAACGATTAACGAAAAACGATTAACTATTTTTTATAAAAAGGCAGCTTTACCACCTGTGCTCTCATATTCTTGTTGCGGATGCGTATATAAATCTCGGTGCCGGGCCTGCTCAGGTCGCTGTTCACATACCCCAGTCCCACGCCCTTGCCCAACGACGGCGCCATGGTGCCGGAGGTTACCTCCCCCACTTTTTCGCCTGCCGCGTTCACGATGTCGTAGTGGGCGCGGGGTATGGCTTTCTCCAGCATCTCGAACCCGATGAGCTTGCGTTGTACCCCGGCTTGCTTCTGTGCTTTCAGGTTCGCCGCATTGGTGAAGTCTTTGTCGAACTTCGTGATCCAGCCCAGGCCCGCCTCCAGCGGGGAAGTGGTGTCGTTGATGTCGTTGCCGTAGAGGCAGAAGCCCATCTCGAGGCGCAGGGTGTCGCGCGCGCCCAGGCCGATAGGCTTGATGCCGTAGGGCTTGCCCGCTTCCATGATGGCGCCGAAAACAGCCTTGGCATCCTTGTTCTTTACATACAGCTCAAAACCGCCGGAGCCTGTATAGCCCGTAGCCGAGACGATCACGTCCTCCACATTGGCAAAGGTGCCTTTCTCGAAGGTATAGTAGACCATGCCGTGCAGGTCGATGGAGGTGAGCGGCTGCAGCGCCTCGGCGGCTTTCGGCCCCTGCACCGCAAACAGCGACACTTCATCCGAGATATTCTCCAGCGCCACCCCGCCCGTATTATACCGGTTCACCCAGTCCCAGTCCTTCTCAATGTTGGAGGCATTCACCACCAGCATATACTCCTCCTCGCTGAAACGGTACACCAGCAGGTCGTCCACAATGCCGCCTTCCTCGTTGGGGAAGCAGGAATACTGCACCTTGCCGTCTGCCAGTTTGCTTGCGTCGTTCGAGGTGATGCGCTGGATCAGGTCCAGGGCGCCGGGGCCGCGCAGCATGAACTCGCCCATATGCGACACATCGAACACCCCCACCGCGTTGCGCACGGCATTATGTTCTTCTATATCAGAGGTGTAGCGCACCGGCATGTTATAGCCTGCAAAAGGCACCATCTTGGCTCCCAGCGCCTCATGCACGTCATTCAACGCAATTTTCTTCAGTTCCATATCTCGAATAAGGTCTTGCTGCCTGTGCGGCAAAAATAAGCAAAATTCATCCGCTTCCGAAATTAATCTCCTGCCCTGCCCGGCATACCCGCAGGCAGCACCGGGGCTACCTGCGCGAAGCGTTCAGAAAAGCGGGAACCACCCTCCTTTAACCTCTCATCTGGCCGGAATATTATAAATGCAACAAGATATAAGGAAGCTGGCCTTTAGGGTTGCCCTGCTCCGCTCACCCCCTGCTCAGGTGCCGCTGCCGGTTCCTGATAGGCCGCGCGGGCCGCTGGCCGCTTACAAACTTCCGAAAACAATTGTACCTTTAGCCGTTGCAGCCATGCCCCGCCATGGCTGTTTTAGCAAAGAAGAAGCGCCTTAGATGAAACTTTCTGTTAAACTTTTTGCAGGTTTTTTACTTATATCCCTCTTATTCACGGCAGTAGCCATTGTCAATTTCCGGTTGTCTGAGGATGTGATCGAAAACACAGTGTGGGTATCGCGGTCGCAGATCGTGGTGCGGAACTCTGCCTCCCTGCAGCGGAACATCATTGACATGGAAACAGGCCTGCGCGGTTTCCTCCTGAACGGCAACGAGACTTTTCTGCAACCTTATCTGCAGGCAAAGGACCAGCTGCCAAGCCTGTTCACAGAAACAAGGAAATTTGTTACCAGCTCGCCCGAGCAGACCGAAAAGATAGATGACATCATTCGGCTGCAGCAGAACTTCGAGAAAAGCTATGCCGAGCCGCTTATCGCCCTGAAGCGGTCGGACACGCTGGATATACTGGATTTCGACTCAAGCACGCAACTGGACAGCCTCGTGCTTGGCGAGAAAATCCTGATCGACTCCATCCGGGCTGCCTTCCGCGACTTTAACGCCTATGAGTACAAGGTGCGGGAGGAGCGGCGGGAGCGGCTGGGGAGCAGCATCAACACGACCCGGAACGTCTCTACCATCCTGACCCTGCTATCCGTTATCCTGGGCATTAGCTGGGCCTACTACATTACGCGCCTCATCACCAGGCGCATCATGAAGATGGTGAACCTGGCGGAGGAAATCTCCAGGGGAGACTATAAGACAAAGATCATTGATACCTCGCGCGACGAACTCAGCCAGCTCTCGAACTCCCTGAACCGCATGTCGGCCACCATTGATGAGACGTTCAGCGAGCTCGACCGCAAGAACATGGAGCTCGACCAGTTCGCCTACGTGGTGTCGCATGACCTGAAGGCGCCGCTGCGGGGCATAGAAGTCGCCTCCCGCTGGGTAGAGGAGGACATGGGCACGCAGCTGCCGCCAAAAGTGCAGGAATACCTGCTGATGATGCGCATCCGCGTGCACCGCATGGAGAACCTGATCAACGGCATCCTGGCCCTGGCCCGCATCGGGCGCACCAACCAGATAGAAGAGGAGGTAGACGTGAATATCCTGCTGAGCGAGATAACAGACATGCTCTCGCCGCCGGACGGGTTTAAAATAGACGTGCAGGAAGACCTGCCAGTACTGCACACGATCCGTATACAGTTACAGCAGGTCTTCAGCAACCTGATCAGCAATGCCATCAAGTACCATGACAAAGCATCGGGCCTGATCAAAGTCCGGTATCGCGAGACGGATGAGTTCCATGTTTTCTCCGTTTCGGACGACGGCCCCGGCATTGACCCGGCCTATCACGAGCGGATTTTCGTGATATTCCAGACCCTGCAGGAGCGGGATGCGGTGGAAAGCACCGGCGTGGGCCTTACCATCGTGAAGAAAATCGTGGAGTGGCAGGGCGGCACCATCTGGGTGTCGTCAGAGCCCGGACAGGGGGCAACTTTCACCTTCACCTGGCCAAAAGAGGCGGTTGAAGTGAGATAATTTTATAATTTTGCGTTAATTGTACCAGAAGCACCAAAAACGAATGACTGAGCAAGCTGTAAATATCCTTTTAGTAGAAGATGACTACCTGGATATTATGAATGTAGAGCGGGAGCTAAGCAAGATTAACCTCACGCATCCGGTGCACGTTGCCCGTAACGGCCGAGAGGCCCTGAATATGCTGCGCGGAAGCGAAGGCGCCGCCAAAATATCGCCCGCGCCCAGCGTTATTCTGCTGGACATCAACATGCCCAAAATGAACGGGCTGGAGTTTCTGGCAGAGGTGCGCCGCGACCCCGAGTTCAGCCATATACCTGTTTTCATCATGACCACCTCCAACGAGGAGACAGACCGCCTGGCGGCGCAGCGCCTCAACGTGACAGGCTACATCGTAAAGCCGCTCACCTTCGACAGCTTTGAGAAAAGCCACTCCTCCCTCGACAGTTTCAGCCTTTTCCTTGACCTGATCAGGCTGAAGTAAGGGCCTCCGGCTGATATCATATACCTTTCTGTAGTGCCTCTGGCAGCGTAGGCAGCAGCGTAAAAGACTGCCGGTGGTGTTCCGTGGCCCCATAGCGGGCGATGCCCTCGCGGTGCAGCCGGGTAGGGTATCCGGCGTTTTGCTCCCACCCATACCGGGTATAGGTTTCCGCCAAGCGGCGCATCAGGTCGTCGCGGTAGGTTTTGGCCAGCACCGAGGCCGCCGCAATAGAAAGGTACCTGCCGTCGCCCTTCACCATGCAGCTATAGGGTACCTGCCTGTAAGGCTTGAACCGGTTGCCGTCCACCAGCAGGTACTCCGGCTCCTGGCCCAGTTTCTCCAGTGCCCGGTGCATGGCCATATAGGTAGCGTTAAGAATGTTGACTTCGTCTATTTCAGCGGGCGAGGCCTCTCCTATAGCCCATGCCACGGCGTCCTTTACAATATCCAGTTGCAGCAGTTCCCGCTGTTTTTTGCTCAGCACCTTGGAGTCGTTGAGAAGGGAGTGCCTGTACCCGATGGGCAGGATGACAGCCGCGGCCACCACAGGCCCTGCCAGGCAGCCCCGGCCCACTTCGTCTACGCCCGCCTCCAGTGCATATCCGCTGTGGTTGGAAAGTAGCATAATGATACATTAGGGCCAGGGAAGAGTAAACTGCACCTCACCTTAATTAATGATATAAACTAAATACTCTTTGGCGTAAGGCTCTTCTTATCACTGTGGGGCATACAACCTAATTTGTATGTGTGTTTCCATCGCAGTGTGCCACAAGTATATAAAGAAAAACCCGCCGGTCAAACGCCGGCGGGTTTTAAGCAATAATTTATTTCCTGCCAGCGCATTAAAATGTATTATAGATACGCTGGCAGGAAAGCAGGTTAAAGGGCTTTGTTAGTGGCCAACTCTGAGTTCGGCATCGGCCACACGTAATCTGTGGACGTTGGAGCGACCGCCGGTGCGCTGATCCCGCTACCCGTTTTTTCAGGGAATGTCTGCAGCGTTCTGGTGATGTCCAGCGATCGGAAGCCTTCGCCTAACAGCTCAATGCGCCTTTCCGTCAGAATCGTGTTTACTAAAGCATCTTGTGTGGCAACGGCCTCTGCCGGGAACGCATACGAGGCGTCTGACCTGCCCCGAACAGCGGAAAGAAGCGCAACAGCTTTATCTAAGTTGCCGGTTCTTGCGGCAGCCTCGGCATAATTCAGTAACACTTCCGCGTATCTTATCACAGGTACATAATCCGTGAAAGGGGCTGGCTTCACAAACTTTGCCAGGTAGGCATTGCCACCTGCTGTAACAACAAGCTTCGTTTTCCTGGCATCTGTAGCAGGCCATGCCGCATCATTCAGGATACCTTCCGTACTCAGGAAATATTCTCCATTACCAACAGGGGCTGCATTAAAGTAATACCCCAGCTGGTTCTGCGTGCCCGGCGCATCCAGGTCAGACATCGGCATGGAGAAAACCGACTCTGTTGTCGTATAATCAGTAAAAGGAACCGCCACGTCTGCCTGTAAAGCATGCGCCACACCGGATGGCGCTGTGAAAGGGGCCACATCAGTTACGATCTTCTGCGCCTCTTCTATCACTTTTCCATAGTTACCCATGTGCAGGTAAACACGCGTCTTTAAGGCAATGGCGGTGTTCTTATGTGCCCTTGTCGTATTAAGCGCTGGGGTGGCATAGCTTTCCGGAAGGGCGCTCTCTGCCTCGTCCAAATCCTTTAGAATCTGAGTGTAAACTTGTGCCACCGAGCTACGAGCCAGGTCATTGTTTGCAGTTGAGGTTTCAGCCTGCAAGCGCAGCGGCACACCTGGAGAATTTCCATTGTCTGCACTGTAGGGCTTTGCGTAAAGTGTTACAAGGCTATGGTAAGCAAGCGCTCTCAGGAACTTGGCCTCAGCCTGGTACTGCGCATAAAGCGCTGGGTCAATCTTGGCTTTGTTGTCCTCGAGCCCCTGCAGAAACACGTTGATCCTGTTGATGGCTGCGTAGGCTGCCCCCCATAGGTTCTGCACCTCGTTTGTGCCTGACTGCACGTTTTGCTGCCAGGTCTGGAGACCGGTTACGCCATTGGTCAGGCGGTTGATGTATTCTTCCCCCCTGATCTCGTTGTACATCAGGAGCCTGCCGCCATAAAACTGGCCGCTCTTCATGGCGTCGTAGAGACCGTTTACCTGCCCCTGAATTCTCTCAGGGGTATCAAAAGCGTTTTTGTCTGAGATGGAGGTTTCCGGAACCGGGTTCAGCAACTCATCCGTATCGCACGCTGCAAAGGTGAAAGGCAAGGCAAGAAACGTCATCCTGAGCAGGAAGTGCTTGCGTGCTTGTATATTTATATTCTTCATTTTGATCTGATTTGTAATGTTAGAAACCAACGTTGATACCCACCGTAAATGTCCTGCCTTGCGGCACAGAGTTACGCTCCACACCTGGCGTGGTGTTAGAGTTGCCATTTGTTGAAATCTCCGGGTCGGCACCTGTGTAATCTGTCAGCACGAAGGCGTTGAATACGCTTGTATAAAGTCTCAGGGAGCTGATTCCAGCCTTGCTAACGAGGGCAGTTGGGATTTTATAGCCCAACGTTGCTGTCTGGAGCTTCAGGAAATCCGCTTTTTCAACGTTCTCAGAAATCACGAAGGCAGAGCCGTTCGAGACGTTATCTCCGAATACTACACGCGGGAAAGCTGTGCTTTTTTCCTCAGGAGTCCATCTCTCCAAAACATCCGTGTGATTGTTCCAGAAGCGCTGGTCTCTCAAGCCTGCCTTTGTGCCGTTGTATATATAGTTGCCGCCGGAGTAGGTGAAGTTCAGGCCTAGGTCCACGTTGCCGTACTTGAAGGTGTTCTGGAAACCGCCGTACCACTTGGGCAGGGCGTTGCCCAGGATCTTACCGTCGCCGGCAGAAGTGATAGGGGCGGCAGTGGTTCCGTCGAGGTACGTCCAGCGCTGGGCAGTAGCAGCGGCATGGTTGTACTGCACCTGCTTGCCATCCTTGTTGATGAAGATACGCTGACCGTTATCCGGGTTTATACCGGCAGTCTCTACCCCATAGATGCTGCCCACAGCATAGCCGACACGCGTCACGTTTGTCATTTCCAGACCGCCTGTAAAGCCGAAGATATCCGCGTTACCATCCGAAAGTGCCGTCACTTCGTTTTTGATGGCGGTGAAGTTCAGGTTGGTGCTCCAGGAGAAGTTACCTTTCATGATCGGAGTGGCATTAATGCCAAACTCCCAGCCACGGTTGTACATAGAGCCCACGTTCTTCAAGATCCTGTTGTCCGGGATACCCTTTGAAGGAGCCTGCGGCGCCTCCAGGATCAGGTTGTTCACATTGTTTTTGAAGTAAGTGAACTCAAACTGGATGCGGTCGTTCAGCAAGCCCAGGTCCATCCCCAGGTTGGTCTGCTCGCTTGTCTCCCATCCTAACTCCGAGTTGCCGGCCTGGTCAAACACTAAAGTTGGCACATCTGCATATAAGCCAGAAGCATACAGGAACATGGAGCCGTAGGCGTTCGTTAAGTTACCGTTACCCACTCTACCCCAGCTTCCTCTCAGTTTTACGCTATTTGCTATTTCAGTCAGGCCAGAGTTCTTGTAAAAACTCTCCTCCGAAAGGGCCCAGCCACCAGATACCCCGCCGAAGTTACCCCACTTGTTGTCCTCAGAAAGTGCTGAGTTACCATCGCGGCGGAAGTTCACGGTCAGGAAATAGCGCTTGGCGAAATCGTAGTTGAGGCGCGTGAAGCCAGAGACAAAGGCCCGCTCTCTCATGTAGTTCCCGGATGGGGCTATGTTTGTGAAGTTACCCTGGTACTCGTTGAAGAAGTTATCCGCAACACCAAACCGGTTGGCGCCCCAGCCGCTGTTCTCAAACGCCTGTACATCAGTACCCAGCAACAGCGATAGGTTGTGGTTCTCGCCTATCGTACGCTGCAAAGACAAGGTGTTGATCCAGTTCCAGTTATCCAGGCGCTGGAACGTGTTCGTGGCGTTGCCCTTGTTAGAGAAACCGTCGCCGTGCAGCGGGTTCTGGAAAGACACCCCCTCAATGCTCGTTCTGTCTAATGAGTAGCTGGTTTTGAAATCAACTCCTTTGGCCAAATGCACCTCCGCGCCGAAGCTTCCGAAGAGGCGGTCTGTCTCTGATGTGAAAGAGCTCAGGTCAAGCAAGGGAAGCGGGTTAGTGAAACCGGACTGTGTCAGGTTAGCGCCTCTGCCCATGGTGTTGTCGGGGCGGATGTTGTACGTGCCATCCTCGTTTCGCGCTGCCACGTTAGGGGCCGTTACAATGGCCAGTCGGCCCAAACCGCTGGTGGCGAAGGAAGTGCCGGGGATAGAACCTGTGTTAGGAGCCGAGCTGAAGGAGTTCACATAATTGGCGGCACCCGTTAAACGCAGCCAGTCCGTCAGCTTGTGATCTATGTTGAAACGAACAGCTTTTCTCTTAAAGTTGTTTTGCTTTATAAAACCATCCTGATCGGTAAGGTTTGCAGAGAAAAAGTAAGTGGTAGACTCTGTTCCTCCTGAAATACTCAAGCTGTGGTTCTGGGAGTAGGCTTTTCTGTACACCTCGTTGTACCAGTCTGTGTCTACCAAAGACCCGTCTGCGTTGTAGGACGGGAAGAACAGCGCCGGCAGCACTTTTTCATCATCCTGTTTGCCGCTCAGTATTTTCTGGTTCAGGACAGCCTCGTTCTTGATCATCATATACTCTTCGGCGTTGAGCAGGTCTGGAAGCCTGGTAGCGTTGGTCACACCCGCCCACGCCTCGTAGTTTACCCTCGGTTTGCCCGTCTTGCCTCTCTTCGTAGTGATAAGCAGCACACCGCCGGCAGCCCTTGAGCCATATATAGCCGTGGAGGCAGCGTCCTTCAGGATATCGATCGACTCAATGTCGGCTGGGTTGATGTCGCCAAGCGCGTTGCTTGCCGCGGAAGTCAGGGAGTTATCCCCCGTGTTGATCGGAATACCGTCTACCACCACCAGCGGTGAAGAGCTCAGGGAGATAGAGTTCGTGCCGCGAACGCGGATAACAGGAGGGTTGTTCAGCACGCCGTTGGGCTGCACAATGTTTACGCCGGCAGCTCTGCCATTCAGCGCCTGGTCAAAGCTCTGCACCGGCATGTCTTTCAGCTTGTCTCCTGAAACAGAGGCCGCAGAACCGGTAAACTCCTGTTTCGTCTGGGTGCCGTAGCCCACCACGATCACCTCCTGCAGCAGCTTGTCGTCCACAGCAAGCGCCACACTTACAGAACCTGCATTGCCCGTTTCGCGCTCTACGGTCTCGTAGCCTATATACCGAAATACAAGCGTGGCGCCGCTGACCGGAACATTGATCGTGTAAGTGCCGTCTGCCCCTGTAGTAGTGCCCACAGTCGTGCCTTTCACAATCACCGCTACGCCGGGTAGCCCTTGTGATGTGCCCTGGTCGGTAACCGTACCAGAGACCGTTCTGCTCTGCGCGTACGCCTGCTGCAGCAGCGTAAGCACCATCACAAAACTGATGAGTAAAAATTTTCGCATTGGTTGTTTGTAGTTAAGGTGAATAAAAAGTGAATAGAAATTTGACATTAAATTATTGTGTTTCTCAATGGGCATAGCTTTCCCATCGGCGCATGTTCACGTGCCTTAAATGCAGTATTCCTCCGCTTCCGGTTTTTACAAACTGGAAAGTCAGAAACGTACGCCGATATGGAATTTTCTGAGGTTATTTCAGTGCAATGCGCTCTACAACAGACACATGAGCCAAAATAAGGAATGGGATCAGAATCAGGGATGAATGTGTAGCACGATAGTACTTTTATCTCCCCTTTTTTTAGACTCTAATCATTTCCCAATATTATATACTAGCAAATTGAAAAACAATAGGTCCACAAAAAATTATTTTATTACTAATATAGAACAATTATTAATGTTATAACAATTTACTTTAATTGCCAATTCAGCGAAATAAAAGGATTATTTATATAATTTAAGTAAGCACTCACACTAAAAACAATACAATTCATAAATATCGTAAGCTAAATATATAGCTACTTGGGGCTTCCATAAAAAATTGCACCATTTATAACCATGATTTGTAAGCGAATATTCACATGCACGCCTTGTTAAGCAGCCGCCGTGATGCCTCACTTTATGGTTTCGCAGTCGTTAGATCGAATAGGCATACTTAGCATCCCTGTTGCAAAGCCATTGTAACAAAGCTATCGCTGTCTCAGGAATCATTTGTTATACCAGGATCAAAAGGGTTCTGCCTATCTGTACAGCCACCCCTGCTCCCCGTGATAGGGGTGGTCCGATTGTCTTTGCACAGCTATTTTGTGCTAAAATTTAAATTAACTCAAGGTAAGCTATATTAATATGCTGACTGAACACCCACCCCCGCCCCTCCCAAGAGGGGAATAGAAATTCCGTTTCCGAGTAAATTCTCCTCCGGGGGCTCCTTGTCAACGGAGGGGAGGGCCATGTTTCTATGTGGTAAGTGTATCGAACTTGGGTCAAATTAATGTAGGCATCAGTCTGAGATACTCTCAAGATTCATCAGGCCTCTTTTTTAAAACGATTTGCTCGTGCGCGTTTTCTTCTTCAGAAAAACGCAGCAGTTATATCTCATTTTGAATAGCGACCACTGGAGTAGAGACAAGAAGACGTAGGTAGACAGGCTACCAGAAAACCGGCCGCTCTGTGGTACTGAAAGGAAGCACCCGCCAGTCGCTAAGCGGAGCCGCTCGCAGTCCGTGACGCATGAAATCATCCTTAGAGTAAGAATGTTATATATAACCCGCCAAACTGAAAAAGCGGCTGGCACAGTTGATCCGCGCTTCTCAGCGTACTGAAGCAGGGTGCCTGCTTCCTGCTCCCGCTACCCGCCTGCTGGAAGTCAACTCATCGGGAGCATATGCGGTGCACATTAAGAATCTGGCTTTGCATGCTGCCTATAGAGGAAGCAAGCAACGGCAGATTCCTGGAAAACTGCGGGTGCTGCCTGCCTCCTGTACAAGTTCTTCAGAACCACTTATTCAAAGCCTGTGCTCCTGTGGCCGTACACATGGTAAACGGTTCCGTACGGATCCGGGTCGCCGTTCACATCTGTGTCGTCGCTGAAAGTAACCCGGAAGTAGATGCTGTCGCGCAGCAGGCCGTTTTCCTCCGCCCCGTTCAGGAACACCTGCCCATCCGTGATGGTAACCTGCGAGTCGTAAGAGACGTTCTCGAGCGCTTCGCCTCCAAACGTGAGGTTCTGCACATTTGCCGGGGTTTTCACCTTAAAGTCCCAGAAGTTGCCGTGGTCATCCACCCATACCTCGTTCGGCTGGTTGGCCGCGGTGTTGTAGATCAGGAGTTCCGCGTGCTCTACGAGCGGCTCAAACCCACCGGCCCCGTTATCCAGGCTGTAGGTCACGGTCCAGTCGCCTGAAATGGGGTAGGTGGCGGTATATTCGATGTCAATGTCATCATCGTCATCGCAGGCGCCCAACAAAACGAACAGAGGCAGCATGACCAGTATATAAAAGTATGTACGCTTCATATGTATGTCTTTAATGTTCCAATACCTGATTACTGCTTCTCCCAAAGTTTTACAATATCTATCAGAGGAGGTGAGAAAGTCGGCCTCGTCATTCTTAAGTCTAGGTCACCGTCTGCCGTGCGCGTCCCGTAGCCATATATCGGCACCAGGCTCTCCTGCTGCGGGATGTTTAAGTTTACACCGTCTGAGGTAAGGATATAGCCATCCAGCACGACTGAACTTCCTCCGCCCCAGAAATTGGTGGCATAAAATACGCCATCCGCTACCTTTGTGACTTCAGACGCGGGAGAGCTTCCGCTCGTGTAATTGCCGGAGAGGTCCACTGTGGGGTCAGGGGCTGCATCAAGCACAATCACTGTTCGGGAGGCGGTGCCGGAGAACCCATCGGAGTTTGTCGCGGAGTAGTTAAAGGTATATATGCCGGGCACGTTGGGATCAAAGGCGTTGGTGTAACCTACTTCGGAGGGATCGGTATGGGCAGGGTCTATATAGGGGCTGCCTACAACCGATGTGCTTACCGGTATTTCGGTTTCCCCTTCCAGCGCCCTTACACCCGGGTCCGTGAAATTTTCACCCTGCACAATCACGATCAGGTCTTCTCCCTCCAGCACAAAATCAGGATAGGTGGTAACCTGCGATATGTTGGCGGTTTCGTCGTCTTTCTCGCAGCTGAGCAGCGTGAGCGCAACCACCAGCACCAGGGATGTTATATTGAATCGATGTATGTTTTTCATCTCTCTAAAGAATAAGTTTAACATTAGTCCTTCACATCCCACCACACCGGCACGTCTATCTCCTTCAGGCCAGGGTAACTCTCGTTCCGGATGGATTCGGTGTTTGGGTACAGGATGCGTTTGGGGATCAGGCTGGCCCCTAAAGTGGAGGCTTCAGATGGCTCGATGAAGCTTGGGTAGCCGGTTCTCCTGTATTCGGTCCAGGCCTCGAAGCCCTGCACCCCGTTAAATGACAGCCATTTCTGGGTGATGATCTGGTCTACCTGCCTCTCCACGGGTACGCCCACAGGATAGGCCACGGTATCCTGTGTCAACAGTGCCGGAACTTCAGCCACATCCTCGCCAAGGTAGTCGAAGGAAGCGGCGATGCCTTGTGCATACAGCTCACGTGCGTCGCCTATGCCGTTCGTCCAGCCCCTTGCCGCTGCCTCCGCCTGCAGGAAGTAGCTCTCGGCTGCCGTGATAAAGGGCACAGCCGTGGTTGGGCTGGCGACCGCCGGCCCCGGCTTCGACACTGTGTTGGCCTGATCACCGGACCTGGCGGGCGTACATTCCACCCCTTGGTCAACCCCGATGAAGTTGCCAGCGTTTGCGCCGGTCTGCGCCGGCGCATAGAACTCGTCGATGCGCGGGTCGTCGGTCTCCAGCAGGTAAGTTAGCGCGGAGTTGCTTGCTACCACGTCCACGCCGCCTCTGAACACCACCTGCGTTTGGTAAAAAGGGTTGCGGTTCTGTGTCTGGTCGGCAAAAGCGACGGCGGCCGTTTCGCCCATTCCCAGAAACTCCGCGCCCTCGGCATATAGCTGCTGGACACCCGCCTGCGCCACATCCGGGCGCACATATGCCTGCCGAAGGTATATGCGCAACTTCAGTGTGTTGGCAAAGCGGCGCCACAAGTCCATGTTGCCGCTGTACACGATGTCCTCGCCTCCGGGGCCGACGGCGGAGGCGTCGATTTTGGCGATGGCCTCGTTCAGCCGTGTGATCAGGCCATCATATATCTCCTGCTGGCTCTGGTACTCCGGGTTCAGGTTATCGAGCCCCTCCAGGGAAGAAGTGAACGGCACATCGCCCCAGGCGTCTGTGATGACCTGCAGCGTGTAGGCTTCCATTATCTCAGCCACTGCGGCAGTGTTTGAGTTTCCAGCCTCGTCCGCCTGCTCCGCTACATACCGGAAGTCGTTCAACGCCCCCGCATATAATTCTCCCCAAACCCTGTCATCATAATCCGCCGATGTAAGCTGATACAGTTCCAGGTCGCAGTATTGGTTTGCGGCGCCGGCCTGTGTCCAGTGCTGCGCGAAAAAGTTACCCAGGAACTGAAACTGGTTGCCCAGCACGTAGGCCAGTTCCCCGAAACCTGCCGGCAGCGTCAGCGCTGGCGTAGAGGTAGGCGGGTTGTTGGGGTCATCGTTCACGTCCAGAAAGTCTTCGCAGCCGGTTACGCCTACCGAAGAGGCAAACAACAGCGCCAGTATATATTTATAGCTGATCTTCATGATTCCTATGTTCTGAGATTTTTAGAAAGTAACTCTGATGTTGCCGCCCCACGAACGGGTAGACGGGGAACTGCTGAAATCATATCCCTGCAGGTTCCCGTTGCCCAGGCTGTTCATCTCCGGGTCTATGTAGGTGTTCTCATCAGGTGTCCAGAGTACCAGGTTGCGGCCGGACACGCCTACCTCGATGTTGCCAAAGAAGGTTTTCTCGGTAATGGCAGCAGGCAGTTTGTAAGACAGGCTCACCTCGCGCAGCTTCGTGAAGGAGGCATCGATGATGTTGGTTCCCTCCGGCAGGTTGCCCCAGTAATCGTAGAGGTTGTCGTTGGTGAGCGGCGTGGTGTTCTCAGCATACTCACCGGGCGCAACCTCCACCACGGAGTTGGGGATTATATATGGCTGGCGATCGTTGTACAGCGTTTCGGGGGCAGTGCCTGCAAAGCGTTGCGTGCCGCGAGTCCTGGAGTACATCTTGCCTCCCTGCCGGGTATCGAACACTACGGACATGCGCAGCCCTTTGTAACGGAGCGTGTTCACCAGGCCGCCGGTCCAGTCGTTCTGGATGCTTCCCTGGTAGGTTTGCTCCGGGGCAGTACGCGGCCTGCCGGTCGCGGCGTTCACGACGATGCGCCCCTGTGGGTCGCGCAGGATGTCTTCTGCCTTGAACGTGCCGTAGGGCTTTCCTTCCGTGATCACAAGGGCAGCAGAGGCAAGGCCGCCCAGTGATATCTCGTTGCCGCCGTACACGTCTTCCACCTCGTTGTCGTTCTTCGTGTAGTTCACGCTGACATCCCAGGAGAAGTCGTTCGTCTCGATGGGGATGCCCCCTACCAGTAACTCAAACCCCTTGTTCCGCACCGTTGCCGCGTTCAGGAAAGCGGAGCCAAAACCGGTCGCATAAGACAGCGGCACGTTGATGATCTGGTCCGTGGACTTCGAATCGTAATAAGCCGCATCAATCCTGAGTCGCTCTGAGAAGAAGCGCATGTCCGCGCCCACCTCCCACGAACTGGTGTTCTCAGGCTTCAGAACAGAGTTTCCGATCACATTGCTCACTTCGAACCCAGGCAGGCCCGCAAACGGGAAATTCAGGTCTGTGCCCGCAAAGCCGTCGCTGATGTTACCGGAGACAAAAACGGACTGGGTGCTGTATGGGAGCGCATCGTTGCCGACGTTGGCATAGTTTGCCCGCAGTTTGGCAAAATTGACCGGAGAGGACTCAGCTAGCCCGAAAGCCTCTGCCGCATCAAAAGCCAGGTTCACCGAAGGGTAGAAGAAACTGTTGTCGTCGATGGGCAAGGTGGAGGACCAGTCGTTGCGGCCGGTCAGCTCTAACCACAGGTAATTGCGGAAACCGAACTTGGCAGAGCCATATATGCCTATCAGGCGTCTCATATCCCGGTAGCTTATGGTCAGTGGCGTGCCCACGATGTTGCTAAGCGACTGGTACTCGTTATTTGCCAGGGCATCTGCCGTGGCCAACAGGTCATCATTCAACCTTTGGTTGATGTTGTTGCCCACCAGCAGTTCCACGTTCAGTTCCTCTGTCAGGTCCCTGTTATAGGTTACGATCAGGTCCGAGTTGGTCTCCCGGTAGTAAATCTGTCGCTCGGCATACATCCCGTTGTCGTTGTTCGACTCATTCTGCCCCTCTACATCGCGGATGGCCATGAACTGCTTGCGCCGGTCTGTGTAAAAATCGGTCCCGATCCGGTAGGTCACGTTCAGGCTTGGTATGATTTCGTACCCGATGGTCACGTTGCCGAACAAACGGTCTACATCGTTCTTGAAAGTCTGATTCTGAATTGACCAGTAAGGGTTGATGGTGTAGGGCGAATAGAAGCCCGCCTCATCATTGAACGGATTGTCCAAATCCTCCAGCTCCCGGACCGGAATGTCGCGCGGTGTCTGGATGAGTTGGTTGAAAACGGAGTTTCCCTGGCCCGTCAAGGCAAAATCACCGCCAGACTTGGTATAGGTGAGCGATATATTGGAGGTAAATTTATTAGCCAGTTTGGCCGTGCCTTTAAAAGCCAGCGAGTTGCGGTCGTATTCCGTCCCCGGCACCACGCCCTCCTGCTGGGTGTTGGAGTAGGAGGTGTAGTACGTGGCGTTCTCGCCCCCACCGGACACGGATAAAGTATTTGTCCAGTTAGAGCCGTATTCGTAGAACTCTTCTATGTTATCCTTCAGGGCCACGTAAGGCTTAAACCGCTGCTGCCCGTTCACGATCTGCCCCCAGGGCAGCACCTCGCCCGTGAAAACCGGGCCCCAGCTGGTATTCTCCAGCAAATCGGGCGCCCCGAAGAAGCCTTGCCCGTAGCGGTTCTGCATCTCGGGGTAGCGCAGCACATCCTCAATCGTGTACGAGGACAGGAAGCTGATCTCGGCCTTCTTGTTGGTGTCTCTTCCCGATTTGGTCGTGATCATGATCACACCGTTCGCAGCCCGGGCACCATACAGGGCAGCGGCAGCGGGTCCCTTCAGGATGTTGACGGACTCTATATCATCGGGGTTTATGTCATTGGCCCGGTTACCGACATCCACCCCCATGTTCAGGTTATCGTCCCGGTTGGAACTGGAGGCGTTGGTGCCGCTCCCAAAGCTACTGTTATCCACCGGGATACCGTCGATGACGAAGAGCGCCTGGTTGCTCTGTGAGATAGACTTGGCCCCCCGGATCACCACACGGGTGGAGGAGCCCGGTCCGCCCCCCTGGCTCTGGATGTTCACCCCGGCCACTTTTCCCTGCAGTGCGTTCATCACGCTGCGTTCGCGGCCTTGCGTGATTTGTTCTGCGCCAACCTGCTGCGTCGCGTAGCCCAGGGTTCTTTCCTCTTCCTGCCTGCCGAGGGCAGTTACCACCACCTCCTGCAGCTGCTCCGCATCCACGCTCATTTCTACGTCTATCGTAGAGGCGTTGCCGATGCTGCGCTCCACTGTGGAGTAACCTATAAACCGGAAAACAAGGGTGTTGGCCTCCGCCGGGACGGAAATAGTGTATTCTCCATCAACGCCCGTGGTGGCACCCAGGGTGGTGCCTTGCACAATTACCGCAACCCCCGGAAGCCCCTGCCCCGTTGCCTGGTCTGTCACCGTGCCCGATATAGTCCTGCCTTGTGCCCATGCCTGCTGCATGAAAACAAACACCAAGGCAAAACTAACAAGTAGTAGTTTTTTCATAGCGCTGTAGATTTAAAAAAGAAGAGATTTTGAAAATTGACTTGAGAATAAGAAACGATGCTTCATGGTAACGCCGACTGGAACGGCCATAGATAGCCTGCCAGACCTGCTAAGTGGATCAGGAAATTTTCGAAGCGAAGGGTGTCGACGTTACCTGTTATGTGCACCTGTAGCAAGACCGAACTGCATCGCTACCAATCCAGCTTAGGGGGGAGAGCTGGCTTTGGGATAGCAACAGGCTTTTTCAGGCTTTTGCTGCAGCAGTTTTTAGCTAGCTACCTACAAGTACAATGCACATTTCAAGAGCAAAAAATTATCAGTATAGCCTTATCGCTTTATATATATGCTATCCAAGGCGCCTGCATATGTGCTTCGCTGAGCACGAACCTTATGATTTTACCTTCTAATTTTTGATTTTATTTTATACGCTCTTCACTTAGATAAGTGTAGCAAGCTGCATTCTAATTATTATTTTATATACTAAACGGTTTTATTCCTATATAAAAGAATTAAAAAGCTATACCAATTACTTACTATCATAAAAAAAGGCACCGGATCCGGTGCCTTTTTTTATGATAGTAAGTAATGCTATGCCTGCATCAGGAAAGCCTTTATATACTCGTCCAGGTCTCCGTCCAGCACATTCTGCACATCGGTGCGCTCCACACCGGTCCGGATATCCTTTATGAGTTTGTAAGGGTGCAGCACATAGTTCCGAATCTGTGAGCCGAAGTCGATGCGTTTTTTGGTGCTCTCGATGCGATCGCGCTCCTCGTTGCGCTTCTCGATCTCCATCTGGTAGAGGCGCGACCGGAGCATCCGGAGGGCGTGCTCCTTGTTCATGAGCTGCGAGCGCTCGATCTGGCACTCGATCACGATACCCGTGGGCTTGTGCTTCAGGCGCACAGCCGTCTCTACCTTGTTCACGTTCTGGCCACCAGCGCCTCCCGAGCGGAACGTGTCCCACTCTATATCAGCGGTGTTCACTTCGATGTTGATCGTGTCGTCCACTACCGGGTAGGCGAACACGGAGGCAAAGGAGGTATGGCGGCGTCCACCGGAGTCGAATGGTGAGATGCGCACTAGCCGGTGCACCCCGATCTCGGACTTCATATACCCGTAGGCAAAGTCGCCCGTGATCTCTAGCGTCGCGGATTTAATGCCGGCGCCGTCCCCGGGATGGTAGCTGATCTGCTTCACACCGAACTTATGCGCCTCGGCCCACATGATGTACATGCGCATCAGCATCTCGGCCCAGTCCTGGCTCTCAGTGCCGCCCGCGCCCGGGTTGATCTCCACAATGGCGCTCAGCTGGTCTTCCTCGCCGCTGAGCATGCGCTTAAACTCCAGCCCCTCCACTGCCTTGACGGCCTTTCCGTACTCCTGCTTTATATCCTCCTCCGATACGTCTCCCTCCTTGTAAAAATCGTAGAGCACCTCGAAGTCAGACACGGATTTCTCCACCTCCTCGTAGTGGTCTGTCCACACTTTCACCGATTTTATATCCCGCAGGATCTTCTCGGCTTCCTTCGGGTCGTCCCAGAAATCAGGGGCGGTGGTCTGCTTCTCCGTTTCCTCTATCTGTTCTTTTCGGGCATCGTAGTCAAAGATACCTCCTCAAGGCCTCTACTCTGGCCTTTAATTCCTTCACCTGTTCTGTTGTCATGGAATATGTGTTTATATATGGTTTAACTCAAAAGCAGAATGCTGCCATATAAGTTGCTGATGCTTATATCGCAGCATTCTGCCTCAATTAGAATAGTTACAGGCTGATTTTATATACCCAGTTGTGGGTGTCCGGTGCCTGCCCGGTTCTGATCTTGTCCAGCTGTGCACCTACCTGGTTCGACACTTTGCGCGTCTCCACCGGAGGCAGCTCGTAGTCCTGGCCGTTGTGGTGGATCAGGGCGATCTGGGAGATGATGGCCGCCGTTCCGGTTCCGAAGGCTTCCGTCAGTTTGCCGGCCTGCTGTGCCGCGATCACCTCGTCCACGGCCACGCGGCGCTCCTCTACTCTAAAGCCCAGGTCTTTTGCCACCTGCAGCACGCTGTCGCGGGTAACGCCGTGCAGGATGCTCGTGCTCAGGCTCGGTGTCACCAGCACATCGTCCATCACGAACATGATGTTCATGGTCCCGGATTCCTCCACGTACTTGTGCTCCTTGGCATCGGTCCAGATCAGCTGGTCATAGCCTTTCTCCTGCATCTTACGCGATGGCAGCAGGGCCGCCGCGTAATTGCCCGCCGCTTTGGCATAGCCTGCGCCGCCTTCCGCCGAGCGCACGTAATTGGGCTCCACCGCCACCTTCACCGGTTTGTCATAATACTTGCCCACGGGGCAGGTGATGATCAGGAAACGGTACGTCAGGGACGGCCGCACCCCGATAAAATTGTCTGTCGCGAACATCAGCGGCCGGATATAGAGCGAGCTTCCCTCTTTGGCAGGCACCCAGTCGGCGTCGAGGCGCAGCAATTGCTCCAGGCCTTGCATAAAGAGTTCTTCCGGCAGTTCCGGCATGCACAGGCGCTCCGCAGACTTGTTGAGGCGCTGCAGGTTCGCCAGCGGCCTGAACAGGAGAATGTCGCCGTCTCCATTCTTATAGGCCTTCATGCCCTCAAAAATGGCCTGTCCGTAATGCAGCGAGGAAGTGGCGGGGCTCAGGGGCATATCGCCGTAAGGCAGCACCTGCGGGTTCTGCCACGCGCCATCCTTGTAATCGACCACAAACATATGGTCGGAGAAGGTTTTACCGAATTGAAGGTTGTCAAAATCCACCTCCGATATGCGCGACTTCGCCACGCGTTGGGTTGGTATTGTTAGGGTATCAACTGACATGTTTTTTAGGTTTTGTTCTTTTGATGTATCAGACACGCGGCTTCCAGGTTACTTCCTCGGCGCCGAGCTCTTGGGTCATTTTACGGCAAAGCGCGAAGAGATAGTCAGAAAGTCTGTTCAGATATTTTATGATCAGCTCCTCTACCGGGGCATGCTCCTGTAAATGAATGGCCAAGCGCTCGGCCCGGCGGCACACGCAGCGCGCCACATGGCAGAACGAAACGGATGGATGGCCGCCCGGCAGCACAAAGGCGCGCAGGGGCGGCACCTCGGCCGTCATCGTATCAATCTCCTGCTCCAGCAGCAGCACGTCCTCCTCGTGCAGGTCCGGGGTTTTCATTCTTGATTTCTCAGGATCGGTGGCCAGCAGGGCGCCAACGGTAAAAAGCCTGTCCTGGATTTCCTTCAGCACCCCCGCCCGGGCCTGGTTTACCTCCTGGTCGCGCACCAGGCCTATATAGGAGTTCAGCTCATCGATGGTGCCATAAGCCTCGATGCGCAGATCGGATTTAGCCACGCGGGTGCCGCCGATAAGAGAGGTGGTGCCCTTGTCGCCTGTTTTGGTATATAACTTCATTACTCGGGTGTTGTCTGTAGCCTGGTTGCGGTGGCAATATTGTCGTTCATCGCGTCAGACTCGATCAGGCCGTCGCGCATTCGAACAATGCGGTGGGCGTACTTGGCAATATCCTCCTCGTGCGTCACCATGATGATGGTGTTGCCTTTGGCATGCAGGTCCTCGAACAACTCCATGATCTCATAAGACGTTTTGGAGTCGAGGTTTCCGGTCGGCTCATCTGCCAGGATGATGCTGGGGCTGTTGATGAGCGCGCGGGCAATGGCCACGCGCTGCCGCTGGCCACCCGAAAGCTCGTTGGGCTTGTGCTTGCCGCGGTCGCCCAGGCCCACGCTCTCCAGCGCCCGCTGCGCCTTCTCCTGCCGGGCGCTTTTGCTGAAACCGGCATATATGAGCGGCAGGGCCACGTTGTCCAGCGACGACTGGCGCGGCAGCAGGTTAAACGTCTGGAATACGAAACCGATCTCCTTGTTGCGCACCTCCGCCAGCTCGTTGTCCGACATGTTGCTGACATCGTTCCCGTTGAGGATATACGTACCGCCGGTGGGCGTGTCGAGGCAGCCGATGATGTTCATGAACGTGGACTTGCCGGAACCGGAAGGGCCCATGAAGGCGACATACTCCCCTTTTTCTATTTTAATGGACACCGATTTGAGGGCATGGATGGTCTCCGCCCCCATGCGGTATATCTTCGAGATGTCGTGCGTTTCGATGAGCGTGTTCATACAGCTTTTTTTCATAGTTGCCAGTCGTCGGCGCGCGTTGCGATCTCCTGGCGTTTCTGGTCTAATTTCCTTATAAATGTACTGTATTCTGCTGGAGGAAGCAAGTCGCGGAGATTTTCCTGTGCCTGCTCTGCATAACTGAACAACCCCTGCTCCAGGCTCTCCATGGCATACGCTTTCTGCAACTCAGCCGCATAAGGGTTATAGGTAATGCCGCTGAGCAGGATGTTGTAGGCCCGCTCCCCCTCCGGCTGGTAGCTGTCGAAGAAGTTCGCTGCCGCGAGCACCGCCTCCTCGTCGTAGAGCAGCATTTTCAGCGCCTGCTCGTAGCGGGCGGCCGCCTCCTCTTTCCGGCCCCGTGCCTCGGCTACGCACGCCTTAAAATACAGGGCCTGCCGTTTGTCACGGTCTGTCAGGTACAGTTTCTCCATCCGGTTGAGGAGCACATCGTACTTCTGGGCGTTCAGCCACACCTTTAGCTGCAGCAGGTTCAGGGCCGACCGCAGTTCGCCTTCCGGCTGCAGCTGGGGCGCAGCTTGTTTGATAGCCTCTAATGCGGCATTCCAGCGGCGCCGGCCCACCAAGTAATCGACGCGCGCCACCAGGGCCCTGCGTTTCAGGTCTTTCTCGGTGACGGACTGCACCAGCGCGTCCACCTCCGCCTCGCTGAGCCGGGGCAGGTGGGCCAGCAGGTACTGCACCTTTTCCTTGTCGGGCACCTCGGTGGTGATGGTCTTCACATCCTGCTGCAGCACCTCGGCCAGGTCCTGGGCCACTGCGATGGCGGCCTCATTCTCGGTATACCCTACTTCCTCCAGGGCCTGCACCGCCTCCTGCGGCTGGTGGGCAAGCGCCAGGGCATAGCCGTGGCTCAGGTAGGCCTGGTTGTAGCCAAGGTCCTTGGCCTGCCCGAAGTAGGCCGCCGCCGCCCGGTAGTTCTCCTCCTCCAGCATCCACTGGCCAAGGGCATTGTAGTAGTAGCCGTTGTTCCGGTCCGACTGCAGGGCCAGGTTCTCGACCACGCGGCGCGCTTCCTTCGGCAGGCCGTTGTAGTGGTGCACCAGCCCCTTCAGGAAAAGCAAGTCCGCATAGAACAGCTGGTTGGCCGGAGACGCTAAATAGGAGTTGATTTTCTCTAACCGGGTGGTGTCGCCTAAGTTGAGTTTGCTGAGCGCCTCGTTGTAAAAAAGCGTAAAATCCTCTACCTCCTGCAGGGAATCCGGCATAAAGTTCTCCTCGTGCTGCGGATCCATGCCCAGCAGCTGGCGCAGGGTAGCCATGTTGCTGCGCAGCGCCTTGCTCCCGCCGTTCCGGCTCTCCTTCAGCACGGCCTTGGCGGGCTCCAGCATGGCCTGCCGTGTGTAGAAAGCCAGTCGGTTGCTGCGCACAAAGTCCTCGTCGTCGTTGTGCTGCTGGGCCAGGTCGAAGTAATACTCGGTGCTGTCCTGCACGCTCGTCTGGGCGTAAAGCAGGGCCAGGTTGTTGTA
The DNA here is from genome assembly GCF_039541895.1 of Pontibacter saemangeumensis. Classification (NCBI taxonomy): domain Bacteria; kingdom Pseudomonadati; phylum Bacteroidota; class Cytophagia; order Cytophagales; family Hymenobacteraceae; genus Pontibacter; species Pontibacter saemangeumensis. The sequence continues at coordinate 220,865 of NZ_BAABHC010000039.1, forward strand.
CAGCTCACCGCTCTCCGGGAATTTCTCCGCCCCCTCCTGCAGCACGTACAGCTTCTCGAAGAAGTACTGCTTCTCGTCGTAGAGATTGGCCAGGCGCACGTACAGTTTCGGGTTGGGGCGTTTCTGCAGGGCGTCCTTCAGCCGCAGGATCTCGTTGTTGCGCTGCTGCTCCTGCCGGTACTGCGCCGCGAGGCTGTAATTCGCCTTCACGTTGTTGGCATCGTACAGGTCGCTCTCCTCGTAGAAACGCTCCGCCAGTATGTTGTTGCCCGAGGCGGTATATAAATCGCCGAGGTAGTTGTAGTAGCCGGCCTGCATGTCGAAGTAAGACCGGTACTGCGTGCGCATCACCAGGATGGCGCACACGATCAGGCTCATGAGGGCAAACGAGAAAAGCGACAAGCGCTTCGGCTCGTACACCACTTTATATACCGGCAGGCGCTGGTCTATCAGCCGCCCGAAGTTGATCATGATGTAAAGGAAGAACCCGGTGCCGAACGCGAGGTGCGTGTACACGATCATATCATGGTAAAACACCGTAAGCGGATCGTTGGCCGTGGCAAAGGCATACCCAATGCTCAGGAATGCGATGGTGGCAAACACGAGGTACAGCACGGCACCCGCGGGGCGGAACAGGAACAGCTTCTTGTAGTATGCCTCCCGCTGGCGCATGCCCCAGAAGCCCGTCACCGCCGAGAGCAGCAGGATAAAGTAGGCGTTGACATAGAACAGGTCGAGCTGCAGGTAACCGATGTGGCGCAGGTACAGCAGCAGCAGGTTGAGCAGGTACAGCACGCTGATGAGAATAAACTGCCACATGCTGAAGCGCCGCTCCGGGGCTTTGGCCTGCGTGTTTACCCAGAGCAGGGCGTTCACGTTTTCGTAGGCCACCCACAGCATGAACAGCACCGTGGCCACCAGCGCGCCAATGGAGCTGTAGTTGACAAGGTGCAGCGTCACGAGCGTGGCTGGAAACTCCGCCGAGCTATATATGAGCATGCCGCTTACCATCACCACCACCAGCATCACCAGCAGGCGCAACGAGAAAACGACCTGCGGCCAGAAGGCCTGAAACGCATAACTGCTGATGGCCAGCAGGGCAATGATGACCAGGAGCAGCGTCTGGCTGGAGCCGCTGCCGAACCCGCCCAGCAGGTCGAAGTTGAAGGTGGCCAGGAACAGCATGAGCAGGAGCACCCCGCCAAAATACGGCAGCTGCCGCATGGTACTGATGGCCGCCGTGTAAAAGGCGAGGCATATCGCCAGGATACCGAGCAGCAGGCTGGCCGCCGCAGTGTTGACGGTGGGCAGGGCCACGTCGTACTGCTCGAAGATCAGGTAGCCGTCGGCGGTGAGCGTGAAAGGCTCCAGCAGGCGCGTCACCTCGTGCACCGGCACCGGCACCACCTGCAGGTCCGTGATCTTGTCCCAGCCAAAGGCCAGGTTGTCACCAGTAAAATAGTGATAAACGCCCAGCAGCAACGCCAGCGCACCCAGCAGGAGTAAAAAAAGATAGGGATACTTTATAGAAGTATCCCAGCCTCTCCAAAACTTGATTTTGTTCATAATTAGTAATGCGACACAAGTATCAAGACATAAGACACAAGACATTTTCAATCATCCCAGGCAACACCACCCGCCTGGCACCCTGGCCGGGCCGGACAGCATCACAGCGCAAATCCGTCTCTTTACTCATGTGGTCTGTTTACTCCAGCACCTTCGGAACCCGGAAGTAGTCGGAGTCTTTTTTAGGGGCATTCAGGAGCGCCTCCTCGTGCGTAACCGTGTTCATTGCCACGTCCTCGCGCAGCACGTTCACCTCTTCGGTCATATGCGTCAGTGGCTCTACGTGCTCCGTGTCAAGTTCGCGCAGCTTGTCCATCCAGTCCAGGATCTTGTTGAGGTCCTGCAGCATCTCCTGCTCTTTCTCCTCGTTGAACTCAAGCCTGGCTAAGTGCGCTAATTTCTTGATAGTCTGAATATCGGTTGACATGCGTTTTGCTGTGTTTCGTTAGTTCTGTTTGAATAATGTTAAATACCCGCTCCTTCAGTTCCGGCAGGTTCTGCTGCGTCATGCCCTTCGTCTCGATCGGCTCGTGCACCACGATCTTGAGCGGGTGCCAGCGCACCTTCAGCTTCCCGTCCAGGTCGGGCAGGAAGTGCTGGTTGTAGGGCATGGTCACCGGCACCACCGGCAGCTGCTTCTCGATGGCCAGCTTAAACGGCCCGTCCTTGAAGGCCATCAGCTTTTCGCCGGCCGTTTTCGGAATCGTGCCCTCCGGGAAAATGGCCAGGTTGCGCCCCTGCTCCAACGTCCGCACCGATTTGATATAGCTGCGGGCGCTGCTCACCGGGTTGCGGCGGTCTACGGTTATATATAACGTGTCGTACACCTTACCCCAGAGCGGCACCTTCGCCAGCGAGCTCTTGCCCACAAAGTTAAGAAATCCGGGGATGGCATGCAGCATCATCGGGATATCGAGGTACGAGCTGTGGTTGGCCGTGAAAATATAGCGCTGTTTCGGGTCGAATTTCATGCGCCACTCCACCACAAGCGGGGCCAGGAACATGCGCAGGAACACCGTGGACCAGCCGCGGTTGATGTTATGCACCCGGTGCCACCACTTCTCTTTCCGGAGCAACACAGCCTGGAAAGGATACGTGACCACGAACGGCAGCACAAACCAGGTGCAGCACCAGGTGGTGTATATCCGATTGGCTATATACTTGATGGCTTTCATTTATCCAAAAGTAAGCATTCTCGCTAATTGTACAAATCCAGCGGCACTACCGCAGCCACGTGCTTCCTGATAACGGCCCGGCGGGCCTGTGTGGTATATATACCTACCCCTGCTGTTGCAGCAACAGGGCGGCTTTCAGGAGGCCGGCCACGCTGATGGCATCGGTGATCTGGTTGTTCAGGGCCATCTCCACCGCCTCCGAGAACTTTACCCGCCTGATGTGCAGCTCCTCTGTTTCTTCAAAAGCAGTTTCGCCGGCGGTTAGTTCCTGCGCCAGGAAAACAAAGCCCTCTTCGTCGGTGACGGAGTTGGAGGTGTGCAGCCGGGCGATGTTTGTCCATTTGGCGGCGGTAAAGCCTGTCTCCTCCTGCAACTCCCGCTTCGCCGACTCCAGTATGTCGTTCTCGATCAGGCCGCCGCCCATGGGTATCTCCCAGCTGTATTCGTTGAGCGGGTAGCGGTACTGGCCCACGAGGTAGGTATAGCCCTCGACGTCAATCGGGATAATGCCGATGGCCTTGTTTTTCATGCTCACCACGCCGTAGATGCCTTCGCCGCCTTTGGGGTTCAGCACCTGGTCTTCGCGCACGCTGATCCAGGGGTTCTGGTAGACAGGCCTGCTGGAAAGTGTGGTCCAGGGGTTATGGGTTTCGTCGATCATCATCCTCTATGCTTTTGCTGCAAAGATAGGATTATTGTCGGTTGCAGGATATCCTGTTTGATTCAACCTTCTCATTGCCCCACACTTCGCTATAGATGAACTGTGGAGCATATATAAGCCAGGCAGGTATCTGTGGAAGGAATAAATAACGAAGCTATATCACCCCCATGGCCAGCATAGCATTCGCCACCCGGATGAATCCTGCAATATTGGCACCCAGCACATAATTGCCCGGCGCGCCAAATTCTTCTGACTTTTCGTAGCACAGGTCGTGTATGTTGGTCATGATGGTGGAGAGCTTATCCTCGGTGTAGGCAAACGTCCAGGAGTCGCGGGAGGCGTTCTGCATCATCTCGAGGGTGGAGGTGGCCACTCCTCCGGCATTGGCTGCCTTGCCGGGGGCATATAGTATATTGGCCTCCTGAAACACTTTCACGCCTTCGGGCGTGGTCGGCATATTGGCTCCTTCGCCTACTGCCATACACCCGTTCTTAACCAGAAGTGCCGCATCTTTGCCGTTTAGCTCATTCTGTGTGGCAGAGGGGAACGCAATGTCGCAGGGCACCTCCCATATGTTCCCCTTTTCCAGGTACCTGGCTTCGCTGTGGTACTCCAGGTAATCTTTTATGCGTCTCCGCTCCTTCTCCTTCAGCTGCTTCACCACCTCCAGGTCGATGCCGTCCTTATGGTATATATACCCGTCCGAATCAGAGCAAGCCACTACTTTCCCGCCCAATTCATGCACCTTCTCGATGGTGTAGATAGACACGTTGCCGGAACCGGAAACGATGCAGGTTTTGCCTTCGATGGTTTCGTGTCGCACCTCCAGCATCTTCTTCACAAAGAAAACATTGCCATACCCCGTTGCTTCGGTGCGCACCAGCGAGCCTCCCCAGTCCAGCCCCTTTCCGGTGATAACGCCTGCCTCATAGCGGTTGGTGATGCGTTTATACTGGCCAAACATATAGCCGATCTCGCGCCCACCCACGCCTATATCCCCGGCAGGCACATCGGTGTGCTCACCTATATGGCGGTAAAGCTCGGTCATGAAGCTCTGACAGAACCGCATTACCTCACTGTCTGACTTGCCTTTGGGATCAAAATCAGAGCCGCCTTTGCCCCCGCCTATCGGCAGGCCGGTTAAGGCATTTTTGAATATCTGCTCAAACCCCAGGAACTTCACAATACCCAGGTACACGGAAGGATGAAACCGCAGGCCGCCTTTATAGGGGCCCAGGGCACTGTTAAACTCCACCCGGAACCCACGGTTAATCTGCACCTGGTTCCGGTCGTCTGTCCAGGGCACCCGGAATATGATTTGCCTTTCTGGCTCGCAGATGCGCTCAATGATTTTGTGGTGTGCAAATTCAGGATACTTTACCAGAACAGGCCCCAAAGACTCCAGTACTTCTCTGACGGCTTGATGAAACTCTATTTCGCCAGGGTTGCGTCTGATGATTTCATTAAATACCGGTGCCAATTTTTCATCGATCGAGCTATTCATGTTATCAGTTTAAATTGAGAAACAAAAGAATTCTGCCATTTCGCCACTTGCACTGCAAGCTTTATAAAGATAACCTATCGTCGTTTATGCACAAGAAGCTGATTAGGTTAAATCTACATTATATATAAAACATTCTACAGTTGTAGTGCTAGTATGGGTATAACATCCGGGTGATGAAGCCAAAGCGATGAAAGCACCAGGAACAGTTCAGCCACGGTCACCGGTGGCACAAGTATCCCTGTCTCGATCCAACCAGCATCTCCTCATGCAGGGAAGCGTTTTGTGGGGATGCTGGCTGCCAGGCCTGGTGTGTGAGCTTATTCCTTACTGCTTTATATTATTACCATCGAAAACCTTTGTTTCACTCTCTGTCCGATTCTACACCTTCAGCGAGCCACGGAACCCCCTGGCGGCATAGTAGGATTGTGCACCGTTGTGATACACGAAGACATTGCCGTAGCGGAAATCTGCAAAAAGGGCCCCACCGAGTTTCCTGATCTCAGCGGGTGTTTTCACCCAGCTCGATGTTTTCATATCGAACTTTCCGAGTTGCTGCAGTTCCCGGTATTCTGCTTCCGATAAAAGCGCAATGCCCATGGCAGCAGCCATATCGAGCGCGTTATTTTCTGGTTTGTGCTCTTTCCTTGACTCCTGCCCCTCCCGGTCGTAAGAAACACTTCTGCGGCCATTGGGGCTCTCCGCTGAACAATCGTAAAAAATGTACTCGCCCGTCTTTTTATCTTGGCCTACCACATCCGGTTCACCGCCCGTTCTTTCCATTTCATGGAGCGACCACAGCTTTTCAGGAAAAGCTTCCAGTTTTGCCTGCACGTTGGCCCATGCAAGGCCTTGATGGCGGTGCATGTTTTTCTCAAAACGGCCTTTTAAAGTGCTAAGCAGCGCTTCCCGTTGCTCCGGCGGCAACTCCTTTTTATTTCCCATTGTCATACTTTCTTAGTTTTATTTGCTTACAATGTCTTGTAATTGGCTCTGCGCCGGGCGATCAGTTTAGCCTTGCAGCCAAAGGTAGGGTATATAGGGATGGGCAAGAGCAGACGTGATTAGCTTGTTAGCGGTAGCGTTTTTGTTGTTTTTAGTTCTAAGTCGATGCGCCAATCCATGCTTTTACCACCTTAGTCAAGGCAGGCTTCCTATAGGTAATTTCTTCCAAATTTTTGAAAGTCGCAACGGCTCTGTCATTCTCTTTCCAGGTCAGCAAGCCTGAAGTATCCTCAATAAGTTTGTCTTCAGGTTCTGCTTATTTCTTTGCCTCACGACGAAATCAACTTGAATTTGCTCAGGGGCTGGACTCTCATGGTATTGCGATCATCACCATGGATGCTCTAATCAGGGCCGTTCCTTTTGATATTCACCATCAGCCCAGCTTAACCACTTACTATTCCTATCCGCAATCCCTGGATGCCGGCCTTACGGTGTAGCGCTTGGCGCGGTGGCGGGCTTAGAAGCGCAAAGCGCGCTGCACGCATGCCCGATGGAAGCACTGCATTCCGCTGAAACACGTCACCTGGCATTGTGCCCAACGCCTGTTAACGGTTAGGCTTCTTGTCCTGCGCGTCTGGAATGCAGCACGGGTTTCGCTAATCCCAAATCCCATTCATCTCTGTCAGTACAATCGGTTTCCCGTCAGTAACCACAATGGTATGTTCGTGCTGCGCCATAAAGCCACCATTATTGCCCACCATTGTCCAACCATCATGTAGGGTTTCGGCATACGTCGAGGTTGTTGATATGAATGTCTCAATGGCAACAACAGCATTTTTCTTAAATCTTGCCGGATTAAACCGGTCTCTGTAATTTGCTATTTCGCTCGGTTCTTCGTGAAGGCTTTTTCCTATGCCGTGACCCGTGAGGTTTTTGATCACTTTGTAGCCACGCTTTTTTGCTTCTGTTTCTATTAGATGCCCGATGTCTGAAACACGGACACCTCCTTTTATATGATAGATGGCTTTGTGCAAAATTTGCCTCGAAGCGTCAATGAGTTTTTGGTGACGGTTAACATCTTCGCCAAGCACAAACGAGCCTCCGTTATCAGACCAAAAACCGTTAAGCTCGGCTGAAACATCAATATTAACCAAATCGCCTTCTTTCAGGATTTTGGTATCGGACGGGATACCGTGGCAAAACTCATTGTTTACGCTTATACAAGTCCATCCCGGGAACTGGTAGGTTATATATGGTGCTGATTTTGCGCCTAAGTCCTTAAGGATTTGTCCGCCAAAGTTGTCTAATTCCTTTGTCGTCATACCCGGTTGGGCGAAGTCCCTCATTTCTTTCAAGGTGTGGGCAACGGCTTCGCTTGCCTTTTGCATCCCGATTAGTTCGGTTTCTTTTGATATGGACATATTCGGTTTTATCTGTCTGGGCTGCCGTTATAGCCTCACCACTTACGGTTTGGCCATGGTGCGTACATGCACAATAAGTGTTGTTTTAGTTTCGCGCTTTTCCTTTGCACTTCAGTTCATCCATGAATCGCTAGTTTAGGCAAAGTTTTCTTTTCCTACGTTATACCATTATCAACCGAATACTGCGCACGCAGCTGTTCTATAGAACCCACCCCCGCCCCTCCGAGGAGGGGAATCTGCAGACAGGCAAATTGCAATGCGCATGAACCAACTGATAGGGGAATAATAACTCAAGTTGCGATTTATACATCTGCTAAGTGAAAACCTGCCCCTCCCAAGAGGGGAATAAAAATTCCGTCTCTGAAAAATTCCCCTCCTCGGAGGGGCGGGGGTGGGTCATGTTTCGACTTTGTAAGTATGTCGCAAATGGGTTAATTAATAATCTCCCCTTTGTTGTTGGCCAATTTTTCGCGCCATATGTGGAGTTCCTCAGGTGTTTGTCTCACCCAATCTGTTACTTCGCCAACGATTTTTAATGGTGCTTGGGAGCGATACGAGCGTGTCGGATTGCCCGGAAATTTTTTGTCTGTAACATTGGGATCATTCTCAAAACTCCCTGTCGGTTCAACGATATAGACACGTTCACATCCATTGCCTTTAGCTAATGCAGCAGCAAGTCCAGCCCCATTAACCAGGGCCGTGAAATAAATGTGATTCATTTTCAGTTCGGCTTTGTAATTAGAACTGCCCCCTGCTGTCAGCAAATCCCCTACCTGCAAATCTGCTTTGGTCCCATGATAAAAGGGGCCTTTGTCAGACGGTTTATCCTTAAATGAAGCTGCTAACTCGTAATTCTCTTTTGCCTTGTCCGGTTCGCTTAAGTCCTCATTGCATTTGGCAATGTTTAAATACAGCGAAGGGAAAGCACTCTTAACAGCATCGCTATTTATTGTTAAGGCAAACTGCAAAGACGCTTCGAGCCATTTTAATTTGTCGGAAACATTTTTTTGATGTCGGGCGACGTAATGTGCTGCAAGAAATTTTTCAAAGTCGTTTGTCGCTTCGTCCCAGGCCTGATGAAACAACTTGCTTGCTTCTTCAGGTTTACCCTTTTCTTCCATGCCCATCCCCTGCAGACAGCGTTTAACAACGTTGTTGTTTGGGTTGAACTCCATTTTCTAATTATTTTACCTGTTAACTATAGTAGTATCAATTTAGTTGGTTGTTATTAGGCCAGTGTATCGTCTCATAATGAGCGCGAACGGTCTCGTACAGGCATAACCCGCTGCGTAGCAAGGGATTTATATATACAGTGGTATAAAGACTGTTTTTCTTTTAATATTCCTGAATGAGCACGTTTGTCGGGATGTTTAAGGTCTTATGCAAACTCCTTATCATTTCTAGTGTGAGCTTTCTTTTTCTGTTCAATACCTCGCTTACCCGGCTCTTGAATCCCAGTACTTCAGTTAAGTCTTTCTGCTTCATTCCAAGTTGCTCCATTCTGAACTTCACCGCTTCAATCGGATCCGGTGCTTCAATCGGGAAATGCTCCTTTTCGTAGGAGTCGATCAGGAAAGAAAGCACCTCCAGTTCATCGCCTTCCTGTGTGTCTGGCTCCGCGTCAAATATATCTTCCAGCCTCTGCAGGGCCAATTGGTAATCTTTTTCTGTTTTTATCAGCTTAACATTCATTCCTGTCTCAATTAAATTTTAGTGGCGTCAACCTTGTCATATTCAGCATTCGTCCCAATGAACCTTATCCATACAACACGATACTTGTAGTTGATTCTTACGATTAACCTGTAGTTATTCCCCTTGATGTTGAATACCATTCTGTTGTCTTCCAATATGCTGGCAGACGGATAATCTTTCCTTATATCGTTTGGAGACTTCCAGTTAGCCTGCTCTGCTTCGTTATACCATGCTTTTAGCTGCTGCTCAGTATCGGCATGTTTTTCCCAAAAATCCCGCAGTGTCCGCTTTGCTATTACTCTCACTTCTTAATTCTAAACTCAAATATAATGAAAAAAGTTACCAAAATGGTAACTTTAAGACTGGGTTTTTGTTATAAATATTTTCTAGCGTACTGAGCTATGCGGCGGCGAAGCTGCCGTATAGGTGTGGTTAGTGGACAGTAGCTTTTTCTGAGTAATAGGTTCTATATTCCTGCACTTTGTTGCTCTATTCAAAAAGCTTTATTAGTTCATGAACTAAGCCATATACACCAATCAAACAAAAAAGAAGACCACTCAAGAACACTTTCAGCTTAGTCGCAAACAGCATATTACTCGGGTCATATTTATAGAATTTATAGTTCACTATTACTAAAATTCCAGTAATAATAAATATGAGAGCAAATAGAGTAAGCAAAATGTCCACGCTTGTTAACTAATTGGTTTCTTGAATTTTCTTGACGCCTTTTATTTAATAAATGTCTCTATTAGTTAAGCCAGCTACATCCGTTGGCTAAATTTTATACTTAGCATTACCACTAACGGTGTTAGTGTAGCAGAATGGCGCAGCGTCAGCAAGCATTACTGCTATACTTGGTTGTGCGTTCGGCATTTATTTTTCTTGGTAAATAATCTCCCACGCTGGCTCAAATTCTAATTCACTAAAATCCAATGAATGTAAATTTTGTCCTTTGTAAATACCCCCACTAAAAGTGTCTTGAATCCAGTTAACAAAAGTCCAGTTTCCAACTGTCTCAGGCTTTCCCCATTTTCTTGTTTTCAAAACTGTGGCTTTAGCGTTTATTTTTTCTGATAACTCCTTTAAAATAGGCTTTGAGTCAATTTTCAAATTTTTCGCTATGGCTATAACAATGAAGTAACCAAACTGGGTTTCTCGCTTATTTTCAATATCTCTTTCATTCGATATAGTAATGTAAATATCGGGTGGAGAATCTCTCTTTTCACAAACCGTCCAGATTGGAGTCGAAAGTTCAAAGTTTAGAAAGTAATTATCAGTACTATTTAAAACAGTCCATTTTTCGTGGGACTTCAAATCCCATTTTAATCTTCCTGACTTTACTTCTGAATGATAGATGAATTCTTTGTTATCCTTTTTGGTAACTCTTTTTTCTGGTTTGTATTTAATTACCCTTATTCCTGTTTCCTTTAAAGAATCAGTTTGCTTTATGAGTCTATCAAAATAAGGTTCAAAGTTTACATCCCAACTTGATTTTATCCAAGGCGATTTACTCTCATCTTTCTGTCCGAATATTAAAAAGAAATCGTAAGGTCTATTGTGCCACCCAGTATCAAGTAGGCTTAAAGCGTTTATTTTTTTGCTTATTAATTTTTGAGCCTTCTCAATTATCGACATTTACTTTTAATTCTGTTTTTTGCTGCCGCACAACTACCAGATATGCGGAAACATACGGTTATCAGCACTATATGCGAAGGACGTTTTGCTTAGACTTTGTTTATTATTTTGCAGCTATAAGCGGTCCATGTCGCTTATCACCATCTGATAGAGCTATATAAATATAACATGTCCTGGCTATATAAACGAACTGGCGTTTCTGTTTTTAGCGTATTGATCTAAAATTTCAAAAGGTTTTTAGGTTAGGGTAAGCAATTGATATTTTTCACCTTATTCGAAGCTCATTCTTGTAAATAGAAGGGGTATAATTCGCTCAGGAATTGATTGCAACAGGCCGGTTAAAAAAACTGGATGCAATTCTGCGCCCAAAGTATAGCCGTGTTTATAATCATTTATACACGGCTATAGGCAGTATACATGCATAAAAAACACATAGCAGCGCTTTTACTAACACCTTTTAAAGCATCAGCCTTATTTATTTCAATGCAAATTGTCCTCCCGTTTTTAAATAAAACTTTTCCGCTTAAAAAACTGCTTTTATATATATAACAGGCATATAAAAGCCCTGCAGCATATATGCCGCAGGGCTCTCAGTCAAAAACAGGAATCCCCTATAAAGCTCCTTCCTTGATCTCGTCTACTACTGTCGGGTCGAGCAGTGTGGAGGTGTCGCCGAGGTTGGAGGTATCGCCTTCGGCCACCTTGCGCAGGATGCGGCGCATGATCTTGCCGGAACGCGTTTTGGGCAGCCCGCTCACGATCTGGATCTTGTCGGGCCGGGCGATCTTGCCGATCTTCTCCACCACCGTCTCCACAATCTCCGCCCGCAGCCAGTCTATATGCTCCGGCTTGTCTTTCAGCGTCACGAAGGCGTAGATGCCCTGCCCCTTCACGTCGTGGGGGTAGCCCACCACCGCCGACTCGATCACGTGCTCGTTGTGGTTGATGGCTTCCTCTATCTCGGCGGTGCCGAAACGGTGCCCGGACACATTGATCACGTCATCCACACGACCAATGATGCGGTACAGGCCGTTTTCGTCGCGCTTGGCGCCGTCGCCGGTAAAATACAGGCCCTTATAGGTGGAGAAGTAGCTCAGGCGGGCGCGCTCGTGGTCGCCGTAAGTGGTCCGGATGATGCCTGGCCACGGGAACTTCATGCACAGGTAACCCTCCACACCGTTCTCCTTTATCTCGTTGCCCTCGCCGTCCACCAGTATCGGCTGCACCCCCGGCAGCGGCAGGCCTGCGTGGCTCGGTTTCATGGGCGTAACACCCGCCAAAGTAGAGACCATGATGCCGCCGGTTTCAGTCTGCCACCACGTGTCCACCACCGGGCTGCGGTTCTTGCCCACGTGGGTGTGGTACCAGTGCCAGGCCTCCTCGTTGATCGGTTCGCCCACCGAGCCGAGCACCCGCAGCGAGTCCAGGCTGTAGGAGAGCACGTCCTCAATGTCGCCGCCCATGAGCGCCCGGATGGCGGTTGGGGCCGTGTAGAAGATTGTGACGCCAAACTTATCCACCACCTGCCAGAAACGCCCGTTGTCGGGGTAGGTCGGCACCCCTTCAAACATCAGGGAGGTGGCACCTGCCAGCAGCGGCCCGTACAGAAGGTAGGTGTGCCCCGTAATCCAGCCGATATCGGCGGTGCACCAGTACAGGTCGCTCTCCTGGTACTGAAACACATTTACAAAACTGTACTGGGCATATACCATATAGCCGGCGCAGGTGTGCACCACGCCTTTGGGCTTGCCCGTGGAGCCGGAGGTATATAAAATGAAGAGCATGTCTTCGGCGTCCATCTCCTCGGCGGGGCACTCTTTGCTAACCTCCTTCACCTCGTCGTGGAACCACACATCGCGGCCTTCCACCATGTTCACGGCCCAGCCCACGCGCTCCACTACAATCACTTTCTGCACCGATTTGCACTGCTCCAGCGCCTCGTCCACCACGCGCTTCACGGGTATCTGCTTGGCCCCGCGGTTGAGGCCGTCGGAGGTCAGCACCATGCTGCACTGCGCGTCGTTGATGCGGTCGGCCATGGCGGAGGCGGAGAAGCCGGCAAACACCACCGAGTGCACCGCCCCGATGCGGGCGCAGGCCAGCACGGCAATAGCCAGCTCCGGGATCATCGGCATATAGATGCAGATGCGGTCGCCTTTCCTGGCGCCGTTCTTCTTCAGCACGTTGGCGAACTGGCACACTCTCTCATACAGTTCCCGGTAGGTGTAGCGGATATAACGCTCTTTCGGATCGTTCGGCTCCCAGACCAGGGCAAGCTTGTTGCCGCGGGTTTTCAGGTGGCGGTCCAGGCAGTTTTCCGTTATATTCAGCTTGGCGCCCTGAAACCACTTGATATCCGGCTCATCAAAGTTCCACTCCAGCACCTTGTCCCACTTTTTGCGCCAGGTAAAGGTGTCGGCAATATCAGCCCAGAAACCCTCCGGGTCCGCTACGCTGCGGGTATAGGCTTGCTGGTATTCTTCATTCGTTTTAATCTGGTAGTTGGTCATAGAGCAAAGTGTTTATGTGCGGTACTATATGTTTCGAGTACTTTATATATACGCAGTCCGTGTGCGCTATGAGCTATATAACTCCAACGCGGCTTTGGCTTATAAATGGTTTCCGTGTTGAGGCCCATACTTCAAGTTTGCAAATGGCATACAAATAAGGCCGGTTCTCAACTGGCGAGACTATTTAGGGCAACCCATGCCAGTAAAAAACTGGCTCCAAAAGAAGCTCCAGGTTACAACCCTGAAGCATTTACTGTCTTGTGTACTAACCTTGTCCCAATAGAGCGTAAACTACGCTTAAGCTCTCTCCAGAGGTGTCCGTTTTATACGCCACTCCGATTTAAGTTAAGTAAAACGGCAGAGAATAGCACCTGCACAGGCTGCTTTTCTCTGCCGCTACCTCCGTATGGGGCATACCTAATGGGCCACGACTTCGGTGCTTGCCCCTCTCGGCACCCGTATTTCCTCCACCAGCTCCTGCACCGCAAGGGGCGGGGCAGGCGTAAACCGTGAAATAGCAAAGGAAACAGCGAAATTCAGAAGCATTCCCAATGTACCAATTCCTTCCGGCGACACGTGGAACAGCCAGTTCTCCGGTATATTGGCTTCCGGGTTGATGAACTTGAAGTAGGAGATATAGGCAATGGTGAAAATAAGCCCGGTTGCCATCCCCGCAATGGCCCCTTCCCTGTTCATGCGCTTCGAGAAGATGCCCATGATGATGACCGGGAAAAAAGACGCTGCCGCCAGGCCGAAGGCAAAGGCCACCACCTCGGCCACAAAGCCCGGTGGGTTGATGCCGAAATAACCCGCGATGATCACGGCCACGGCTGCCGCCGCGCGGGCGGCAAGCAACTCGCTCTTCTCGGATATGCCCGGCATAAACGATTTCTTCAGCAGGTCGTGGGAGATGGACGTGGAGATGACAAGCAGCAGGCCCGCCGCCGTGGAGAGCGCCGCCGCCAGCCCCCCCGCTCCCACCAGCGCGATTACCCAGTTGGGCAGTTGCGCGATCTCCGGGTTAGCCAGCACCATAATGTCCTTGTCGATGATCAGCTCATTCTGCTCCGGCCCTTTCCTGTACTGGATGCGCCCGTCGCCGTTCTTGTCGTCCAGGGCAATCAGGCCGGTTTTCTGCCAGTTGCTCACCCACTGCGGCATGTCCGCTATGGGCTGGTTACTGGTGGTCTGCAGCATGTTGTACATCCCAAAAGCCCCGATGGCCGGCGCAGTGGTATATAGAATGGCGATGAACACCAGGGCGTAGCCTGCCGACTTGCGGGCGTCGCGGACGCGGGGCACCGTGAAGAAGCGCACGATCACGTGCGGCAGGCCGGCCGTGCCCACCATCAGCGCCGCCGTAATGCAGAACACGTCGATGGTGGCCTTGCTCCCGCTGGTGAAGGCGGCGAAGCCCAGCTCCGTCAGCAGCCCGTCGAGCTTGTCGAGGAGGTAGCCGCCGGTTTCCAGCTCGCTGCCCAGGCCGAGCTGCGGCACGGGGTTGCCCGTCAGCAGCAGCGAGATGAAGATAGCCGGCACCATATAGGCGAAGATCAGCACGCAATACTGCGCCACCTGCGTATAGGTGATGCCCTTCATGCCACCCAGCACCGCGTAAAACAGCACAATGATCATCCCGATTATCACACCGGTCTCGATCTGCACCTCCAGGAAACGGGAGAACACGATGCCCACGCCCCGCATCTGGCCGGCCACATAGGTAAAGGAAACGAAGATGGCGCAAACCACCGCCACCAGCCGCGCGGTCCGGGAGTAGTAGCGGTCGCCCACAAAGTCAGGGACGGTGAACTTGCCGAACTTGCGCAGGTAAGGCGCCAGCAGCAGGGCCAGCAGCACGTAGCCGCCCGTCCAGCCCATCAGGTAAACGGAGCCGTCGTAGCCCATGAAGGAGATAAGGCCGGCCATGGAGATGAAGGAGGCGGCGGACATCCAGTCGGCCGCCGTGGCCATGCCGTTCGCCAGCGGCGACACGCCCCCGCCCGCCACGTAAAACTCTTTTGTGGAGCCGGCCCGCGACCAGATGGCAATGCCAATATAAAGGGCGAAGCTAAGCCCCACCATAATGTATGTCCAGGTTAATATACCCATTGGGAAATTTTTAAAGGTGAGTGTGGGATTTTATTCTTCGTCTACATCAAACTCCCGGTCGAGCCGGTTCATCAGCCACACGTAGGCGAAAATGATGAGCACGAAGAAGTAGATGGCGCCCTGTTGGGCAAACCAGAAGCCGAGTTTAAAGCCGCCCAGCCGGAACTGGTTCAGCTCGTCCACCAGCAGGATGCCACACCCGAACGAGACTACAAACCATATCCCCAGCAGGATGAGGAGGATGCGCACGTTGCGTTTCCAATACTGCTGCATTCTGTCTTTATGCTCCATAAAAGGTCAATCTGATGATTTACCGTAATAAATTACTTTTTTGGAAGCAGTTAAGCAAGCATTTATCAAAGCTGCTATAAATTAGCCCGCTTCTCTCCTCTTTTGGCAAACTTTGAAGGGAGCCCTTGAAAATGAAACAGCCCTGCCTTTTCAGGCAGGGCTGTTGTGACTTGAATGCTATATATAGATCAGCCGCAACGGGTTACAGCCATATATGCTTTTTAACTGATTAGTACACTTAGCAGCATCGCGGGCGGTTAAGTTCGCCTGTATGGCTTTATCGTTTCCAGAAGAAAAGGCAGCTAATTTTTACATCGTTCACCCGGAAAGGAGCCGGGCAGCGGAATACAGGTAATTGACAAGATCCTTAAGGGGTGGCTAAACTATATATGTGCTCTCCTTTATATGCTGCTCCTTGCTCAAAACAGCTTGCAACTCATCTATCTTGCACCTCATCTATATAGAACGAAGCCCCGCATCCCTTTCCGCCGCCCTTACATATCCCGCACCGACACGATCACCTCCTTGTACTTGTTGGTGTTATATAGGAAGTTAACGATCTTACGGCCCACTTCCTCCGGCGAGGCCAGTTCCCCGTTGGCTTTGTAATCACGGAATTTATCCACGGCACTGAACCTGCCGGCGTCTGCCTCCCGGATATTCTCCTGCATGGCCGTGTCCACCACCCCCGGCGAAAGCGCATATATCTTTGTTCCGGTTCCGCGCATCTCCTGCTCTTTCTGCACCGTCAGCGACAGCATGTCGATGGCGGCTTTGGAGGCGCAGTAACTGGCCCAGCCGTCCACCGGGTACTTGCCCGCGCCGGAGCTTACGTTCACCACCACTTTTTGCGCCGGATGGTTGCTATATACCTGTAGAAAAGTGTTCATCAGCATGGCGGGCACTACCACGTTCACATCAAACACGAACTCAAAGCGCTCGTTCGGCATGCCCTCGCCTATATACCCGATATCCCCCAGCACGCCCGCGTTATTGATCAGCACCAGTTTGGTGGCATCGCTGTAGGGCAGAAAAATCTTCTGCAGGTTATGTTCCACAGCATCGATGTCCGAGAAATCCATGGGCTGGTGGCGGTAGTTCGGGTGTTTGATGCTGCTGGTCCGCTGGACGCCCACTACCTGGTTGTTGCCGTCCTTCAGCAGTTCTTCTGCTATTGCCTTGCCGATGCCCTTGCTGGCTCCGGTGATGATGTAGATGTCCACTGCGTTCAGATTAAAATTAGAAATCAAGCACTAACATGTACGGATGCATGGCGGGGGGAGATGCTTTACTACCGATATGGAACGGATGCTGTGCCCGGAAGCCCTGCCGATGTGTTTTAACCACCACAGCTGGGGATGAAGGAATGGCTGGACCTCGAATTCCCTGCTGAGGCTTCAGGCGCAATAGCAATCCCTGAAGAGTATCATTTATTTATGGCTACTTATATATGGCGACCGCTGTCACAGCATATATGGCGGCCTTTCCCAGGCTACAACGTGTGATCGTTTGTTACAAAGCATCAAAAAGCCGCCGCACTATCCATATACCCGGTTGTGCGGCGGCGGCTGCCTGATTACACTCTAAGCGAACGGCTTTGGGCCGGTCGTAAAACCATATAACGCTTATACGTCGCAGATCACCACGCTTTGCTTCAGAGAGGCAAGCGGGTCCTTCGAGGCTGGTATAAACTCCTGCCCGACGAATCCTTTATAGCCTGTGTCTACGATCGCCCGCATGATGGCCGGGTAGAAAAGCTCCTGCGTCTCGTCTATCTCATTCCGGCCGGGCACGCCGCCCGTGTGGTAATGCGATATATAAGTATGGTTGTCCTTGATGGTCCGGATCACGTCTCCTTCCATGATCTGCATGTGGTAGATGTCGTAGAGCAGCTTGAACTGGTCTGAATCGATCATCTTCGCCAGCTCTACGCCCCAGGCGGTGTGGTCGCACATATAATCCTTGTGGTTCACCTTGCTGTTGAGCAGCTCCATCGACAGCGTCACCTTGTGCTTCTCCGCCGTTTTCATCAGGCGTTTCAGGCCAACGGCGCAGTTCTTCATGCCTTCCTCATCGCTCATGCCGTTGCGGTTCCCCGAAAAGCAGATCAGGTTGTTCAGCCCGGCGTTGGCCACCTTCGGGATCATCGCCTCGTAGCTTGCCACCAGTTCGTCATGGTATTTCGGATCATTGAAGCCCTCTGTCAGGCTTTTCTCCGCGCCCCAGGCCATGGCGCAGGTCAGTCCGTGTTTTTTCAGCGTCGGCCAGTCGTCCGGGCCCAGCAGCTCGATCGAGGAGAGGCCCATGCCCTTGGCCGCCTTTGCCAGCTCCTCCAGCGGGATATCTTTGTAGCACCACTTGCAAACGGAGTGTTTGATGCGGCCCTTTAGCCTCACCTCCAGCAGTTCTGCCGCCTGCAGGCGCTCTGGCAGCAGCATGCCCGAGGCAAGCACTGCGGCACCGCCTGCCATGTTTTTCAGCGCGGTGCGCCGGCTAAATTGATTTTTCATATGGGTGATTCGTTTAATAACTTTTTACATCGGCACTTTCACATATCGCGCGGCGCGGTGGCTATAGAGGTATATGATCGACCGCCTTCAGGAGCCACCATCCGAGCCTCCCTGATTCTATCTGTACCTCGGCCCTAATTATTTGCCACAGTTTTGGTGCCAGCCGGCTTTTTAAGGGAATACAGGTACTCCACCAGGTCCACCAGGTCCTGCTCCGACATGCTTTGCTGCAGGTTCGCCGGCATGATAGAGTGCTCCATCTGCGTTTTAGAGGCTATCTGAGAGACAGGGTAGCGGCTCTTCATGCCCCCCGGGGTAACCAGTTCGATCTCGTCTTCTGTCTCGCTGGCAATGATGCCGGCCACCTCGGTGCCATCCTTCATCTTGAGCACATAGCCCTCAAACCCGAAGCTGATGCCGGCATCCGGGTGGAGGATAGACACATACAGCGCATCCTTGGTGAGCTTGCTGCCGATCTGGGTCAGGGCAGGACCGAAGTTTGAGCCTTCTTTCCCCACCTGGTGGCACACGCTGCAGGTTTGCATAAACACCTGCTTGCCTTTTACCGCAGAGCCCGTGCGCATCGCCAGCTCACTGATCGGGGGCAACTCCTTGCCCGCTGTGGTGCTGGCCGGCTTCAGGTACTTAAGCGCCTCATCGCGGATGCCCGTGCGCATGGCCCCGGCCAGCGTAACCGCTGCCGCCGGTTCCAGTTCCTCCGGAAGCTTGCCGTCCCTGACCACGAACATCAGCCGCTCCTCCCCGCTCCAGCCTGTGCCAAGCGCTTTCACGGCCACTTTCCGCACGGTCATATCCCCTTTCTTGTCCATCATCACAGACTGGATCAGGTCCATGGATTCTTTACTGCCCACGCGGCTTAAGGCTCCCAACATAGCCGTTGCTTTCGCTTCGTCTCCGCTGTTGATGGTTTTCTTCAGCAGGTTGGTGCCCCCCGAGTTCAGCAGCAGCCGTGTCGACTCTACCCCAAGGCTGCTGTCCGGGTGAGCGAGCGCCAGTTGCAGCAGGGCCTCGTTCTGGTCTTTCAGTTGGTAGCGGCTCACCAGGTCCACAAACTCGCGCGTTCCCTTTAGCTCCGCCAGCGTACGGTCTAAGGCGGCCTTCGCTTTGGGTGACTTCGCCAGGGTTGCCGGGCTTATATGGTTCAGCGCAAGCTGCGTTACTTCTGCCTGGTGGGGCCCCTGCTCGTCGAGGAGGGCCAAAAGGGTCTTCTCTTTGGCCGGATCATCAATAAAATCAAAAGCCCTGAAATACTTCGCCCGGTCTCCCGAAGTGGTGTTGGTGTCCGTGATCGCTTTCGCAAGGTAAGGGAGGGCAAGGCCGGTTCTGGAACGCCAGATGATGTCCTGGCTCGCTTTGCCAGACATGTCGTCGCCGACTTTCTGCTGGTAGGCCGTGAAGAACTTGTCCCAATGCTCGTCGGCCCCGATGCCCAGTGCTTCGAGGTACCAGCGGTCCTTGCCGTCGTACTGCTGCGCCAGTTCCGCCCAGAGCGCCGGCGCCTCCGCTGATTTGTTATGGCGCAGGGCAATGGCTGCCTCGCGGCGCACCTGCGGGCTCTCGTCTTTCACGAGCTGCGTCACATAGGGGATGATGTTGTCTTTTTCCTGGCGCGCAATGCGGAGGCCCGTGATCCGGATGTCCGGGTTCTTGTCCTGCAGCGCCTGCTTTATATAGGTGTCGGTTTTGCCATCGATCTTCGCCAGCAGCCACAAGGCCCTGGCCCGCATGCGCTCGTTGTCCGATTTCCAGAGTTTCTGCAGCGCAGGCTCAGCTTTTGGTCCCCACTTGTGCAGCTTGTCCCAGGCCAGGTAGCGCGTGGCAAGGTTCGGGTTTTGCAGCGCCGCCACCGCACCCTCCGGTGTGTCAAGGTTCAGCTTGGGTGTTTTGTAAGGTGTTCCGGGAGGTGCTATTCTGTAGATGCGCCCTCTGTTCATGTCTGCCATCTGGTGGCCACCCACGCCCGGGTCGTACCAGTCAGACACAAAAATAGAGCCGTCCGGGGCCACGCTCAGGTCGGAGGGGCGGAACCACTGATCGCGCACGCCCTCTACCAGCGGCACGATTTCGGCTTTGTAGCCGGCGCCGTCTTTTGTAACCGGGTAAGACCTTACCGTGTTCGGGCCGGCATCCGTGTGAATCATCTGGTTATGGTACACCTCCGGCAGCAGATTGCCTTCATATATCACCATGCCTGTAGGCGAGCCGGCCCCTGTCTGCAGCAGGTTTGGGACAACGCCCGGGTCGTTCAGGTGCCAGTGTTGCTTGGGTATCTCCGTTTCCATGTTTGTGCGGCGCGAACGCCACCCTGCACCGGTCATTTCATCGGTATAGCCGTAGTTACCGAACTCCATTACGTAGTTGATGCGAACGCCCTGGTTTCCGTCGTCGTCGTTATCCGACTGCCACAGCGTACCGTAGGAGTCTACGGCGGCCTCGTAGTTGTTTCGGAAGTTGTGGGCCAGCACCTCGAATTCGGTCCCGTCCGGGTTCACCCGGAAGATCATCCCCTGGCGGTACGGTTTCCCGCTGTTGTTCACCACCTTGCCGTCTTTGTCTACCATAGGCTTTCCGTTGCGGTCCATGACCTGCTTGCCCTCGTTGCCGAAGTTGAAGTACAGTTTTCCGTCCGGCCCGAAGGTGAAGGAGTGGATGGCATGGTCGTGCTGCACGCCGCCCAGGCCGGTATAAAGCACTTCTTTCTTATCCGCCACATCGTCTCCATCCGTGTCGGTGAACATAAACACGTTCGGGCTGCTGGACACGATCACTTTGTTGCCCAGCACCGCCACCCCGAGAGCGGCGTCTATATCCTTGCCCTGGTAGAACACCTTGGCGGTGTCGGCGTGGCCATCTGCGTTAAGGTCCTCCAGGATCAGGATACGGTCGCCTTCCTTTCGCTGGGGGTTACCGGGGTTCAGCTCCGGCCGGTAGTTGTAGGCCTCGCATACCCACACGCGGCCTTTGGCGTCCACGTCAATGTTGGTGGGGTTCCCCATCATGGGCTCAGAGGCAAAGAGCTCTACCTCCAGTCCTTCGGCTGCTTCCAGGCCCAGAACGGCGTTCTCCGGCAGCCTTTTCTCTTCTTCCGTCAGCTTGCTATAGAGCGTATCCCGCTCTGCTATGGATTGTTTCGGCTCCGTTGCGGCGACCGGCCTCGACTCGTTGCACGACGACAAGGCCAGCACACTCATCAGAAAAGCCACTGAAAGTATATTCCTGTTCATGAAAGTAAGGGTTAATGTTCAAGGTTTTGCAATACAAGCCTGGGTATATATAAATCATCTGACCAAGGTGAAGCCACGTCTACTTCGGGGGTTTTCCCGCTTGCGGTATGGCTACTCCGGGCGCACCTGCGGGGGGTGCTGCCCCAAACCAAACGCAGTGAGGCTTCCGCTTGTACAGGATGTTTATATCTTCAGTGTTTGACCAACACTTAATATTGTTATTTAAATGCTAATACACAAGAAAATAAGCAGATAAAGTGGGATGTGCCGCGGCAAACCCTGTTGCTTCAGCGAAAAAGAGGCTTTAAACACACTCTCTCTGCTATAAAAGACAAGAGAGCCTTCGCAGCTCTCTTGTCTTTTGTCAGGCTATATCAATACAGCGGGTTCTGGATCAGCTTTGTGTTTCGGTTCATTTCGTCGAGTTCGATCGGCAGGAAGTAGAACCTTGGGTTCCACTCGCGGTCCTGAATAACGATTGGGGCATAGGTACGGTTAGAGATAGAGCCGTCGGCCGCCATCGTGCCCGTTACGCTGACGCCGGTGGCATCCTCATACGCCTCCTCCGCGATCATCCAGCGGCGAACGTCAAAGAAGCGCTGCTCCTCGTAGGCCAGCTCTATGCTGCGCTCATTCCGGTACTTGTCAACCAACGCCTGCCCGCTTTCCGTTACGGGCGGCATGCCGGATCTCGCCCTCACCTGGTTTATATAGGTCCTGGCTTCGTCTTCTTGGCCAAGCGCGAGGCATGCCTCAGCGTAATTCAGCAGTATCTCAGCATAACGGAACCTGCGGAACGGCAAGGTCTGCTTCTCATACTGGTGGTCTACGGTCGGGTCAACAAATTTCCGCAGGTAATAGCCGGTATAGGAGCCGTTCCAGTCTTCGATGGGGCCTTTCCGGGTGTCGAGCCCCGGAACAACGGTGCCATCGGCCCTTGTGTAGTTGCCCACCTGCACGATCCCGATCGGGTCAGCGGCGATCACGTCTGCCGGTCTTGGGCGCCACACGGCCCCTTCGTACAGGATACTGGCATAAAACCGCGGGTCGCGGTTCTGGTACGGATTGGCTTTGTGCGCCGGGTTACTCCAGCTAAACTCCGTGCCATCAATCATCTCATACCTGTCCGCCAGCTGACCTATCGGAGAGCTTTCCCCCCAGTTGTGCCAGCCGTTGGGGCCCGTGAACAAACCTACGTTCGGTGCGTCCCAGTTTGCGTTGCGCAGGTTGTCGTTGAACTGGATGAAGATGTCTTCAGAGTTCCCGTTGTTGAGGAAGATGTTGGCATAGTTCTCCGTTGCGGCTTCTGAGCTGGTTGGGTTTGCTTCCCCAAACAGGTTATAAAGGCCCAGGTCCATGACCGCTTTGGCCGCGTCTTTGGCTGCCTGCCATCGGGCCTGCTGATCGCCGCCCACATAGCCCACCAGTTCTGGATTAGCATACCCTCCGGCCCAGGACGCATTGGTGTTGTGCAGGTCGCTGGCAGCATATAGCAACACCCTCGACTTCAGCGCCAGGGCGGCTCCCTGGGTGGCTCGCGCTTTATCGCCTGTGGCAGGCAACAAGCCCGCTGCCTTGTCGCATTCCGCCACCACAAATGAGATTACCTCCTCATACGAGTTCCTGGCGGCGGTAAAGTCATCGGAGAGCGTATAGGTATCGGTGATGATCGGCACCCCACCGTATAACGAGGCTAAGCGATGGTAAAAGTAAGCTCTCAGAAACGATACTTCCCCTATCAGCCTGTCTTTCTGCGACTGCACCTCAAACGGCACGCTTTCTATTTTCTCCATAAAGAGGTTGCACGCCCGGATGTTTTTATAGGTACCGTTCCAGGTCATATACCGCTCATGCGAAACCCAGAAACCGTCATCAAATACTCCCAGGTAACTTGGGGTGACCTGGCTTTTGGTCATGTTTCCGGTTTCCCAGTCGGCATTGAAGTGTGCCTCGTCAACCAGGTTTGCCAGCATGATGGTATGAAAAGGGCTTGGAATGCCTAAGTATATGTTGTTTACATATGTTTCCACCAGGGCCGGGTCCTGCCAAACCGCCGCATCAGAGAACTTATCCAAGGGTGTTTGTTCCAGTACGTCCGTGTCGCAGGAGGTTGCACCTGCCAGCGCTATAGCTAAAAGGAAGGGATATATTCTTTTTTTCATGACTGCTGATTAAAAGGTAACTGATAAACCACCGTTCACAATTTTCTGTAAAGGATAGCCCTGACCGGATCCGGAGCCCAGTTCAGGATCGAAGTCCTTGTAGTCAGGGCTGTAGGTCAGGATGTTAAAGGCATTCACATATACCCTTAGATTTTGGATGCCCCAGTTCTGGGTGAAGGCAGGTAGTGTATAGCCAACCTCAATGTTCTTCAGGCGCACATAATCTGTGCTGTGCAGCCAGTAAGTGTTTCGTTGGCCCACCCAGTATTCGTTGCTGCGGTTGAACACCCTCGGACCGGAGGCCGTTGGGTTCTGCTCCGTCCAGCGGTTGTCATAGAAGCTCTGCAGGAAGTTTCCGATCTCCCCGGACTCAGTGCTGATGTAGTTAACTGCACCGGCAGCCCCCTGAATCAGCATGGAGACATCGAAGTTCTTATATCCGAGGCGCGCGGTGAAGCCTCCAGTCCATCTGGGGACGTTGCTTTTCTCATTTCTTACCCTATCGTTTGCATCAATCACACCATCCTCGTTCACATCTTCAAAGATAATGTCGCCGGGCCGCGCCCCGGACCAGTGCGGGTAAGCGTCTACAGCAGCCTGATCTGCAAAAATGCCGATGGCCTGGTAATAAAGGTCATCGTCGGGACTGTAAGGGTCAGTAGGGATTGGCCGGCCCGTTGTGAGCTGGTAGTCAGGTCGGCCAGGGGTCTCGTCCCAGAAGATGATCCTGTTCTTGGCGTAGCCACCATTCAGCCCCACTTCATATGTGAAGTCATTGCCTATCACATTGTCATAAACCACACTAAAATCAAATCCCCTGTTTCCGGATTCGCCGATATTTTCAGGAGGCAAGGACATACCGGTCGAGGCCGGGATAGAAGCGTTTCTTCTCCAGAGGATATCGGAGCGCAGGTTGTCGAAATAATCAAACGTAACAGAAAGGTGGTTATTCAACATTTCAGCGTCAAAACCAA
Organism: Pontibacter saemangeumensis; assembly: GCF_039541895.1. Lineage (NCBI taxonomy): Bacteria > Pseudomonadati > Bacteroidota > Cytophagia > Cytophagales > Hymenobacteraceae > Pontibacter > Pontibacter saemangeumensis. The sequence continues at coordinate 245,262 of NZ_BAABHC010000039.1, forward strand.
CGTTGCGCTGTATCGATTTCTCCCAGGTTGTATTCTCGTTCGGAACGCCTGTTTCATACAAGGTTGGGTTTAGCTGCCCGCCGCCGTCCGTTATAAAGGCGGATCCGGGGCCTCCCAGGCCATAGGTAGTCAGGTAAGCATATTCCTGCAATACGTTGTTAAAGTATACTTGGTCCCAGCCTGTCTGGCCCCACGAAGCCCTTAGCTTGAAAAAGTCCACGGCTCCTATGTTATCCTTCCAGAAATTCTCCTGTGATATTACATAGCCCAGAGATACGCCGGGGAAGAAGCCGAACCGGTCAGACTTCTCAAATATATAAGACCCCTGGTAGCGCCACACAAACTCAGCCAGGTACTTTTCCTTGAAGCCGTAATTCACCCTGCCGAAGTAATTCAGACGCGCATTGGCGCTGCCGGAACCATTGTTTGTCAGATACTGGTCAGTGGCGCCGGCAAACATCTGGTCGAGGGCAGTAGATGTGAAGTTGCGGCGGTAAGCACTGAAGGTGTCGAACTCACCGGTGATTCTTTCCACACCAGCGAGGAAGTTCACGGAATGATTCTCCCCGAAAGTCCTGTCATAGTTCAAAAGCCCGTTTAGCAGAATCCGCTGGTTATCCTCCATTTGCTCCGTCAGGGCGGGGCTATCGAACCCTTTCTTGCCTCTAACTAATACCGGCTCCCCGTTTGCATCGCGATCGATGCCATTCCAGGAATACAGGTACCAGGGCGTCTGCCAGAGCTTACGGAAACGAAACCCTTTGTCGATAGCGGCATTACCCGTAACGGAGAGACCTTCTACCCAGGGAATAACGACATTAAGCTTGAAGTTGGAGTTAATGACATACCGCTTGTCCCGGTCATAACCCGTTGCCTTGGTGCTTACCACCACCGGGTTGTCACCGTATTCAATATCCGGACCAGGCGTGCCGTCTGGCCAGTAAGCCGTCATGTTCGGCTTGCCCCGCATCACCATCCTGAAGATGCTGCCCGCGCCCCGGGTCGGGAAGTTGCGGTCTTCCAGGCGGCCGGAAAGGTCGACGGCCAGGCTGATGTTCTTCGAGATGTTTCCGTCCAGGTTTGAGCGGAAATCATATTGATTGTACTTTGTTCCGCTGTTATGGTAAAATCCGTTCTGGCTTCTGGTTGTTAGGGCAACAAAGTATTTCATGTTCTCACTTCCCCCTGAAACAGACACGTTGCCCTGGTTCTGCCCGGACCACGGCTTTATCACTTCCTCAAACCAGTCGGTGTCGGGGTGGCCCCATGGGTCAGAACCGTCTCTGAACTGCTGGATATCCTCCGGGGTGAAACGGGGAGGGTTACCGGCATACAGATCAATCTCGTTCATCATGGTCGCATACTCGGCTGCATTTGCCATGTCCGGCAGCCTGGTTGGGCGTCCGTAGCCCTGGTTGAACGAAGCAGTAATGGTAGGCTTACCGGCTTTCCCTCGCTTCGTGGTTACCAGAATTACACCATTGGCGGCCTGGGCACCATATATAGCCGCAGAGGCATCCTTCAGCACCGAAATACTCTCGATTGTGTTAGGGTCCAGCCTTTCCAGAGAGCGACCCGGCACGCCATCCACTACAACGAGTGGCTCTGAGCTTCCAAAGGAATTCAATCCCCGGATGCGGAGCGTTGCCCCGTCATACCCCGGCTCACCGCTTGAGCCGACGGCTGTTAAGCCTGGCAGCCGGCCTGCTAAGTTGTTCGTCACATTGAGGGCGGGGCTTTTCGTTACTTCTTCGCCCTGAACTGCCGTTACAGAACCTGTTAGCGTCGCTTTTTTCTGCACGCCATATCCAACGACCACCACTTCTTCCAAAGCTTTGGTATCGGCACCCAATTGCACGTCAACGGTAGCCCGGTTGTTAATCGGCACTTCCTGCGAAGCGTAGCCAATGAAAGAGAAAACAAGGGTACCGCTGCCGTCAGGCACATTTATGAGGTAGGTGCCGTCCGCCCCAGTCGGGGCTGCTGTGGTAGTGCCTTTTAGGAGCACTGTAACGCCAGGAAGAGGAACACCGCTCTCATCGGTCACCTTTCCCTGCACGGTGGCACCCTGTGCAAAGGCCACAACAACAGAGACAAAGAAAAGAGGCAATACGAGCAAGTATTTAAACCCCTTAAGTAAATGGTGTTGCATAAATTATAGTGTTTGAATGAAAAATAAAACAACGGTATAAAATCACTGTCTTCTTAAATCCTTTTCTCACGAAGAACCCAGACCCTATATAGCTTGATAAATTGTTATGGCTACACTTATATCCATAGCCAAACATATTCATCATGTCATTATAGTACCTTCTCAGTCCTATATAATTTAATACACTATCAATAGACTTATTTAATTACCTGTCTCGGCCCGGCAGATCTCTGTTTATTTCAGGGTTTATTTCAGGACAGGGTATTTAGCAAAATGAATTTGAGTATCAGAACTAAACTGCTTCTGTATAGCGTAATTCTCCTTTTTAATTGTAATCTTATAATCCCGTGCGCGACAGTGAGCCGTGAAGCTTTTAGCTTTTACGTACCCCTAAGGCCTGTATAATTACAGCGTTTGCCTAGGCATTACAGTTGGTAAAATCGCAGTGAAGGTTCTCTCCCTTCTCCTAAGGGGATGTAATTGCTTTAAAAGAAATGTAGTTTTACACGCTTAGCATGTAGCCAGTGGCTGTACAACTGCTTAAATATAAGCCTTCTGTTAAACAAAAAAAAGGCGTAAACATAAAAAGTGATCAAATACTCATTTATTATGCAAGAACACCTGCACAATGTGCGCCCTAATACAACAGCCAACTACATACTGCGCACGAAGCTATTCTACAAACCCACCCCTCCAGAGAGGAAAAAGCTGCAGACAGGTTAAAAGCAAGGCGCATGAGCTAACGGATAGGGGTTTATCACTTGGTTTTCCCCTTCCTCACACAAAAAAGCTGGCGCCCCTGCCTAAGCAGAAACGCCAGCTTTTATATATAACCCAATCCATTGGCGCACGCAAAGATAGGTGCATACCATACTGAACATTGGCGACCTACCGGCCGCGGCAGCTACCTGTTGTTTTCGTCACTTTTAACGCGCTGGCTTCTGAACTTTCAGGCTACAGGATATACTGGCTCAGGTCACGGTTCTTCACCATGCCTGCGAGCTTTTCCTGCACGGTTTCGCGTGTGATAACGATATGGGCGTTGGCGCTGATCTTGTCCGGCACGTCGAACAGGATATCGTTCAGCAGGCGGCTCATGACCGTGTGCAGGCGGCGGGCCCCGATGTTCTCCACCTCCGAGTTCACCTCAAAGGCAATAGAGGCGATCTCGTCCAGTGCCTCATCATTAAATGTCAGCTCCACGCCTTCCGCCATCAGCAGCGCTTCGTACTGCTTCGTGAGGGCATTTTTCGGGAACTTCAGGATCTGGTAGAAATCATCCTTCGTCAGGCTGTTCAGCTCCACGCGGATCGGGAAGCGGCCCTGTAACTCCGGGATCAGGTCAGAAGGCTTGGCCACGTGGAACGCCCCGGCGGCAATAAACAGGATATGGTCGGTGTTGATGATGCCGTATTTGGTGTTCACCGACGAGCCCTCCACGATCGGCAACAGGTCGCGCTGTACGCCTTCCCGGCTCACATCGGGGCCTCCGCCGCCGCCTTTCTTGCTCGAACTGGCGACCTTGTCAATCTCATCGATAAAGATCACGCCGGAGTTCTCGGCCTTGAAAATGGCTTCCTCCTTCACCTCGTCCATATCGATGAGCTTGGCCGCCTCTTCCTCCAGCAGAATCTTCCGCGCCTCGGCAATGGTTACCTTGCGCTTCTTCGTTTTCTTGGGCATCATGCCGCTGATCATCTCCTGGATGTTCATCATCGACGCCTCGTCCATGCCCGGCGCCAGCGCGCCTACACCCGGCATGGCGCTCTGCTGCACCCGTATCTCTATTTTGCGGTCCTCCAGCTCACCATTGCGGATCTTCTCCCTGAATTTCTCGCGGGTGCGCTCGTTCAGCTCATAATCCGTGTCCGGCATCTTGCCGGGCTCTGAGGTATAGGACACGGGCGCGTTGGTTCTGCCCTGTATCGGTGGGATCAGCGCATCCAGGATCGCGTCCTCCACCAGCTCGGCCGCCCGCACCTTCACCTCCTCTTTTTTCTTCTGCTTCACCATGTTCACCGACTGCTCCACCAGGTCGCGCACCATGCTCTCCACGTCGCGTCCCACGTAGCCTACCTCCGTAAACTTAGAGGCCTCTACCTTGGTGAAAGGGGCATCGGCGATCTTGGCCAGGCGGCGGGCAATCTCTGTTTTACCCACGCCGGTCGCCCCGATCATCAGGATGTTGTTCGGCACGATTTCTCCACGGATGTTCTCCGCGGCATTCATGCGGCGCCAGCGGTTACGCAGCGCAATGGCCACGTTGCGCTTGGCATCGTTTTGCCCGATAATGTATTTATCCAGCTCCGCTACGATCTGGGCCGGGGTTAAGTGTTCTATATTGTCTAACATTGTTCTTCCGTTTTTGAGTTTGCTCTGGCGCGGCTGCTTAAATAACGCCAGAAACCACTGTTTATTAAATAGTTTTCTTTTTCAGTAACGTTCGGGTATCTGTGCTCACGGTGATATAGTGGGTGGCACCTGAAGGGTGGAAAAAGGCGCTGCCATAGCTCAGCTCAAACGCCCGCACCCGCAGCATGGCTCCCAGCGAGAACCCAGCCCCGCCGGATGCGGTATCGAGTCGCAGTTCCCGTCGGCGCAGGTGGTTATAGCCTGCCCGCAACTGGAAATTCTTGCTGAAGACGAACTCGGCACCCGCCACGAAGTGCCGGGCTATTTTATCGCCTAGTTTCTTTTCCTCCTTCACCTCGTTTCCGTTCTCATCCAGTTCCCCCGGCGCGTTCGGGTCGAGGTACACGATGTCAAACTGGTAGAGGCGGTGCGCCGTGAGCGACAGCCGCACGGGCATGTGCTCCGGCTTGTAACTTACGCCCAGTTGGGCATCAAAAGGCATCGGCTTCCGCTCTCCGCCGTCCAACGGTTTTACCTGATAGCCCACGTTCCGGAAAGCGAGCCCCACCGTCAGGTCCTTCTCCGGATGCTTGAACGCCACACCGGCATCAGCTAAAAGCCCCACTGCTTGGTTACCGGCCATACTCGACACCGCCACTTTGGCGGTGGCTCCCATGGTAAAAGCCTCCACCTGCCGGACATGCGTCAGGCTAACGGTATAATCATGCACCTCAAAGCTGCCTTCTGCCGCCCCGGTGGCGTCGCGCTGCACGAAATCCCCGTAGTTCAGGTAATTGACGCCCGCTGCCCAGCGCCCGTGTTTTTCTGAGTTAAAGGCGTACGCCACGCTGCTCTGCCTTATATCGGCCAGGTAGCCTATATAACTCAGCGAGAGCTGGCTGTCCATCTCTGCGTTCAGCAGGGCCGGATTGGCCGCCACCATGTTCACATCATGCGCCCCCGCCGTCACGTTCACGCCCCCGAGCGCCGCGAGCTTCGAGCTGTTCGGCAGCTCCAGAAAAGGGAAGCCCCGCTGGCCGCCTACCTGCGCCTGCGCCGTAAGCGCGAAGCCCAGTAGCAGTATGGTGGGCAGTGCCTTTCCTGTTTTCATGCTCCCGGTTACTGTTTCGCTTTGCTCTGCCTGCTTCGCCTATATATAAAACCTCAGTCTCTGGTATCAGCTTGCGGCCTCTTCTTTTTCTTCCCTCACTGTCAGTTTCAGCGGGTGCTTCACCTTCTCCTTCAGCAACGCGATCTTCACAACATCATCCACACGGTCCACATAATGGATCGTTAAGCCTTTTATATAGTGCGCCGGAATCTCGTTGATGTCCTTCTTGTTTTTCTGGCACAGGATGATATCGGTGATACCCGCACGCTTGGCCGCCAGTATTTTCTCTTTGATGCCGCCCACCGGCAACACCTTCCCGCGCAGGGTGATCTCACCGGTCATGGCTAGCCGCGACTTTACCTTTCGCTGCGTGAACACAGAGGCAATAGACGTGAAAATAGCGATACCCGCCGACGGCCCGTCTTTCGGCACAGCGCCTTCCGGAAAGTGAATGTGCAGGTCATACTGATCAAACAGGCGGTAATCGATGTCAAGCAGCTCGGCATGCGCTTTCAGGTACGAGATAGCCGTCATCGCCGACTCTTTCATCACATCCCCTAACTGGCCCGATAAAGTAAGCTTTCCCTTGCCCCTGCTCAGGATGGATTCGATGAACAGGATATCGCCGCCCACCGAGGTCCAGGCCAGGCCGGTCACGACACCTGCGGTGTCGATGTCCTGGTATATATCGCGGTCGAAAATCTCAGAACCTAAAATCCTGGTCACGTCCTCGGGCCTGATGGTTTTGGCGAACTCCTCGTCCATCGCCTTTTGCTTGGCGGTGTTGCGCACCAATTGCCCGATTTTCCGCTCCAGGTTCCGAACGCCCGACTCGCGGGTATAATCGTCGATCAGTTTATAGATCGTCTGCTTCGGCACTTTCACGTCGTCCGGCTCCAGCCCGTGCTCCTGCAGTTGCTTCGGCACGAGGTGGCGCTTGGCGATCTCCGCTTTCTCCTCGAGGGTATAGCCTGTTATCTCGATGATCTCCATGCGGTCGCGCAGGGCGGGCTGAATGGTATCGAGGGAGTTGGCCGTGGCAATGAAGAGCACCTTCGAGAGGTCGTACTCCACGTCCAGGTAATTGTCCATAAACGTGTGGTTCTGCTCCGGGTCCAGCACCTCCAGCAGCGCGGAAGCCGGGTCGCCCCGGAAATCGGAGGCCAGCTTGTCGATCTCGTCCAGGATGATCACCGGGTTAGCCGAGCCAGTTTTCTTTATCTGGCTGATGATCTTGCCTGGCATGGCCCCCACGTAGGTGCGGCGGTGGCCGCGTATCTCGGCCTCATCGCGCACGCCCCCCAGCGACATCCGCACATAGTTACGGCCTAACGCCTTTGCCACGGAGCGGCCCAGGGAGGTTTTCCCAACCCCCGGAGGACCGTACAGACACAGGATAGGCGCTTTCATATCGTTCTTCAGCTTCAGCACGGCCAGGTACTCCAGAATGCGCTCCTTCACCTTCTCCAGGCCGTAATGGTCGGCATCCAGTATCTTTTTGGTGCGCTTCAGGTTAAAGTTGTCTTTGGTATACTCGTTCCAGGGGAGGTCGAGCAGGAATTCGAGGTAGTTGACGGCCACCGGGTACTCAGCGGACTGTGAGTTGAGGCGGGCCAGCTTCTCTATCTCCTTCTGGAAGTGCCTGGCCACCGGCTCGGCCCATTTCTTCTTCTTTGCCCGCTCCCGGAAACGCTCGATCTCCTGGTCAGGGCCTTCCTGGCCCAGCTCATCCTGCAGCACCTTTATCTGCTGCCGCAGGAAATAGTCGCGCTGCTGCTGGTCTATATCAGTGTGTACCTTGGAATGGATCTCCTGCTTCAGCTCCAGCATCTGGATCTCGCGCAGCATCAGCTCCAAAAGCCGGGTGCCGCGCTCGGTGCTGTCGTTCACCTCCAGCAGGGCCTGCTTCTGCGCCACCTCCACGTTCAGGTTGCTCGACAGGAAGTGCGTCAGGAAACTGGGGCTGTCGATGTTATCCAGGGCCACCTGCGCCTCCTGCGGAATCTCGGGGTTCAGCTTCAGCATTTTGCCGGCCGCGTCTTTCAGCGACTGTACCAGCGCCTTCACCTGCTTGTTCTTCTTATCCAGCGGTGTCTCCTCGCAGAGGCTCACCTTGGCCGTCAGGTAAGGGTCTTCGCGTTTTATCTCCTCTATCTTGAAGCGGCTCTGGCCCTGGATAATAATGGTGGTGTTTCCGTCGGGCAGCACCAGCATCTTGAGGATTTTGGCGATGGTGCCCACCCCGTACAGGTCTTCCCCGGAAGGATCGTCGCTGCTGGTGTTCTTCTGCGCCACCACCCCCACGATCTTGTCGCCGGTATGGGCCTTGCGCACCAGCTTCACCGACTTCTTGCGGCTAACTGTGATGGGCAATACCACCCCCGGGAAGAGCACCGTGTTGCGGACCGCCAGAATCGGCAGCTCGTCGGGCAGTTCCTCCGTCTTTACGTCATCCTCGATATCCGCTGTGATCACCGGGATGAACTCGCTCTCATCGTCGTCAGAAATTCCGCTAAGCAAAAGGTTGTGTAGGAAATGCTTGAATGTTTGGTTCATATATAGATTAATGCCATAATGACAGAAAAACACATTGTGTCCCCCGTTTTTCTGTTCCGCAGTTATAATGTCAACTCTTGTGCCAAGGCAAGCGTGGCAGGAGTTTTGCCGGTTTTGCAAAGAAGCCTGTACTGCTTAACTCATAAAATTGTACTTAGTTATGCCGACGCCTCCAAATATATCGTAGATTTAATATCTTTGAACCCGGGGCAAACACTTTAGACTGATGAAACAAGCTTACCTGCTGGCCATTCACTTGCTGCTGCTGCTGCTCTCCTGCCCTTTCGCCAGCCAGGGGCAGCAGTACAAGCATGTCCCGCTCGGCCCGGTACCTGGCGCGAAAGCGCACAAACAGGCACCCGATCCGTCGTATCAGCCCGAATTTCCCAATTTAACTAAAATCCCTTACTATCACGAGCCCAGAAAGCTGGCGGCGATACAAAAGTTGGAAAAGCGCGGGAAATACAGGCAGGCGCTCCCGCTCTTGGAACGGTACGTGCGCAGCTTCGGCATCCAGAACTTTTACAAAGACACGCACCTGCTCTGGCGCCTGGGCCAGCTCTACGAGCGGCAGGGCCACACGGAAAAAGCCAAAGCGCTCTACCGCCTCGTGCTCAAGCATCACCGCTCCGACGTCCGTGAGATCACCTCGCACTACGATTCGCTGGAGCAGAACACGACAGACTATTACGTGCCGCTCGACTTTTATTACGAGCTGGTGGAGTACCGCAAGTCCGTTGCCACCTTTAAGCCTCCCCGGGGAGTGTACGTGAACATGGGCAGCGCCATTAACTCAGACTACGCCGACTACGGCCCTACCCTGAGCGACGAGAACGAGCTGTTTATATATACCTCGAAGCGCAACGTGAACTACCAGGGCATGCAGACGCGGGTGAACGAGGATTTGTTCTACAGCAAGCAGAACAACGGTTTCTGGGAAGAGGCGCAGTCTTTCGGCAAACCCATTAACAGCATTTACAACGAAGGCTCCGCCTGCCTGAGCCGCGACGGCAAGATCCTGTACTTTGCCCGTTGCGAGGCGCCGGACGGCATGGGGAACTGTGATCTATATATGGCCACGCTGCAGACGGACGGCTCCTGGGGCGGGATCACCAATTTAGGGGCCAACGTGAACTCCAAAGCCTGGGACTCGCAGCCGACGCTATCCGCGAAAGAAGACACGCTCTACTTCGCCTCTGACCGCCTGGGCGGGTTTGGCCTGTCGGATATATACTTTACCTATAAAACCAAGGGCGGCGACTGGGCCCCGGCCCGGAACCTGGGCCCGGTGGTGAACACGCGCGAAAGCGAGGTAAGCCCCTTTCTTCACCCGCTCTACCAGGTGCTGTATTTTAGTTCAAGGGGCCAGCTATATAACTTCGGCGACTTCGACATCTATAAAACCTACAGAGTAAAGGGGCGCTGGCAGGAGCCGCGCAACATCGGCCCGCTGGTGAACGGGCGCGGCAGCGAGTACTACTTCACGATAGATGCCGCCTCCAAAAACCTGTACTACGCCCGCTCCGAGCCCGACGACATCACCAACCTGGACCTGTACTCGTTCCCGCTGCCCATGGAGGCGCACCCGCTGGCCGTAACCAAAGTGGAGGGCACCCTCACCGACTCGCTCACCAAAAAGCCCCTGTCCGGTATCATCTCCATCATCGACCTGGACAACGGCGTGGAGATATCCTCCCGGTACATCCGCCCGGACGGGTCCTTCGAGTTCGACCTGATTGACAACACCCGCTATATGATCCTGATCCAGAGCCCGGACTTCTTCACCATAGAGCGCGAGCTGTCGCTGCAGCAGGACACGTCGTTCCAGGTGATGACGACGGTGATTGACTACAGCATCCCGATGGTGTTCCAGAACATCGAGTTCGACCCGAACGAGTCGACGATCAAGGAAGGGATGGAGGCTGTGCTGGATGAAGTGGCGCTATTCCTGATCGACCACCCTACCTTCCGCCTGGAGATTTCCGGGCACACCGACAGCTTCGGAGACCCTGACTTTAACCTCGCCCTCTCGCAGGACAGGGCGGACGCCATCAAACGCTACATTGAGCGCAAGGTGAACATCCCGGATGACCGGATCGATGCCATCGGCTACGGCAGCCAGAGGCCACTTCGTGAGGAAAAGACGGAGGAGGACCGCCGCATGAACCGCCGCGTAGAGTTCAAGATCATCAAGCCGAAGAAGGACAACCCGTAATGCCGGCTCACCCCATATATCTGGCTTCCTGCAAATAACACCACTATCAGTTGGTTCATGCGCATTGCTATTTGCCTGTCTGCAGATTCCCCTCCTCGGAGGGGCAGGGGTGGGTTCTATAGAACATCCTCGTGCGCAGTATTCAGTTGATAATGGTATAACACCAGGTCGCCCGAACCTTCTTCCCTATATGGCTTCCTAGTATTGAATTGAAGGGCAGTGGTATTTTTACGATGGAAGGAAGTATAATATGATTTGGTGTAAGCTGGCAGCACTAAGTTCAAGACTCAGAATAGTCATCACCAACTACCGGTGCTGATCGCAGCCGCGGTATTCGGGTGAGAAAGCAGATACCGTAAAAACAGGAAGGCTAAACCACTGATGGTTTAGCCTTCCTGTTTTTATATGAGCAGAGGCTTCTAAAAGGAGACCTTCTTTGTCACGTCTCCGTGCTGCAACAGCACACTCTCAGTTTTGCCTTTGTAGTTCACATTCACGATGTTCATCTGGTCTGTGAAAATATCCGTCAGGATAGCATTTTTAACGTACAGCTGCGCCAGGGTCGCCTGCTGCACCGGCACCTCCACATACAGCCAAACCATGTCGGCGTCCTCCTCCGAGCCCAGCAGCCTTGCCTTCAGCGGCTTGCCTTTCTCCAGCTCAAAAGCCAGGTTAGATTTGAGGTAGTCCGAAAGCTGCTCGTTAACTGTCTCGGAGCTGCTGCTGTACGTGATCTTTGACTTGGCCTGGCGCGAGAGCGCGTCCTCCAGGTCATCCATAAACACTTTCACAGCCACCTCCAGGTTCTGGGTGCGCGGGTTGTACTTTATATCGGTGATACTGGCGTGGTAATCGTGGGCACTGGCCGGCTGGGCGGCCACTAAGGCCAGCAGCAGCAGCGCCGCAGTAAGAAGTTTATATACCATAGGTTCTTATTTGCCGGCGGGCAGGTCGGCCAGAACGCGTTTCGCCATGTTGGGCATGTTGTCGCTCACAATGCGTTGCACGTCGTTGATGTTCGATTGGTAAGGCACCTTCACCTTGTTGCCCGACACCAGCTCGCCTTTACTGTCATAGATCGAATAATGAACCAAAAAATTGCGCTCATAGTTCTCTGCCGCTCTGTCTAAGCAGTTCTCGTACACAGTTTTTACCTCAAACTGGTTGATGAAAACATAATAATCGATGCCGTACTGGCCGTTGAAGTACGTGAAGAAGTTCGGGTCCTTCACCTTTACGCCGAAGTGCTTGTCCGGGTCCTGAGAGATCGGCAGTTGCTCCGGCTCACCCTTTACCCCCAATTTCTCTTTCTGTCGCTGTACCCAGGCCACGGCGCCCTTTTCCTCCTCTTTCACCACCGGCTGGTGGTTGTACCTCGACTGCTTGTTGTCCTGGTAGCTATAGTTCAGGGATTTATAGATGCGGCTTAACTCGCTCACGCTGTCACGGTACACGCCGCCCAGCAGGTGGATCGTTTCGTAGCCTCTGGGGGCCAGCATCGCGTTCAGCCTGCCCCGGAACACGTGGCGCACGTTCTGGCGCGGGATATGAGACTGCCGCGCGATCTCGTAATCGGCATCGGAAAAGTACAGGTACGGATCGAAAGGCACCACTAGGATGCGGCTTTTGGTCTTCAGGTCGGCAGGCTTGGGATCGGGTGCCGGCGAGGCGGAGGTGCTCTCGGTTGCCCGGGCCGGGCCGGCTGTCGTGGCGGCGGCCTTTGCGGCAGGTGCGCCTTTGGCCGTTGGTGCTGGCCTGGCAGCGGGTTCAGCGGAAGCAGTAGACGTGCTACCGTCAGCAGGCTTTCCCTGCCGCGCCAGGTACAGCGTCTGGCCTATCTGCAGGGTATTGTTGTTCCACTTCTGCAGCGAGTCAAGGGGAATGTTGAAGCGGCGCGAGAGGCTGTAGTAGGTATCCCCCGGCTGCACCAGGTACACGCTGTCGCCGGGAGCGGCGACAGCGTGCCGGTTTGTAAGGGATGGCTTCGCGGCGGGTGCCGCCTCGGCGGTGTTAAAGGCAAAAAGGAAAAGTAATAAAAGGCTTGAAAGGGTGTGGCTAAAAACGGATTTCATTTGTGAAACCTTTGGTTAGAAGATCAACTTGAACACATCGTTAAATATAGCGAAAGCCATCAAGCCTAACAACAGCACCATTCCCACTTTCTGGGCATTCTCCAGAAAATTATCAGAGGGTTTCCGGCCGCTGATCATCTCATACGTCAGGAAAACCACATGCCCCCCGTCAAGCGCCGGGATAGGCAGAAAATTCATGAACGCAAGCACCATCGAGAGCATGCCCGTGATGGTCCAGAACTTGTACCAGTTAAAGGTGTCCCCGAAAATCTGTGCAATTCCGATAGGGCCGCTCAGCGACTTGGAGGCTGAAACCTCGCCCCTGAAAATCTTGCCGAAGCCTTTCATGTTTGCGGCGATCACCCCAAAGGCCTGCTCCGTTCCCATCGGGATGGACTCGCTTAAGGAATAGTCGCGGGTGGCCAGCTGCAGCAGCGGCTGCGAGTGAAACCCGATAGTTCCGTCTTCGCTTACCTCTGTTTGCAGTTTAATAAGCTTGTCGTCGCGCTTCACGGTCATGGTCACGGCCTTGCCTTTGTTCTGCTGCATGGCCTGCTGAAACTCATGGAAAAACTGCACACTCTGCCCGTTTATCTTGGTGATAAAGTCACCCTCCTGCAGGCCTGCTTTTGCGGCGGCGCTGTTTGCCACCACATCGCCCACCTTAAACGGCACGCGCGGCTCCACAAAGAACGACTCGCTCTTGTCGTCTGCCAGTTTGTCCATCAGGTCAACAGGCACCTGTATATCCACCAGCTGGCCGTTGCGCTCCACGGTATAGTAGGCATTGCTGCCAAGCAAGGCCTCCATCGACCGGACATCATCGAAGCGCTCCAGTTTCTTGCCGTTCACAGCCACCACTTTGTCGCCGGTCTGAAACCCGATCTCCTGCCCAATCTCGTTCGCCACGATGCCGTACTTCACCTCATCGGCCGGTATATACTGCTCGCCGTAATGGTAAGTGAGCACGATAAAAATCACGATACCAGTGATGACATTCACAATGATGCCGCCCATCATCACGATCAGGCGCTGCCAGGCTGGTTTGGCCCGGAACTCCCAGGGCTTCGGCTCCTCTTTCAGGGCCTCCGTGTCCATGGACTCATCCACCATACCCGATATTTTCACGAAGCCCCCTAAAGGGATGAGGCCCAGCATGTACTCTGTCTCCCCGATCTTTTTCCCGAACAGCTTGGGGGGAAAGCCGATGGCGTATTTCTCCACCCGCATTCCGAACCACTTGGCGGCCAGCATGTGCCCTAACTCATGAAGCCCTACCAGTATCGTCAGGCCCAGTATGAGCTGGCCCACCATTACAATTATATCCATTTAAAAAGAAGTATGTACGCTTTGTTTTGCCTGATGACGTTGCAACAACAGGCTTATCTGTCACTTGTTTTCGCAGCCGGGCTGATGAACTCCGCGGCGCGCACTCTTGTCTCCCTATCCGTCTCTATATAGTCCTCGTAAGAAGGATTCGCAATATACGCAACTTTTGCCATACAGCTTTCGATGATGTCGGACATCTGCAGGAAGCCCACCTCATCGTGCAGGAAGGCGCTCACGGCCACCTCGTTGGCAGCGTTCAGGATACACGGCATGTTGCCGCCTTTCTCCATGGCATCGAAGGCGATCTGCAGGTTCCGGAAGGTCTTCAGGTCCGGCTGTTCAAACGTCAGCTGCGGATAATCCATGAAGCTGAACCGCGGAAAATCCGACTTCAGGCGCTGCGGGTATCCCAGGGCATACTGGATCGGCAGTTTCATATCCGGCAGGCCGAGCTGTGCCTTGATGGAGCCGTCCTCGAACTGCACCAGCGAGTGAATGATGGACTGCGGGTGCACCACCACCTCAATCTGCTCGTTGCGCAGCCCGAACAGCCACTTGGCCTCGATCACCTCCAGCCCTTTGTTCATCAGCGAGGCAGAGTCGATGGTGATCTTCGCGCCCATGTCCCAGTTGGGGTGCTTCAGGGCCTGCGCCTTCGTTACCTGCGCCAGCTCTGCCGTGCTACGCCCTCTAAACGGCCCGCCCGAGGCTGTCAGTATGACTTTTTCGATTGGGTTATGAAATTCGCCCGCCAGGCACTGGAAAATGGCGCTGTGCTCCGAGTCCACGGGGTAGATGTTCACGCCGTACTCTTTTGCAAGCCCCGTAATCAGCTGCCCTGCCACCACCAGTGTTTCCTTGTTGGCCAGGGCAATTTGCTTGCCAGCTTTTATGGCGCGGATGGTTGGCTGCAGTCCCGCATATCCGACCATGGCGGTGAGTACCATGTCCACGGTTCCCATCTCGACAACAGCATCCAGCGCATTGGCCCCGGCATATACCTTTATATCCTCTTGCTGCAGTGCGTCCCGCACCTGTTCGTACAGGTCTTCGCGGGCGATCACCACGGCATTCGGCTTAAACGCCAGCGCCTGCTGCACCAGCAGGTCCGCGTTGCTGTGGGCCGTCAGCACCTCCAGCTCAAAACTGTCGGGGTTGGCCCTTATCACGTCCAGCGCCTGCGTGCCGATGGAGCCCGTGGAGCCTAAAATGGCGATTCTCTTCATGTGAGTTCCGAGTTCCGAGTTCCGGGTTCCGAGTTATTCTTGCTCTTTCCCTGACTCGTTAGTATGATGCTATTCAATATTTTTTCCAGTTCCTGACAATCAGTATATATACTTTCAAATTGCTTTTGTTCCATATAGCCGGTATCGTGCAACAGCCGGAGCCAGTATGCTGTTTCTCTTGCTTCTTTTCTGGCGATGCTTAGTTTATATATAAAATCAGAAGTTGATTGCCCGCCTGTTGCCTCCTGCACATTCGCTCCCACAGATGTTCCGCTTCTCATTACTTGCTTAGACAATACAAACTCTTTTTTCTCTGCAGATAAATGCTGATACATCTTCACTACCCGAACAGCAAAGGCATAAGACTTATCTGCAATTATACTCTTCCCCATTCATTTATATATTTATCCCATATCACAACTCGGAACTAGGAACTCGGAAATCGGATCTCCAAATCAGGAATTCGTAATTGCCAGGAGGCCTACCGCCAGCTGGCGGTCGTTGCTGAGGCGCGGCACTTTGTTCTGGCCGCCCAGCTTGCCCTGCGATTTCATATACTCCCGGAAAGCGCCGGGGCGGAGCAGCGTGAGGCGGAGCGGCTGCAGGATGTTTCCTTGGATCAGGTCGTCATAATAGGAATTCAGCTTCTGCAGCTGCTCGTCCAGTTCCTTCGCGAATGCATCCGGGTTATGCGGGGGGCGGGCAAACTCCACCAGCCACTCGTGGTAGGAGGCCCCGTGGCTCTGGCTCACGTAGGGCGCTACCGTAAACTCGATCAGCTCCACATTCGGGAATTTTGCCATCGTCTGCTGCATCGCCTTCTCCACCTCCTCGCCGATCACGTGCTCCCCGAAGGCAGATATAAAATGCTTGATGCGGCCACTTACCACTACCTTGTACGGCTCCACAGAGGTAAACTTCACAGTGTCGCCGATGGAGTAGCCCCAGAGGCCGGCATTGCTGCTGATCACCAGTGCATAATTCACGCCAACTTCCACCTCCCCGATCGTCAGGCGGGTCGGGTGCTCGCTAAAGTACTCCTCCACCGGTATAAACTCATAGAAGATGCCGGCGTTCAGCAGCAGCAGCAGGCCGCTGTCGTTTTGCTTGTCCTGATAGGCAAAGAAGCCCTCGGATGCCGGGAAAAGCTCAATAGAGTCTACCTTCCGGCCGATTGACTCGAACAGCTTTTTGCGGTAGGGCTCAAAGTTCACGCCGCCATACACAAACAGCTGGAAGTTGGGGAAGATGTCCTTGATCTGCTTGCCCGTCTGCTGCTGCAGCTTATCAAAATACATCTGCACCCACGGCGGGATACCCGAGATCAGCGTCATGTTCTGGTCGATGGTTTCCTCAATAATCTGGTCCAGTTTCGATTCCCAGTCTTCGATGCAGTTCGTCTGGTAGCTGGGCAGCTGGTTGGTGCGCAGGTAGCCTGGCACGTGGTGGTTGGCGATGCCCGACAGGCGTCCTGTTTTGATGCCGCTGACTTCCTCCAGCTCCGGGCTTCCGGACAGGAAAATCAGCTTTCCGTTCAGGAACTGCGCTTTGCCTGTTTCATATATATAGGCGAGCAGGGCATCGCGGGCACCGTCGATATGGTTCGAAATGGAGTCGCGGGTAATGGGGATATACTTGGTGCCGGAGGTGGTGCCGGAGGTTTTGGCCAGGTACAGGGGTTTTCCGGGCCAGAGGACATCCTTCTGCCCCTCCTTCACCTGCTTGAAATACTCGGCCAGCCCCTCGTAGTCCCGCACCGGCACGGCTTTCACAAACGCTGCGTGCGAGGTGATCGTGGAAAAGCCATGGTCGCGGCCGAAGCGGGTGTCCTGCGCTTTGCTCAGAATATCGTGAAAGATGGCCTGCTGTGCCTCCACCGGACTGTTGATCCAGGCTTGATGCTTTTTGTGTATATAGGCAGCCAGGGGCTTACTCAACAACGCTTTTACACCCATACGTCCCGTTTTAGTGTGAGGTAAAGATAATTAGTTAAAGCGGCATTGCCATAACCCGGCAGCAAACATCAAAGTAATTACCAAGAGGTTTCTTTTCGGGATTTATAAAACCTCCTGCCAAAGTATAAGTTAATACTATCAGTTACTCAACCTAAAAACGAAGAAAATGAAAAAACACAGAGCAGAAGCAAGATGGAACAAGGGCCTGAAAGACGGCGCAGGCGAAGTAAAATCAGGCAACGGCGCCATAAAAGCCGACTATACCTACGCCTCGCGCTTTGGCGACAGCACCAGCGGCACCTCCCCCGAGGAACTGATCGGGGCCGCGCACGCCGGCTGCTTCTCCATGTTCCTGAGCGCTTTGATGGGCAACGAGAACCTCTCGCCGGAATATGTGGAGACAAAAGCGAGCGTGTACCTGGGCGAAAAAGACGGCGCGCCGCTGATCCAGAAAATAGAGCTGACTACTGAGGCCAAGGTAGCCGGGTTGGATAACGACAAGTTCCAGGAGCTGGTGCAGAAATCCAAGGAAGGCTGCCCGGTGTCGAAAGCGTTGGCTGCAGTGCCTGAGATTACGGTGCAGGCTACACTTAAAGAATAAATATAGTATATTGCAGGGTGGCGATATGAGCCCGTTATGTTTCACCTAAATCCCTTTATATGGCAGCATCTGGCAGTAGTAATGCTCGGTCTTCCCTGATTGTGCAGCTTAGCCCCACGCGCAGCGCAAAGCTTTCGTTCTCCGTGCAGCTCGTGCTGGCGCTTTTCTGGATCGCCTGGGCAGGCACGCTGCTTTTCGCACAGGACACGGCGGGCCAGCCGAACTACTTTTACTATGTGTTTTTCGGGCTTGCGGTGGTTTTCCTGGGATACGTGGTGCTGCAGAACACCTCTGTTTTCGGGGTGCAATCCTATATAGAGGTCACGCGGCAGTACATTGTGCAGAAGTTCGGCGTTTTCCGCACCAAGCACATCATTCCCATCCCGGATATAAAGGCGGTGCATATCTCGCCGCTAGCCCTGCGCGTTACGCTGCTCGACGAGTCGAAGGTGTATCTGGACCTGAAGCAGGTGCGCAAGAAGAAGGACCTGGAGAAGATCAAGATCGAGATTCGGGATCTGGCTTCCGAGCATAATTTCTCTGTAACAGAAGCGGCCGGCTACAACGCATAAGCTGCAGGCGATATATAAAAAGGGCGGGCGCTACATTTAGGTGTAGCGCCCGCCCTTTTTATATATAGGCTATATATGATTTATATAGGCCGTGTGTAAATACTGTGTCAGATCAGCCTGCTTTGGATTTGAATTTCTTCTGGAGTTCCTGGATGCTCACCTTAAATTTCTTGTCGGTGTCGATGAGGTCGGAGACGGTTTGCACGGAGTGGATCACGGTGCTGTGGTCGCGGCCGCCGAAGTGGTAGCCGATGGATTTGAGGGAGTGGCTGGTAAACTCTTTCGCGAAGTACATGGCCACCTGCCGCGCCGTTACGATCTCTTTCTTGCGGGTCTTGGCTTTGAGCGAGTCCAGGCTCACCTGGAAGTACTCGGCTACGGTTTTCTGGATGAAGTCGAGGTTTACCTCCGTCTCTACGTCCTCGATGATATGCTTCAGGGCCTGCTTGGCAAGCTCCAGGTCAATTTCCTTGCGGTTGAGGGACGATTGCGCGATCAGCGAAATCAGCACGCCTTCCAACTCGCGCACGTTGGTGTCCACGCTGTAAGCCAGGTACTCCACCACGTTGTCCGGGATGTCGATGCCGTCGCTCTGCATCTTCTTCTGGATAATAGCCATCCTCGTCTCAAAGTCCGGGCTTTGCAAATCCGCCGTCAGGCCCCATTTAAAGCGGGATAAAAGTCGCTCTTCCAGCCCTTTCAGGTCGCGCGGCGGGCAGTCGGAGGTCATCACGATCTGCTTGCCGGACTGGTGGAGGTGGTTGAAGATATGGAAGAACATCTCCTGCGTCTTGTCCTTGCCGCTCAGGAACTGTACGTCGTCGATGATGAGGATGTCCACCAGCAGGTAAAAATTGGCGAAGTCCTGCACGTTGTTGGTGCGCACCGACTCGATGAACTGGTTCACGAATTTCTCCGACGACACGTACAGCACAAACTTATTCGGGTCGCTGTTTTTGATGTGGTTGCCGATGGCCTGCACCAGGTGCGTTTTGCCAAGCCCCACGCCGCCATATACCATCAGGGGGTTGAAGGAAGTGGTCCCTGGCTTGTTGGCCACGGCAAAACCCGCCGAGCGCGCCAGGCGGTTACAGTCCCCCTCAATGTAATTCTCAAAGTTATAAGCCGAGTTCAGCTGCGAGTTCAGGAAGTTGCGGTCGATGGTCTTCGACTCGAACGGGCTCTTGATGAAGTTTTGCTCCGGCCGGTACGAATTCACGACGGCCTGCGGTATCTTTTTTGTCGGGATGTTGACCGTCTGCGGTTTGTTCGCCTCGTTGCCCCGGTCGATGATAATGGAATATTCCAACCTGCCCTCACTGCCCAGTTCCTGGTAAATGACCTTTTTCAGAAGCTGCACATAGTGCTCCTCCAGCCATTCGTAGAAAAATTGGCTGGGCACTTGTATGGTAAGCACGCTTTCGCGGAGTGATATCGGCTTAATCGGCTCGAACCAAGTCTTAAAGCTTTGCTCGCCGATATTTTCCTTTATCACCTGCAGGCAGTTACTCCATACAGTAGAACAGTCTTTGATCATCCAATTTTCCAAAACTCACTAGATTCGTTTGGTGAAACAAACCTCTCCTTTAGGGGCAGGGGGGTTACAAATTTGATCAAATATACTTAAACAAAAAATTATTTTTTTACGAAGTTGTTACAGGGGTGTTAACCGGCAGAAGGGCCGTTCTCACATCTGTTTTTTGTTTCGACTTCCGGTTGAAAGAGAAGTCGATACGGCCCAGAAACAGGCCGGACCAACCTACCTGGTTCACCAGCGTTTCGTGACCGCTCTCATGACGCACTGCCTCAGGCACTTCGAGGAAAGTGTGCGTGTGCCCGCCCAGTATCAGGTCGATGCCTGCTACCTGCCTGGCGAGCTTAAGGTCGTCAATTTTTTCCTCTTTGTAACTATAGCCCAGGTGTGAAAGGCAAATAACCAGGTTACATTTTTGTCCCGCGCGCAGCTCCTGCACCATCTCCCGTGCCACCGCCACCGGATCTGCATACACGGTTTCGCCAAAGTTATTTTTACCCACCAGGCCTTCCAACTCAATCCCCAGCCCGAATATCCCGATCCGCACCCCCTGCTTCTCAATCACTTTATAGGGCTGAAAGCGGTCTTTCAGAATTGTACCGGAAAAATCGTAGTTGGCAATGAGAAACGGGAAGGCCGCGTTCGGCAACTGCTTCTCCAGCCCCTTCAGGCCGTTGTCGAAGTCGTGGTTGCCGAGCGTGGCGGCGTCGTACTGCATGTCGCTCATCAGCTTAAACTCCAGCTCGCCGCCGAAGAAGTTGAAGTACGGGGTTCCCTGCCATATATCCCCCGCGTCGAGCAGCAGCACGTTCGGCTCCTGCTTCCGAATCTGCTCCACCAGGGTGGTGCGCCGGGCCATGCCGCCCATGCCGCCGTACTTGCGGCCATCGTCCGGGAACGGGTCGATGCGCGAGTGCTGGTCGTTGGTGTGCAATACGGTGAGGCTGATGCGCTGGGCGGCCTCCGCAGCGGACGGCATGCCGAGCAGCGAAATGCCAGCCGCCCCTACCGCCGTGTTTTTCAGGAAATCTCTTCTGTTGATCATTTTTAAAGCTGCTTAAGGGAGGATGGTCACTCTGTTGGAGGCGTCAGCGCCAAGCGGCTTGCCCTGTGCGGTCAGCTGCCGGATGTGCTGTAGGATGGCGTCGCGCATCATAAGGCCTACCTTCTCTGTCTTCAGTGCATTTTTGAACATGCCCAGGTTGTCGCCGCCGCCCGCCAGGTAATCGGAGGTGACGAGGGTGTAGGTTTGGCTGGGGTCGAAGGGCATGCCGCCGATCTTGATGTCCAAGGCTTTGCCGTTTTGAACGGAGTAGGTGGCGTTGGCGATGGGGGCGAACTTTGCCTCGGCGGCCTTGTCGAAAAACGCCTGCACCGTGGCGCCGGTTAGCGTCAGCACCACCAGCTCGTTCTCGAAAGGCATCAGCTCGAAAATTGTACCCACTTTTACGGCCCCAAGCGGAATAGGAACCCGCAGCCCGCCGTTGGTGGTGGTTGCCATATCTATTTCACCGTCATATAATTTCCGAGCTTCCTCCAGCATCAGGTCCACCACAAAGTTGCCGAGCGGCGACTGGTATTCGCCTTTGCCTAACTCCACCGGCGCGTTGCCGATGATCTCCTCCATTTTGGCAGTCACCTGCTCGCGGTAGGGTGTGATCGTGGCCTCCACCTCCGGGTCGGGGGAGATGGTTTTGGCTACCGGAACATCCGTTTCGGCGAGCGTGGGCGAGGCAACCCAGGTGCGCTGGCAGGAGGCAAAGCACAGCGCCAGCAGCAAAGCGCCAACTGTTTTAGGGAAATATGAGGTCATGGTGGATCGATCAGCTTAGCCCGCAAAGTTACCAGCCTCCGCGACACTTACCAAACCGGGCAGGCCCTGGGTACAGAACAAATTCACGCAGCAACCAACCCAGCCATATATAAATAAACCAAGATTATAGGCTCTGCCATATACCTCTCCGGCAGCAAGCCGAAAAAGGGAAGCAGGCCCCGACAAGCCTGCTTCCCTTTTCATATATAAATCAGAGGACTTTTACTTCCTTTTCCCCTTGCCTTCCATATAGTTCAGGGTAAGCCCGGTCAGTGTTTTCACGCCCAGCTTCATGCCGCTCTCATCGATGAAGAAATCCGGGGTGTGGTGCGGGGCTACCTCCTCCGGCTTCTTGCCTTTGGCCATCCCGCCGACGAACACGAAAAGCCCCGGGATCTTCTCCTGGTAATAAGCGAAGTCTTCCGCGCCGGTCACGGCCTTGGTCAGGATCACCTTGTCGCGGCCCGCCACCGACTCCAGGGTGGGCAGCATCCGGGCGGTGAGGTCCGTATCGTTGTAAGTGACGGGCACCTGCGGGATGATCGTGACCTCGGCGGTGGCCCCGGCGCTTTCCGCGATTTTGGTGGCCGTGAGTTTGATCTTCTCGTGCAGCTTCTGTTGCATATCGGTTTTCAGGGCGCGGATGGTACCCTCCAGCAGCACCTCCTCCGGGATAATGTTGTTGCGCACCCCACCGTGGATCATGCCCACCGTGATTACGGCGGCATCCTCGGGCAGCTCCGTCTGGCGGCTGATGATGGTCTGCAGCCCATTGATGATCTGCGCCGAGGTCACGATGGGGTCGACGCCGTTCCAGGGGTAGGCGCCGTGCACCTGCTTCCCCTTCACTTTGATCTTGAAGACATCGGCACTGGCCATGATGCCGCCCGGCCTGTACTTGAGCGTGCCCACCTCCGTCTGGGAGTTGATGTGGAGGCCGAAAATAACGTCCGGCTTCGGCCCTTCCGACAGCACACCCTCCTTCACCATCAGCTTGGCGCCGCCCTCCTCGCCTTCCGGCACGCCTTCTTCGGCTGGCTGGAAAATAAATTTAACGGTGCCCTTCAGGTCGGCTTTCATGCCGGAAAGCACTTCGGCGGCACCCAGGAGCATGGCAATGTGCGTATCGTGGCCGCAGGCGTGCATCACACCCACTTCCTGCCCGTTGTAAGTCGCCCTGGCTTTGGAGGCGAAAGGCAGGTCCACGCGCTCCGTCACCGGCAGGCCGTCTATATCAGCCCGCAAGGCCACCACCGGCCCCGGCTTGCCGCCTTTCAGGATGCCAACCACGCCGGTTTTCGCGACACCAGTCTGCACTTCGATGCCGAATTTCTGCAGTTGCGCAGCAATTTTAGCCGCTGTCTCGGTCTCGTGATTGCCCAGTTCCGGGTGCTCGTGAAAATCGCGGCGCCACGCGATCACTTTCGGCTCCACTTTGTCGGCGCTGGCACTGGCCCTGGCCAGCAGTTTGCTGTCCTGCGCCATGCCGGGAGCCGCCAGCAGCCCCAGCCCCACTGCCGCCAGCAGAGCCTGCTTTCTGAGGGTAAAGTTTCGGTTCATATATCTTTTTTGGTTCGGGTGAAGCTTTGAAGATAGTGATTTTTTGATTGATTTCACCCCTGCCCATCCTTCCCCTTCAACAGAGGCTTTCTTAGCGGGGGCAGCGTTTGCCAGCCTCACCGTTCGCACGAATAAGCTGCGAAACGGCGGATCGGGAGGTAGGGGAAATCACGGCATGCTTCAGTCGGGTTGTCGTTTGTATAGTCCTGGCAATGCGTTTAAACGCCAAAGCACAGGCCCAAACAACTAAAGACAGCAAAGGCGCCGCTAACCAGTGCGGGAAAGCACGCCTTCCAAAAGCCCTCCCTGCCTGCTTCGCCCGCTGCTACCTTCCCGCCTTTCTTTCCCGTACAACAGGGTATGCTTCGGAAATGGAAAGAAACCGTCAGTAAACTTAAGGAGGATGTCTATACGCTGTACCTGGCCTCCAAGGACCCACGGGTGCCTTTTGCGGCGAAAGTGGTGCTGATCATCACGGTGGCCTACGCCTTCAGCCCCATTGACCTGATCCCGGACTTTATCCCGCTCCTGGGCTATCTCGACGACCTGCTGATACTGCCCCTGGGCATATGGCTGTCCATCAAGCTGATACCCGCACCCGTGCTGGCGCATTACCGGCGGCAGGCAAAAGAGCACCTGCACGAGCGCAAGCCCAACTATGTAATGGCGGCCGTTATCGTGATTGCCTGGCTGCTGATCGGCTACTGGATGTACCAGGCCTATATGGAACAGGTGGATTGAGGCGGCCATATTCCAGCGGTTTCCGTGCCCCGGCGGCGCATTTACATCGTAAGGTAAAAAGCATATCTTTACAACGCACATAGATAAACGCATGACGACAGAAGAGCAGCAACAGCCTCAGAAGCTTTTCACCGAGTTCCAGAAAGCCAGCGGTAGCGGCCCTTTAGCGGAGGCCGCTGCATGGGAGGAGAAAGTCCGGCAGGAGCTGCGCGACACCCCTCTCGAAAGCCTGACCTGGCACACCTACGAAGACATCGATATAAAACCCTATTATACCGCCAAAGACACTGCCGGCCTGCCGTTTGCGCAGCAGAAGCCGGGGGATTTCCCGTTTCTGCGCGGCGTTAAAACCGGCGTGAACGACTGGCTGAACGTGCAGCAGGTACAGGTGGAGGAGCATAGCCGGGCTGCCATCGATACAGCGGCCGATGCGCTGCAACGCGGGGCCGACGGAATCCTTTTCAAGCTCCGCCACCCGGCTGATTTTGACATTGATTACCTCATCAGCACCGTCGATGTCTGCCGCCACAGCATCAGTTATGCCTTGCAGGAGCAACCGAAATCCTTCCTGGAGCAACTCTACGGCGCACTGCGGGCACGGCAGGTATCGCACCGCAACCTGAAAGGCTTTGTGGTGTATGACCCAATGACGGCCAAAGGCGCCCTGACAAAGGAGGAGCGCGCCTGCACCGCCCGCGTGCTCGACCTGACCAAAGACAGCATCGACTTTTACGGCATCACGGTAAACGGCACCAACTTCAGTGGCATCGGCGCTTCTGTTACGCAGGAAATAGCCTATACCCTCGGTGCCGCCGTCGCCTATATAGACAGGCTCACCAATGCCGGCGAGCAACTGGAGTCCGTGTTGCGCAACATGCAGTTCTATATGGGCGCCGGTACCAATTATTTTTTCGAGATCGCGAAGCTGCGCGCCGTGCGGTTGCTGTGGGCGGCGGTTGCGGAGGCGTATGGCGAGCCCGCGCTGGCGGCCAAGCTGCGCATCCACAGCGTTACTTCCAGTTGGTACGAGACCACCCTCGACCCCTATATGAACATGCTGCGCGCCACCACGGAGGCCATGGCTGCCGTAATGGCCGGGTGCGACTCGCTTACGGTGGCGCCATTCGACGCCACATTCCAGAAACCGACGGAGTTCTCGTCGCGGATCGCGTGCAACGTCTCCACCATCCTGAAAGAAGAAGCTTACCTGGACAAGGCCGTTGACCCCGCCGCCGGCTCCTATTACCTGGAGTCGCTGACGCACCAACTGGCTGCCAGCGCCTGGCAGTTATTCAGGGAGACAGAGGCCCTGGGTGGTTTTGAGGCTGCTTACGAGAGCGGCCATATACTCGGCACGATCACGGAAGTGAACCGCCGGAAGTTCCGCAACATCGCCACGGGCAAAGATGTGCTGGTGGGCACCAACAAATACCCGAACCCGAAGGAGAGAATAAGCTTCGACCCGGAAGAGCTGATCCAGAGCGCCCATTTCGACACGACCCGCGCCGCCTACCCGACCGAGGTGATGCGCATGGCGACAGAACTGCACCTGCGCAAGCGCAGGCGCCGCCCGAAAGCAGTGGTAGCCATTGTCGGGGAGGCGATCAAGCGGCACGTCAACGCCACCTTTGCCCAGGAGTTTTTCAGCTGCGCCGGGTTTGAGACGGAAGTAGTGCATTTCGGGTCGGTGGAGGACGCCTCGGAGAACCTAGAACGGGTCGGCGCCGAGGTTATCGTGGTTTCGGCCTCGGAGACGGCCTATGTGCATGAGTTCGGCCCGAGGCTGCGCAACCACCACGCCAAGCCAACCATTATACTGGCCGCTGACCCGGCGCATATGAAGGCGGAAATGGTGGCGAACGGGTATGACGAGTTCATCTTCGAAGGCTGCGACATGTCGACCATCATCGAGCTGGTGAACAGGAAATTACACGGAACCGAAGGCGATGACAACAGCTGAACCCGCTCATAACGGCGCCATACCGGCCGTGCAGCAGGCCCTGGACGGGCAGGTGCAGGCGTGGAACAACGGCGACCTCGAGACCGCCATGGCCTTTTACTGGAACTCCCCGGAGATGCGCTGGATCAGCAAAACCGGCGTGGAGAAAGGGTACCAGCAGGTGCTGGATATGTTCCGGGCTGATTTTGCAGACAAAAGCCAGATGGGCATATATACCTACGAGCCGCTGTATATCGAGCAACTGTCGCCGGAGGCGGTGTATTATGTTTTCAGATGGAAGATCGAGCGGGAAGGCAAGCGCCTGATGGGCGGCGTCTCCTCACAGCTCTGGAAAAACGTGAACGGCAGATGGGTCGCCACATCCGAACACGCAAGCTGAGGTGCGTTGTTCGTATGTCGTTTATTGTTACTCGTAAAAGAAAGTACGGTGAAGTCACATCTGCCAAGTCTTGTGCCTTGCATCTCATATCTAACGTCTAAAAATGAAACCAGACTTTTCTAAAATAGATCTCACCCAAATTGCCGCCCCCGATAAGCGGCCGAAAGCGCCGGCCACCGCCACTGCCTGGAAGACGCCGGAGCAGATAGAGGTGAAGAGCTACTATACATCGGAAGACGCGCAGGCATTTGAGCACCTTGGGTTTGCCGCGGGCCTGCCGCCTTACCTGCGCGGCCCCTACAGCACCATGTACGTGCAGAAGCCCTGGACGATCCGCCAGTACGCCGGGTTCTCCACCGCCGAGGAAAGCAACGCCTTTTACCGCCGCAACCTGGCCGGGGGCCAGAAAGGGCTGTCTGTCGCCTTCGACCTGGCCACCCACCGCGGCTACGACTCCGACCACCCGCGCGTGGTGGGTGATGTGGGCAAGGCCGGGGTCGCCATCGACTCGGTGGAGGATATGAAGATACTCTTCGACCAGATTCCGCTGGACAAGATGTCCGTGTCGATGACGATGAACGGGGCGGTGCTCCCGATTATGGCCTTTTATATCGTGGCCGCCGAAGAGCAGGGCGTGAAGCCGGAGCAGCTGAGCGGCACCATCCAGAACGATATCCTGAAGGAGTTCATGGTGCGCAACACCTATATATACCCGCCGGAGCCCAGCATGAAAATCATCGCCGACATCTTCGAGTTTTCGTCGAAGCATATGCCGCGCTTTAACTCTATCTCCATCTCGGGCTACCATATGCAGGAGGCCGGGGCCACCGCCGACCTGGAGCTGGCTTATACCCTGGCCGACGGGCTGGAATATGTGCGGACGGGCCTGAAGGCCGGGATGGACATTGACGATTTCGCGCCGCGCCTCTCCTTCTTCTGGGCCATCGGCATGAATCATTTCATGGAGATCGCTAAGTTGCGCGCCGCCCGTATGCTGTGGGCCAAGATGATCAAGCAGTTCAAGCCGAAAAACCCGAAATCGCTGGCGCTGCGCACACACTGCCAGACGTCCGGCTGGAGCCTGACGGAGCAGGACCCTTTCAACAACGTGACGCGCACCTGCGTAGAGGCCCTGGCCGCAGCGCTCGGAGGCACGCAGAGTCTGCACACCAATGCCCTCGACGAGGCCATCGCCCTGCCCACGGATTTCTCGGCCCGCATTGCCCGCAACACACAGATCTACCTGCAGCAGGAAACAAACATCACCAAAGTGGTAGACCCCTGGGGCGGCTCCTATTACGTGGAGGCCCTGACGCACGAGCTGGCGCACAAGGCCTGGGCGCTGATGCAGGAAGTGGAGGAACTGGGCGGTATGGCCAAAGCCATCGAAACCGGCCTGCCAAAGATGCGCATCGAGGAAGCCGCCGCCCGCAAGCAGGCGCGCATCGACGCGGGCAAGGACGTAATCGTGGGCGTGAACAAGTACAAGCCGGAGCAAATCCAGGAAATCGACATCCTGGACATCGACAACACCGCCGTGCGGGAGTCGCAGCTGCGCCGCCTGGCACATATAAAAGCGAACCGCGATGACGCGGCGGTAGAGCAATCGCTGGATGTATTAACGGCAGCCGCCGAATCGGGAGCTGGCAATTTACTGGAACTGGCCGTAGAGGCCGCACGTTCCCGCGCTACGCTGGGCGAGATATCAGACGCTTTGGAGAAAGTATATGGGAGACATAAAGCAGTGATCAGATCTATATCAGGTATTTACTCGGCTGAGCTCTCGGACGACGAGAACTTTGCGCGCGCCAAGGCCATGGCCGATCAGTTTGAGGAACTGGAAGGCCGCCGTCCCCGCATCATGGTGGCGAAAATGGGCCAGGACGGCCACGACCGCGGCTCCAAGGTCATCGCCACCTCCTTCGCCGACCTCGGCTTCGACGTGGACATCGGCCCGCTGTTCCAGACGCCCGCCGAAGTAGCCATGCAGGCCGCCGAAAACGACGTGCACGTGGTGGGCGTCTCCTCACTGGCGGCAGGCCATAAGACGCTGGTGCCGCAGCTCATCGAGGAACTCCGCAAGCTGGGCCGCGCCGACATTATGGTGATCGTGGGCGGCGTGATCCCGGCACAGGACTATGATTTCCTCTACAAAGCAGGCGCCGCGGGCATTTTCGGACCAGGCACCATTATCTCGGTGGCCGCGCAGCATATACTGGAGAAGTTGATTGGAAAAGTGAAGAGCTGAGAGAAGCAGAAGTATATATAACCGCGGTTGGCAGGTTCAGCTGCGGCTATATATAACCTGGCGCCGGTATCCAACCGGTGACGCGTTGCGTGTGGCGAGTCTCCAGACTCGCTTTTATACTGCCCCAGTGAGTCCGGAGACTCACGCCCACCCCAGGCACCGGTTGGATACCGGCGCCAGATTTAACCTTCCCGCTACTCAAGAAGCACCACCTCCAGCCTGCCTTTTTCTCCTGCATAATCTCTGGCGCTGCTGTAGTACCACTGCTCCGGCTCCTCCACAAAGCCAGCCTTCACCGGATTCTGATGTAGGTACTCCAGCCGTTGCGCCAGCAGCCCATTCATGTTCAGCTCCACATAATGGCCGCCTAATTGCCAGAACTGATGCTCGCCATGGCTGCTACTCTTCTCTGCGGCACTCTTAAACAGCCAAAGGAGCCAGTTCTTCCTGCTTTCCTTCGGATTAGTCTTGATGGCTTCTACCAAAAACCTTGATGTGTACTTCTTCAGGTCGCGCATCACATCCGGTAGCTTTGGGGCAGAGCAGATCAAATGCACATGATTCGTCATGATGCACCAGGCATAAAGCGTCAGGTCTTTCTTTTGCTGACAATACCCCAAACTGTCGCACAGCAGTTCACAGTAATCGCGCCGGGTAAATACATCCGCCCATTCCACCACAGTTAACGTGATGAAGTAAATGCCATCCGGATTAGAAGCTTTATATTTGAGGCTCATGCAGTGATAAGACGCAGGGGAAGCAGTAACTGTTGCTGAAAGAGAACCTGCCCCAGCATGTAAACTGCTTATGTAACTTCCCATGAAGCTAAAAACCATACTCCTCCTCATAGCCGCCGCTCTCATCATCTGGTTTATATATGATTCCTTTTCCCAACCCGGTGTCGATGATCTGGCGGGAGACTTTAAAGAGGTGGCCATGTACCGGAACGAGAACAACACCGGCCCCATCGTCCGGATATATGCCGTGACGGTGGCCGACACGCTTTGGGATGAGATGCGCGCGTACGGCGACTATATGCCGCATACCAAGTACGGCAACACCAAAGTGTATTTCTTTCTGAAAGGCAAACCGGCGCCGGGTGAGGTATATCCGGGGGAGGAGAATTTTGAGCAGCAGTTCCGGCCCTACACGGCAGCTGTATACGAAAAGGATGCCATGAGCCAGGTGTCGTTCCGGAAAGAGCCTTTCCAGCCATAGTCCCGATGCCGGTCATAGAAGAAACGGCTTCCAATATAAACCAAACTAGCTGGCACACGTTTTAAGGTATTGTTCTGTGAAAGCAGGAACAGGAGAGGCCGCTCAGAACGCCTTTCGTTTACCTGCTGCCGGAACCATTCAACGCAGCGCCGGCACTTCAACCTGCGTGCAACCATTAACCACCAGCAGGATGAAAAAACGAATGATACCAATGGCCGCAGCACTGCTCCTGGGAACAACCCTGGCATTAACCTCCTGTGCTGAAGGCACTAACGGCGACACGCCTCCGGAGTCCACTTCCGGTGACACACAGGTAACCGACCCCGAGGACGACATGACCGATGCAGGGGCAACCACTTCCAGCACTACAGCCGGAGGGGCAACTGGCGCCACCACGGCCGGAACAACAACAACGGGGTCAACAACCGGCACGACCGATGGATCTGCAACCACGGGCACAACAGCAGGAGGAACGACAACCGATTAATGATTTGACTCCTATATCAGAAGATCATGCAAAGAGGCAGGCGATTACCTGCCTCTTCGCCTTGTGCCATATAGCGCAAAGCATCATGTAAAATCCCCGCAACCGTAGGTTAGTGTTATATCCTTTTCTATAAATCCGGACAACGATCCACAGTAAACCCGCTTATATATACCGCGACTGTATTATATATCCCGGTTGCCCCACCCGGGCGGCAGCCCCGCTGCAGAGACATCGCCGCAATTACTATCACGACCGGCTGGCAGATGTCGTCTCCCGCAACTGGACCAAGCGAACCATAGAAGTGTAGCGGTAAACTGTTGGATATATACAACGTGGAGGAACTGGAAACAGCCCTGCAGAAGTGACGATGCTTCCGTGCTGATTTTATTTTTTTGTAGAGGCGCACTATTTTGCGTCTCTTTTTCTTAATTGCAGCCAAGCCACTTTGCCTCCCGCTATATATAACCCAGGCCCCGGCACACTTGGCACTACGTTTGCAAAAGCTGCGTTAGGAATCAAAGCACACCAACATGATCAACTTCAGATACCTGGCGGCAGCGGCCCTGCTTTTTATATGCAGCTTTACGGCCTCCGCGCAAGGCGAAAAATCGAACTGGTTCTTCGGCAAGGGCGCGGGCATTGTTTTTTCCGGCGATTCAGTGACTGCCACCGGCAGCAGGCTGTTTACGGAGGAAGGAAGCGCCTCCCTGTCGGACAAAGACGGAAACCTGCTCTTATATACCAACGGCATCACCGTCTGGAACCGTAACCACCGCGTGATGCCAAACGGCAACGGCCTGATGGGCGGCAAGTCCTCCACACAGTCTGCGCTGATCATTCCGAAGCCGGGCAACGACAGCACCTTCTATATCTTCACCACCGACATCCAGGCCCAGTCGGATGGGTTGCGCTACAGCGTGGTGGATATGCGGAAGGCCTCGGGGTTCGGCGACATCGTATCCCGCAACAACTTCCTGATTGCCCCGGCCACCGAGAAACTGACCGCCGTGCGCCACAGCAACAACCTCGACTGGTGGGTGATCGCGCACCGCTGGAACAGCAACGGCTATATGGCCTTCCTGGTGTCGGCAGATGGCGTAAGCGTGCAGCCGGTACTCAGCAACGTAGGCACCGTGCACGGCGGCCCCAACCGCAAGGCCATCGGCTACCTGGTGCCCTCCCCGGATGGCACCAAACTGGCCGCTGCGCTCTGGGATGCCGACAGTAACTTCGAAATCCTCTCCTTCGACCGCAGCACAGGCAAAGTGTCGGACCCTATCCTGCTGAAAGGCTATGAGGAGGCTTATGGCGTGGTTTTCTCGCCGGATGGCACCAAATTATACGGCTCTGCCAACGGTGTTGGAGGCGGCAAGGCGCAGATCATTCAGTTTGATCTATCTGCCGGCTCCCCCGACGCCATTGCGAAATCAGCGGTGGTGGTGGGCACCTCTGCCAGCCCAAGGATAGGCGCGCTGCAACTGGCGCCGGACGGCAAGATTTATGTTGCCCGCCAGGACAACCGCTACCTGGGTGTGATCAGCAACCCAAACGCTAAGGGCAAGGCCAGCACCTACACCGACGACGGTTTCCACTTAGGGAAATATAAAAGCGACTTAGGCCTGCCAAACTTCGCTCAAGGATTTTAGCATCGGATAAAAGTACAAGGAACAGACCCTCAAAGTCTCCAGTTTATATATCACCTGCGGGCCAGATTATGGCAAAGCCAGCTTCTATATAGGCTGGCTTTGCTGTTGCAGACATACAGCATCACTTTCGTGCAGAAGGCAAATGCTGCCAGCAAAACTTGTTCGGAATGGGAGGTAAATAAGGGTGAGTTTGAGTTGAACACGGAAAAGGACGCGCCCCATTTTTAGTGTTTGGCGCCGGCATGGCTATGGCACTTTACGCAATAAGTTTAAATTTGTGAAAGAAGTCTCTATTCCTAAACTTAACCCCAGAAGCCCTTGGCCAAGCGATTCAGTGCAGATACCTATATAGCGGGCATTTTAGCCGGAGACCGGGTGATGCTGAGCCGTGCCATTACGCTGGTGGAAAGCAAGCTACCCTCTGACCAGGAGCTGGCGCAGGAAGTAATTGCTGCCGTGCTGCCAAGCGCTGGCAATGCCGTCCGTATTGGCATTACGGGAGTACCCGGCGTCGGGAAAAGCATGTTCATTGAAGCCTTTGGCCTATACCTGATCCGGGAGCAGCAGAAAAAGCTGGCGGTGCTGGCCGTAGACCCAAGCAGCCAGCGCTCCGGCGGCAGCATCCTCGGCGACAAAACACGGATGGATGCGCTGGCAACGAACCCGCAGGCCTTCATACGGCCCTCCCCGGCTGGCAAGTCGCTGGGCGGCGTTACCCGGAGCACACGCGAGTCCATCATCCTGTGCGAGGCGGCTGGCTTTGACACCATTTTCGTGGAGACCGTCGGGGTGGGCCAGTCGGAGACGGCGGTGCATGCCATGGTCGATTTTTTCCTGTTGCTGATGCTGGCCGGCGCAGGCGACGAACTGCAGGGCATCAAGCGCGGCATCATGGAAATGGCCGATGCCATCGCCATCACCAAAGCCGACGGCTCGAACTTACCAAAAGCCAACGCCGCCCGCGCCGAATACCGGAACGCCCTGCACCTGTACCCGAAGGCCGCCTCAGGCTGGCTGCCGCAGGTCAGCACCTGCTCTGCCCTCGAAAAAACCGGCCTCGACACCATCTGGCAAACCATATATAACTACCTGCAACTCACGCAAAGCAACGGCTTTTTTGAGCAAAAGCGCCGCAGCCAGAATCTGCAGTGGCTGTACGAGGCCATTCGCCAGGGGCTGGAGGAGAATTTCTATGCCCATCAACAGGTGAAGGAGCAACTACCGGCTATCGCCGCGCAGGTGAAGGACGGGCAGAAATCAGCCTTTGCCGCGGCGGCGCAATTGCTAAAGCTGGTGTAACATAACATATACCCTGCTTCCTTTAGAAGCGGTGCGCCTGGCATTGTATATCTCGTGACTTGGTTATCGTACCTACCTCCTACCTGAATCTATATATAATGCAAGACGCGCGATATATATCAGCTGAACAATACCCCGCCCCTGCCCCCTTCAGACCTCATTTTGTAGGTGGAAACATGTAACTCATGAATGCATGCCGCAAGTTTAGCGAAAGCTTTGCTCAAACTGGCGGTATATCATCTTAAGAGATAGCCGCTTCTTCAATTTGGAGGGCTGCCTGATCTTCCCTGCAAGATTAGCCCCGGAGAGGCAGTGGTGGGTTTAATGTACGCCTGTCTAAGTGTATCGAAACAAAACATATATAGCTAAAACCAAAGATTGCTTTGATCATCTCATCCCACACCTTAACTTTAGGGACACTGGTCGTTGCACACGCTGGTTTATACGGATTCCTAAGCACAGCCTCTGCTACGCGACCTTACATAAATCTCTATCATTTATTTTCCTGATCTTAAAAATCTCTAAACCATGAAACACATTTACCCCATGCTGCTTCTGGCCTTGTGCCTGTTTACGTCCTGTGCAGGCAGCCAGAAAGCCGTGGAAGCAACCCCGGAGGCCAGGATGGACTGGAAACTCGGCGCCCAGGCCTACACCTTTAACCGTTTCACCTTTTTTGAGGCCATCGATAAAATCAAGGAGTGCGATTTGAAGTATGTTGAAGCGTTTCCCGGCCAGACCATTGGCGGGGGCATAGAGGGCAAAATGGATTACCATATGCCAGCGGAAAAGAGGGAGCAGATTTTAAAAATGCTGGAAGAGAAAGGCGTGAAGGCCATTTCTTACGGCGTCGTCGGGGCTAACAACGAAGCCGACTGGCGGCAGCTATTCGAATTCGCCAAAGCCATGGGCATGGAGAACATCACCTCCGAACCCAATGAAAAATTCACCCCCCTGCTCTCGCAACTCTGCGACGAGTATAAAATTAACCTGGCCATTCATAACCACCCCGAGCCTTCCCATTACTGGAACCCGGATGTGGTGCTAAATGCCTTGCAGGGACAAAGCAAGCGCATAGGCGCCTGTGCCGATATCGGCCACTGGGTACGCTCCGGACTGGATCCGGTGGAATGCCTGAAAAAGCTGGAGGGCCATATCGTGCAGCTGCACATGAAAGATTTGAGTGAGAAAAGCAGAAAAGCCCATGATGTGCACTGGGGCCAGGGGGTGTCGCAGGTGGATGCGGTGCTGCAGGAGCTTAAAAGACAAGGCTTCAAAGGCTTGTTCTCCGTTGAATACGAACACAACTGGGATAACAACGTGCCCGATGTGCAAGCGAGCGTGGCCTACTTCAGGGAAACAGTGAAGGATCTGAAATAACGTTTCTTTCGCACACTATTTGGAAGGGGTAAGAGCAAACGGGAGTAAAAAGAGTTGTTCGCGAACACTATTGCTTTTTACTCCTGCCCGCTCCAACCCCTACCTCCAGCAGGGGAGTTTTCCCTTCTCCTTTCCTCAGTACCTCAGAAACCTTGCTATATATGGTTATATACAATGTGTTTGTTTCACAACAATATCATCAACTATAGCTTTTAAAGTTGGAGGACACAATAGCAGACTCCCCTCCTTAGACTCTAAAGGGGTGCCTTCACCCACAGGAGGGGTGGGGGCGGTTGGATATAAAAGCAAAATGAGCCGGCTTTTTGCAGAGCCGGCTCATTTTATATATGCTATATGAATCAACAATCACCTCGTTTCTTCTAAACTGACTTTCGCCCATTTGCAGATGCCGCCGAGCGGCGGGTTGAATTTATACACCTGCACTTTCACCGAAGCCACGAACGGGAATTTGTCATATACCTTGTCGATGATGCGGTGGCCCAAGTGCTCGAGCAGGCGGGCGGGCGCTTTCATTTCAGCCAGCACCAGCTTGTAGAGCACCTCGTAGTTCACGGTCTGGTGCAGGTCGTCGCTTTCGGCGGCGCGGCGCAGGTCGGTATCTATATATAGGTCGACGCCGTACTTGTTGCCGATCTTCTGCTCCTCGTCATAAAAGCCGTGGAAAGCGAAGAACTCCATGCCCTCCAGCGCAATCTGTCCCATATATGCTTAGCCTATCTCGTCGAAGAAAGAGCCGGCAGTTTCACGCACCGGCACGCGGGGGGCGTAGCTATTGCTGTTGCGCGACGGCTCCGTGAGCGGCGGCTGAATCTCCGGCTTGTCTGGTGTAACAGGCTGTATATCCGGTATCGGCTGCTCAATGTCCGGGGCTGGCACACGGCCCGGATAGTCCGGCGACGGCTGCTCGATCTCAGGAGAAGGGATGTTCGGCACGGTTGGCTCTATCGGGTTAGGCACCTCTGGCTGCGGCTGCGTGACGTCCGGAGCCGGGTCACCGAGCGGGTGGTAGCCGTTTGCGTTGCCGATGGCCGCCACTGCCGCGTTGGAGGCAGTGGTTTCTGCCAGCTGTATGGTTTTACTTTCAGGGGTCGTGTTCATGTCTTTCAGGCTTTTCAGCAGCTCAGCGCTTTCGATTCTTACGTTGGCGGCTCTTGAAAGAATACTCTGTGTACTGGTTTTAGGTTTTGCCTTTGTCTTCTCGGCACGCTCCAGGGCCTCGTTGGCCAGGTTCTTCAGCTCGCGCACCATCGTGTCGAGGTGGCCTTCCATGCGCTGGTAATCCTGCTCCAGCGCCTTCACCTCGTGCTGCATCTCGGCCACCAGCTTCTCGGATTGCTTGGTGGCCTCCTCCAGCACCTGCCGGGCCTGGTTGCGGGCCTGGTTCAGCAGCTCGTTGGCCTTCAGCTCCGCCTCCCGGCCCCGCAGCTCAGCCGACTTGGTCGCCTGCTCTAAAATGCTGTTACCGGTATCCTCGGCGGTTTTCAGGGTTTTGTAGAGCGAAGATTCCACCTCGCGCAGTTTCTGGGTCTCGCGGTGCGAAGCGTCCAGTTTCATGCGCAGGTCTTTGTTCTCATCCAGCAACTTTTCCCACTGTTGCGAGAGGGTCATCAAAAAGGCGTTCACCTCGTCCTTGTCTAACCCCCTGAAAGCCTTCTCAAACGTCTTTTGTCTGATCTCTAATGGTGTAATCTTCATAACTCAACCTGTTTAATATCCCAAACCGAAATGGTGCGGTCGTCACTACACGAAACTAACTGATTCTGATGAGCCGACCAAAATAATTTATTTACCGAGGTGCCGTGGCTGGCGTTCCGCACCTTGTCAATCACCTTCAGCAGTTTAAAGGTCTGCGCATCCCACACTTTTATCGACTTGTCCATGCTGCAGGTGGCAAAAAAGCGGCCGTCGGGGCTATAGGTCAGGTGGTTGATGGTATACATGTGGGCGATGGTGTAGCCGCGCTCTTTGTAGCCATTCGCCACCTCCCACACCCGCAGGTGCGCGTCGCGGCTGCCCGTCAGCAGCAGCTGCCCGTCCGGGGAGTAAGCCGCCGTGAACACCGAGTTGGCATGCGAGTCGAGCTCGTGCTTCAGGTCCAGGGTTTCGGCATCATATACCCGGATAATATTATCGCTGTAGCCAACGGCCAGCTCCTGCGTCCGCGGGTTATAGGCCAGGCTGCGGGCGCTTTTCTCGGATTTCCGGATAATGGTCTGCAACTCGAAGGTGTCGCCGTGCAGCACGCAGACCGCGCCGTTGCCCATCGCCACGAATACCTTCTGCAGTTCGGGTATATATAAGATGTCAAATATGGCCACCTTCGGCAGCGGCACCGACTTGAGGATCTTCTTGTCTTCCAGGTCGATGACCTGCAGCCCTTCCTGGTTCTGCCCGACGAGCAGCAGGTTTCGGCCGGGTATATACCGCAGCGCATACACCGAGGTGCTCACCCGCGCCATCAGCTCGCCTGTCTCCGGGTTGTTCAGGTCCCAGGCCACCACCATGCCATCGCCGGCGGCGGAGAAGAAGACGTGCTCCTCCCCTGACCGCTCGAGGGTGTACACGCAGTCGCGGTGGCCGGTGAGGGTGGTTATTTTCTGTACTTGCATGTTGCTGGCCATGGCCGTGTATCTGCTTAGTCTCAAACTTTAGCTAAATTTACAACAAATAGCCCGAACCGCTGGCCCTGTCTATATAAAACATCCGTACCCACGCCTTATTGCCTATGCCCCTCCTGCTCACCAAAAAAATTGACGCCCACACCTGGCTGGGCATATGGCAGCTGCAGGAGCCAGCGGCTGACTTGTATGCGGCCCTGCCCCCCCACGCTGATGTGAGCGCTCTGGAAGGCAAGGTTCACCCGCGGCGGCGGCAGGAGTGGGTGGCCAGCCGGGTGCTTGTGTACCGGTTGCTGCAAAATTTCACCTCGGAGCCGCTGGTACTGGCCCGCACCGAAGAGGGCATGCCTTACTTCCCCGGCCACCCCCTGCACGTTTCCATCACGCACTCGCCGCAGCTGGCCGCCGTTATACTTTCAGATAGACATAAGGTTGGCATAGATATTGAATTGATTACCCCGAAAGCGCTGCGTGTGGTGGATAAGTTTCTGACAGAGGCGGAGAAAGAGCACACAGCCTCCGACGAAACGAAAACCTGCCTGTACTGGAGCGCGAAGGAAACACTCTACAAACTCTACAGCCGGAAGCGGCTGGTGTTGCGGGAGAATTTACTGCTAAGGCCGGCTCCCGAGCCAAATGTACTGCTGGGGCGTGTGCATACCGGGAATTTTTCTAAATTGTACCGTATTCAGCACGATATCATACAGCACCACGTGCTCACCTACTGCATCGACGAATCATAAATAAGACTTTAAACCCTACTTGTATGAAATACTTAGCCTCCCTTGCTACAGCCTTGCTTCTCTCAGTTGGCGCCATCGCACAGTCTGGCGGCTACCAGTTGGGGGATAAAGTGGCTGATTTCTCGCTAAAGGCCACCAACAACAAGAACACGTCGCTGAGTGACTTTGCAAATGCCAAAACGGTTGTCGTGGTGTTTACCAACAACCAGTGCCCGTACTCAAAATTGTACGAAGGCAGGCTTATTTCGCTCGCCAGCACCTACGCCGGGCAGGGCGTCCAGTTCCTTTTCGTGAACCCCGGCGTGGGCGACAGCAGCGAAACGCTGGAGGCGATGGCCGCCAAGAACTACAGCTTCCCTTACCTCGCCGATGAAGGGCAGCGCCTGAGCAAGCAGTTTGGGGCCACAAAAACACCCGAAGCGTTTGTGCTGCAGAACAGCGGCGGTGAGTTTGTGCTGAAGTACAAAGGCGCCATCGACGACAATCCGCAGGTAGCGAGCAGCGTGAAGAACTACTATCTGAAAAACGTAATAGACGCCGTGCTGGCCAATAAAACAGTCGCAACGCTGGAAAAACGTGCCACGGGCTGCCTGATCAAGAAATACTAACGCAATTTAGCACCCTATATATAAAAGCGGAAGGCAGCCCATATAAGGCTGCCTTCCGCTTTTATATATAGGGTTTGAGTTAATCCTGCTACAACTGGCTGTCGTCGTCTGTGATGGCCGTGAGCAGCTTCGTGATTTCGGTGGCTTTCTCCAGGTCATCCATCTTCTCGAAAGAGAAAGCGAGGTTGCGGAGAGCCCGCTTCACCACATCCAGGTTCGCGCAGGGCTCATAAAAGATATCCATCGGGTTGAGGTTGAGCTGCAGGATATAGTTATCGATGTCGGCTTTGGAGAGGATCAGGCCTTTGTTGTAGACGTTGATGTAAAACTGCACCCCATCCAGCTTATAGGTCAGGATGAACAGGTTGGGCAGGTTCACGCCATATACCGGCATGCCGAGGCGCTGGGCCAGCGTCATATAGATCACGCACAGCGTAAGCGGGTTGCCGCGCTTGCTTTCCAGCACGAGGTGCAGCATGGAGTTGGCCGGCGAGTGGAAGTTCTTGGTGTTGGCCGAAAAGCGCTTCTCCCGGAACAGCACGTTGTTCAAGGCCTTCACCTGGTCGTAAGGGTGCATCTCGTCCTTCATGTGCGTCCAGGCGTCAAAATACAGCTGGTCCATCGTCCGGGAGATGTCACTGAACTCCACGTCGGGGTACATGTAGGAGTTCACCAGCCACATGCCCTCCAGCAGGTCCGCCGCCCCGTTTTCTTTCCAGGCCTTCAGGCGGTCGAGCAGCCCCTCGAACTGCAGGTTATGGATCAGGTCCTCTATTTTCTTCTGAAGGTCAGCGTTCAGCGTCTCCTCCCACTCTTCTTCCAGAAAAGGTATGATTCCCTCCCCCAACGCCACGATGCGTTGCTCTACATGCTGCGCCACTTCCTGGTCGTTGTCCTCCAACAGCGAGATGAGCGCCTTTATTTCATTCTTCGTCACAGTATGGATAAATTAGGAATTCAAAATTAGAAATTAGAAAGCTGGGAATCCACCGCTTTTTAGCTTCCTGTAAAAGAAACCCTCATTTTTAATTTCTAATTCACAATTTTTAATTTTTTCTCACGT
Source organism: Pontibacter saemangeumensis (assembly GCF_039541895.1). Taxonomy (NCBI): domain Bacteria; kingdom Pseudomonadati; phylum Bacteroidota; class Cytophagia; order Cytophagales; family Hymenobacteraceae; genus Pontibacter; species Pontibacter saemangeumensis. The sequence continues at coordinate 284,721 of NZ_BAABHC010000039.1, forward strand.
CTGGATCACGCCTACGTTGTATGGCTTTTCGATGGGCGCGTGGTTCGCGGCTTCTATGCCCATCGAGATAACCTTGCGCGTCTCCAGCGGGTCGATGATGCCGTCTACCCACAGGCGGGCGGCCGCGTAGTAGGGCGACAGTTCCTCGTTATACTTGTTGGTGATGCGCTCCAGCAGCTCCGCCTCGGCCTCCGGCGTGATCACCTCGCCCCTGGCTTTCAGCGACGATACCTGGATCTGCAGCAGCGTGTTGGCCGCCGCCGCCCCGCTCATCACGGCCAGTTGCGCCGTGGGCCAGGCATATATAAGCCGCGGGTCGTAGGCTTTGCCGCACATGGCGTAGTTGCCGGCCCCGTAGCTGTTGCCCACCAGGATGGTGAACTTCGGCACCACCGAGTTTGCCATGGCACTCACCATCTTGGCACCGTCCTTTATAATGCCACCGTGCTCGGCTTTGCTCCCCACCATAAACCCCGACACGTCCTGCAGAAACACCAGCGGAATCTTCTTCTGGTTGCAGTTCATGATAAAGCGGGCGGCTTTGTCGGCAGAATCGGAATAGATCACGCCGCCCATCTGCATCTCGCCTTTCTTGCTCTTCACAATCTTGCGCTGGTTCGCCACAATGCCCACCGACCAGCCGTCGATGCGGGCGAGGCCGCAGATCAGCGTCTGCCCATATAACGCCTTGTAAGCCTCAAACTCGGAGTTATCCACCAGCCGGTGGATGATGTCCATCATGTCGTAGGGCTTCACCCGGTCGGCGGGCAGCAGGCCATATATCTCCTGCTCGTCCAGTTTCGGGGCGGCAGGCTCGGTCCGGTTAAAGCCAGCATTCGGGTTGTCGCCCATCTTGTCGAAGAGCTTTCGGATATGGTCCAGCGCCTCCTGGTCGTCTTTGCACTTGTAGTCCGTCACGCCGGATATCTCGGAGTGCGTGGTGGCCCCTCCCAGCGTTTCGTTGTCGATGGTCTCGCCGATGGCCGATTTCACCAGGTAGGAGCCCGCCAGAAACACGGAGCCGGTGCCCTCCACGATCAGGGCCTCGTCGCTCATGATGGGCAGGTAGGCGCCGCCGGCCACGCAACTGCCCATGATGGCGGCGATCTGCACAATGCCCATCGAGCTCATGACCGCGTTGTTGCGGAACATGCGCCCGAAGTGCTCCTTGTCCGGGAAAATCTCGTCCTGCATCGGCAGGAACACGCCGGCGCTGTCCACAAGGTACACGATGGGGAGTTTGTTCTCAATGGATATTTCCTGTGCCCGCAGGTTCTTCTTGGCCGTGATCGGGAACCAAGCCCCCGCTTTCACCGTGGCGTCGTTGGCTACCACCACGCACTGGCGGCCCTTTATATAGCCGATACCGGTGATCACGCCGCCGCTCGGGCAGCCGCCCACCTCCTCGTACATGCCTTCGCCGGCGAAGGCGGCAATCTCCAGAAACTCCGTTCCCTCGTCCAGCAGGTACGCGATGCGCTCGCGGGCAGTCATTTTGCCCTTTTCATGCTCTTTCTGTATGCGCTTCTCCCCTCCTCCGGCATATACTTTCTTCAGTTTTACCCTCAGCTGGTAGACCAGCTGCTTCAGGGCGTCCTCGTTTTTATTGAACTCGATATCCATGCAAGCTTTTTAGGGATCGTTAAGACTGACAGTAAAAGAAAAATCCGCCCCTGGAAGCGGATTTTACAAATATAAGATTTTAGTCTGTATGCCTTAGTTCAATTTCAGGGCATCAGGCCGGGTGGCGGGCTTCACAGAGGCCCCGGTGGCTTTCTCCGGCACCGGTACATATACGGTGTCCGGCACGGTCCTGAATTCCTCCGGGTGCAGTTCCTGCATCTCCTTCACATCCTCCAGCGACACCACGCGGCCGGTTTCATCTACCTTGTATCTATCCTTGCGGCCCAGGAGCGAGAACTGCACATACCGCTTCGGGTAGGCCTGCACGTCGCGTAGCAACGCATCAAGCGCAGCAGTGGAGTTAGTCAGGTTCTCGTAGAGCGTCTCGTCGTTCATCAGCCTGCCGATGGAGCCCTTATCGGAGTTTAACTTGGCAGCGACCGATTCCAGTTCAGCCACAGCGCTGTTCGCATTCCGGACCAGCTGTGTTATTTCCACCCGCTTCAGTGTGTCAGTAATCACAGCCATGTTCTGCGCGAGCCTGTTAATGTTTTTCTCCGTCTTCACCAGTGAGGCTGTCAAGGCGTTGATGTTGGCCGTTATCTGGTTGATGTTTTCCTGGTTGGCGCGCAGAATCTCGTTGATGGCTGCGGTGGTTTCCTTGGTGTTAGCCAGTATATCCTGCACGTTTCCTTTGGCCTCACTCTCCAAAATCCTGTTTACCCGGGCAAGGGTCGTATCCACCTTGTCGATGATGGGCACTGTCTTGCTGGAGATCAGGTCAGTGATGCTACTCTCTTTGTAGGCGATCAGCGTTTCGCCGCCGTTATATATTTTGGTGCTGTTGCCCAGGTACAGCACAACGGCTTTGCTGCCCAGCAGGCCAGCGTTGGAAAGGGCCGCGATCGTGGAATCGCCCACCTGGATATCCTTCTGCACGTCCAGCTCCACCAGGATCTGGTTGCCCTGCTTCGGCATCAGCTTCATATCCTGCACCGAGCCTACCTGTATCCCGTTCAGCACCACGGGGTTAGACAAAGTCAGCCCGTCCACATCGTTGTACAAGACGTAGTAGGTCCTGGTATCGGAGAACAGATCTGATCCTTTCAGGAACATAAAGCCGACGTACAGCAGGACGATGGACACAATACCCAGCAGGGCTACTTTAATTTCTTTGGATATCTTCACGTAAGGGGGATTAGCGCATTAGTTCATGACCTCCAGCTCTTTTTTGTATTCTTTGAAGGCACGGTATATTCCTGATGCCATATACGTTTGCCCCGTCTTATCGTTAAGAAATTTCTCTTCCGTCGGATTGGTGAGGAAACCGCACTCTATCAGCACACTAGGCATATATGATTTCCACAGCACCAGGAAGGGCGCCTGCTTCACGCCCCGGCTCTTGCGCCCGACCTTGGTGCGGAACTCATCCTCCACCTTGCCGGCGAAGCGCAGGCTGTTGTCGATGTAGGCGCTTTGGTGCAGCGTGAACAGGATATGGCTCTGGGGTGAGTTCGGGTCGAAACCGTTGTAGTTCTCCTTGTAGTTTTCCTCCTGCAGCACCACCGAGTTCTCGCGCTTGGCCACCAGCAGGTTGCCCTCCGACTTCTGGATACCCATGGTGTAAGTCTCTGTGCCGTAGGCGGTTGCCGGGCCTGAGTTCAGATGAATGGATATAAACAGGTCCGCGTCGTTCTTGTTGGCGATGCCGGCACGGTCTATCAGCTCCACAAAATGGTCATCCTTGCGGGTGTACACCACCTTTACATCGGGCAGGTTCTGCTGTATCAGCTTGCCTACCTGCAGCGCCAGGCTCAGCGCCACATCAGCCTCCTGCGAGTACTTACCGTTGCACCCGACATCCTTCCCTCCGTGGCCGGCGTCGATCACCACCGTGCGCACTTTATAATCCCTTTTGAATTCGAGCTTGCTGGAGGAGAAGAGTAGTAAAACGACAGCCAGAAACGAAACAGCAACAATATTTTTCACAACTTTCGTTAGTTAAAAGTTAAACAATAACTTTGTACAAAATAAGTAAACTTTTAGGGAACTCTGAAGATTTGCGCCACATTTTAATTTTATTACTGCTCCTGCTAATTGCCTTGCTCCCGACAAAGGAAGTGATGGCCCAGGACACGGAGCAGGCGCCACTTGCACCGCAGGACACAGTGCCTGCCGCACCGGATTCTGTAGCACTCTCCGCCCCGCGCGGCGACATCGAAACGACAATCAAATACTCTGCCAGAGACTCTATCCAGTTTGAAGTAGAGCGGGAGGTGGTGCACCTCTACGGCGACGCGAAAATCAACTACGGCGATGTGTCGCTGGAGGCGGCCTACATTGAAATAAACTACGAGACCAACCTGGTGACGGCCACCACCCTCCCCGACTCCACGGGAAAGGAGGTGGGCGTGCCTGTTTTCAAGGACGCGGGGCAGACGTACGCGGCCAAGGACATTGCATACAACTACAAAACCCGCCGGGGGCGCATCTCTGAGGTGGTCACGCAGCAGGGCGAAGGCTATATACATGCCGAGGTGGTGAAACGAAACGAAAACAACGAGTTTTTCGGCCTTCACTCCCGCTACACCACCTGCAACCTGGAGCACCCCCACTTTTACATCGGCTCCGAGAAGTTCAAGGTTATCCCCAACAGCAAGGTGATGTCTGGCCCCTTTAACCTCGTGATCGGGGATATCCCGACGCCGCTGGGCTTTATATTCGGGCTTTTCCCGACGCCGAAGAACCAGAAAAGGTCATCAGGCATCCAGGTGCCGAGCTTCGGGGAGAACACGCGCGGCTTTTACCTGCAGGACGCCGGCTACTACTTTGCCTGGAACGACTATATAGGCACGCTGGTGCAGGGCGACATTTACTCGCTGGGCGGCTATAACGTGGATACCCGGACGGATTATGTGAACCGCTACAGTTACCGCGGTTCGATCGGCGTTACCTATGACTATTTCAAGAACGATGAGGCCGATATAGAGCGGGCCAGGTCGACGGCGGAGAACATCTACGATGCCCTGCCCAACTCCCAGCGCACCTTCTGGATCAGGTGGTCGCACACGCCGGTGCAGAAGCCGGGCCGCGGCCGTTTCTCGGCCAGCGTGAACGCCGGTAGCCAGCTGCACCAGCGCCTGAACTACACCAGCGCCGCCAATTACCTGTCCCCATCCTTCAACTCGCAGGTCTCTTACCAGAAAACGATCCCGAACTCGCCCTTCAGCTACACGGTGAGCGCCCGGCAGGCCCAGAACACCACCACGGGCGCGATGGACTTTGTACTGCCCGACCTGAGCCTGAGCATGACGACGGTGAGCCTGTACGAGCTTTTCAGCAACGCCCCGGCCACGGGCAAGTGGTACGAGAACTTCACCATCGGCTACAACCTGCGCGCGCGCAACGAGGTGAACAACCGCATTGCCGCCCGCAGGCTAAGCGGGGTGAACAACATCATCGGGCAAACAGAGAAAGACACCACCCTGGCGCTTAACTCGAACAACCTGTCGGAAATATGGAAAAACGGCAAGCGGCAGGCCGACCACAACCTCAGCATCGGCCTGGGCAACTACAAGATTTTCCGCTTCTTCAACTTCTCCCCGAGCGTCAGCTACGGCGAGACCTGGCTGGACGAGAAGTACACCTACTCCTTCAACCCGGACTCGCAGAAAGTGGAGATCGACACCACCGGCTTCGGCCGCGTGTACCAGTATTCTGCCGGGGCCTCGCTCAGCACCACCATATATGGCACGGCCTATATAAAAGGCAAGCGCGTGGAAGCCATCCGCCACCTGATCAGGCCCAGCATCAACTACAGTTACCGCCCCGACTTTGGCGACGCGAAATTTGGCTTCTATCAGGATGTTCTGACAGGCGTGAACCCCACCACGAACGAGACGCGGGTGCAAACCCTTTCCCGCTTCCGGACTGGGGCGCCGGGCTCCTCGCTCAGCAGTTCGCTGGGCTTCTCCATCGACAACAACATCGAGATGAAGGTCAGGGCCAAGTCCGACCCCGACTCGACTGACACTGACAGCAGCGAGACAAAGTTCGAGAAGGTAAGCCTGATCGACAACCTCAGGATAAGCTCCGGCTACGACTTCGCCGCCGATTCTTTCCGGCTTGCCCCCATCCGCCTCACCATGAACACGCGCCTGTTCAAGTTCCTGGACGTTACGCTCAGCTCGAGCTTCGACCCGTATAAGCTGAATACAGACAGCCTTGGCAACGGCAGAAGGGTAGACGAGTATTATTTCGACCCGCAGCGCCTCCGGCTGGCGCGGCTGACGAATGCCAACCTGAACCTGCGGGCTAACCTGAACCCGAACGCCCGTAAAACCGAGACCACGGCAACCCCCACGAACCTGCCTGCGCTGGAGCAGGACATGGACCCGATGCTGCCCGAGTACATCGACTTTAAAATTCCGTGGACGCTGGCGCTGGATTTCACCCTGTACTATTCCCCTACCATGTCCGCCGCCGCCCCCGCCCGGGTCGACAGGACCCTGGGCATTAACGGCACGCTGGGCCTTACGGAGAAATGGCAGATCTCCTACAACGGCACCTACGACTTCACCAGCCAGAACATCTCGTACGCCACCGTTAACATCCACCGCGACCTGCACTGCTGGGACATGAGCATCAGCTGGATTCCCTTCGGCCTGCAGCGGGGCTACAACCTCACCATCAATGCCCGCTCGGCGCTGCTGCGCGACCTGAAACTGACGAAGCGGAAGTCCGGGTGGAACCGGTAAGCGAAACAGCCACACCGCATGTGGCTGTTTTTATTTGTAGATTTCATAGCTTTACAGCTCCTAACCGATTCGACTATGTCTGTTCATAAAAGCGACGTAAAGAAAATAACCACGCACCAGTTGCAGAACATGAAGGAGCGCGGCGAGAAAATCTCGATGCTCACGGCCTATGATTTCTCGATGGCCTCCATCCTGGATGCAGCAGGCACCGATGTGCTGCTGGTCGGCGACTCGGCCTCCAACGTAATGGCGGGCCACGAAACCACCCTGCCTATTACCCTGGACCAGATGATCTACCACGCCTCCTCCGTGGTGCGGGGCGTCAGCCGGGCCTTTGTGGTGGTGGATATGCCGTTCGGCTCTTACCAGGGCAACTCCTCGGAGGCACTGCGCTCTGCCATCCGCATCATGAAGGAATCCGGGGCGCACGGCATCAAGCTGGAAGGCGGCGCCGAGATAAAGGAATCCGTGACCCGCATCCTGAGCGCAGGCGTTCCCGTGATGGGCCACCTGGGGCTGACGCCGCAATCCATCTATAAATTCGGCACCTACACCGTGCGGGCCAAGGAGGATGCGGAGGCACAGAAACTGATAGAGGACGCGCAGCTGCTGCAGGAACTCGGCTGCTTTGCCATTGTGCTGGAGAAAATCCCATCAGAGCTTGCCAGGCGCGTGGCAGAGGCCCTCACGATCCCGATCATCGGCATCGGCGCCGGGCCGCACGTGGACGGGCAGGTGCTGGTGGTGCACGACATGCTGGGCATCAACAAAGAGTTCAAGCCCCGCTTCCTGCGCCGCTACGCCGACCTGCACAGCGTGATGACCGATGCCGTGACCAACTACATCAAAGACGTTAAGAGCCTCGACTTCCCGAACGAGAAAGAAGCCTATTAACTAAATTAAAAATTATGAATTAGAAATTAGAAATTGGCGCTGTACCAAAGTAGTTGCCTCTCCCACTCATAATTTTTAATTTCTAATTTCTAATTCATAACTCTATGTTAGAGGTCTTATATGAGGATAACCATGTGCTGGCGGTGAACAAACCGGCTGGGCTGCTGGTGCACGGAGACGAGACGGGTGACACGACACTCGCTGATCTGGCTAAGGCCTATATAAAAGAGAAGTACAACAAGCCCGGCAACGTGTTTGTGGGCGTGGTGCACCGCCTGGACCGGCCCGTGAGCGGCGTGGTGCTGCTCGCCAAGACTTCCAAGGCCCTGGCCCGCCTGAATGAGCTTTTCCGGGGCAAAAAAACGCAGAAGACCTATTGGGCTGTGGTGCAGAACAGGCCGCCGCAGGAAGAAGGCACCCTCGTGCACTGGCTCATAAAGGACAGCTCCCGGAACATTACAAAAGCCTACGCCAAAGAAAACAAAAGCGGCCTGCGCTCCGAACTCCACTACAAGCTGCTGCAGGCGCAGCAGGACAAGTACCTGCTGGAGGTGAACCCGATCACGGGCAGGTCACACCAGATACGGGTGCAGCTCGCCTCCATGCGCTGCACCATTCTGGGCGACCTGAAGTACGGCGCGCCGCAGCCGCTGCCCGACAAAAGCATTGCGCTGCACGCGCGCGAGCTGCAGTTTGAGCACCCCACGCTTAAAACACAGGTAACGGTGCGTGCGCTGCCGCCGCAGAACGCCGTATGGGCCCCTTTCCGGTAGCCCCTCGAAATAAGGTTAAAAAGATGATTTTAATCATTTTCTGAACTTTTACCCCTCCTTCTCTATTTTACTTTCGATCCGTGTTGTAAATTTGCAAAAACGCATGGCACGGTTATGGCAACTTACCTGCCCGACAACAGACTCTAATTATCATCATTCCTTATTATAATGGCTATACTTGTTTTTTTCGTGGTGCACTGGTACCTGTCGCTGTTTGTGCAGACCTTTTACCTGCACCGCTACGCTGCCCACAAAATGTTCACCATGAACCCGTTCTGGGAAAAGGCGTTCTACCTGCTGACGTACATAGGGCAGGGATCTTCCTTCCTGTCGCCGCGGGCATACGCTATCCTGCACCGCATGCACCATGCCTTCTCTGACACGGAGCGCGACCCGCACTCGCCGCATTTCTCGAACAACGCCTTCACGATGATGTGGAAAACGAAGGAGATCTACAACAACGTGCTGCACAAGCGCGTGGAGCCGGAGAGCCGGTTCGAGGGCAACTACCCGGTATGGCCCGCACTCGAGAAAGTAGGCGACTCGTATTACTCCAGGATAGGGTGGGGCGTGTTTTACGTGGTGTTCTACATCGCCTTTGCCACACAGTGGTGGATGTTCCTCCTGCTGCCCGTTCACTTCCTGATGGGCCCGATACACGGTGCCATCGTGAACTGGAGCGGCCACAAGTACGGCTACCAGAACTTCGACAACCACGACAAATCCCGCAACTCGCTTTTCTTCGACTTCCTGACGGGCGGTGAGCTGTTCCAGAACAACCACCACAAGCTGCCCAACCGCGTGAACTTCGGCGTGAAATGGTGGGAGGTGGACCCAACCTGGCCCGTGATCTGGACGCTGAACAAGCTCCACGTCATTAAGCTGAAGCCCGTGAAAGTAAAAGTGAAGGCTGCCCCGCGCTCTAAGTCTCAGGCCGCAGCCTAGCGATTCATATATGGTTTTAAGCATAAAAGCAGCCCTCCCGCAACGGAGGGCTGCTTTTATATAGGGCACCTGCTTATATGGGCTCCATCAGCCTGCGCCCCTGCACCGGCTTCTGCCGTGCCGCGAATAAGCGCCGTAGGCCCTATATAAATTCAGTTAAACTTGTAGTTGTTAAGGGATAAATCCTTACCTTTGCGGTTCTAAACTGGTGGACGAGTTCCTCCGACGTAAATTTTATATATAAAATGGCAGTAAAAATCAGACTGGCCCGCAGAGGCCGCAAAAAATCAGCTATCTATGATATCGTGGTAGCAGATGCAAGATCCCCGCGTGACGGGAAGTTCATTGAGAAACTGGGCACTTACAACCCGAACACCAACCCCGCGTCTATTGACTTCAGCGAAGACAAAGCGTTCCAGTGGTTGATGAACGGCGCGCAGCCTACCGACACTGTGAAAGCGATGCTTTCTTACACAGGCGTGCTTTACAGAAGGCACCTGCAGATCGGTGTGATCAAGGGCGCTATTTCTCAGGAAACTGCTGATTCCCGCCTGGCTGAGTGGAAAGAAGCCAAAGAGGCGAAGATCGAGGACAAGCGCCAGAACCTTGGCTCTGCGAAAGAGGCTGCCAAGAAAGCGGCGTTTGACGCTGAGACGAAAGTGAAAGAAGCGCGTGCCGAGGCGATCCGCCAGCGCGAGGCTGACAAAGCTGCCGCCAACGCCCCTGCTCCTGCCGAGGAAGAAGCCCCGGAGGCACCTGCTGCCGAAGAAGGCGAAGCCGCAACGGAAGAGCAAGCATAAACATCCTTGCCATGAACATTGATGACTGTTTCCAATTAGGCTATATCGTCAAAACCCATGGCACCAAGGGGCAAGTAGTCGCGTTTTTCGACGTGGACTACCCCGAAGATTATGAAGATCTGGAATCAGTTTTCCTTGAGCAAAAAGGAAGACTGGTTCCTTTTTTTATAGCCCTGATGGAGCCGGTGCAGAAAGGCCGCTTTATTATCAGGTTCGAGGATATCAATACCATCGAACAGGCTGAAACGCTGCGCAACACGGCCATTTACCTGCCCCTCGACGAGCTGCCCGAACTGGAGGAGGACCAGTTCTACTTCCATGAGGTGATCGGGTATCAGGTGGTTGACCAAAACCACGGCCCCCTCGGCACCGTGAAGGACTTCTACGACATGCCGCAACAGCAGCTGATGGCCATGGAGTACCAGAACCAGGAAATGCTGGTGCCGGTGATGGATGAGATCGTACTGCGGGCTGACCACCAGGCGAAGCAGCTGCACGTGAAGCTGCCCGAGGGGCTGCTCGAAGTATATACCCAACCAGCCAGCCCCGATGAAGCCGACGACCTCGATGAGGACGCGGAGGAGGAGAAATAATGCGTTTTGACATCATCAGCTGCCAGCCCGACCTGCTGGACAGTCCCTTCAGCCATTCTATTGTGAAGCGCGCGCAGCAAAAAGGGTTGGTGGAAATCCACATCCACGACCTGCGCAGGTACGCCGTGAACAAGCATGGCCAGATAGATGACTACGCCTTCGGCGGAGGCGCGGGCATGGTGATGATGATTGAGCCGATCGACCGCCTCCTGACTGACCTGAAAGCCGAGCGCACTTACGACGCGATCATCTATATGACGCCTGACGGCGAGACGCTGAACCAGCAGATCGCCAACCAGTTTTCGCTGCTGCAGAACGTGGTGATCCTGTGCGGGCATTACAAGGGCGTGGACGAGCGCGTGCGGCAGCATTACATCACCCACGAGATCAGCATCGGCGATTATGTGCTTTCGGGTGGGGAGCTGGGCGCGGCTGTGCTGGCAGATGCCATCATCCGGATTATACCGGGCGTGCTGAACGATGAGTCCTCGGCGCTGACGGACTCTTTCCAGGACGGACTGCTGGCGCCACCGGTATATACCCGGCCAGCGGATTACAAGGGCCTGCAGGTGCCGGAGATACTGCTTTCCGGCGACGGCCCGAAGATTGACGCGTGGCGTTTCGAGAAGGCCGTGGAGCGCACAAGGCAGCGGCGACCGGACTTGCTAGGCGAGTAGCCGCCTGAAAACAGGGTTATCTGCAGCTACGGGCCTCATACCCATAGCGAAAAGATCGCTGAATATTATATTTTTTTGCTGCAAATATTCTTATGTAAGAAATTATTACATATCTTTGCAGTCCGAAATTTGAAGAAGATACTTTTAAGAACATAGCCATCATGAGCGAATTAATTAAATTCATAGAGGAGGAATCTACCGACAAGCGCGCCTCTTTTCCAGTTTTCCAGGCAGGTGATACGATCAACATCCACGTAAGGATCCGTGAGGGTAACAAAGAGCGTATTCAGCAGTTCCAGGGCGTCGTGATTCAGCGCAAGAACGTGAACACGAACGGTGAGACTTTCACTGTCAGAAAAGTATCTAACCAAATCGGATTAGAGCGTATTTTCCCACTTCTTTCCCCAGCCATCGAGCAGATCGATGTGGTGAGAAGAGGTAAAGTAAGAAGAGCCAGATTGTACTATCTGAGAGGCCTTCAGGGTAAAGCTGCCCGCATCAAGGAGAGAAGATAAAAATACCTGTTTTCATAGATCACCTAGTTAGTGAAGAGGAGCCGACCAGAACCGGCTCCTCTTTTTTGTTCCCGCATTTCCGGCACCGCCTTTTGCCGCATCGCTTTCCCCGCCCGCGCAGGCTGCTTATCTTTGCTTAACTTGAGGCGAAAGCGAAACACATGAAACCATATATAAACCGATACCTCCCGCTGCTGGCGCTGTGGCTGTTCTCCTGCAAAACAGACTACGCGGAGCTGCCGACGTACACTGGCAACAAACAGCTGCAGGCCGTGATCGAGACGCCAGCGGGCAGCAACCACAAGCTGGTATATAACCAGGAGCAGAAGGCGTTCGTGAACGACAAAATGGCCGGACAGAACCGTGTGATCGGTTTCCTGCCCTACCCCGCCAACCTGGGCTTTATCCCTTCCACCGAGATCAACAGCAACGGCAAGGGGCTGGAGGTGCTGGTGCTCTCGGAGCGGCTGGAGACGGGTACTGTGGAGGAGGTGATTCCGATCGGGCTGATACAACTGGAGACAGAGGGGGAACTGCAGCACATTGTGGTGGCCGTGCCCGCCCGGCCAAGCGAGCGCCAGATCGAGGCGACCAATTACAACGGCCTGAGCGTCGATTATCCCGCTGTCAAGACCATTTTAGAGGAATGGTTTGCCAACTACAACGCCGCAGCCAACACCAACTTCGTAGGCTGGCGCGACGAGAAGTTCGCGGAGAAGGAGATTCAGCGCTGGATGCGGCTGTAGAATTATAGCATGGATTTTACAGTTGCTACCTGGTAATTAACCTATGTAGCGATATATAGCAGGATAATTTTTTTATGACTGAAACCCACCCCTGCCTCTCCCGAAAGGGGAATCTGCCTTAAGTGTAGTCCACTCCTCGGAGGCAGGGGTGGGTCATGTTATAATAAAATAAGTAAATCGCAACTGGGGTTCTATAGTATCTGTTACTGCCGAAGCATGGCACTGAAAACGGAAAAGCGCCTGCTATATATAACCGGCGCTTTTCTTCATAGAGCAGTGTCTAAAAAAGTTTAGCTACTAACCCCCTTCGTGTGGTATCGATCGAGTAAAGGAACAAAGCCCTTCCTCCTACCAGACTGCGGGCTATTTTATATCCTTCAGCTTGGCCCGCACCGCCTCCACCGATTTCTCCATGTCCTGCACCTGCTGGCGGCTTATTTCCTGCTGTTTGGTGTTGTGCTCCACGTTTAGCTCCAGCTGTTTCAGGTCTTCGGCATTGCGCACCAGCTCCGCCTCCAGGTCCTTGCGGCGCTGCCTGTTCTTGTCTATGCTCTGCTGGATGCTGTTTGCTTCCTTCACCACCCGGTCCTGCTCCGACTTGGTGGCGCGCAGCACGTCCTCAGCCTCGTTTATCTGGCGCAGCACGTCGTCGCGGTACAGCTTGCGGGCAAAGCCGCGCAGAAATCGCTCGGAAGCGGCATACTCGGTGGGTGTCGCGTCCTTGTCTATATAGGCCACGCCCATGTCCAGGCTCCACCACACGGTGCTGCCCTGGGCGCTGCTGCTCACCACGGATACCACCCGCATCGGAGCGTTGGAAATTGTATCGATCACGGCACTCTCTACCGTATATACGCCCTTGCTGCTCTTTACTTTCCCCGCTTTTTTGCCCAGGTAGTCTTTCCACGATTTCTCCACTGTCTTAGGGTCTATCTCCACCGAAAGCTGCTGCCCGCGCCGGATGACGCCGTGTAAGTCCTGTTCCTTTTCCACCACCTGCACCACCTGCGCCTGGCAAACGCCGGTGAGCATCAAAAGCATCGCGAGTATAATTCCTCTCATGAGTAAGGTTTTTATTGTACTGTTTAAGGTAATTTCCGTTCACTAAAATAGAGAATCGGGGTGAGATTGAGCAGGCCGGTGCCGAATTAATTTCGCCTGATTTTGATTTGGCAATCGGGACAGGTACATTAACTTTGCAAACTTGTAGCTTTCGCATTCTCAAATCATTTACCGGGAGCCGAACAATCGTGCCGCCGTAGTTGTTCTATACCCTATGAAAGTAACCATTAGCCGGAAAGAGCATTTCAACGCCGCACACAGGCTTCACAACCCCTCCTGGACCGACGAACAAAACAATGCCGTGTTTGGCTTGTGCAACAACCCCAACTACCACGGGCACAACTACGAACTCTATGTGAGGCTAACAGGTGCTGTAGACCCCGAAACCGGCTATGTGTATGACCTGAAAAAGCTGAGCGAGCTGGTAAAGGAGGAAGTGCTGGAAAAATTTGATCATAAGAACCTGAACCTCGACACCGAGGAGTTCAGGCACCTGAACCCGACGGCTGAGAACATTGCCGTGGTAATATGGGAGAAGCTCCGGGGAAAAATCAGCCCCGACTACGAATTAGCCGTAACACTTTATGAAACAGAAAGAAACTTTGTGGAATACCATGGATAGCCACAAGCTAGATATAACCCGGGACGAAGAAGCGATGGACGACCACGTCATGAGCTCTTTGGACACCCCCTTGCGTCCGGATGCCTTTGCCCTTACCGACCAGGAGAAGATCGCGATCATCGCCGAGCACTTTAAGGAGATTATGCACACGTTGGGCCTCGACCTGACCGACGACAGCCTAAAAGGCACCCCGCTGCGCGTGGCCAAAATGTACGTGAAGGAGATTTTCAGCGGCCTGCACCCCGATAACAAGCCGGTGGCCCGCCGCTTCGAGAACAAGTACAAGTACAGCAAGATGCTGGTGGAGCGCGACATTACCGTGTACTCCTCCTGCGAGCACCACTTTGTGCCGATCATCGGGAAGGCGCACGTGGCCTATATACCCAACGAGCACGTGATCGGGCTCTCGAAACTGAACCGCATTGTGCACTACTACGCCCGCCGTCCGCAGGTGCAGGAGCGCATGACCATGCAGATCGCGAACGAACTGAAGCAGGCACTGCAGACGGAGAACGTGGCGGTGATGATCGAAGCTGACCACCTGTGTGTGATGAGCCGTGGCGTGAACGACGTGAGCAGCAGCACCATAACGGCGGAGTACTCCGGCCTTTTCGACCAGGACCAGTACCGCAACGAGTTCTTAGGACACATCCGCAGCACGAAATAAAGAGCTGCCGCACCGCTCTGCGCATTTGAAAACCTACTTAATTTCCTCCAAAGGAATATTAAAAAACTTAAATATACCTGTATTGCGTATAGGGTAGTTCTATGCCTAATCATTTTTAAGAACAACTATGTCTGGTAAAATTTTAATTACAGGTGGATCCGGGTTAATTGGCATGCGCCTCTCAGAAATGCTCATCGACCAGGGGTATGAGGTAGCACACCTAAGCCGCAACCCCGACAAAGTCTCCAAGTACAAAACCTTCCGCTGGGATGTAAAGGAGGGATATATAGACGAGAACGCCATCACCTACGCCGATTATATCGTGCACTTGGCGGGGGCCAGCCTGGCCACCGATAAATGGACGGAGGAGCGCAAGAAAGAGATCATCAACAGCCGCGTGAAGAGCGCGAACCTGCTTTACAAGTGCCTCAGCGAGGTAGAGCACCACGTAAAAGGCTTTGTGTCTGTTTCGGGCATTAACGTATATGGCGACTCCGGCGACCGGCTGATCTCCGAAGAGAACACAACCGGCGATGATTTCCTGGCGGAGGTATGCAAAGCCTGGGAGGCCTCGGCCTGGCAGATGCACGACCTGAACCTGCGCACCGTTATCCTGCGCCTGGGCATTGTGCTGAGCACGAAGGGCGGTGCGCTGCCCCAGATGGCAAGGCCGGTGAAGATGATGGCTGGCGCTACCTTAGGCTCGGGCAAGCAGTATATGTCCTGGATCCATATAGACGATGCCTGCCGCTTGTTTATACGCGCCATAGAAGACACGCAATTTCATGGGGTGTACAATGCCGTGTCTCCGCACCCTGTCACGAACAAAGAGTTTATGCAGGCCCTGGCCAACGCGATGAACCGCCCGATTATGCTGCCCAACGTGCCCGCTTTTGCCTTGAACCTGGTGATGGGCGAGATGAGTGAAGTGGTGCTGTCGAGCGTGCGCGTGAGCGCCAACAAAGTGCTGCAAACCGGCTTTAC
The DNA here is from genome assembly GCF_039541895.1 of Pontibacter saemangeumensis. Classification (NCBI taxonomy): domain Bacteria; kingdom Pseudomonadati; phylum Bacteroidota; class Cytophagia; order Cytophagales; family Hymenobacteraceae; genus Pontibacter; species Pontibacter saemangeumensis. The sequence goes on from NZ_BAABHC010000039.1 coordinate 300,379, forward strand.
CTTTGAGTACAACTATCTGGATGAGGCCCTGGAGTCTTTTTATGAGGAGGAGAAGGATTGAGGAGACCGCTACATATATAAATCCTGGCTGTTCATTGAAAGAAGTGATTCTGTCTTAATATATAAGTCAGATAACCGTATGTTTCCGCATATCCGTACGTTAGCATTAAGCTAAAAGATGAATAATGAGAATTTAAAGAAAGTTAAAAAGAAGAGAATTCAGTCACCAAAATCTCAAAGATACTGGGTAATTGATGTTTTTGCCTTTCTTACATGTTTCGCAGCTATGTTTGGATTGGGAGCAGTTAGTTTCGACAATATTTTAAAAAGCACTCAATTCTTTATTGTATTTGCTTTTGCAGGCTTTTTATTTTCTTTGATTTTAGTCTTGGTACTGTTTTCAATCTTGCCAGAATTCAAAGTATATGAAAAGAATTCTAAATATGTATCGACCAGTTTAATATTTATCGGACTGACAATGCTTGTTCCTGAAATATCTGCTTTCACCAACGATAAACTAAGCTCGACTGCTGAATGTTCTGATTATCTCATAGAGAGAAAATCTTCAGGAGGTAGACGTACAAAAGCTCATTGGCTATATGTAACTATAAATGGAAAAGAAGAGCGTATTGAGCTTTATAAACCAAAGTGGGAACGATACAAAGAAAATGGACTGATTTCGCTTTGTATAGCAAGGGGCTTTTTGGGTTTTGAATTTATTAGAATCAGCAATAAATAAAAGAAAGCCTGCATGCTAACCACACCTATAAGGCAGTTACGCCTCCTTATAGCCCTGTACGTTAAATCCCGCCCCCTTTTACTCCACTACAGCATATTACCCGTGTTCAGCAGTTCCAGCACTTCATCCAGCTTTGTTGAGTCCGGCTCCGCCCTTGGCAGCACGGTGGTGCAGTTATACTTCTTGCTGATCTTGACCGTTGGCTGCGGAAAGCGCCCCATGGTATAGCCCAGGTCCTTGTCCTCGTAGATTTTCTCCATATATAAGCCGAACACAGGCAGCGCGGTTTTAGAGCCCTCCCCCAGTTGCGAAGTCCGGAAGTGGATGCTGCGGTCTTCGCCGCCCACCCATATACCGGTCACCAGGTCTTTCGTAACGCCCATGAACCAGCCATCGGAGTGGTTAGAGGTGGTGCCGGTTTTGCCGCCGATCTCGTTGCCTTTCCACAGGTCGTACTCCCACAGCGCCTGCGAGGTGCCGCCCGGCTCCTCCATACCGCCCTTCAGCATATGCATCATCAGGAAAGCGGTCTCCTCGCTCAGCACCTTCTTCTGCTTCGGCACAAACTGGTGGATCAGGTTGCCGTTGCGGTCCTCGATGCGGGTAATGAACATGGGCTTGGTATAAAAACCCTGGTTGGGAAAGGTGCTGTAAGCGCCCACCATATCATAGATGGACACATCGCTTGGCCCCAGGCCGATAGACGGGACCTCCTCCAGCGGGCTGTTAATGCCCAGCCGGTGGGCGTACTTCACCACTGTCTCCCACCCGACCAGCTCGGTGAGCTGTGCCGTTACGGAGTTCACCGATTTGCCCATGGCGCGGCGCAGCGTCATCGGCGCGCCGGTATATTCCCAGTCAGCGTTTGTCGGCGACCAGCTTTTCTTCTCCCCTTTCTCCACGTAGTTGATCGTAATGCGCTTGTCCACAATCTTGTCGCAGGGCGAGTAGCCGTTGTCGATGGCGGCCACATATACAAAGGGCTTGAACGTAGAACCCGGCTGCCGGCGCGCCTGTTTCACGTGGTCGTACTTAAAATACTTGAAGTTGATGCCGCCCACCCACGCTTTTATATGCCCGGAGAAGGGGTCCATGGTCATCATGCCGCCGTGCAGGAAGTGCTTGTAGTAGGCGAGCGAGTCCAGCGGGCTCATGGTCACCTTCTTCTCCAGTGAGTCGTTGTCCCAGGTGAACACCATCATCTCGCGCGGCGTGTTCAGTTCCTTGTTGATGGCCGCCGTGTCGTTGCCGTGCTTTTTCTTCAGGCGCTGGTAATAGGCCGTGCGCTTGATGGTGGCTTCTATAAATCCCGGAATCTCGCGTTCCTTTTCATCCACCCAGGGGTTACGGCCCTCCCAGTGGTTGTCGAAGCGGCGCTGGAGCGTGCGCATATGTTTCTCCATGGCCTCCTCGGCGTGCGCCTGCATCCGGGAATCGATGGTGGTGTAGATCTTCAGGCCGTCGCGGTACAGGTCGTAGCCGTTCTGCTTCGTCCACTCCTGCAGGTAATCGGCCACGGCGCCCCGGAAGTAGGTGGCGGGGCCGTCGTAATGGTTCTCCACGCTGTAATCCAGCACCAGGGGCAGCTGGCTCAGCGAGTCGGCCTGCGTAGGCGCAATGTAATTATACTTGGCCAGCTGCGCCAGCACGGTGTTGCGGCGGCGGGTGGCGTTTTCGGGGTTAAAGCGCGGGCTGTAGTACGTCGGCGCCTTCAGAAGCCCCACCAGCACGGCGGCCTGCTCCGTCTTCAGGCTGTCGGGCGAAGTGCCGAAAAAGGTTTTGGCGGCCACTTTCACGCCGAAGGAGTTGGAGCCGAAATCGACGGTGTTGAGGTACATGGCCAGAATCTCCTCCTTGGTGTAGCGCTGCTCCAGCTTGATGGCCGTCAGCCATTCCTTTGTCTTCGAGATCACGAGGTTTACCCCCGGTATATGCCCCAGCACCCCCTTGGAGTTATCGGTGCGGGTTTTGTAGAGGTTTTTGGCGAGCTGCTGCGTAATGGTGCTGGCCCCGCGGGCATCGCCTTGTAAAGTGCCGTAAACGGCCGAGGCAATGGCGGCGGGATCGATGCCGGAGTGCTCGTAGAACCGCGCATCCTCGGTGGCGATCAGCGCCTTGATCAGCATCGGCGAGACGCTGTCGTAGCTGACGGGGCTGCGGTTCTCGCGAAAGTACTTCCCGATCAGCTGCCCATCGGCGGTATACAACTCCGAGGCGAGGTCGGAGCGCGGGTTTTCCAGCTTATCCAGGCTCGGGGAGGAGCCGAAGAGGTAAAACAGGTTGTTCTCCACGCTCAGCAGGTACCCAATCACAAAGGCGACGCCCAGAAACAGGCATTTCCAGATAAATCCGATGATGCTTTTGTAGATTGGTTTCTTTGGCTTTTCTACTACTTCTTGCTCTTGCAGCATGCTTATCAAAAAGAGGACACCCTCGTTAAATTCCCGTTCACGCTCGTTTCAAAACGACTGCAAATATACCTTTTGTACACAACAACTAAGATTTAAAGGTTCAAAACTTAGTAAACGTTCGGCAAAACGTCCGTACTTTTACCCCTGCCTGTTATCTTTGCGCCAGACCACGCCACCCCCAAAGCACCCACTTATGCAACCAGCGCCCGCACAGGAATTTGAGAGGCTCCGAGGCTTGCCGCTCACCAAAACCACCCGCAACGGGCTGGTGCAGTTCTTCCATTTCGGGAGCACCCGCTACACCACGCCGCAAGGCCTGATCCTGGACGTGGGCGAAATAACGCTGGCCCTTAACTGCCCCTGGCAGTTGCAGCCATCCGCGGGTGACGCCATCAAACACAGCGAGGTATATATACGCCGGCGCGAAGCAGGGCTGCCGTCGCCGGTATGGGACTGGAAAGTGCCCGGTTCCAGCCTCCGCGACCAGCGATTGCTGGAACTGGCGAAGCGTGTGCCTGCCCTGGTCGTGGCGCGGGTGGAACCGTTGGAGGAATATGGCTTTACCGTGTATTTCACCGACCACAGCACCCTCACTGTCTCCCCAGACCCGCAGGAGCCGGAGGAAGAGTACTGGCAGCTGTTCAGCAACACCGGCGACGGCATGAAGGTAGGCGCAGGCAGAGGAGGATATATGCACTAACTCCAACCCTATATAATTGCAGCTCTCCCGATTCAGCATGCGGTCCTGCCTAAACATGAAAAGAGGGGTAGCCTATATATAACGTCACGGTAGGCAACCTGGCAAGAAGCAGTTGCAGCAACCTTTCGGGCTGCTGCGAGGTAAGGCTTATAAAGCCAGACCCTTGAACTTACGCCTTCAGCTTTTCGAATTCGAAGACCAGCGATGGTTTCCGCACGTCATCCGCCAGGGCATGCTCGACTTCCTGCGCTTCATGATTTCGAAGCTGGGGGCTTACGAAGCCGCTTTGCCCCTGCTGCAGGAACTGCTGGAGCGCACGCAGCAGCACCACATTCTTGACCTGTGCTCCGGCGCCGGGGGCGGCATTGCCGTGGTGCAGCGAGAGCTGAGCCAGCGCATGGGTGCCACCATCCGCGTTACCCTCTCCGACCTTTACCCGAATATAAATTCATACAGCTACCTGCAGCAAACTTCCGGCGGCGCCCTTGGCTATATCCCCGAACCGGTGGATGCCACCGCTGTGCCGGCGCATATAACTGGCGTGCGCACCATCTTCTCCTCGTTCCATCACTTTCCGCCTGCCGTGGCCAGGGCTATTCTGCAGCGTGCCGCCCACGACAAGGCCGCCATCGGTATTTTTGAAGGGGCGCGAAAAAGCTGGCTGGAGCTGCTGTTGCTCTGGACGGTTTTCCCGGTCATCATTCTGGTGGTAACGCCTTTCATCCGGCCGTTCAGCCTCAGCAGGCTCTTTTTCACCTACCTCGTGCCGCTTATTCCACTGGGCATCATCTGGGACGGCACCGTGTCGCTGCTCCGGATCTACACCCCGCAGATGCTGCAAAAAATGGCACAGGACATAGATATCCCGAACTACAGCTGGCGAACCGGCATGGCCGGCACGCGCCCCGGCAAGCACGTGATCTACCTCATCGGGTACCCAGAGGAGTGATTTGAAATGACTGGGTTTTGAAAGGGCAAACGCTGCATCGCTGCATTCTGCCATTGCGTTTTAGCTGATTACCTGTACCTATATAGCTCACGAAGCAACAATTCTGTATAACGATAGAGAGAAGTATATGACAATATCAAGTACTAAAGTTAAATGAAAGGCTATAAGAGCGCCCTCACGCTGATGCGGATACCCTTTTCCGTTTACCTGATGCCGATCTTCTGGTTTGCACTGAGCACGGAAACGGGATATGACGTGTGGCAGGCGGTGGCCGTATTCCTGATCCTGCACCTGCTGGTATACCCCGCCAGTAACGGCTACAACTCCTATTACGACCGCGACGAGGGCAGCATCGGCGGTTTAAAGCACCCTCCGAAGGTGACGCGGCAGCTCATGCATCTTGTGTTGCTGTTTGATGTGCTGGCCGTGGTGCTGGGGATGCTGCTTTCGCCGCTGTTCGGGGCGCTGGTGGCGTTGTACCTGCTCGTGTCGAAGGCTTACAGTTATGAGGGCATCCGGCTAAAGAAATACCCGTTTCTGAGCACTTTTGTCGTTACCTTTTTCCAGGGTGCCTTCACGTTTGTGATGGTGCTGGTGGGGGTCGGTTTCCCGCTGACGGAAGTGCTGCAGCCACCGCATATTGGCTTTGCGCTCGTCAGCACGCTCTTTCTCTGCGGCTCCTACCCGCTCACCCAGATTTACCAGCACGCCGAAGACAGGCAGCGCGGCGACCGCACCCTGAGCCTGATCCTGGGCATAAGCGGGACGTACCTGTTCGCGGCGATCAGCCTTACCCTCGGCACCTTACTGCTGCTCTACCTGTATCTCACCACCGACCAGGTACGCAACATCTTTATTTTCCTGGTCTGCACAGCGCCGGTGGTTTACTTTTTTGCGGGCTGGGTGCTCAAGGCGCGGCAGGACCTGCGGGAAGTCAGTTATGAGAATACCATGCAGATGAACAAGATCTCCTCGCTCAGCATCAGCGCGGCCTTTATCATCATGATTGCGGCGCGGGCTTTTCTGTAGACCGCGTTATTTATATACCTGTTTTATATATCTGCCCGCGGCCCCGTATATACAGGCTAAACAATGCTTCCACTATGAAACTGATGCATGCGATTCTGGGTGGGCTGGCTGCCACCGCCGCCATGACGGCTTTTTTATACCTGCTTTCTTACGCGACGCACCGTGTCATGAAGGTTATCAGGATACTCGGCACCATGCTGCTTTTCCGTACGCAGCCTGACGGGAGCCTCTCCGATACGGTGAGCACTAAAGCGGCGGGCACGGTGGCGTATTATGTGGTGGGTATTTTCTTCGCGCTCATATACCTGGCGCTCTGGGATTCTGGTGTCGGTATGCTCACCGCATCGTGGGGGCTGCTCCTGGGGCTCGGGCACGGCATCATCGCCATGGTGATCTGGTATTTCTTTTTCATGGTGCATCCCAAACCACCGCTCCTGAACCTGAGATCCTATCTCGTCACGCTCATATTCGCGCACGTTGTTTTTGGCCTGGTGATGACTTACACGGTCTACCTGCTTCAGCATCCCGATTATGCTTTCTGGCAGTGAATTCAGTTAGAGAGTTAGAGAGTTAGAAATTTAGAGAGTTAGAAAGTGGGCAGAAATATAATTCTCGAACGGGTCGTGCACATCAGTCAAACCACCCCTGCCCCTCCTGGGGGTTAAGGGACCCCTTTAGAGTCCAAGGAGGGGCGTTTTACCTACTCCTTCTACTCCCTTCCACACCGCAAGCGCCAAGCTATATATGATTCTATCTGATGAGCTTCTTAAAGCTATATCTTCAACTACAGGCTTCAAAGTTCGAGAAAGCAGCAGCAGACTCCCCTCATTGGACAAGGAGGGGCAGGGGTGGTTTGAACACACTTGCACAGCGAGTGCGCGTAAAGCCTAATTAATATAGGTATTGCTCATACCTAAAAGAACTGGTCCCATATAAACACAGCAGCCCGCTCACCTTTCGGCAAGCAGGCTGCTGCGTTTATGTATATATAGGGAGCTGAGCTTTCGCTTAGCCGTTCATCGAAATCAGGAACTCTTCGTTGCTCTTGGTTCCCACCATTCTGTCTTTCAGGAATTCCATGGCTTCGATGGAGTTCATATCGGACATAAACTTGCGCAGGATCCAGATACGGTTCAGTTCGTCCTTGTCCATCAGCAGGTCTTCGCGGCGCGTACCGGAGGCAGGCACATCGATCGCCGGGTACGTGCGTCGGTTGGCCAGCTTGCGGTCCAGCTGAAGTTCCATGTTACCGGTACCTTTGAATTCTTCGAAGATCACCTCATCCATCTTAGAGCCCGTGTCGATCAGGGCCGTGGCGATGATGGTCAGGGATCCGCCGTTCTCCACGTTGCGGGCAGCACCGAAGAAGCGCTTCGGCTTGTGCAGCGCGTTGGCATCCACACCACCTGATAATATCTTACCAGAGGAAGGAACAACGGTGTTATAGGCACGGGCGAGGCGGGTGATAGAGTCCAGCAGGATCACGACGTCGTGGCCGCACTCTACCATGCGCTTGGCTTTGTCCAGCACAATGCTCGACACTTTCACGTGGCGCTCGGCTGTTTCGTCGAATGTTGAGGCAATTACCTCTGCATTCACGCTGCGGGCCATGTCCGTTACTTCTTCCGGACGCTCGTCAATCAGCAGGATCATCAGGTATACCTCCGGGTGGTTTTCAGAGATAGCGTTGGCAATCTCTTTCAAGAGCACGGTTTTACCTGTCTTGGGCTGCGCCACGATCATTCCGCGCTGGCCTTTGCCGATCGGGGCGAAAAGGTCCAGCACACGCGTAGAGATCTGGCTTGGCCTTGTTGTCAGTTTCAGGCGCTCCTGCGGGAACAGCGGCGTCAGGTGCTGGAACGGGATGCGGTCACGGATCTCCTCGGTGGTGCGGCCGTTCACGGTCTCCACTTTCAGGAGGGCAAAGTACTTCTCGCCTTCTTTCGGCGGCCGGATCTGGCCTTTCACGGTGTCTCCTGTTTTCAGTCCGAAAAGCTTTATCTGCGAGGGCGACACATAGATATCATCCGGGCTGGCCAGGTAGTTATAGTGCGTGGAACGCAGGAAGCCATACCCATCCTGCATCAGTTCCAGCACGCCTTCGTTTAGGATAATACCGTCAAACTCCTTGAAATTAGTGCTGCTCTGCGCCTGCTGCTGGTTGGCGCGGCGCGGTGGCGTGTTGTCGCTGCTGCGGTCGTTGCGGCTATCGTTGCCTCTGTTATCGTTGCGGTTGTCGCGCTCGGTGCGGGCCTCCCGGGCATCGTTTCCTCTGTTGTCGTTGCCCCGGTTGTCGTTTCCGCGGTTGTCGTTGCGGTTGTCTCTGTCGGCACGGCTTTCTTTAACGGCATCGTTGCCCCTGCTGTCGCTGCGGCTATCCCTGTTTTCGTTGCGGTTGTCGTTGCCTCTGTTATCGTTTCCTCTGCTGTCGTCTCTTCCCTCACGGGTTTGGGTCTGCGTCTCGGTGCGGTTGTCGTTGCGTACGCGCTCGCGGTTGTTCTGCGCGCCATGGTCTTTGGCTGGTGCCGGTGTTGGCGCTACCGTGGCGGTGCTGCTTTCGGCGCGGGCGGCCACTGGTTCAGGGGCAGGTCGTCTTTCTCTCTTTGTTTCTCTTTTTGCGGGCGCTGGTGCAGGCGCTTCTGCCAAGGCCACTTCTTTTTCTTCTTCGGCTACGGCAATGTTGGTTTCGGGGGCTTCCATTGTGCCTGCGGCGGCGCTTCCGGCGGCAGACTTGTACTTTTTCGGTAATTGCTCGGGAGGGGTTACGGCTTGCGTGTCAAGGATTTTGTAGACAAGGTCTTGTTTGCTTAGTTTCTTAAAGTTTTTTACACCTAAGTCCTCAGCAATTTCCTTGAGTTCTGAAAGAAGTCTATCTTTCAATTCATCAATATTATACATAAATAACGGTATGGTAGTTAATTAACCTGCCAGGTTGCACGATAGGCGAACGCAGCGAGAGATTCTGTTATTAATTAGGAAAATAGAATAGGTTGCGAAAGAGTCAGAGAGGCACAGGCATGGGCCTTCGTCAATTGTACCGCAATGTTATTGCAATGCCTTATAATTAACAAATATTACGGAGTTTTTTATAATAAAAGTTTCAGTTTAGGGCGAAAAGATTTCGCAAATGGCTCTATCTCCTCAAAAAAGTATATTTTTGCATCTATATACCACACCCAACTATGCTACAGTTATCAGTTTTAAGAGAACAGACCGCACACGTCATTGAAGGTCTGAACAAGAAAAACTACAAAAACGCGGCCGAAGAAGTCGCCGCACTGCTGGAACTCGACCAGCAGCGCCGCCAGGTGCAAAGCGAGCACGACGAGCTGCAGGGCAGGGCTAACTCCATCTCCAAAGAAATCGGCATGTTGATGAAGAACGGGGAGCGCGAGAAGGCCGAGGCCTGTAAATCCGAAACGTCCGAACTGAAGCAGAAGACTAAATCGCTTGCCGAGCAACTTTCGGCTGTGGAGGAGCAGATTCAGCAGGCCCTATACCGCCTGCCAAACTTACCGCACGAGAGCGTGCCTGCTGGTAGAACACCGGAAGACAACGAAGTAGTTCTGCAACACGGCGAAATTCCGGAATTATTTGAAGGAGCGCTGCCGCACTGGGAGCTGATCCAGAAGTACGACATCATCGATTTTGAGCTGGGCAACAAGATAACCGGCGCGGGTTTCCCGGTATATAAAAAGCAGGGGGCGCGGCTGCAGCGCGCGCTCATCAACTTCTTCCTCGACGAGGCCATCGCCGCAGGCTATATGGAGGTGCAGCCCCCGATCCTGGTAAACGAGGCCTCCGGCTTCGGCACCGGCCAACTGCCCGACAAGGAGGGCCAGATGTACCACGCCACCGAAGACAACCTTTACCTGATCCCGACGGCCGAGGTGCCGATCACGAACCTGTACCGCGACATGATTCTGCCTGCGGAGCAGCTGCCCGTGAAGAACGCCGGCCACACCCCCTGTTTCCGCCGCGAGGCAGGCTCGTGGGGCGCCGATGTGCGCGGCCTCAACCGCCTGCACCAGTTCGATAAGGTGGAGATTGTGCAGATTACGCTGCCCGAGAAGTCGTATGAGGCGCTGGAGGATATGAGCCGGCACATACAGGGCCTGTTACAGAAACTGGAGCTGCCCTACCGCGTGCTGCGCCTGTGCGGCGGCGATATGGGTTTCACCGCTGCCCTCACCTTCGATATGGAAGTATACTCCACCGCCCAGGGCCGCTGGCTGGAGGTAAGCTCTGCCTCTAACTTCGAGACGTACCAGGCCAACCGCCTGAAACTGCGAACCAAAACAGAATCCGGCAAAACGCAGCTGCTGCACACGCTCAACGGCAGCGCCCTGGCCCTGCCACGCATCGTCGCCGCCATACTGGAGAACAACCAGACCCCGAAGGGCATCAACATGCCGAAGGTACTGCACCCCTACCTGGGCTTTGAGAAGATTGGCTGAGTTAATGATTCTTCCTATTTGAACAGGAGCGCCCCGGCATCTGCCGGGGCGCTCCTGCTTTATAGATGATCTTTATGAGCAAACCCTTTATCTATATATCAGATTATATATAGTATATTCGGTAGCTCAGTTACGTTTATCCGCCTACAGTTGGTTGGCTAAACGTAATAACTCCTTGTATCTGCAAGTTGGCGGTAACAACAATTACAGAACTCAAAAAAACAAAAATTGTTCAATAGCATTTTAAATCATAAAGTATGGTTGATAACCCTCTGCTTTTGTACATCCATTTTTGCATCCTGCTCTAATCTTGATACAGGTTACTATGAGAACGGGTCACTCAAAACAGTGTCTGAAACTTACATGGGGCAAAGACATGGAGGCACAAGTGTATATTATGAAAACGGTAATATAAAGACTTATGCCATGTACAAGCAGGGTTTATCACATGGTGATACAATTGCTTATTACCCAAATGGGGGCAAGAGTTTTGAAGGGAAGTATACCGAAGGCATGGCAGATAGTACATCTATATATTACTTCGAAGACGGAAAGATACGCACCATCATGAACCACAAAGATGGAGTAATGCATGGGCCATTTGTGAGATACTGGCCCATAACAAATATTGTGTATATGGAAGGGAGGTATATGAATGGGAAAGTGGTTGACACGCTTGAGATATACCATAAAAATGGCATCAAGGTCAGAGAGTGCTATTTCAGCAGGAATGGAGAGAAAATAGGCTGTAAAGATTTCTAAAACTGCTTCCGCCAACACCATCTATAGTGCATAAATACACCATAGCCCAACCGTTGGGAGTAATAGAAACTATGAAAATCCCCTTTCTATTTATACTTCTGTTATTTCTTTCATCTTGTGGAAATCAGGAAGAAAGTAATGAGTTAAAAGTGGTGACTCCTGAAGAAGTCCCTGCTGAACAGGAGGAGGTTAGTTTTGAAAGAATTATCTTTTCGGTCGAGCCAGGTTGGAGCCGTGAGAAGTATGGGAAAGACGTTGAAATAACTCAAGACAGTGTACTTTACTTTCGCATAAGAGAAAAAGACAGCGGAACAGTTGTTGAGAATTATAAAGCTAAGCTTGACTCGACCAGTATGGAAAGGATCTATGGACTTCTCGATTCTACAGACTTCAACAGCCTGAAGAATAATTATAACAATGCAGAAGACGCTGGTTGGATTTCCATGCGCTTTGTCTTTTATAATGGGGAAGTGAAGATGCAAGGCACTTTGGAAAATGACTGGAAAAGGGTAGTAAAGCTCCTCATGCTACTCGAAAAACAAAATTTAGCTAAGAGTGAGAATAGGCATTTTAGCACTACTGAAGATGTACTTCTGTATCTAGCTCCATTCGGTGTAGAGGAACTATCTGACAGCTTAAAAAGAAAGTTAAAACTACCGCTGCCAACAACACCTATAAAGTAGCTGCGCCACTTTATAGCCAAGCCGCTAGTAACTCATAAATATATCCAGTTAAAAAAGTTATGAAGAGACCTCTCTATATCCTGCTGCTCTCCTTTCTGCTCACAAACTGCACCCAGGAAAATGGGAAACAGCCACAGGAAGTTACTACCCCTGAAGCCGACGAATGGGCGCTGCTCAATTTTGTGAAGGTGGACAGCCTGAACCCCATTCTGCAGCCTTCGCCCGGCCAGGACTTTCAGTGCCCTGTCAGCGACAGCCTGGTGAAATGGGAGGCGCGGAACGTGCTGAATCCCTCGGCTGTGGTAAAAGACGGCAAGGTATATATGATTTACCGGGCGCAGGACAACCACATGACCTCCAGGCTAGGCTTGGCCATCAGCGAAGACGGCCTGCATTTCACGAAGCAACCGGAGCCGGTGCTGTACCCCGAGAACGACGAATTTAAAAAATACGAGTGGCCCGGGGGCATCGAAGACCCGCGGGTGGTGGAAAGCGAAGACGGCACCTATATCCTCACCTATACCGCCTACGATGGCAAAACCGCCCGGCTGTGCCTGGCCACTTCAAAAGACCTGCAGACCTGGACAAAACATGGGCTTGTACTGGGAGAAGGAAAGTACAAAGACACCTGGTCGAAGTCCGGGGCGATTGTAGCGCAGCGGGTAGGGAATAAAATGGTGGCCGCCAAAATAGACGGGAAGTACTGGATGTACTTTGGCGATACCGATTTATTCATGGCTTCTTCAGAAGACCTGATCCGGTGGGAGGTTGTGGAGAATGAGGAGACGCAGAAAATGGTGTCGGTGCTGCACCCCCGCCCGGGCTACTTCGACAGCCGCCTGGTGGAACCCGGCCCATATGCCCTGCTGCAGGACGCAGGTATCCTGTTGATCTATAACGGGAGCAACGCAGCAAATTACAACGACCCTGGCCTGCCGAAGTTTACCTACAGCGCCGGGCAGGCACTTTTCGACCAGGACCAACCTTACAGACTCATCGCCAGAACAGACTCTAATTTCATTCAGCCGGACAAGCCTTATGAAAAAGTGGGCGAAGTAAATGAGGTTTGCTTTGTGGAGGGATTGGTGTACTTCCAGAACAAATGGTTCCTGTATTACGGAACGGCGGACTCTAAAATAGCGGTAGCGGTAAAAGAGGAAGCAAAGTAACTCCTTCCATTCACCACAGCCGCTTCTTGTTATATAGTCCTATATAACCCACAGCACTTTAGCTGAAGTTCGTATGTAAAATAAAATCTGCGCTGCCCCAAGCTGCAGGTTTGCTGGTTTATATATACCTGGCAGTATACAGGCGAGTCTGGAGACTCGTTGCCCACCGTGCGTCACCGGATGGATTCCGGCGCCAGAGATGGGTTGCACTACCCGCCATACTGCTCCATATACTGTTGGTAGTGGTTTTTGAGCTTATACTTTTTCAGGGTGCTTCTGGCTTCTTCTACCTTTTCCGCTGTCAGTTCATTAGACTCAAGTAGTTGCAGCAGTTGCTCCTCCTCCCCCTCCAGGGGTGTATAGGCCTGCAGAAACCCCTCCGCCAGCGACAGTTTATTCTTCTGCACATGGATGTAGTTTATCGCCACCAGTTTCTCCAGCGCCTGCTCCACTTCCTGCAACGAAAACACGGTACCGTCAATGGCGTCAGCCATCAGCAACACATCCGGAAGGGTGGCTCCTCCCTCTCCGCCTGTGGCCAGCAGCAACGCCTCCAGAAACTGTGCGTCCGTCTCCTGCCAGGTTAGGTTAAGCTTCGGCATGCTCGAACATTAAATCATTGAACCGAATATCCCGCATGCATTTGAAATGGCCTTTGGGGCACTTGCTGTACCCGATCTTGGAGCAGGGGCGGCAGCTGAGGCCGTGCACTTCCAGCACTTTATACCGCGTCCGGAAGGGGTACATGCCAAACTCCGGGATGGTGTTGCCCCATATACTGATGATGTTCTTTTGAAAGGCAGCGGCGATGTGCATTAGGCCGGTGTCGTGGCTTACCACTTTCCGGGCCTGCTTTACCAGCGAGGCAGAGCCGTTGAGGCTGTACCTGCCGCAGGCGTTGTAGATTCGTGTATGGTGTGTCGTGTTTCGTGACTCGAAGTATGCGACAACCTCTTCCCCGGTGGCGGCGTCTTCTTTGCCTCCCAACAGGATAACGGGCTGCTGCAGCCGCCCGCACAGTTCGATGATGCGCTCGGTAGGCAGTCGCTTGGTGTAGTGCTGCGCCCCGATGGCAAACGCCACGTACCCCTGCCGAAATGGCGCAGGCAGGTTCTGCAAATCCACCTCGTCCTGCGGCGGTATAAAGTAATCCAGTCCTTTGCCGTCGTCTTTCACGCCAAGGGGGGCTGCTGCGTCGAGGTAGCGGTTTACGATGTGCACGTCGGGCAGCCGGTTCAGCTTGAAATTCACCATCAGCCACTTCTCGTAGTTCAGTTTGTTGAAGCTGCGGCCGGGCTTGCCCAGCCGCGCTTTGATGACGCGTGTGCGCAGGTTGTTGTGCAGGTCTACGACATAATCAAAATTCTCTGCCTTCAGCTGCTGCACCAGCTCGTTCAGGGTGCCTTGCAGCACATGCACCTTGTCTATATAGGGGTTGTTGGCCAGGATGCCCCGGAAGGCCTGCTTGGTGCAGAAATGCACCTCCGCCCCCGGCACCTGCTGCTTTACACAGCGCGCCACGGGCGTCGTCAGCACAATGTCGCCGATGGAGGAGAAACGCAGTATGAGGATTTTAGGCATCTTGTAGTCAGACGTGTCCTGCCGCAAGTTTACGCTTTATAGCTATATAGGCGGCAAACTTGCTTTTGTACAATCGCCTTGCAAGTCTGGAAGCGTTACTTATGGCTCTGGTTTTATGTTTGAAGCGGCTATTTTATATATAACGGGCCTACTTTATCTTCTCTTTCCGCTCCCGGAAATACCGCTCCGCCTCCGCTGCCGATTTCGTGTTGAACGTCATCTCTTTCGTGAGGCCGCCCTTTCGGCCGACCAGCACGCCGTAGCGCATGTCGTCGTAGCCGCTGGTGTGGTGCGCGTCGGGGTTGATGCTGAGCATCACGCCTTTCTCCAGCGCGTACTGCACCCAGCGCCAGTCGATGTCCAGGCGCCACGGGTTGGAGTTGATCTCGATGATGACGTTGTTGGCAGCGCAGGCATCGATCACGGCCTTGTGGTTGATCGGGTAACCCTCGCGGCGCAGCAACAGGCGGCCCGTTGGGTGGCCCAGCATGGTGGTGTAGGGGTTTTCGATGGCAGTGATGAGGCGCGCGGTGGCTTTCTTCTCGTCCATGTTCAGCGAGCTGTGGATGGACGCCACGATAAAGTCGAAGGTCTGGAGGATATCCGGATCATAATCCAAAGACCCGTCTCCCAGGATGTCCGACTCGATGCCTTTGAATATCCTGAACGGGGCCAGCTTCTTATTCAGCTCCTCTATCTCCTTTTGCTGCCGCAGCACATCTCCCTCCCGCAAACCGCCGGCATAGGATGCTGTTTTAGAATGGTCGCAGATACCCAAGTACTCATAGCCCATGTCGCGGCAGTAGGTTGCCATCTGCTCCAGGGTGTTTGCGCCGTCGGAGTAGGTGCTGTGGTTGTGCAGGCTGCCTTTCAGGTCAGACAGCTCCAGCAGCGTAGGCAGCTTGTTCTCCATGGCCAGTTGCAGCTCGTTTGTGCCCTCGCGCAGTTCCGGCTCTATATAGGCCATCCCGGCCGAGGCATATACATCTTCCTCAGTGGCGTATTTTCCCTCCCGCACCACCGTTATCATGCACTTACCGGCAGCAAACACCTGGCTTAAGTGCGCTTTAGCGGCAGAACGCAGCAGCAGCTCGTTTCCGAAGCAGGCGGTAGATGCCAGGTATATATCGGTCTCCAGGCCACTGACCAGATGCTGCCCGCGCCAGACCAGCGGACCGGAGTCTTTTTCGTTTTGCTGCAGCACCTCTATCCGGTTCAGGGCGGCTTCTGCCGCTGCCGGCGCGTCCGTGGCCACCACAATGTCCAGCTTCTCCACGATCTCGAAGCGGCGGCGCACCGCTCCTGCCAGCGCTACCTGCGCCCCGGGCAAGGCCTCCTGTATCCTGTGCAGCAGCTCCTCCGCGGCGGGCTCGGCCTCGGCGTACAGCAGCTTGCCCCGGTTTTGCTGCGTAAAGAGCAGCGCCTGCCGGATGTTCTCCTGTGTCTTGGCCCCGAACCCTTTCAGTTTGCTCAGTTTGTCCTGCTCGCAGGCGGCCAGCAACTCCTCCACCGTCTCGGTGCCCAGCTCTTTCCAGATGGCGCGCACTTTCTTGGGGCCAATGCCTTTGATGTGCAGCATCTCCACCACGCCCGGTGGCGTGGCGGCCAGCATCTGGTCCAGCTCCTCGAAAGAACCGGTGGTGTTCATCTCCACGATTTTGGCGGCGATGCCTTTGCCTACCCCGGCAATGCCCTCCAGTTGCGCCTGCCCCATACCGGCCAAAGGGGCCTCCACCAGCTCGAGGGTTCCCACGGCGTTTATATAGGAGCGAATCTTGAACGGATTCTCGTCGTGCAGTTCCAGCAGCTCGGCCGCCAGCTTAAACAGTTTTATGATCTTCTTATTTTCCAAAGCGCTTTCCTGTATAGCTACAAAGATAGGAAATGCCGCCAAACCTTCTCTGCTGCCCGGCCTATATTCGCCGCTGCCGCCAGCCGGGGGCACAGCTGCGCCCCCGTGGCATTTCGCCAAGGGCTGGTTTTACATTAGCAGGCTTCTATATACAAGAAGAAATCCCTACCTTAGCCCTGCAAACCTATCCTGATACATGAAATACGCATCATTGCTTTGCCTGCTGAGCCTCGTGCTGCTTGCTGCCACCTGCCGGAAAAGCGATAAACTGGCTGCCGAACTGGTTGATAAGACCTGGCTGCACTCTTATGAGGAAGACGCCGGCGACACTGTGGTGTACCGCCAGAACACCTATGAATTTCCGCCTTCCCGCGGCCGCACCGGCTTTACCCTGGAATCTGGCGGCGTGATCAAGCGCTACGAGATTGCCCCCACCGACGGGCTGGAGGAGCATGTGGGAGAGTGGGAGCAGGTAGACAAACACAGGGTGCAGGTCCGGATGAAGCCTGAGAGCAACCCGCCACAGCATTACGAGGTGGAGATCCTCTCGCTGGAGGACGGCGTGCTGAAGGTAAGGCGCCTCCCCGTGCCGGGCGGGCAGTAAAAGCGAAGCAGGGCTATATATACAGAGGCACCCTGAGAATCTACCCAGCCTGGCTCAGGCATCTACAAGCGCCGCCTTCCTCGGCTTTGTCTTTTCATCAACCATACATCCCTATATAATTACCCATGCAACACTGGCTTGTAAAATCAGAACCTGAAAAATATGCCTGGGCTGACCTGGTGCGGGACGGCCGCGCCACCTGGGACGGCGTGCGCAACTACCAGGCGCGCAACAACCTGCAGCAGATGCAGCCCGGAGATTTAGTGCTATACTACCACAGCGTATCTGAAAAGGCCGTGGTGGGCATCGCCAAAGTAGACAAAGCCGCCTACCCCGACCCTTCTGCCGACGACCCGAAATGGGTGGTGGTGGACCTGGTGCCCTTCCGCGATTTCAAGGATCCCGTGACCCTGGAGCAGATAAAGAAGGACAAGCGCCTTGAGAACATCGCCCTGCTGCGCCAGTCGCGGCTGTCGGTGATGCCCCTCACTTCAGAGGAATTCGACATCCTGCTGGCGCTGGGCAACTAACCTCTTGGCGGCAAAAAGCAGGCGGGCATAACAACGATTAGCAGCTAAATGCAGTACAATGCTTTAGCTGCTTTGTTATATCTACCCGTACCTGATAACGCTTACAACCTATTATGTATGGTTCCTGTTCGTTACCTGCTCACCTGTTTTTTCTTGTTGCTGTTTTTCCCGCTGCTGGCCCAGAAGCCGGAGCAGCCTGTGCGCCTCGAGCTGCCGTTCGACCTCGAGGCAACAGAGGCGGAGGTCATCGCGCTTCCGGACAGCAGCCTGCTGGTTTACCACAGCACAAGTGATGTCTGGCATTCAGCGGTCATCTTCCACTTCACCAAATACGATTCCCGCCTGGAGCCTGTATGGTCTGACACCATTTCCATCGCAGCCGACAGCGAATTTCTACGCCATTATACTGAGGCGCCCTACACCCACTTTATTTTTGGGGAGAACGACCTGCAGCAGTACACGCTCGTGCGGCTAAACAACAACACCGGCCAGGTGCAGCACAAGCGGTATGAGCTGGAGCAGATTGATGCAGTGTATGATTTCGTGGTGCTGCAGGGCAACTACTTCATCATCGGGAACAACAAAAAAGAGAAGAAGCCCCTGCTGCTACACCTGAGCCCCCGCTCTGGCGAGGTGCAGCTGCTGCCATCGGTGTACGGCAACCAGTCCACCTTTTCTGATCTCCTGGCCGACACGGCGCGGCAGCGGGTAGATGCGGTGCTGTCGGAGTCGAACGGGCGTATTTCGCGGCTGCAGGTCAAGAGCTTTCATGCCAACGGCAGCCTGCTCAGCAGCCAGTTTATCCTGCAGCAGGAAAACCGGCGCCTGCTGCACGCCGAGATCACCCCGGGCGACAGCTCCGGGCGAATGCTGTTCGGCACTTACGGCACCCGCGACCTGCAGTACAACCAGGGCTTTTTCACAACGCCCGTGACCGCCACCGTGGTAGACGAAGAAGGGAGGTTTTACAGCATGCTGGACCTCGAGAACTTTTTCAGGTACCTGAAGCCGCGCCAGGAAGAGCGCACCCGCCGCCGGGAGGCCGTCCGGCAGAAGCAGGGGAAGAACCCGCGCTACCGCTATCGCCTCCTGCTCCACGACCTGATCCCCACCCCCACCGGCTATATACTGGCTGCCGAGGTGTATTACCCGCAGTACACCAGTGGCGGCGGCAACAACTGGGGCCTCGACCGGACCATCTCGATGGGAGGGCGCCAGCAGGAGGGCTATAAGCGGACCCATGCCGTGGCACTGGGCTTCGACAAGCAGGGCGTGCTGCTCTGGGACAATATTTTCCCGCTCAAGGATATCGTCACGTTCAAGCTGGTGCACACGGTCGAGGTTGGCAGGATGCCGGACGGAAGGGTGGTGATGGCGTACCCGAAAGAGGAGAAAATCATTTACCGCGTAATGGACCGCAATAAATTCGTGGACGAGGAAACAGAAATGGAGTTGCTGACCTACGAAGAGGACGAGAAGATCCAGGAGACCATCAGCCCCGGCATTATCCGCTGGTATGGCAGCAGCTTCGCAGCTTTCGGGTTTCAGCGCGTAAAGCCAAAGAAGGGCGGTTCCCGCACCGTCTTCTACATCAACAAGATTACGTTTTGATGAAGGCAGGGAGGAATAGTTAAATTGTGGGAACTATATATTAGTTGGCCCTATGCAACAAAGCCATATATAGCTGGTCTGCTCTTGACCTTTTACTTATATATAAAATTACTTATATATCAACTTGAAGTTAGTCTTGCGCTCAAGCTCTGTGCAGACTTAATCCAACCACCCTTGCCCCGCCTAATCCTTTTCGGGGGGCTGGGCCTAAAGAGAATGCGCTTTCCATATGCGCCGAGCTACTCTCAAAGTAACAGCCCCTCATCAATTCAACCATTCAACAATTTAGCCATTCAACCATTTCCCCACATAAGAATAATTTCCGCTTCTTAATCCGGTGCGTTATATTTGCAACTGATACATCCGGCTATGCAGAAAAGACTCATCGTAAACCACCAATTACTCGAGATCATGGTGCTGCGCCTTTGCCACCAGCTCATTGAGTCCCACGGCGACTTTTCTGAATCTGTGATACTGGGGCTGCAGCCGCGCGGCAGGTTTGTGGCGCAACGCATCCAGAGCACCCTGGCTACCATACTGGGCAGGCAAGTGCCAACCGGCTACCTCGACACCACCTTCCACCGCGATGATTTCCGCCGCCGCGAAACGCCGCTCACCGCCAACGCCACCAAAGTGGATTTCCTGATCGAGGGCAAAAAAGTGATTCTGGTGGATGACGTGCTGTACACGGGCCGCTCGGTGCGGGCAGCGCTGGATGCGATGATTGCCTACGGCCGCCCTGCCAGCGTAGAGCTGCTGGTGCTCATCGACCGCCTCTACACGCGCCACCTGCCGATACAGGCCACGTATGTGGGGCGCCACGTAAACTCGCTGCAGAGCCAGCGCGTGCTGGTGGAGTGGAAGGCGCAGCAGGCCGAAGAAGATAGTATATGGCTCATTACCAAAACCGAAGATTAAACCCTCCCCCATGCAAGAGCTCAGCGTCCGGCACCTGTTAGGCATCAAAGACATCACCCCGCAAGACATCCAGCTCATCTTTGAGACGGCCGAAAATTTCAAGGATGTGCTGAACAGGCCGATCAAGAAAGTGCCTTCGCTGCGCGACATCACCATTGCCAACGTTTTCTTCGAGAATTCCACGCGCACGCGCCTCTCCTTCGAGCTGGCCGAGAAAAGGCTCTCTGCCGATGTGATCAACTTCAGCAGCAGCAGCAGCTCTGTGAAGAAAGGCGAGACGCTGCTGGACACGGTGAACAACATCCTGGCCATGAAGGTGGATATGATCGTAATGCGCCACTCCAGCCCCGGCGCACCGCACTTCCTCTCAAACCACATCCAGGCCAACATCGTGAACGCCGGCGACGGCACGCACGAGCACCCGACGCAGGCCCTGCTGGACGCCTTCTCGATTCGTGAGCGCCTCGGTGAGGTGGCCGGCAAGAAAGTGGTGATCATCGGCGATATCCTGCACTCGCGGGTGGCGCTGTCCAACATCTTCGCGCTACAGAAGCTGGGGGCCGAGGTGATGGTGTGCGGCCCTACCACGCTGCTGCCGAAGCATATCAGGCAATTGGGCGTGAAAGTGGAGACGGATGTGCGGAAGGCGCTGCAATGGTGCGATGTGGCCAACGTGCTGCGCATACAGCTGGAGCGCATGCAGATGAAGTACTTCCCGTCGCTGCGCGAGTACACGCTCTACTATGGCATCGACAAGAAAATGCTCGACAGCCTCGACAAGCAAATCACGCTGATGCACCCCGGACCGATCAACCGCGGCGTGGAGCTGAGCAGCGATGCCGCCGACTCGCACCACTCGATCATCCTGAATCAGGTAGAGAACGGCGTGGCCATCAGGATGGCGGTGCTGTTTCTGCTCGCGCAGAAGCAGTAGCAGCCATTGAAGTTAACGCGATAAACAGCAGCGCCTGCTGTTCCCATTCAACGGAGCAGCAGGCGCTTTTTTGTTTTATCGAGGTTTATATATGGCTTCATAGCCAGGCTCCGCTCCTACACAAACTGGCCGCGATACCACTGAGTTGGAAGGATCTTGGAGAAGAAGCTTCGCCATAGCCATATATAAAAAGGCAGCCACTGTGAACACGGTGGCTGCCTTTTTATATATACACTATCCCCAGGATGCTTTTGCGGCGCAGTAGTATCAACACGGAATCATTGTCTTGCCCCGGTTAACGCAAAAACGCCGCAGGATAACCTGCGGCGTTTTTTATTGTTCACTTGTGCTTGCCTTATTCAAGGTCGAGCTCCATGCCAGGTGTATTCATTTCGAATCCAACCCTTCTGTTTCTTGCTCGTGCAGCTTCAGTTCTGCGACGTGACAGACGCTCGTTTACTTCTACCAGCGGCTGCGTCTCGCCATAACCTTTCGTTACCAAACGGTCTGGGTTCTGAACGCCTTGCTCGATGAGGTATTCTTTCACCGCTTCTGCTCTCTTCTCAGACAGCGCCTGGTTGTACTCTTCTGAACCGATGAAGTCAGCGTGTCCTTTGATCAGCAACACGTGGTCTGGGTAATTGGTCAGGGCAACCACGATGCTGTCAAGCAACTGCTTGTAAGAATCCTGCACACGGGCCTGGTCGAACTCGAAGCGCACTTTCTCTTCCAGTAACTTCAGCGTTGCTTCGTCCAGCTCAGGGCAACCGTTTGTTTCAGCTGTACCCGGGGAAGTTGGGCAGTTATCCTCGTTGTCAGGAACACCGTCGCCGTCAGAGTCTACCGGGCAACCATCTGGGCCTACCTGCACACCGGCTGGCGTGTCTGGGCACTGATCCTGGTCATCTGCCACACCGTCACCGTCTGCGTCAGGGCAACCCTGCATAGCGGCAGTACCTGCCTGGTCTGGGCAACGGTCATCTTTGTCGGCTACGCCGTCACTGTCTCGGTCAGGGCATCCTTGCGTAGCGGCTGTACCAGCTTCAGTAGGACACTGATCCTGATAATCCGGAACACCGTCAGCGTCACCGTCAAGTGGGCAACCTTTCTTATCTACCTGCACTCCTGTTGGCGTGTCAGGGCAATCATCTCTTCTGTCCGGCACACCGTCAGCGTCTGTGTCTTTGGCTTTTCCTAAGTTAAAGCCCAGGCCCACGTTGTGCATCAGAAAGCGGTCGTTCTCCCCAACATCATAGCCATCGATCTTGTCCTGGCCGATGATCATATAGTTGGTCTCCACAAATGCGCTTACCGCATCAGAGAAGCGGAAACGGATACCGGCGCCACCTTTCAGGGCAGAGGTAAAGAATTTCTCGTCCTGCTGCTGCGTGCCGTCAGCGCGTGTTGCGTCTGTGTTGGCCCATGCACCACCACCGGCAATCTGCAGGTAGGGCCCGATAAAGGCGTCCTCTTTCAGAATAGTACCATACATTTTCAGGCGCAGGGCCAGCATGGCGGTACCCATCTTCGCCTCAAACTGCCCCAGTGTGGAAGACTCAATCTCAGGTCTGCCATATGTGAACTGCAAACCAGCATCGAAAGACGGACTGATGTAGCGGTTCAGATTCAGACCTGCTCCCCACTCCGGATCACTGAATTCGTTGTCGTCATTCAGGTCGCCCCTGTACTGTAAGGCACTTCCGTATATTTGGAGATTGGTCTTCTGATCTGAGCTTTGCGCAAAAAGCTGGTTACTTGCCGTGAGCAAGAACACCAGCGCAAGAGCTAGTCTACTTAGTTTTGTAATTTGTGTTTGCATGATTTTACAAAGTATATTTTGATATGACAATACGTGCATGTTTGCAAAGGTGTTTCTGTTATTCCGAAAAAACAAACCTTTGCCAAGAAACGTGGAGGGATCCGCTGCACTAAAATTCAGAAGGAGGAGAAGTTTTTGCATAGGCGTAGGAAACAGGTTAACATGATAATCCCTTCACTGCCACCTCAGTGGTTATATAATTTAGCCAAGGCGCGTGCCGGTACAATACATCAAACTGAAACCATGGCGCAAGGTTGTACAAGGCAATTTATTTTGAAGCAAACGCCTTTATTTAAGTGTCAGTACAATGAATAACGCAGGCGGCTGCTGGCCGTCTGCGTTATAATTTCAACTATTTCCTGCTTAAATCTACTTACCGGCGCATCAGTTGTTCAATTTCGTCGGCTTCTATCGGGATATTCTTCATCAGGTCACGGGGGCCGTGCGGCGTCACCAGCACGTCGTTCTCCAGCCGGATGCCAATCCCCTCCTCCCGGATATAAATTCCCGGCTCGCAGGTAAACACCATACCCGCCTCGAATGGCCGGAACCTGTTGCCGACGTCGTGCACGTCCAGGCCCAGGTGGTGCGAGGTGCCGTGCATGAAGTACTTTTTGTAGAGCGGCTTGGCAGGGTCCTGGTTCCGCACGTCACTCTCGTTCAGCAGCCCCAGCCTGATCAGTTCGTTCTCCATCACGGTGCCCACAAACTTGTGATATTGGTCAAGGGTGTTACCCGGCACCAGCATCTGCGAGGCCGCCTTCATCACGGTCAGCACCGAATCGTATACCTCGCGCTGGCGCGGTGTGAACTTGCCGTTCACTGGCACCGTGCGCGTCATGTCTGCGGCGTAATTGCCGTATTCCGCCCCGAAATCCATCAGCACCAGCTCCCCGTCTTCGCACTCCTGGTTGTTGTCCGTGTAATGCAGGATGCAGGCGTTGCCGCCCGACGCGATGATGGAGGCGTAGGCGGGGCCCCGGGAGCGGTTGCGCAGAAACTCGTGGTATAGCTCGGCCTCAATCTCATACTCCTTCACGCCTGGCCTGATAAACCCCAGCAGGCGGCGGAAAGCCTTTTCCGTTATGTCGCAGGCCTGCTGAATCAGCGCCACCTCCTGCTCTGCCTTTACCGCGCGCAGCTGATGCATAATGGGCGCGCTGCGCTCGTACCTGTGCAGCGGGTAGTGCTGCTGGCACCATTTCACAAAGCGGGCATCGCGCGTCTCCACCTCTACCACGGCACGCAGGTGCTCATTCGTGTTCAGGTAGATGTGCTCGGCCTCAAACAACTGGCTGGCCAGCACCTGCTTGAACTGGTGCGTCCACAGGATGCTTTCGATGCCGGATATCTCCCGGGCCTGCTCCTTGGTGAGCTTATATCCCTCCCATGTCAGCACATGATCATTTGTTTCCCGCACAAACAGCACCTCCCGCATGCGCTCGTCTTTCGCGTCCGGGAAAAGCATCAGGATACTTTCTTCCTGGTCCACGCCGGAGAGGTAGAAAAGGTCGCTGCTTTGCCGGAACGCCATGGTTCCGTCGGCATTTGTCGGCATCACATCGTTTGAGTGAAAGACAGCTACGGAGGAGGGCTTTAAATGACTCGCAAAGCGGCGGCGGTTGCGCTCGAAAAGGGCATGGTCAATAGGTTGATATTTCATCTTGCCTGGAATTCTTTCTTTGTTGAAACAATGGCTATGTAGTTTAAATCTACTAGAAAATTACCAATTAAATAACTCGTGCACCAAACCCTTGCACCGCCTGCCTTCTTCCGGGGCAATAATTCCAGATGCGGCACACACAGGCCCAGGGCTACGGCAACTTATTTATTCCCCTGTGAACCAGTAGCCAACCGCGTTGTTCTGCCCCAACCCACATAGCACTCACAGCAGCAGGATGCCTGCGCCTGTGTAGTTATATATAGGCTGGCTCTTTATATATATACCAACTTATATACCGGCTCCCTCCCGCTACCTCCTTCTATGCATTTAGTTTGCATTTGACGTATCTTTACAGGCATGTGCGCTACGACTGACGCACAGCGGCCGGAGTGGTGCAGCCGCGCCGGATTAGCCGTGGCGCAGCGAAAGCAGCGGATTTGATTCTGCAAAACCATATATATAACAGCAGGCAATGTTTAGCAAAGAGGAAACGGAGCGCTACAACCGCCAGCTCATGCTGCCGGAGCTGGGCGTGTCAGGGCAGCAGAAACTGAAACAGGCGCAGGTGCTGATGATAGGCGCGGGTGGCCTGGGCTGCCCGGTGCTGCAGTATCTGACTGCCGCCGGCGTGGGCACCATCGGCATTGCCGATATGGACACGGTGAGCGAAAGCAACCTGCACCGCCAGATTTTATATACCTCCGCCGACGTGGGCCAGCCCAAAGCAGAAGTTGCCGCCCGAAAACTGGCACAGCAGAACCCCTTTGTGAACTTCAGGGTGCATGGCCAGGGCATCACCGTAGAGAATGCGCTGGCACTGGTGCAGCAATACGATGTGGTGGTGGATGGCTCCGACAACTTCCCCACGCGCTACCTTGTAAGCGACGCCTGCACTATCCTGAAAAAGCCGCTGGTATTCGGGTCCATCTTTAAGTTTGAAGGGCAGGTAACGGTGTTTAATTATAAGAACGGCCCCTCTTACCGCTGCCTCTTCCCGGAGCCGCCCGGCGCCAATGAAGTACCCAACTGCGCCGAGATCGGGGTGCTGGGCGTGCTGCCTGGTATTATTGGCACGCTGCAGGCCAACGAGACGATTAAAGTGATCACCGGCATGGGCGAGGTGGCCGCCGGCAAACTGTTGTTGTTCGATGCCCTTGCCCTCCGCTTCTATGCTGTCAAAGTTCCACGCACCGCCATGGCCGACCAGGTAACGAAGCTGCAACCCAGCTATGAAAGTGTTTGCACCGCTGAAAGCCCGGGAGAGCTCATAGAGTTATCTCCGCAGGAATATAGGCACTGGCGGGAGCAGGGCAGGCAGGTGCAACTTCTGGATGTGCGGGAGCCGCATGAGTATGAGGCCTTTCACATCGACGGGGCGTTAGTGCCCTTGTCTGAGCTTCCTGAAAGGCTGGACGAGCTGCAACTGCAGCCGGAGGTGGTGGTGCACTGCCAGTCGGGGGTGCGGAGCAGGCAAGCGATTATTGTGTTGCTGGAGCGCTTCCCGGAGGTGCGATTTTACAACCTGACGGGAGGATTATCAGCATGGGATGCAGAGTAGGCGTAGCACCAGACGCTTGCAGGAACTGCGCACGCTGCGAGGCTATCAATACGCGGTATCTGAGGGGATGCTGAAGGAGAATTATACAGAATCAGCAACCACCAATTAACAATCAGCTACTAACAATCAGCTACTAACCGCCTGCTGCAGCACGTCCAGCAGTTGCTGGGTGCGGATGTCGCGGGCGCACTTAAAGTGACCTTCGGGGCAGGCCTTGTACCCGTGCAGGCCGCAGGGGCGGCAGTAGAGCGGCTCCTCCCGCTCCACCACCCGGGCAAAGTCAGCTAACGGGCCGAAGCCGAAGCGCGGCACCGTGGAGCAGTAGATGGCGCAGGTGGGCGCGTTCAGCGCCGAGGCCAGGTGCATCGGACCGGAGTCGTTCACGTAATTCAACACCGCATCGCGCATCAGCGCCGCCGACTGCAGCAGGTTCAGCTGCCCGCACAGGTTCTCCACCCGCGGATTGGTGCTTTGGCTGATAATCTCGTCGCAGTGCTTTTTATCGGCAGGCGAGCCCAGCAGGTATACTTTATATATAGGGTCGAGGCTGTTGATGAGCTGCACCCACTGCGCCTGCGGGTACTGCTTGGTGAACCACACCGAGGTAGGAGCCATGCAGATATAGGGCTCCTGTTTCAGCTCCTGCACCTTTGCGAAATCCACCTGGCTGGGGTAAAGCTTCGGTCTGGACGGAATGGCGTTGGTCAGGCTTTGGATGAGCAGGTCGTTGCGTTCCACCTCGTGCGTGCCCGACTGCACATCGTGCACGTAGCGCCGGGTGAAGAGGCGGGAGAAAGGGTTTTTCTCAAAACCGACCGTTTCCTTTGCGCCCGAGAGCGCCGTGAGGATGCCGGTGGCCCCGAAGCGCTGCACGTTCACCACCAGGTCGTAGCGCTCGGCCCTGATCTGCCGGAGCAGTTTGCGGAGGCTTTTGTACTTGCCTTCCTGTTTATTCCAGACCAGCACCTGCCGCAGCAGCGGGTGTTTTGTCAGGAGCCCCTCATTGCCCTTGCGCAGCAGGAAGTCGAGCCGGGCCTCCGGGTAAAAGGCATGCAGCTTCTCCACCAGTGCCGTCGCCAGCACCACGTCCCCCAAAAAGGCGGTTTGTATAATCAGAATTTTGTTCATGCTGCTTTCACTGCTCCCGGCAAAACTACACCCGTTAAAAATGGCGCGCAAACCGGATGGAAAAGCAGCCGGCGCCCTGCCAAAAAGGGGCTGATGTATAGGCGAAACAGCAAGATAAAACACAGGGCGCAATACCCCAAAAAGCCGGCAGTTTTTAAACTAACATTAGAAAGGCCTTAACGGAATAGTTTCGGAAACTATATAATATATGGATTGGAGTCATGATATTTGCGCCCGGCTACAAGCCGTACAAATCCAGGTTGATATATAGCCGCTGTCCTGACGGCAGAGTAAACTGAACCAGAAACTGCTGCAGTCAGCGAACCGGGGCATCCGTCCTGCACCGCATGAACCATGACTTGTGAAAAGAAAGCGCAGCACCTGCGCCGCTGCCTATATAACGATATGAAAAGAACCCTACCCCTTATCTGCTTCCTCAGCCTGCTGCTATTTATGTCAGGCTGCGTCTCCACCTATATGCCCAACGTGCCCAACGTGCCCATGTTCACCCAGAAGGGCGAGTTGAGCGCAGGTGGCCATATCACCCCGAAAGGCAACATCACGTTTAATACCGCCTATGCCGTTACGGACCATTTTGCAGTGGTGGCAAACGGGTCGATGCTGAACAGCGAGCGCCGGAAGCGCGATTTCCAGCATAACCTGCTGGAGGCCGGCGGCGGCTATTTCACTTCGTTCGGGCCCAACAACAACCGCGTGTTAGAAGTTTACGGCGGCATTGGCGGGGGCAGCAGCGACCGCACCGAGAAAGACGAGGACGAGAAAGGCAACATGACCTACGAGCGCCGCGAGGCCAGCTTCAGCAAGTACTTTGTGCAGGTAAACTTCAGCTCCAAACGCAGGAAGTCGCTGCGCCTGCTGGGCCGGGAGTTTCCGATGAACTACGGGACCGCCCTGCGCGCCAGCTATGTGGATATGAGCAAACACCTGCTGAACGGTGTGCCGCAGAAAGAGGAGACCAATATTTTCCTGGAGCCCATCTTTTACACGCGCCTTACCCTAAACCCGTCGGTTCAGCTGCAGTATACCAGCGGCTCTAACTTCGGGCTCAAGAACGGTGACGCCCTCACTGCCGGCTATGCCGTGTTCTCGCTCGGCGTGGTGATTAACGTGGGCAGCAAGGCGAAGGAAAGGTAGCACGCCAGCGCAGGTGCATTTTATTTTCAGGTCTTTCCCCCCCTCTACATAGCTCTTTTAACTCATCGTGCTTTCCCGTACCTTTGCAGGCTAATTTTAGATTGAATGCCTGATTACCATATCCATACTTTACCCAACGGGATTCGCATTGTACACAAGCAGGTGCTGCACACCAAGATTGCCCACAGCGGGTTTATCCTGGACATCGGCAGCCGCGACGAGCTCCCCAACCAGACTGGGATTGCCCACTTCTGGGAACACATGGCCTTTAAAGGCACCGAAAAGCGGAAGTCGTTCCATATCCTCAACAGGCTTGAGTCGGTGGGCGGCGAGCTGAACGCCTACACCACCAAAGAAAAGATCTGTTTCTACTCCTCGGTGCTGGACAAGCACTTCGACAAGTCGTTTGAGCTGCTGACGGATATCACGTTCCGGTCGGTATTCCCGGAGCGGGAAATCGAGAAAGAGCGCGGCGTGATTCTGGAGGAGATGTCGATGTACCTCGACACGCCCGAGGAAGCCATTGTGGATGAGTTTGACGCCGTGGTCTATGATACCCACCCGTTGGGCAGCAACATCCTGGGCACCAAAGAAAGCGTGTCGCGCTTCGAGAAACAGGATTTCCTGGATTTCCTGACCCGCAACCTCAGCACCGATTCCCTCATTTTTTGCTCGGTCAGCAACCTGCCTTTCGAGAAGGTGCTGAAGCTGGCGGAGAAATACCTGGGGGATATCCCGGAGATCAAAAAGCAGCGGGAGCGCGTGCCGTTCAGTACCTATATACCGAAGTCGGTGACCATCGAGAAGCCGATTTCGCAGGCCCACTGTGTATTAGGTTGCCCGGCCTACGCCCTCTCCGACGACCGCCGCATCCCGTTCTTCATGCTCGTGAACCTGCTGGGCGGCCCCGGCATGAACTCGCGCCTGAACCTGGCGGTGCGCGAGAAGCACGGCCTCGTTTACACCATCGACGCCAACTACGCCACCTATATAGACACCGGCCTGCTCACCATCTACTTCGGCACGGAGAAAAAGCAGCTGAAGCGAACTACCTCGCTGGTGCTGAAGGAGCTGAAAAAGCTGCGCGAAGTACCGCTGGGCTCGCTGCAACTGCACACAGCCAAAGAGCAGCTGATGGGGCAGCTGGCCATGGCCGAGGAAAGCAACATGGGCCTGATGATGATGATCGGCAAGAGCATCCTCGACCAGGACCGCGTAGACTCGCTGAACGAGATTTTCGGCCAGATCAAAAACATCACCGCCACTGACCTGCTGGACATCGCCAACGACGCCCTGCGCGAAGACCAGCTCAGCTTCCTGAATTATGTGCCGGCGTGATAGTTGGTTGTTAGTTGCTGATTGTTAAATTTATATAGAACTTACTCAAATCGCCCTGGACGCGTGTTTTCACCGGTAAGTGGTTGGTGAAAACACACAAAAACGGCCCAATTTGGATATAGTTCTATTTGCGTAAGTCCTATGATATATGGGTGAATGGTTTGTGTGAATTTCCACTATACAAATCAACAATTTAACCATTAAGCCATTAAACCATATATCCATAAACAATCAGCAACTAACAATTAACAATCCGGTAGCAACTAACAAACAACAATCAACTACAAACCAGCCATCAAAATGGAGTTCATAGACGAAGACCTGCTGCATTATGCCGAGCAGCACACCAGCCCGGAGCCTGCGCTGCTGCACAGGATAAACCGCGAGACGCACCTGAGCGTGCTGCGGCCGCGCATGCTGTCGGGGCACCAGCAGGGGCGGCTACTGGCAATGTTTTCGAAGATGCTGCAGCCGAAGCAGATCCTGGAGATCGGCACGTACACCGGCTACTCTGCCCTCTGCCTTGCCGAGGGGCTGCAGCCGGGCGGCACCCTGCACACCATCGACATCAACGAGGAACTGGAAGAGCGCGTGCGCGGCTACTTTGCCGAAGCGGGCCTGGCCGACAGCATCAGCTACCAGATAGGCAACGCGCTGGATATCATCCCTACCCTCAATGCTACCTTTGACCTGGTGTTCATCGATGCGGACAAGATCAACTACGCCACCTATTATGACCTCGTGATCGACAAGGTGCGCCCGGGCGGCGTGATCATTGCGGACAATGTGCTGTGGAGCGGCAAAGTGCTGGAGAAATACCGCCGCAAGCTCGACGAAGACACCAAAGCCGTAATGGATTTCAACCGGAAAGTACACGAAGACGCCCGCGTCGAAAACATCCTGCTGCCGGTGCGCGACGGCCTGCTGGTGGCACGTAAAATCTGAAGCATTATATATAGACGAGATTTTATATATAAAAAATGGAGAACGGGATTCGTTCTCCATTTTTTCTTTTTGTGCTGCCAAAAGACACATTTTTTCAACACCTCTACATAACGATCTACGGCACTGCGCGTTACCCAACAATCTTATAAATTCAGCCTGCAGGGCAGCTATATAGGCATCAAAAATATAAGGAAAGAAGTTGGTGAAGCGTTTTAAAATGCGAGGCAAATTGCGTTATTTTTGCGAAGCGTTATATTATCTTTCAAACATATTAGCGCATAGCTATTTAAGTAGCACCAACTCAACAGTAAGTAGAGCCGCAGCATCAACATTTAGCCAAAAGTAAAGTACCAAGCCATGAGAAAATCCTTCAGCAGCCTTCTTGCCCTCCTGTTTCTGCCCCTGCTGGCACTGGCGCAGCTTATTACAGTGCCCCGCAACGTTTACTTTGCCGATATACACCTCA
The DNA here is from genome assembly GCF_039541895.1 of Pontibacter saemangeumensis. Taxonomy (NCBI): domain Bacteria; kingdom Pseudomonadati; phylum Bacteroidota; class Cytophagia; order Cytophagales; family Hymenobacteraceae; genus Pontibacter; species Pontibacter saemangeumensis. Next base: position 331,380 of record NZ_BAABHC010000039.1, read on the forward strand.
CGCTCTCGAACGGGGCGCAGGAGGAAATCCAGAAGAAGGTAGACGCCCTGCACCGCAACCAGACCTACTTTAAGATGAAAGTGGACCTGGCGGACGCCTACTTCCCGGTGATCGAGCGGGTGTTTAGGGAGGAAGGCGTGCCGGACGACTACAAGTACCTTGCCCTGCAGGAAAGCGGTTTGATCGGCGATGCCGTGTCCACGTCGAACGCGGTGGGCTACTGGCAGTTTAAGCGCGAGGCCGCCTCCGACTTTAACCTGCGCATGGACAATAAGGTGGATGAGCGCCGCCACATCATTGAGGCGAGCCGCGGCGCTGCCAAATACTTCCTGCGCAGCAACAACTATTACAACAACTGGCTAAACTCCCTGCTGTCTTACTACCTGGGCTACTCCGGCGCCAAGCCCTATACCAAGCCCTCAGACAACGGCGCCCGCAGAATGGAAATAACGGAGCGGGTAAACCCTTACGTGCTCACGTTCCTGGCCCACAAAATCGCCTACGACTCCTTTGTAGGGAAAAACAACCCGCCGGCGCTTTCGCTGCGCGAGATGCGCGGCACCCCCGGCCAGAGTCTGGCCGACATTGCGATGTCCACCAAGACCGATTATGCAGAACTCGAGAAATACAACAAATGGCTGTTAGGCGGTTCTATTCCTTCGGATAAGGATTACTATGTGATGGTGCCGGTGCGCAACGGCAGCGATGCCGGCCTGCTGGCATCGAAAGACACTGCGCCGGCCGCAAAAGAAAGGTCGTCGGCGGTGCTGGTAAGGGCAGAGCGCATCGGCCTGAACACCATTGTGGCCCGCCCCGGCGACACGAAAGACAAACTGGCCAGGCAGGCGGGTCTCTCCACCCGGAAGTTCCTGAAGTATAACGACCTGCACAACTTCGACAAGATCGAGCCGGGCGCTACCTACTACACCGAGAAGAAAAACATGACGGCCAGCGTGGAGTACCACGTGGTGCAGCCCGGTGAAACGATGCAGCAGATTTCGCAGCACTACGGCATCAGGCTGAACTACCTGCTGTTCAAAAACCGCATGAGCCGCAGGGAGGTGCCGGTGCCGGGCCGCGTGCTGTGGCTGCAGAAGCGCCGCCCGGCACACGCGCCGGTGGAGGTGCGCGACCTGGGCCAGCAGCAGCCTGCAACCGCTGCCGCAGCGCCGAGTTACAACCAGGGTGCCGCTGCTACAGCATCCGGTCCGGATGCAACCGGGGAGCAGGACAACGCGCCGAAAGAAAGCATCTTCAGGAGGTTCATCAACAGCTTTAAACGCTTCAAGGATGAGAAGCCCGCGCCTAAGCAGGAGGAAAGGATAGAGGAAGAGGAGGAAGCGATCCTTGCTGAAACCAAAAAACCTGCCCCGGCGGTACGCACGCAGGCAACTGCCGCCAGCAAGGCAGTTCCCGCCAGGGAATCAGAACCGCAGGAAGAGGAAGACGGTTTCATGGACCCTTTCCAGTCCGACTCGACCGAAGCGGCCTCTGCGGAAGAGAAACCGACAACCCAGCACCCTGCTGCCGCGCCGCAAAGGAAAAAGCCCGTAACGTACCCGCAGGCGGACACCACGCTCATCTTCCGGGAGCCTGCTCCGGAGCAAGAAGTTGATATCCTGCTGGATTCTGTACCCGCCACCTCCCCTGCAGTGGCAGAGGATAGTTCAGCGGCAGAGGAAGAGAACTGGGTGATCGGAGCCGCAACGGACGAAGATTCCACGGCAGCGGTGAAAGATATCTTTGTAGAGCCCGCCACCACCTCGGCAGCCAAGTCTAAACCGGCCCCGGCCTCCCCTCAAAAGGCGGCTCCTGCCGCGGTGGCGCAACCAGCCCCTAAACCCGCCAGGCACGTCGTAAAGCAGGGCGAGACTCTTTATGCCATCTCCAGGATGTACGCCGTGACCGTGAACGACCTCACCGCCTGGAACAAACTGGGAGACGCCCCCCTGCGCGCGGGCCAGGAACTATATATAGCCGAGCCGCTTGTACAGCCAGAAGCGGAAAGCGATAACGCTTCGCGCCCTGCCCCGGACAACGGCTACCACACGGTGGCAGCCGGCGAAACGCTTTACCTGATCTCTAAGACATATAACGTGTCGCTGGAGGAGTTGCGCGACTGGAACGGCCTGTCTGATAACAGCATTCGCCTGGGCCAGGAGTTGCGCGTGCAGGCACCCGCCCGCGCTGCGGCACCAGAAAAGGAGACAGCGACGGATTCAGAGACCAGCGCTGCGCCTGCAAACGGCTACCATACCGTAGCCACCGGCGAAAGCATGTACCAGATCTCCCGCCAATACGGTGTCACCATCAAGGACATCATGGAGTGGAACAACAAATCCGATTTCTCCGTGAGCATCGGCGAGAAACTCCGGATAAAGAAGAAGTAGCGTATAAACGTTAGACTATTGAGACTTCATATAGAGCGAGAGCGACAGCCATATATAGCTGCCGCTCTCGCTCTATATGAAGTCCTGTTTTTAGATATAGGTTCTAATTTGATCTCTCATGTAGGCAAGCAAGTAAGTGTTGCCCTTCTGCCGGCTCGTGTTTGCAAGCGTACCTCCCTCGTGTATTTTTGGAGGGCCCTCGCGTGCGACTTGCTATTCCAGTGCCTCTGGCCCGGTAGATCGTACTGCAAATCTGGTTGCTTGGCAGGAAGATATAGGTAAAACCCTGTGCCGGCGAAATCAGGTTCTCACGCCTGGAACCTATCTTTCCTCCGGCGGGGCCGCCAGGTTAGAGGCCGATTGTAGCCCGGAGGCGATCTCGGGCACGATACCCAAACGCTCATAGATAGGCCACACCATTTGCCGGAGCCTGGGCAGGCTGGCGGCAAAGGGCACAATGCTCAGCGCGCACAGCAACCCGCAGCCTGCCAGTGTGTAGCCCACTCCCACCTGCTCGGCCACGGCCCCGGCCAGCATGCTCCCGATAGGGGCCATGCCCATAAATGCCGTCGCATAGAGGCTCATCACCCGCCCGCGCTTGTCATCGTCCACCAGCGTTTGCAGCAGCGTATTGCAGGAAGCCATCGACACGATCATGCCGAAACCGGTGAACAGCATCAGCACAAGCGACAGCAGCAGCATCTTTGAAAAAGAGAATGCGATGAGGGACGATCCAAATAAGATCATCATAAACACAATCACCCTGCCCAGCCCCACCACCGACTTCCGCTGCGCCAGGAACATGGCCCCGGCTAAGGCCCCAAAACCGGAGGCACCCATCAGGTACCCCAGCGTGTTCGCGCCTCCGTGCAGGATATCCCGGGCAAAAACAGGCAGCAGCACGCTGAAAGGCATCCCAAACAGGCTCAGGAGCGCCACAATCATGATCAGCGCCCGGATAGGCGGAAAGCCGAAGGCGTACTGAAACCCGTCCTTTAACGACTGCCAGGGCTTCCGCTCCTGCGCTACCCGCTCAAACGGTTTCAGCCGCATCAGCAGCAGCGAGGCCAGCACGGCGATATAGCTGAGGGCGTTGATGAGAATACAGATGCCCTCCCCTACCACCGCGATAATGAGCCCGGCAATGGTTGGACCCACCAGGCGGGCCATATTAAACATGGAGGAGTTCAGGGCGATGGCGTTGCTGATGTTCTCGCGCTTCTCCACCAGTTCAAATACAAATGCCTGCCGGGTAGAGATATCGAGGGCGTTGATGATGCCGAGCACGGCGCTCAGGGCCAGCACATGCCATATCTCAATCGACTCAGTGAGAACCAGCACCGCCAGGGTCGTAGCCTGCAGCATCGAGAGCGCCTGCGTCACCAGCAGCACTTTGTGCCGGTCAAACCGGTCGGCGGCCACGCCCGCGAAAGGGCCGAGCAGGAAAGAGGGGATTTGGCTGGAGAACGTGACGGCCCCGAGCAGGAACACCGAATCGGTGAGGCGGTACACGAGCCAGCTAAGGGCAATCTGCTGCATCCAGGTGCCGATAAGCGAAATGCCCTGCCCCACAAAGAACAGCCTGTAGTTGCGCGATTCCAGCGCCCGGAACATCCCGCTTAACTTTCCATCTGATTTAGCTTCTCCCATACAATGTTTGTTTCCTTCCCGGCACAGCCTTTTACTTACGTGTTGCCACCGCCTCCGAGTTATGGTATATATAGCAGCAGGTTATATATAAAATCAGTTTCAATCCATAAACTTCGTTAATCTGTTGATGCCTGATAACCCACCCCTGCCCCTCTGGGTAGGGGGATAAACTACTCTTTCAGAAAATTCCTCTCCCTGGAGGGCTTAGGGGGAGCATGTTTAACAATGTAAATACCCCATACCTTAGCCATATATACCCCGGAAAAACTTCCTGAGTCTGAGACTAACAAGGCCCCACTTTTGTTCTCGAATAAGCCGCATTTTGGTTTGGGCCGCCGCCCGATTTTGCGTACTTTTAACATCCCGAAAATGACCTGCAGGCATCGTTGCCCGCCCATACAAAAGGTCATTTCTATATCATAATTTCTAAATTCTAATTCTCAGAGACTTGCCAGTTTTTTCGCATCTCCATACCCATACCCAATACTCGCTGCTCGACGGCCAGGCCAGCATCGCCGCGCTCATGAAAAAGGCGCAGGCCGATGGCATGCCCGCCGTGGCCATGACCGACCACGGAAACATGTTCGCCGCCTTCAACTTTGTGGCCGAGGCCAACAAGTACAACGTGAAGCCGATCGTGGGCTGTGAGTTTTACCTGGTGAAAGACCGCCACCTCAAGACGTTTACAAAGGAGCTGAAGGACGTGCGCCACCACCAGCTGCTGCTGGCCAAAGACCAGGAAGGCTACCAGAACCTGGCCAAGCTCTGCTCGCTGTCCTATATAGAGGGGGTCTATAGCAAGTGGCCGCGCATCGACAAGGAGCTGCTGCAGAAGTACAGCAAAGGCCTGATCGCGACCAGCTGCTGCATCGGCGCCGAGCTGCCGCAGGCCATCCTGTGGAAAGGCGAAGAAGAAGCCGAGGAACTGCTGAAGTGGTGGCTCGACCTGTTTGGCGAGGATTATTATATAGAGCTGCAGCGCCACGGCCTGCAGAACATCGACGGCACTGGCAAGAGCCAGGAAGACGTGAACCAGGTGCTGCTGAAGTTCGCGCAGAAGTACAACATCAAGGTGATCTGCACCAACGACTCGCACTACGTTGACCAGGACGACTGGAACGCGCACGACATCCTGCTGTGCGTGAACACGGGCGAGGACCAGAGCACGCCGGTCGGGGATTTCCAGACGAAGTATTACCGTTTCCTGTCGGATGACCAGAAGGTGATCTACGACACCGTGGACAACGTGCGCAACAAGTACGGCAGCAGCCCGAACATCCGCCAGATGCTGAACCGCATTGATGAGGCCGGACCGAAAACGCGCTTCGGCTTTCCCAACGACCAGTTCTATTTCAAGACGCAGGCCGAGATGAACCAGCTGTTCAGGGACGTGCCGCAGGCGGTGGACAACACCAACGAGATCGTGGACAAGATCACGCCGCCGAAGCTCAAGCGCGACATCCTGCTGCCCAACTTCCCGATTCCGCCGGAGCACGCCAACGCCGATGCCTTTCTGCGCCACCTCACGTTTGCCGGTGCCGCCAAACGCTACGGCGAGATAACCGAAGAGGTGCAGGAGCGCCTGGATTACGAGCTGCGCATCATCGAGACGATGGGCTTCGCGGGTTACTTCCTCATTGTGCAGGATTTCATCAACAAAGGCCGCGACATGGGCGTGGCCGTGGGGCCGGGCCGTGGCTCAGCGGCCGGCTCGGCGGTGGCCTACTGCGTCGGCATCACCAACATCGACCCCATCAAGTACAGCCTGCTCTTCGAGCGCTTCCTGAACCCGGAGCGTGTGTCGATGCCCGATATAGACATTGACTTCGACGACGTGAACCGCCAGCGCGTGATTGATTACGTGGTGGAGAAGTACGGCAAAACGCAGGTGGCCCAGATCATCACGTTTGGCACCATGGCCGCCAAGTCGTCTATCAAAGACGTGGCGCGCTCTACCTCCCTGCCGCTGGCCGAGGCCAACGAGCTGGCCAAGATGGTACCGGAAACCCCGGGCACGACCCTGGCCAAAGCGTTTATCGAGAACCTGGAGCTGGCCGCTATCCGGGAAGGCAACGACGCCCGGGGCGCTGTGCTGCGCCTGGCCGAGAAGCTGGAGGGCTCCATCCGCAACACAGGCATACACGCCGCCGGTGTGATCATCGCCCCGGACGACATCACGAATTATATACCGGTATCCACTTCGAAAGACGCCGACCTGCTGGTGACGCAGTTCGACGGCAAGGTGATTGAGAGCGCGGGCATGCTGAAGATGGACTTCCTGGGCCTGAAAACGCTCACCATCATCAAAGACGCCATCGAGCTGATCGAGAAAAACCATGGCGTGAAGATCGACATCGACGCTATTCCGATAGACGACGAAAAGACCTACCAGCTCTACCAGCGCGGCGACACCATCGGCACGTTCCAGTTCGAGTCGGAGGGCATGCGCATGTACCTCAAGGACCTGCAGCCCACCAACATTGAAGACCTGATTGCCATGAACGCCCTTTACCGGCCGGGCCCGATGCAGTTCATCCCGAACTTCATTAACCGGAAGCACGGCCGCGAGGAGGTGGAATACCCGCACGAGCTGCTCAAGCCCATTCTGGAATACTCCTACGGCATCATGGTGTACCAGGAGCAGATCATGCAGACGGCCCAGATCCTGGCCGGTTACTCCCTGGGTGGCGCCGACTTGCTGCGCCGCGCGATGGGTAAGAAGGACATGAAGAAGATGGCCGAGGAGCGCGAGAAGTTCATTGCCGGTGCCGCCGAAAAACATAAAATCGCCCCCAAGAAAGCCTCCGAGGTGTTCGACGTGATGGAGAAGTTCGCCCAGTACGGCTTCAACCGCTCCCACTCCGCCGCTTACTCGGTGGTGGCCTACCAGACGGGTTACCTGAAGGCCCACTACCCGGCCGAGTATATGGCTGCCGTGCTCACCAACAACATGAACGACATTAAGAAGGTGACGTTCTTTATCGAGGAGGCGCGCAAGCAGGGCGTGCAGGTGCTGGGGCCGGACGTGAACGAATCGTTGCTGAAATTCAATGTGAACGAGCAGGGCCATATCCGCTTTGGTTTGGCCGCGATCAAAGGGACAGGCGAATCGGCCGTGGATGCCATCATCTCGGAGCGCGAGGCAAACGGCCTGTACCAGGATATCTTTGATTTTGCAAAGCGCGTGAACCTGCGGGCCGTGAACAAGAAAACCTTCGAAAGCATGGCCCTGGCCGGCGCCTTCGACTCATGGGGGCTGTACCACCGCGCGCAGCTGATAGAAGTGCCGGAGGGCGAAAGCATGAGCTTGCTGGAGAAGTCGGTGCGCTACGGCAACAATTACCAGGCAGAGCAGCAGGCCGCGCAGCAGTCGCTGTTCGGGGGAAGTGCCGCCGTGGCCTCTCCGCTTCCAAAAATACCGGAAGTGCAGGTCTGGACACAGGCCGAAATGCTGCGCCGGGAGAAGGAAGTCGTGGGCTTCTATATGTCGGGCCACCCGCTCGACCAGTTTAAGCTGGAGATCGACTCCTACTGCACCTGCTCCCTTGACAGGATCGAGGAATATAAAAGCCGCGATGTGAATGTGGCCGGCATGGTGTCGGAAGTCGTGATCCGGACGGCCAAGAACGGCAATCCCTTCGCGCTTTTCTCGATTGAGGATTACGACTCCACCATGCAGATGGCGCTTTTCGGGGAAGACTATATGAAGTTCTCGCCTTACCTGAAGACAGGCTTATACTTGTTTATCCGGGGTAAGGTGCAGCTACGGTATAAGACCGAGGACCAGTGGGAACTGAAGCCCACCAGTATTCAACTCCTTGGCGATATAACCGATAAGATGGCGCAGGGCGTGCACCTCAACATCAACCTGCAGCACTTCACACCAAACCTGGCCGAGGCGTTGGAGGGTGCTATCATCGCAAGTCCCGGCCAGAAACGCCTAGAGATTACGCTGCACGTGCCGGAAGAGAAACTGGTGCTGCCGATGTACTCCCGCAAATATAGAATTGACCCGAAAATATTCCTGTCATCGATCAGGGATATGGGCCTGGGGGAGTGTAAGTTGATTTAGGCTACTGTTTTTATGCTTAGTATTTGATGAAAGGCATGCTCCCGGTGAGCAGGCTTTCATCTGTCAGGCCTACGAAATAGCCTCCGATGAATATGCCCGCCCCGTTGCTCACGGCGTTTGTTCCCGCGCTATAGGTCATCATGCTCCCATCTGTGGTCGAAAACCTGAGGGCATCTTCCTCTGGGGCCGCAGTCGGCTTTGCAGTGAAGGAGGTCAGGCCAGTCATTCCTCTGAGGCTATCTAAGCCATAAGGGCGGGTAAGGGTAGCTGAAGTGTTCATATGACCAAGGGTTAGGGTTTTTATGTAGACAAGGATACGAACCTCTCTGCCCCTATAACAGGAAATACAGAAGTAAAAAGTAACAGGGCATTTGAGCAACCATTGGCCTTGCATCAACCTGCCTGTCAGGCAAAAAGTGGCCTCAGCGCTCTTTAAAGCCTTTTTTAGCCCTATATATTCTATTTAAACAATATATTTAGTTGACAATGTTTAACAAATTTTGCAGAAAGTAACATATAGGCAGGCGTATTAACTTGACAAAGAATGAATAAAACACGCTTTTTTATCTAAATAAATCTGCTTGTCAGACTTTACAGTGCAATTCTACTGCCGCAAGTGAAATTTTAGGATCCAATTTAACAGCGACACCCTTGCTTATTATGGAAGGATTTGCCACAAACAATTTTCGAGGTAGATCTCAGTACGTAGGTTTACTGGAAAGTAATTGCTCCAGTGCCGCCAACTGTCAGGCCGGAGCTGATGGTTTCATATATATAACTCATTTGCGATCTATAAATCTGCTGCGTGAAAACCTGCCCCTCCCAAGAGGGGAATAAAAATTTTGCTTCTGAGAAATTCCCCTCCCCGGAGGGACGGGGGTGGGTCATGTTTCGACTTTATAAGTATATCGCAACTTGGGTTATATATACAACTGATAGAGCTGTTAAGATTCTGTGCAATTGCTTGCATTTCTATCCCACCGCCTGGTTTACACGCCTCTTTCAATTCCCCGCTTGCTTCTGAAACTTTTATTCATAACATTTGTTGATACAAATAATATATACCCCGGAAACGATCTGCCGTACGTACAATAGATAATAATGGCATGTTGGACATGGCACGACAGCTTGTCAGGTAGTTTAAGTTTGGGTATATATTTGCCTGAATGGTAATTGTCACTATATTTAAAGTAAGAACTTAACACAAATCACAAAACGCTAAAGTTATGGCTAACAAAGCAATAGAGATCACAGACGCAAATTTTGATGAGATCATCAATTCAGATAAACCGGTATTGGTAGACTTTTGGGCAGAGTGGTGCGGACCTTGCCGCATGGTAGGCCCGATTGTAGAAGAGCTGGCCGGCGAGTACGAAGGCAAAGCCGTGATCGGTAAGGTAGACGTAGACGCCAACCCACAGACTTCCGCAAAATTCGGTATCCGCAGCATCCCGACGCTTCTTGTTTTCAAGAACGGTGAAGTGGTAGACAAGCAGGTAGGCGCTGTGCCGAAGAATGTACTGTCTCAGAAACTGGAGTCACAGATGGCGTAATCAATCGCCTGGAACAACTCCTTATATATAAAAAGGCTCTCCTGCTGTAGCGGGAGAGCCTTTTTATATATAAGCCCTATTTCTCTTTGTCATCGCTTTTCTTCAGGATGATGCTGATGTTGCCGCTCCGCTCCAGGTACGCCTCATCTATCAGGTCAAGGTCTTTCACCGCGCCTGTGCTGCGAAGCGCCTCGAGCAGGTCGTTTTTCGTTACGCTGTTTGCCCGAAGCGCCTCCTCCTGTAGCTTCCCGTTCTTTACCAGCAGCTGTGGCCTCCCTTTTATAAAATTCCCGAACCCGAAGTTTGTATGGTAAGCGAGTACCGCCAGTGCTTTGTGGAGCAGCACCAGCGTAAGGGCAGCTGCCAGCGTGGGCCAGAAAGGCGCGTTGCCCGTTATGGCGCGGCTGAGCACCGAGCCATATATAATCCCTAAGATGATATCGAAAGCCGTGTTCTTACCGAAGATGCGGTGGCTCCCGATCCGGATGATCAGCAGCGCGGCAAAGAAAACCCCGATGGCCCTGGCAGACATTTGCCACCAGGTGAGCGTTTGGTCATGGATGCCGAAAACGGTGTTGAAGACGTCCTGCATATCCCCAACAACGCAAGCCGCACCCAAGGGTTGTACCAGAAGCCTCAGCGCTCGTCGCCGCAGTTGCAGAGGTTGCTGTCGAGGGTGTAGAGCATCTTGTAGCTGGTCTCCACCTCCCGCACCAGCCGATTCAGTGTTGTGTTGTACTCCTGCACCTGCTGCAGCTTTGCAGCGCCGGGCTCAAGCTTGATCAGCTGGTCCAGCGATTTGATGCCCGCTCCGAACGCGCTGTTCTTCTCGTGCATGCGGCTCACGTACTGCTGCTGGCCCTGGTTGGCAGAGGCAACAGCCTGCAGGTTGCTCTCAATGCACTGCTGCCGTTTAAGGCACTTTAGCACGGTCTGCTCCGCCGCCTGGTTCAGCTCGTTTCTCAGCTGTAGGGCCTGCTTCAGCTTATAACTTTCGTAACGTTTGTTGTAGTCTGTCACGGTTTCCCGCACTTTTTCGCGGCAGGTCTGGCACATGCTGTTCGTGGCTTTGTCTGAGAGCGTATTGCGTTTGGGCAGCGTTTCGTCTGTCGCCTCTGCCTCGCTGAGTTGCGCCACGTCTTTGGCGAAAACTTCGCTGTACTGCTGCTCCTCCAGCCTCCTGATCAGCCGTACGATGGCCTCTCCTTCCACGGAGGCGGACAAAAACTCCGGCTTAGGCAACTCCACGGCATATAACCGGGTGAGGGCCGCTTCGCGCTTCTCCGGCGTGTTCCATCCTTTCGGGTCATTTTCGAGGTCGCGGAGGGTGTTCACCAGCAGCTTGCCGTTTTTCAGGTTGTGGTCGCCCTCCAGGTACAGGTCGGCATTGCCCAGGATGGCGTCGTACTCCGGCCGGAAAACATTCTTGTAGGTGCTGTTGTCCTTAAACTCTGCCTCCCGGATATCATATATCCCCCGCAGTCGCCTGTACTCCTGGATAATCCCAAACAGGTTCTTGGCGTTCACCTCGGGGCTGTTGTTGCGGTAGTTCAGCCGGTAGATGTTCAGGTTCTGCTTCATCTCCGCAAAAACCCTCAAAAACTCCACAAACAGCTTCTCCTGCCGGTAAGTCTCGTCGTTCACCAGCTTTTGCTCGTAAGCCGCCTGTATCTTCTGCTTGCGCTTCTCAATCAGGTCCTGCGTCACCTCGTCTCCCGTCAGCACATCCATCCTGTAAAGCGACTTGTAGTTGGCCACCACCATAAACGGGTAGTCTTTGTAGCCCACCAGCTCCTCCAGTTGCTTCCGGTCCAGCTTGTTGGGGTTCTTCTTCAGGTAATCCGCCAGCCTCGCCGATTTGATGTTCACAGTCTTCACATCGCCGGGCACAAACACATATATGCGCACCGAGTGCAGGCGCGTGTCGAAGTTCTGCCCTTCGTAGAGGCGAATGGTGGAGCTGAACTTGTATTCTTTCCGGGTGTTACGGGCATTCAGCAGGTTGCCGAACTCCCCTACCAGCGACAGCACCGCAACCGACGGATTGGTGAGCTTCGAGATGTTCACCAGCTGGCTGGCCACCAGGCTAAACACCTGGTCGCCATCGTTATTGGTGACGGCTTTGGCATTGATGACGGCGTCGATGCTGGTGTTGGTAGCGCTCAGCGGCATTTTATCAATGATGCGCACTACCTCCAGGTGGTCGCTCACCTGAGTGGAGTACTCCTTGTCATCGTCTTTGATATGGAAATTGTACAGCGGGTATACCACCTCATCGTTGCCGAAGAGCTTCATGTTCTTGAGCTGCGCCGTAATGAAGAGGTACTCCAGCGAAGTGCCGTATTTCTTTTTAGGCTTGCGCACCCCCTTCTCCAGCTCATTCAGCACACGGGTAAACCGGTTGCCATTGAACAGGTAAATATCTGTGGAAAGGTACTGCCACTCGTCCGAGAACTCGTAATCATCGTTGTAGCTGTACCCGAGGCGGGTATCGATGTTTTGCTGGGCAAAGGCCTGCTGGCACAGCAGCAGCAACAGGAGCGCGTAAGCTATTCTTCTCATAAATCACGTGGTTGTCTCAGGCGGAGGCTGTGGGGATATATACCGGCATTTGAGATCAGTAAACAGCGATAAAATAATATAAGTGCACGAAAATTGCTAACATTTGATCACTACTCGTAAGATAATATATAAAAGCAGGAAAAAAGAGATGAAGATACGTGTGATGTTAGGAATGGCCCTTGTCGTTGGGCTTCTGTCAGCAGGGGTGGCGGCGGCAACCCCCTCCGCAGTCAACTCAGGCAGCAGCCTTCGCAAAGCGCTTACTGAAAAACAGAAGGTAGACCGGTTGCTTGAATTCATACGTAGCCTGAAAGACGCCACCTTTATCCGGAACGGCAGTGAGCACAACTGCGAAGATGCGGCGAAACACCTGCAGGCAAAATGGGAAAAGCACCAGAGCAAGATCAGCACTGCCGAGGAATTTATCGAGAGCCTTGCCTCAGCCTCAGGCCTGACCGGGGAGCCCTACAGGATCAGGTTTGCTGACGGCACCACCGTCACGACAAAAGAGGTGCTGATGCAGGAACTGAAGCGGCTGGAGCAGGAATAACCCGCCGCTTCCCCGGAACGCATGCGCTTGCGGCCACGTATGAAAGACAAACGTGTGAAAGAACGCTCATACCTGCTGTTATGCTACAATTATTAGAAGAGTCGAGAGGCGACCTGGTTGCATTCCGTATCTCGGGTGATGTCGATAAGCAAGACTACAACGTCATGCTTCCGGTGCTGGAGGAGAGGATCAGGCAACACGGCAAGATCAGGGTATATGCCGAGGTGCAGGATGTGGAGGCGTTCTCGTTGCGCGCCCTGTACGAGGATATTAAGTTCGACATTGCGCACGCAACCAACTTCAGCAGGGTAGCCATCGTAGGCGACCGCTCATGGATAGACTGGCTCACCGTGATGGCCAGTCCCTTCACCACTGCCAACGTGAAATACTTTGACTTCAGCCAGCGCGAAGCAGCCTGGGAGTGGGTGCACGACGGCCTGAACATCGACGGCTAACAAACATCCTATATAGAATAAAGCATATGGCTTAAGAGCAAAAGCGCCGCAGCAGGAGATGATCCTGCTGCGGCGCTTTTATATATAGCAAAGCCCGTCCCTACTCCTTCAGGCTTTTCAGGTAAGCCATCGTGACAGGTACCTGCGTGATCACCCGCGGGCTCTCGTCCTCAATAAAGTAATGCTTGATTCCCACTTTCTTCGCAGCCTTCAGGATAGCAGGGATATCCAGTTGCCCCTCTCCCAAGGCCACGTCGTTTTCAACCGGGGTACCCCCCGTAAAGTCACCCTTCACGCCTTTTTTAAGGTCTTTCAGGTGCATGGTCGTCCAGCGGTTGGGGTACTTCAGCAACAGCTTGGCCGGGTCCTGCCCGCCGTGGTAGGCCCACAGCATGTCCATGGTAAACGACACATATTCCGGATCGGTGTTCTTCGCTATATAATCGAAGAGGGTGCCGTTCTGGTAAGGCCTCATTTCATAGCCGTGGATGTGGTAATTGAAAGTGAGCCCGTTTTCCTTCAGGACTTTGCCCGCGCGGTTGAAGTCTGCAACGGCTTTCCGGGCGTCTTCCACTGTAAAGTTATCTCCCTGATGCGGAATCCAGGCCACCATCACATACTTAGCTCCCAGTATTTTGGCCACACGGGCAACTTCCTGCGGGTCTTTCACAAGCTGCTCATATCCCACTCCAACAGAGGGGGCTGTCATGCCGCGCGCGTCCAGCAACTGCCGCAACGAGTCAGGAGCCAGCCCAAAGGCGTTCACGCCGACCTCCAGTTCGGTGATGCCCAGCGCCTGGATCGTGTCCAGGGTCGCCTCGATGCCTTTCGGGAAACTATAGCGGTAGGTGTAGGCCGCCATACCGGGCGTCTGCGGGAAGAGCGGTTTCCCTTTCTGCGCAGTTACACTGCCCTGGCCAACGAACAGGGCACACAAGAGACTCAGTAACAAGAGCAGTTTCTTCATATGGTCTTTTTCTTTGATGCGGGTCATGGCATATATTAATACTTTCCTCCTTCGCCAGCGCCTGTTGCCAGGCTGGCAGGAAGCTGATGATCAGGAAGCTATATCAAGTATAAAGAATCTACTTTTATCAAACAACTAATTCAGGCGCGCGCGGCTGATTTTATTCCATTCTTTTCTATCTTGTGATTGCGTACTCACCTCTTCTATATAAAAGGAACTTCCTATGACACATTTGCTACAGGCTTCACGGTTTCTGCTGCTGTGTATATGCCTCTCGGGTATCACCTTTGGCGTGTACTCCTGCCTCAGCCCGAAACAGCAAGCCTCTCAGGAAACATCCACGCCGCGGGTGCTGGTCTTCTCAAAGACAAAAGGCTGGAAACATACCTCCATTCCCTATGGCATTGCGGCTTTCCAGAAGCTTGGCCAGGAAAATGGTTTCCGGGTGGACACCACCAAAAACGCCGCCTACTTTGTGGATGACAGCCTCAGGAACTACCAGGCGGTTGTTTTCCTGAGCACTACCGGCAACGTGCTGAACCCCGAGCAGGAGGCGGCTTTTGAGCGCTATATACAGGCGGGCGGCGGCTATATGGGCATCCACGCGGCGGCAGACACTGAGTACGACTGGCCCTGGTACGACAAGTTGGTGGGGGCGCATTTCTCCAGTCACCCGCTGAACCCCGGCGAGCGCACGGCTACGGTGGAGGTGCTGGACAAGAGCCACCCCGCCACGGCAGGCCTGCCCGAAAAATGGGAGCGCACCGACGAGTGGTACAGTTACAAGTCGTTTTACTCGGGCATAAACGTGCTGGCCAACCTGGACGAGAACACCTACGAAGGCGGCACCAACGGCGCAAACCACCCGATTGCCTGGTACCACGCGTTTGACGGAGGCCGCGCTTTTTATACCGGTGGCGGGCATCTGGACGAGAACTACAGCGACTCCCTGTTTGTGCGCCACCTGCTGGGTGGTGTACAGTACGCGATGGGCGACGGCAAGCCGCTGGACTACAGCAAATCCTACGCAAAGGTGGTGCCGGAGCAAAACCGTTTCGTGAAAACCGTTCTGGTCAACGACCTGAACGTGCCCATGGAACTGGCCGTAGCCGAGGATGGCAGGGTTTTCTATTCTGAGCTGGGAGGCAATCTATATATGTACAACACAGCTACCGGCCAGAATAAGCTCATCCATGCGTTTCCGGTCGTGAAAAAAGGCGGCACCGGTTTGATTGGCGTAACACTGGACCCGGGTTTCGCCACGAACAGTTATATATACCTCTACTACTCCCCACCAAAGGCCGAAGAGCCGTACCTGTTCAACCTCTCCCGCTTTAAGGTAAATGCAGATAACACCCTGGACCTGGCGTCGGAGAAAGTGCTGCTGCAGGTGCCGGTGCAGGAGAACAGCGGCGCCCACCACGGCGGCTCCCTGGCCTGGGACAAAGACGGCAACCTCTACCTCTCTACCGGCGACAGCACCACGCCATTCCCGTCGGAGGGCTACGCGCCGATAGACGAGCGGCCGGGCAAGGAATACTATAGCATGGACGCCCAGCGGTCAGCCGCCAACACCAACGACCTGAAAGGAAAGATCCTGCGCATTCACCCGGAGCCGGACGGCACCTACACCGTTCCCGAAGGCAACCTCTTCCCAAAGGGCACCGACAAGACCCGGCCCGAGATATACGTGATGGGCACCCGCAACCCCTACCGCATCGCCGTGAACCCCAAAACATCGGTGTTGTACTGGGGCGAGATCGGACCCGATGCGGGCAAGGACAGTGTGCAGGGCCCGAGGGGGTATGATGAGTTTAACCAGGCGAAGAAGCCGGGCAATTACGGCTGGCCTTACTTTGTGGGTGACAACTACGCCTACGCCGAATGGGACTTTGCCACCAAAACCGCGGGCCCGCGCTACGACCCGAAGGCCCCGGTGAACAATTCGCCTAACAACACCGGGCTCTCTAATCTGCCGCCAGCCACGCCACCCATGGTCTGGTACCCATATGCCGCCTCAGAAGAGTTCCCGGAGCTGGGGGTGGGCGGACGAAGCGCCATGGCCGGAGCCTTTTATACCTTTGATCCGAATACATCCTCCAAAACCAAATTCCCGGAATACTACGACGGCAAACTGTTTATCATGGACTGGATGCGCAACTGGGTGATGGCCGTGCAGTTTGACGGGCAAGAAAACTACCTGCGCTCGGAGCCTTTTATGGCCGTGAACGGCGACTTCAGACGGCCCATCGACATGACCTTTGGCAAGGACGGCGTGCTCTATATGCTGGAATACGGCTCTGTGTACGGTGCCGACAACGACGATGCCCGCCTGGTGAAGATCGAGTACAACCGGGGCAACAGGGCACCGATCGCCAAAGCCACCGTAACAGATTCTGCTGCCGTGGCGGATATAAACAAGCGGGTTTTCCTGACCTCTGAGCGGGACCTGCCGGAGATAAGCGAGGCAACCGGCCAGGCGCCGCTGCGGGTGCTGTTCAGCAGCCGCGGCACCCGCGATTTTGACGAGGACGACAGGCTGACGTATGAGTGGCTGTTCGATGGCAAGACCGTCGGCTCCACCAAACAAAGCCCCACCCACACCTACACCCAAAACGGCACCTACAACGCCATCCTGAGAGTAACGGACGCAAGTGGCATGGTCGGCACAGACACAATTCGGGTGCGCGTAGGCAATGCCATGCCGGTCGTGGCGATCAACACCGCCGGTAATGAGTCTTTTTTCTGGGAGGGCAAGCCGCTAAAGTACAACGTGGCCGTAGCGGACAAAGAAGACGGTAAAATAGACCCGGGGAAACTGAAGGTGTATTTCAGCTATAACCCGCAGCAGGGTAACCGGATGATCGCCCCCGTGGCAGGCCACCAGGAAACCGTGGCGGACGCATCTTCCTCGCTCGGGGCCAGCCTGATTGCCAGCAGCGACTGCAAGGCCTGCCATACCCTTGACAAGGTATCGGTTGGTCCGGCATATAGGGCGGTGGCGCAGCGCTACAAAGGGCAGGACGGCGCGGTTGCAACCCTGGCCAAAAAGATAATCGATGGCGGCGGCGGCAACTGGGGCAAAACTTATGTTATGAGCGCGCACCCGCAAGTGTCGGAGCAGGACGCGCAGGAGATGGTGAAGTATATCCTGTCCCTGACGGACAAGAAGAAGGAAAAAAGCATGCTGCCGGCACAGGGCACGCTGTCCTTCAAAGAACACAAGGCCGACGAGCCGGCTGGCCGCTACACCCTGACGGCCTCTTACACCGACAAGGGCGGCAAGGCAGTTGGCCCGCTTACAAATTCTGATGCGGTCATCCTGCGCAACGCAAAGGTGAAAACCGCCTTTGCCGATGCGCACGTGGGTTTCCCGAGGTGGGGCAACAGCCTGAGCGGTGGCAATCACAAAGCCTATATCCTGCTCAAGAACATCGACCTGACCGGGATTCAGCAACTCACTTATGAGTATGCGTCGAAGGATAAGGATGGCGAGATTCAGGTGCGCATCGACTCACAGGGCGGCCCCGTCATCAGCCGGACACCCTACAAAGCCACCGGCTCCTGGGACACCGCCGGAAAAGTGACGGGTGAGATCACCACGCCTGTTACCGGAAAGCATGATGTCTATTTTATCGTGGTGAAGCCCGACAAACCGAACAACGACATTATCGCACTCAGTACTATTGAGTTTGAGGAAGGACCGGCCACCGTGCAGAACCCGTAGGGAATTATCATACCCATATCAGCTGGTTCATACACATTACTTTCAACCTGTCTGCGGATTCCCTTTTTTGTGGGGCAGGGGTGGTTATTATTCAGTTAATAAGTATTAAAAGAAGGTTTGCCTGCTTTACGTTTTCAACTTGACCGGATTATATATGAATTCAGGTCCCGCAAGCTGAAAACCTGTGCCATGAAAGCCCCCAGCTGAAAGCTTGAGGTATATATAACAAGAGGACCTGCGCAAACAGGTCCTCTTGTTATATATAGCAAATGAAAGTATTAGTCTTTATAGATGGCCACCTCTGATTTGCCTTTCTTTATATAGCCGCGGTACATACCGGCCGAGTTGAAAGGCATCGCGATGTTCCCGTTGCGGTCTACGGCAATCACGCCGCCTTCCCCACCGCGCTCCACCAGCTTCTTCATCACCACCTCATCGGCCGCTTTCTTCAAGGACAAGCCTTTGTAATCCATCAGCGAGGCGATGTCGTGGGCCACCACCGAGCGGATAAAGTACTCGCCGTGCCCGGTGGCGGACACGGCACAGGTGTTATTGTCGGCGTAAGTGCCTGCCCCGATGATCGGCACATCGCCCACGCGGCCGTAGCGTTTATTCGTCATGCCGCCGGTAGAGGTAGCCGCCGCCACGTTGCCATAGGCGTCCAGGGCTACGGCGCCAACGGTCCCGAACTTTTGGCCTTCCACGAAGATATTCTCGGTGCTGCCTGTGCCTCCGTTGTGGTCCAGTTCCGTCTTCTCTTTGTCCCTGATCTTCTGCAGTTGCTGAAAGCGCGTCTCTGTGTGGAAGTACGACGGGTCCACAATCTCCAGCCCTTTCTCCCTGGCAAACTTCTCTGCCCCGGCGCCGATCATCATCACGTGCTCCGACTGCTCCATCACGGCACGGGCCGCGCTGATCGGGTTACGGATGGTCGTTACGCTGGCGATGGCCCCGGCTTTTAGGGTTTTGCCATCCATGATGGCCGCGTCCAGTTCGTTCTTCCCCTCGTTGGTGAACACAGCGCCTTTCCCGGCGTTAAACAGCGGCGAGTCTTCCATCACGCGCACAGTGGCCTCCACGGCATCAAGGCTACTACCGCCCTTCTCCAGTATCGCGTAACCCGTCTTCAGCGCCTCGTTCAGTTTCTCTTTATAGGCATTTTCTTGCTCCGGCGTCATGTTGTCGCGGGTGATGGTGCCCGCGCCGCCGTGTATCACCAGCGTAATCTTATTATAGTCTGGCTTTGTCTGCGCCACACCCATATACCCGGCCAGCAGGCACAGACACAGGAAGTACAGTTTCTTTTTCATGATTTAGTCAGGGTAAAAGGTCACCACTTATACAGGATCGTCTATATGATGTTCTTAAAGGTATAGGTTTCGGCTGAGAAAAGGAATATCCACCGGGCCGGGCGGTTATATTCGTGAAGCGGCTATATGGTTGCTTTGGCTCTAAGCCTTATCTTCGGGACATGAAGCTGATAGACAAGCTGATTTCGATCGAGGTTCAGGACAGGCGCATACTGAGCACGCGCAGCAAAGGCAAGGCCCCTTTTTATATACCCGGCGGTAACCGCGAGGCAGGCGAGACCTACTGTCAAACAACCTTTCGCAAAATCGAGGAAAAGCTGGCGGTGCAGCTGGCTCCGGCTATGCTGAGGTTTGTCGGCAATTTCCAGGCGCACGGGCAGCGACCGCGGCAAGGTGCCGGAGCTAGACCGGATTATCCTCAGTTGGCTGAAACAACACGACCTGATTGATTAAATACCATCCTTTATATATGCCTGTTCTACTCCGCCTGAGGCACTGGCAGGCTTTCCTGCTCCTGTTCGTGCTCCCGTTTCTGCTGCAATACAGCCTGCTCCAACTCCTTCGTGCTGCATCCGTGGACCCGGGCTGGCTCAGCAGCCTTTTGCTGAATGCCTTGCCTTCGGTGGTTTATGTGCTGTGGCTGTGGCGGGTGGGTTTATTCCTCTTTTGGCGCTTGCCGGCAGCAGACAACAGCAGCCGGGTTTATTTTCACATGGGCGCCGTTTACTTTTTCCTCTACACGCTGCTGTTTATATACACCCTGACCCTTGTGAAGGAAAGCGTGCTGAATGGCAACTTCCCCTATGGCATGCTGTTGCTGCTCGCCCCGATGCACCTGCTGGCCACCTTCTGTTTTTTATATATGGTCTATTTCGCGGCAAAGGCGTTGGTGCGTGCCGAGCAGCAGCGAGACGTGCGCTTTGGAGAGTTTTCGGGCGCTTACTTCCTGTTCATGTTCCTGCCGCTTGGCATTTGGTTTCTTCAGCCCCGCCTGCATAAATTCACAACCGGAACGGGCAGGGCATGAACGCCAACGGCAGAAAGCCTAACAGGGGGTGTAACGGAAAAATAAATGCATAAATGTATATAGTATATATAATATACATAAGGCAGGCGCGTTTGAAGGTATAAATAATCGATATATAGCCTTTTTAGCGTTAAAATACTGGCCTGTGGCCTTTTAATTTCTCATATTTGCAAAACGAATCATTATTTACAACCCAAACAACAATTAACAAATCCACATGAAATTCAATTTCTTCAAAGCCTCCCTTTCCATGTTGCTGTGCGCAACACTGATGGCCTCCTGCGTATCTTCCAAGAAGTACGATGAACTGAACGCCAGCAAAGAAGCCCTTGAGCGCGAGCAGGCTGCCTCTAAGCAGAAAGTAGACGAGTTGACCGCCTCCCTGAAAGAACGTGAGCAGAAGCTTGCCGAGATGGAGCGTGCTATGAACGAGCAGCAGAAAATACTGGACAACCTGAAGAACGAGGTGAATGCTGCCCTGCAGGGCTTTAACCAGGGCGACCTGAGCGTGAGCGTGAAGGACGGCAAAGTGTACGTGTCGATGTCTGACAAGCTCCTGTTCGCCACTGGCAGCACGAAGGTGAACGCAGGCGGCAAAAAGGCGATCGACCAGCTGGTGGATGTGCTGAAGAAGAACCAGCAGGTGGGCGTGATGGTAGAAGGCCACACCGATGACGTGAGCGTAGCCAACGGCATGAAGTACATGACCGACAACTGGGACCTGAGCGTACTGCGCGCCACAGAAATCACGCGCATGATGACCAACAAAGGCCTCTCTCCTGACAGGGTGACGCCCGCCGGCCGTGCCTTCTACATGCCCGTAGACACAGGCCGCTCAGCGGAGGCGAAAGCGAAAAACCGCCGCACAGAGATCATCCTGACGCCGGATTTCTCAGAGATCTACAAGATCCTGGGCCTCCAGTCTTAATCTGAAACGCTATTCCATAGCAAAAGCCGATGCCTCTTTCCGGGGCATCGGCTTTTTTGTTGCTGGTTTTTAAATGGCTAAATGTCTAAATGGTTGAATGGTTGAATGGTTGAATGGTTAAATGGTTGAATGGCTGTTGATTACTGAAGGAGTTTGTTGCCATTGCTTTCAGCTAATACCAGTATCAAATGGGTTCTGCCTGTCTGTCCAACCACCCCCACTCCTCCTGGGGGGTGCAGCGGCCCTCTTTAGAGTTTAAGGCCGGGAGCTTTCCCTACTCCATCTCCTTCCTTCCTTTTCTCAAGCGCCTTGATATACACAACCGCCTGGCTGTTTTTGGTTATATAACGCTTTGTTTAGCTGCCATATCCTCCACTATAGTCTTTAAAGTTTGAGACCGCAGCAGCAGACTCCCCTCCTTGGACAAGGAGGGGCAGGGGTGTTTCGATTATGTTAGCACAGCGAGAAGGTGCAGCCCCTACTAGAAATGGGCAAGAAACCTTTATATATAGAGGCCCTGCAATCCTATAACCTACGGGGACATAGGAACGATCTGAGCTCTACCACTATCAGCTGATCTACGCTTATATGGCTTTTATCCGAAAGCATTATTCCCCTCTTGGGAGGGGTTGGGGTGGGTTTTAGTACCGCCTCCATTATATAGCGACGAGCATGCGCAGTACACAATCATTATGAGTATATGAACCGGCTCGCAGCTTCAAATCATTCCCCGCCTCTCCGAACAAAACAAAGAAAGTGCACTCCCGGCTGTTAAGTAAACAGTCCGCCATTCAACCATTTAACCATAAAACCATTTAATCATTCACACTCCCCTCCTTCGCCAGCCGGATAGCCTCAAACAACGCACCTGCCTTTTGCGAACCAATGAGCAGCGATTCCTTGTCGTAGAAGTGCAGCAGCACCCCTTCGTTGCCCGACATGTTGTAGGCTTTGCCTTTCATGCCCCACCGGATGCCCCAGCCGCCGTAATCGCGGATAGGCTTGTAGGTGATGTGCTCGTAGTTCCGGAGGGTGTGCAGCGGGATGCGTACCGGCCGCAGAATGAAGGGCCAGAAACGCACCTGCAGTTCCCCCGTTTGCACCACCGTGGTCATCGACATGCGGTAGAAAAAGAGTGGGAAGCCCAGGCCGATCAGCAGAAACAACACCACAAGCTGCACATCGGAAGCGGGTTTGCTGCCAAAGCTGTTGCCCAGCAACACCTGCCACACAAAACCGGCCCAGATGATGGCGGCCACGGCCAGCAGCACCACCCACAGCCACACCTGCCTGAAGCGCTGCCGTTCCCGGAAAAGTATTTGCGGCGCTGCCATGTTTGGGTTATAGGTTTGAAGACTTAGGACACAGGCCCTGCTTTGATTTCTTTCTTTACGGGAAGGAATATGTTGCAGCCATCGCCTCACAAAAAACCCGCCTGCTGTAGCAGCAGGCGGGTTTATATATAGCCCAGGACAAAATATATCCTGCATCCTGACGCAAGGTTTCTAAGCTTATCCGATCGCCTGCTCCAAGTCAGCCAGCAGGTCCTCGATGTCCTCCACGCCCACGCTCAGGCGGATGAGGGAATCGCTCAGGCCTGCCTTCAGCCGCTCCTCGCGCGGGATGCTGGCGTGCGTCATGCTGGCCGGGTGCCCGCACAGCGACTCCACGCCACCCAGCGACTCTGCCAGCGTGAAGAACCTGAACTTCTCCAGCACGCTTACGGCATCCTCCACTTTATCGCCTTTCAGCACAAACGATACCATGCCGCCAAAGTCGCGCATCTGCTGCTGCGCCACGTCGTGGTTTTTGTGATCCTCAAAGCCAGGCCAGAACACCTTCTCCACCTTCGGGTGGCCTTGCAGGAACTCCGCCACCTGGCGTCCGTTCTGGCAATGGCGCTCCATGCGCAGGTGCAGCGTCTTCAGGCCGCGCAGCACCAGGAAGCAGTCCTGTGGGCCGGGCGTGGCACCGCAGGCGTTCTGAATAAAGGCCAGTTGCTGCTGCAGGTCATCATCCTTCACCACAATCGCGCCCATCACCACGTCGGAGTGGCCGCCCATATACTTCGTGAGCGAGTGCATCACAATGTCAGCACCCAGGTCGAGCGGGGTTTGCAGATAAGGCGTGGCGAAGGTGTTGTCGGCCACCAGCAGCAGGTTGTGCTTTTTGGCAATCGAGGCGCAGCCTGCTATATCAATGATGTTCAGCAGCGGGTTCGTCGGCGTCTCCACCCAGATCATCCGCGTGTTTTCGTTCACCAGTGCCTCCACCTTGCTTAGGTCGCCCATATCGGTGAAGTGGAACTTGATGCCGTAGTTCTGGAACACCTTTGTGAAGATGCGGTAGCTGCCGCCGTACAGGTCGTTGGTCGAGATCACCTCATCGCCGGGCTTCAGCATTTTAAGAATGGCATCCACGGCCGCCATGCCCGAGGCAAAGCACAGGCCGTGCGTGCCGTTCTCCAGCGCCGCCAGCGCGTTTTGCAGCTGCGTGCGGGTGGGGTTGTGCGTGCGCGAGTACTCGTAGCCCTTGTGGTCGCCGGGAGAGCGTTGTACGTAGGTGGATGTCTGGTAGATCGGCGTCATGATGGCGCCTGTGGTTGGGTCTGGCTCTACGCCGGCGTGTATCGCTTTTGTTCCGAATTTCATATAGAAAGTGTGTTTTGTAGAATGGTCCGTAAGCTGCAAGTTAAAAAAATTAAGGCAGAAGAAACCATCCCCGCCCATATGCCTGCCAGGGACTCCCGAACAGCGCTTTCAAAGCCGCCAAAATCTTTTGTCCTTTGTATTCCGTCTATTGGGTAACAAAACCATTACAAAAAACCCGCATGAAAGTACTCCCCGTGTTGCGTACACTTATACGCGAAAATGCCTCTACGTTCGTCTCGATGCTGTTGCTGGTGGTGGTGCCGGTGGTGGTAAGCTCCACGCTGGCGGTGGTGCTGTACAATTACCAGGACCTGCTCGCAGGCCTGACGTGGGTGGAGATGCTGGTTTACTTTGCCGTGATATCCGTCACCATGGCCCTTGCCCTGACGCCAACCACCTTCGTGGCCCTGATCAGCGGCTTTTACCTGGGCTGGAACGGCTTTGCCGGCATCGTGGTGTCTTACGGCATTGCGGCGCTGGGGGGGTATGCGCTCGCCCAACTGATAGACCACGGCAAGATGATGAGCTTCCTGAACCGCTTCGAGAAAGCGCGTATCCTGATGCAGGAGCTGCGCCACGAGAGCTGGGTGCTGATCATCCTGACGCGCATCTCGCCGGTGCTACCCTTTGCTCTGATGAACTTCGTGCTCTCGCTGCTGCAGATAGAGAAGAAGAAGTTCTTTATCGCCAGCATTGTGGGGATGCTCCCGCGCACGCTCTTTTTCTTTTGGGTAGGCACGCAGGCGCGCGATGTGGTGTCGGTGCTGCAGGACCCGGACAGCGGTACCGGGGGCAAACTGCTGATGATCGCGCTGGTAATCATTTCGATAGGCGGGCTGTACGTGCTGTTCGACAGGGCTTTGAAGCGCGCCCTGCGCAAAGCGGCGGAAAAAAACAGTTAAAATCTTCCGCTGGCGCTTGCGTATAAGGGAAAAAGGCCTTTACTTTGCACCATATTCACCGAACAAAACGGTCACGTAGCTCAACTGGATAGAGCATCTGACTACGAATCAGAAGGTTAGGGGTTCGACTCCCTTCGCGACCACTTGAAAATCAAGCACTTACATAGAGAAATCTGGTAAGTGCTTTTTTGTTTGCATACTTTTTGCATACGATCATCAACAAAGGTACTCTACTCCAAGAAGCTTCTAAGGCTTCTACTATAGGAGAAGCTTATCGAGCTAAAGGTAAGCATGTATTCTCAGCAAGTAATTACAATAGAATTACAACCCAAAATTGTTTCCAAAGCAACACTGTAAACCTTGCGTCTTGGTGTTTTCACCCTTATTATAAAAATATTTTAAAGATTATGGTTTCCTAATATTTTATAAGTCTATATCTTGTTCGATAAGAATCAAACTCCAGCTATGGAAACTTTAGGGCTTGATATTGGCACCAATTCAATAGGGATGGGCATAAGTAGATACCGAGCAACATCAGATTTTAGCGTCCGGAACAGGAAGGGATAGACGTTGATGCTAAAAGTATGGCTGAAACACCCAAAAACGTTAAAAGACATAAGTACCGTCAGAAGCGCCGACAGATGTCTCTTCGACGCTAAAAAAAAGCCCATTGTTTACTCCTTACACTTCTGTTGATAATAAATAGAATAATATGGCTTCTTCTTAACTGATAGAAGTGACCTTCACTTTCACGTCTTTATCAAGGGTTTGAGTATGTAATAAACCTTGGAAGGCCATGTGTGTATAATTACTTCTATTGACTAAAGATCAACAATAAATTAGGCTTTATAGACCCTCACAAATCTGAAGCATAAGAAAGACCATATATCCTAATAATGTAGCTATGATCAACAACATTATGTTCGTCGGTGGAATTCACGGAGTAGGGAAGAGTACAGTGTGTAATAAAATATGCGAGGAATTAGGTTTTAAATATCTATCTGCAAGTGAGGTACTAAAGTGGAAAGATATTAATGAGGATGAAAAAAACAAGAAGGTACAAGACATACCCTATACACAGGATAGATTGATCAGAGGCTTGGCAATGATTGTCGAGCCGGAGTATAAATATGTATTGGATGGGCATCTATGCTTATTCAATGCGCAAGGTGATGCCACGAGAGTTCCAATTCAGACATTTGAGCAGATTAATCCTGTGGCCATTATTGTGATTACAGGAAACGAAGAATTGATTAAATCCAGATTAGAGAGGAGAGATAGAAAACAGTACGACCTAACTAGCCTTCAGAGGATGCAGGAGTTGGAAGAAGAGTATGGTAAAGAAGTAGCGAATGTACTTGGGATTGAATATTTAGAAGCATCTAATATAAATACCGATTCAGTAGTAAATAAACTTAAAACCATATCCTCACCCTTATGAAAGTACTTCTTGATACTAACATCATCATTCACAGAGAGGCTAGCAGCATCAGAAATAAAGGCATAGGTATTCTGTTTAACTGGCTTGACAGATTACATTTTGTTAAATGTGTTCATCCATTAACTGTTGAGGAAATCAAAAAGCACAGAGATCCTAAAACAGTACATACAATGGGTATAAAACTTGATCATTACAACGTGCTTAGAACGGAAGCACCCGTTAAGCCAGAAATAGCTGCCTTAAGTAAGGAGGTCGACAAAAACGTCAATGATGTAAATGACACACGCTTGCTTAACGAACTGGCTAATGATAGGGTAGATATCCTGATCTCCGAAGACAAAATTATTCATGTAAAAGCAAGTAGGCTAGGATTGGCCAACAAGGTTTTCAGGATAGAAACTTTTTTAGAGACTGTGATAGCCGAGCATCCGGAATTTGTGGACTATAAAACACTAGCCGTTAAAAAAGAATACTTTGGTAAGTTAGATTTATCTGATCCTTTCTTTGACTCATTTAGAAGAGACTATGAAGGGTTTGATAGGTGGTTTAATGGTAAATCTGACGAAATTGCTTATATATGTTCAGAAGCAGGAGAAATGATGGCTTTTCTCTTTTTAAAAGTGGAAGGGAAGACAGAAAATTATAGTGATATCACACCAGTATTTCCGAGAAAGAAAAGGCTTAAAATTGGCACATTCAAAGTAACCTTGAATGGCTTCAAATTAGGAGAAAGGTTCCTTAAAATAATCTTTGACAATGCCTTAAAGCAAAAAGTAGACGAAATATATGTTACAATCTTTGACAAAACACCAGAACAAGTTAGGCTAATACAATTACTTAATGAGTGGGGTTTTGAACAGTGGGGCACCAAAGCATCTAATACCGGAGATGAATTGGTCTTAGTAAGAAACTTTGAAAGATCTTTTTATAAGGAGAACCCTAAGCTATCTTTCCCATACGTGTCTACCAACACAGATGCGTATATAGTGCCAATTTATCCAAAGTATCACACTGATTTGCTTCCAGATTCTGTTTTAAATACTGAATCGCCCACTAATTTTATTGAGAATCAGCCACATAGAAATGCTATCAGCAAGGTCTATATCTGCCGCTCTCATGAGAAGAAACTAAAAGTTGGAGATAATATTATTTTCTACAGAACCGGAGAAACCTATCCTAAGATCTACTCAAGTGTAGTTTCAACCATTGGCGTGGTCGAATCAGTAATCACGGACATAGAAAATGAGGCAGAATTTATTGCCTTATGTAAGAAAAGGAGCGTATTTAGCGACAAAGAGCTAGCAGAACATTGGAATTGGAATTCCAGATCAAGACCTTTTATAGTTAACTTCCTATACACGTACTCATTCCCCAAAAGAATCAACCTCAAGCAACTCTTAGATCTTGAAGTTATTCCTAACATCAATAGTGTGCCACGTGGTTTTCAAAAGATTCCAAAAGATAAGTTCGAAGCAATCATTAGAGAGACCAGAACCGATGAGAGTATTATTATCCATTAAACCTGAATTTGCATTCAAGATATTCGATGGCTCAAAGAAGTTTGAGTTTAGAAAAGTTATTTTTAAAAAACCTGATATTAAAAGCATAGTAGTTTATGCTTCTTCTCCAGTAAAAAAGGTAATTGGAGAATTTGAAATTGACTGTATTTTAAATGCTGATTTGAATACTCTTTGGAAAGAAACGCAGGAGTTTTCAGGGATTACTGAAGATTATTTTTTAAAGTACTTTAACCAAAGAGAAGAGGGCTATGCTATCAAAGTTAAAACATTTAAAAAGTATAAGAAGCCCCTTTGCATAAAGGAAGATTTCCAATCTTTTCCACCTCAGTCTTTTATATATCTTACCTAAATATTAGAACTAATGTCTGTTAACCGGAGGAGTTCTCACATTCATAGTAAACTCCTCCATTCTTTGAATTCTAATTGTATCAAAGTTAAAGTAGTTCCGGAAAATTGGTGTTATTTAATGGCTCCCAACTAATTAAATATTATAGCTAGTGTATTCAAACAGCTTTATCATGGAGACAAACCGCTGTAGAAACAGACAGCATCAAAGATGGCTATGGTTCAATCTGGGTAGCTGTACGTTACCACAACAAGTAAGCCTCCTACCTTGTCTGTAAACAATGTTGAAATAGCATCTGGAATTTTAATTTAGTTAATTTCTTCATCAATGCTCCTTAAGGATCCGTGACTAGTAAAGCTCGTGCTAACAATAAGACCGGCGTATAATAGAACAACCGTTCCTGTGTAACTACAAAAAATATTCATGCAGTTTTAATCAATATAGTATCATCGATTCTAGACCTGAAATACTGCTCCGTCTCCTTATCTGTGAAGTAGACATAACAACCTTTCATACCCCTCGACATGAGCGTGCGGTAGGTGTTCTTTATGATAGATCTTACCAGACTCCTTGTTTCATCCGGATTCTCTTTCAGCCGCTTCTTGTAACCATGGACTGATTTGTCCATACCAGACCGTTTCGAAGGATCCACCAGTACATCACCTTCCCTGTATATCATATCCGGGCCTATGATCACACCTATGTAATCCACCTCCAGCCCCTGGCAGGTGTGGATGCAGCCCACCTCACTTACTGACTCCGGCTTCACAATCCACAGCATCCCGTCACTGCCCAGATTCCACCGCATGGCGAAGTCGTGTTCCGGAATCACAATGTCCATCTCCTGCGGGTTCTTCTTGCTTCTCCAGTCCCAGCAGTAACCGGCAACCAGACGGGCCTTGTTCGCCTCCCTGTTCTTCTCGTAGATGGCATCCCTCAGGGCATTGGGGTCATCGAAGATCCTGAAGTCATAACCGTCCTTTCCGTCCAGCATGGTGTTGGCTGTCTCCCTTATCTGCAGCACATCATCCAGCCACGCCAGGTACCCGTCAGAGCCTCCGCACCTGAACTGGGAGGTCAGCTCCAGTTTGTGAACGGTGGCGTTGTGGCGTATAGCCCATTTCTCGATCTCCTCCTCTTCACCGATATCGCTGAGCGTTACCTTCTGGTCCTCATCCAAAAAGAACACGGAGAATTTGGAGGAGCCGATAATCTCCTTTACCTGGTTCTCCCCCATGTTCTGAAACATGCCCGACTTCTCGTTCAGCCGGTGCGCCTCATCCACGATCAGCGCATCGAACATGTCAGGGCGCGTGCTGGTGAAGGCCCCTGACCCTGAAAAGAAGTTGGAGATCTCGGTCTTCTTCAGCGTACCTGTCAGCTTTGTCTCATACACGGTCCTGGGTGCGGAGTTCTTGGTCACGTACTGGGCCAGCAGCCCCTTCTTTGTCAGGGCCACCAGAAGGTTGATGGCCACCACGGATTTCCCTGTGCCGGGTCCGCCATGCACGATCAGCACGTTCTTGTTGGCCGGTGTCGATGTCTGCGCCAGCGCCAGTGCGGTCTCGTACACGATCTTCTGCGAGTCTATCATCACAAACTCCTGGTTTCCCTTCATCATGGAGGCCATGCTGTCAGCCAGACTCTTCGAGGGCTTAATTTTCCCGTTCTCGATCCGAAGGATCACGTCCCTCCTGTCACCGTGCCTGATGAAGCCGCTGATGAACTCCCTCAGCCTGAGCTTGTCTTCCTTGCAGAACACAGGAGCCTTCGCGATGTAGTCAGCGTAGAACGCATGTGTAATGAGGCCGTCATCCGTATAGTTGTGGAGATAGGCACAGGGTTTCAGCTGAATGTTCTCCTCGTACACCGTCTGATTGAAGCCGTTGAGGAGAGCAGAGTAGGACCATGCCTGGTAGCTCGGGTGAAGCTCCTCGCTCATGCCGTGCTTAAACCGCGTCCGCACCATGGCATCCTTCCCAGTCAGCTGTATCTCTGACCACTGCTTCAGCTCTATGAGGATGGCGAACTCCTCCCCTCCCTCACTCTGTCCGGATATGATAAAGTCTACCCTGTTGCTTGTTCTGGGGATGTTGTATTCGATGGCCACCCCTGCGTCACCAGGAATGTCATCTGTCCGCAGCACATTGGCCATGTACTGTAGGGAATTCTGCCATGACCGGTACTCACTCTCACCCACTCTCCTGTTGAGCTTCTTTTCAACCGACTCATGAATGATATCCTCGATGATCAGGTCATCAATGTCCGCAATGAACTCTCCTTTGGACTTCTTGTAAACGATCATAGGTCGGTGTACTTTTTGGCTGAGCCTTTGGCCTTAGAGATGGGGTATTTCGAATTGTTTGCTTCTATCTTCTCTTTGATTATCTCCGCCACGTCCAGCCCATGCTTCTCTGCCAATAGCAGACAGTAGGAAAGCACGTCCGCCAGCTCAGCCTTCAGCCTGTCTCTGTCCACCTCCTCATTCCCCTTCCACAGGAAAAGCTCCAGCAGCTCCGATGCCTCGATGGAGACTGCCAGGGCCAGATCCTTTGAGTTGTGAAACTGCTGCCAGTCGCGCTCATCCCTGAACTTCAGGAGCGCTGCCGTGATGTCTTTGATGTCGCTCATCTTACTTCTCTTTTTCAAGTTGTCTGGCCACAATGTACTCCCTGTCGAACGGAAGCTGCAGCTGCGGCAGGAACTCCGGCTCTGCGATGGCCCAGCTCACGTAGTAGTAGGCCAGCAGGTGGTAACCGGTGAAGGTCTTACCTGGGATCTTCGGCAACGTGTAATCCTTTTTCTCCGGTGTGATGCCGTACATGCCCTTCATGGCGACCTCATGCGCGATCACCTTCACTTCTTCCTTTGACAGCATCTGGAAGTATTTGAGCGCGTCCACCATGTACATGACCACGGCCATGTTCAGGTCCTTTCCCTGGTGCTGCTCGAGGAATGTCTTCATCCGCTCCTCTTCGTATGGGTCCGCCTCCCCCAGGTTCATGCCGCTCTCCTCCATCTCCGAGACAACCTCCTCGGGGCTTCTCCCTTTCCTGTGGGAAGTCTCCAGCACTAGCTCGAAGAAGCCGCTCAGCTCCAGGTCATCGGCCCAGTTCTGCACCAGCTCGTACTCCTCGGCAGCCTCGCGGTCATAGCGGTACTCTTCGAACTCCTCCATGAACTCCTCCGCTTGCCTCAGCTCTTTCGGTGTGGCGCTGAAGTCAGCCAGAAAGTCCACCCCGTAAAGGTCCTTCAGGTGCAGCGCGTTCACCAGGTTGTAGACCTTCGAGGCAGACACTACCTGCTTCGGTGCATGGGAGACGATCGTCTTGTCCGTGGTGGCCTTTATGCCCTCCTGCACCATGCCCATCAGCGAGAGGAACTGGTACGGCCGCAGCTCTTTGAATTCACTGTAAAGGTAGTCCTCAATAAAGAGGTCAATAGGCGTGTTGTACACCTGCAGGTTAAGACCGGTGAAGATGGAGGAGAGGAACCCTTTGACTGAGTCCTCAGGAAGCCCCTGCTTCCGAAGCCGCCTAGCGTCCTTCTCCATGGCCCTGTCAAAGGCTTTGCTGTGTACTATGCTGGTGGTGAACAGCTGGTTCTTCTGCACCTTTCTGGCCTCCGTCACCAGGTCCAGGTGCACCAGTTCGTGCATCACGAGGTGCTCCACGGCCGGATAGGAGGATTTGTAGCGGATGATGTGCCTGTCGCGGCTGTAGTTCTCAGCGAACTCAATTTTGGCGGCTGTGGCGATCGACTCATCGACCACCGTGTCGATCCTCGTGGCGGTCTGCTCCTCCAGCTTTCTGGTGTACCGCTGCATGACGCGCTGCCCCTCGCCCTCCTGCACCAGACGCTTCGCCAGGTTAACAGCCAGCCTCAGGCTCTCCGCGTAAAGAGAATCCTTTTTGGTGTTTTTCTTAATAGCGCTGAAAGCATAGCCAAACGCTCCTGATAAGTGTCCTTCGCTCTCCTCTGCCATGGCCAGTGCATGGTATGTGTTCGGGTACTCTGGGTCCAGGTCCTTTGCCTGAAGGAAGTAGTCAATAGCTTCCTTTTTTCTTCCAGCTTGCATCAAAATAGCCCCTATGTTGTTGAGCGTGATGTTATCCTCTGGGTTGGCTTTGGCAGCCTGTCTGTAGTAGGTTAGTGCCGTGTCGATGTCCTTGTGGTATCTGGCGAAGATGTTGCCCATCATCAGCAGTGCCCATCCGTTTTTCGGGTCCCAACGGAGTGCGTCGATGAGCGCGTTGACTGCCTCTTCCTGCTCTCCCTGCTCTGAGTAGATCTGGCCCAGGACACGGTGGTACTCTGAGACGTGCGGTGCCTTCTCGATCAGCGGGAGAAGCTTCTGCTTACTAGCCTCATACTTGCCTCTTTCAGCCAGGGAGACCACCTCCTGATACTCCTTCTGCTGCTGATCGATAAGGTCTGTGTCAATCCTGACCTCAACCACGTCGTCTTTCACTGTCACTGATGGCTTGTAGGGACCGACGGTGTAGTATGCGCTCATTTCCTCCTTCAGCACGTCTATACGCTGATTAGCGGCTTTGGCACGGGGGAACAACTCGAAAAGGAAAGGGTCAATAGGGTGTATAATTACCATGGAGTCTGTATTCTTTTTTGCCTGATTGTCCCCTGAAGGGACAGACCATGGGCATAAATACAAAAGAGCTAAATATACCGCAGCTATGCAATCAATGTCGGTTCGATATGCCTTTCTTATTCAACTTTGGTCCTTACTTGAATACACAAGGGGGGTATACGCGTGTCTACTTTACAGTACCACCGCCATGCCGTCTCAGCTCGTTTCCGAGTATGACCAGACGCCAGAAGGTATCTGCGTTTTCGGGGTAGGGTATGACTGGGAAACCGTCTTCATGTAAGTCCACACAAGAATCTCCATTGGAATGCCTCTTGAGGACGCCATGGATGTAATCCAGTATGTCTGCCGGTGCAAAGCTTAGCCTGAAATCCGTACGCAGTTCGGGACTGCCGACAAAGCATACCCTGCCTTCGTCTTCCTTTTCGGGCACAAAGGCCAGCCCCAGGGCAGCAGTTATCCTCCCGACAATGTCAGTGTCCAGGTTGGGACTTCTAATGCCGGTCTGCTGTTCTCCCTGGCGTGATCCGGTTTCAGGGTAGGAATAGAGTGGGAATACCCACAACGTCTCTTCCCCAAGAAGGGATGTGGGGCTGGTAACAATCTGGAAATCAGAGCTGTCGGTATCCTGCTGCCCACAGGAAATGTACACCAAGCTCTCGTTCATCAACTGCCTCAGGGAAAGGTCACCGGTACCTGACTGCAGTGTATACCTGCTGTTTTCCCTGAAAAGGTCTGAAACCGGAAAGCCGTTCGTGTACATGTAAAAGCGTTAAGGGTTAGTGATGAGACATTCTGCTCATACGGTTTTAATGACGTGCCTTTTTACAGTAGGCACCATAGGGAACAAACGTTTCAAACCCTCAGGCAGACACATTATGCTGCTCATCAAAGTCACAGATCAAGGGCAGGTGGTCGCTCATCTTCAGCCACATTTCCTTCGCTCCTATTCCGAATCCTGACAACCTGCTTGAGAACGCCATGCTGCCTAAAAAATAATCTATATGATAAGGCCTTTCCTGTTTTCTATTCATAAAGAAGGTAGGGTTGGTTTCCTTTCCCTGCCCTTCCTTGAAGAACCGGTGGTACAGGCTTTCAATCCCAAGTTCATGAAGCTCTCTCAGCACATCCGAATGATTCCACCATCTGTCCCATTCATCCCAGATGGCATTGCTGTTCAGGTCCCCTGCCAGCAGAATCTTACCGAAGTTCCCTTTGTTTACTTGCAGGTACTTCCACATTTGTCCGATGTAGCCAAAATTGGGGGAGTTGTTGTGATGCGCCCAGATGCCCAGTAACTGAAAATCCTTGTTGATCAGGCAGGGTAAGAAGTATTTGACATAATGGTCCTTATATATGTTACTCCAGTAAAGGGGTTCTATCGCCAGATCATTCCTTACAAATATGCCGAGGCCCTTGTTCCTGTTTTCTCCGATCCACAGGTGGTTCCCTGCCCATTCCACATAGCCATGGTCCTGTGTCCGCAAAGGATCTTCACACTCCTGGATGACACAGATGTCGGCCTTTAAAGCTGCAAGGTGTACATGTTTCTTCCTTAATGCTCCGTTACAGTTCCAGGTTACGATTCTCATTCCTATAGATTTCAGACAGCTGAATGCACCTCTGCATGACCACGCTGCTGTGAGCTAAGCTTCCTGATCAGCTCTTCGCCGCTTAGCGTAGGCAGGTGCATATTATCTGTACAAGAAAAATATAAAATTTTATAAAATAGTATAGGATGCCGCATTTCAGGAGCAAAAAAATTGGCAAGAATTATATACATGGTCCCGTAACATTATAGGGGTAGGTCCCGGTGGGTGGTGGTATGAGGATACCCATACCGGGGTGGGTGAGCGGCCTGTTTTTGGCCCTTCCGGTAGTTTCAGGCTAAGTTATAGCTAAAATATAGTCGTGTGGAGCCGGAGGTGGGTTCTCATGTAAAAATAAGCAGCACTAAACTGCCTTAAATACTAATAATGGTGCTAAAAGGCACTTCAAATCCCTGTTATGGTACGTATAAATTTCCCTTCATCCCTTCTTGGGATATACCCCTTAAACAGCTGGCTGGCGGATCAAATTCATGGGGGTTCTGCCAATTCCTTTGCCCCTGATCCTGTTATTTATTCACAAAGCAGTCATACCGTTGAAACTACTTCTCAGCCCTACGCCGCTTTGTTTGTCAATATCCGCCAGTGTAGAGGTAAAATATACCAGACGATACCTGCGCCACTGCAGCACATCTGACCGGTGAGGCCTGATGACTACCTTAGTCTGTGGTCATCAATGTTTTAATGATTCATGAATGGATAAGCAACAAAGGGTATATCCTTTTATAGTGGACTTCGCCATCAGAACAGAATGTCAACTACAAAATGCATCAGCGCTCCTGTAAGCAGAGGTTATGATGCTTGGCGATATCAGTGGAAGCCTTCGGCTCATTCCTCATACCTTCCCTGAGGATCGAGCTTTAGCACCCACACCTGAGAATGGTCAAAGTAACCAGCCGCAGAGTATCCTGCCACCATGTAACCCTTGTCTGGGTTCTGCAGCAGATCAACGCCGTAGCTTCCTTCCCATTCGCGGCCATACCAGTGCTCCCACTCCTTGTTCCCACCTGAGTCTAGCTTGTAGATGCCAAAGAAAATATCATAAACTGACTTCACATAGCCAGTGAGAGCATAGCCGCCGTCGTCAGTCAGAGCAATAGACCCTGTCTGGAAGGAAAAGCCGTTATCAATGGACTTGTCCAACAGCGCACTGCCACTCCCATCGATCCTGATCACACGCATATCGCTGAAGTCGTACGCCCCCCAGCTGCTTCCACCGATAACGTACCCTCCGTCCTTTGTCGCCTTCAGCTTTGCAGCGAAGTCATATCTTCTGTCCCCGTAAGTTTTTTGCCAATGAATATTTCCGCTTGGGTCCGTGCTGATCACCCAGAAGTCCATGTCACGGTCAATGCTTCTCTCCGACTCTTCTTTTTCTGCACCGGAGTATTCCGTCTGACACAACAACACGAATCCTCCGGAAGGAGTCTGCACGATGTCCCTGCCCATGCTATACTTTGAGGACCCGTACCGCTTCTCCCAGAGCTGGTTTCCGCCCGCATCCAGCTTTAACAACAGCGCCTGTGTCGTCACGTTCTGGCTAATGGCCTTCTTCCGCCCTATCTCACCTATTACAACAATACTCCCGTCACTGGCTTCTATGACCGAGCTGAAGACACAATCCAACAGGATTTCCTTCTTCCACAGCACATTCCCCTTGGCGTCCGTCTTCAGAATGAAGTTTCTCGCTGCGAGTATGAACCCCCTGTCCATTGTCTCTGATACGGCGACCTTCTCACCCGCTATGTTCAGTTCGTGGATAACCTTCCATTGCTCATCACCCACAGAGTCAATCTTCATCACAAACATGATCCACTGGTCCAGGCCAGGCTTGTACGTGGTTCCGGCAATGACATACCCATCGTCAGAGGTCTTGCAGAGGGAGCCGGTACGGGAAGCATCGTCGCCTATGCTGTAGTGCCTACTGAACGTAGTGTAGGGACTTTTCGTGGTGAAGAAAAAATTTGAGCGCGCGGAGTTCTTCTGCGGGTCGTGGGCCAGCACGTAGCCTTCATACCTTGTCTCAGGGGCGAGTTCCCCGGCAACGAATGATGCAGAGTCGAGATCTGTGGCCAATTCCCGTCCGTCCAGCACAACAGAGTAGGTCACTTTATCCTTCTCCGGATCGGTTGCCTCCGTCCAACTGATAAGGGCTGTGCTCTTTGTGATGTCTGAGACCTCTACGGTGAAAGCCGCAGGAGGATCATTGGTGGGCTTTGGCCGTGTGGGAGCCGGAGCCGGTTCCCTGTCGTTAGTACAGCTCAGGAGGATGGTGTTTAGCACCAGTAAGGTAATAAGCCATGTGTGCTTCATATCGATTATCCTTCAACGTCGGTGTTTTCTGTGTCAGATTATCACAGAGGTAGCTGTCCTGTATTGAGTACAGGCAGTAAAGCAGGACAATATAGCAACGATAGTATATATATTATAACTAATGCTAATGTAAGGGATATACAGGAAAGCGGATAAGCACCACTGATGGTTCCCAAAGGATTGCATGGGTGGGTATCCGGTAGTGGGAAGTGAGCGTTTTCAGCCTGTTTCCCATGCACCATAACCATTCCAAATTAACTTTTAGGCCTGTATCGGGCTTTATGGCTAAAAGAGACTGTTCAGGTGGGTTTGAATAAGAGGGCAACGGTACAAGGCAGTACTTAAATATTAATTATATATTATAATATATATATATATTAGAGCGCCATATGCATATGATAAAATGAACCACGAACTTATCGTAAGATACATAACCGATGACGAGGAAGAAGAGCCATCCAGTCACTGGTTCTACAAAAGAGGCATAAACTGGCTGAGTTTAAATGAGGCGTTAAAGGAAGCCGTCCTTGAGGTCACCTTTCTTGATGAGAAGGAGACGCTGCTGAATGTATTCTACGGTAATAGGGATGGCATGGAGCTGACAGCTGTCGTGACAACTCAGGGGGAAGTCATATGCAAGGGCCTGCTCGAAGTAACAGAGCACATAGAGCGACACAACCTGTTCATCGTCTACTTCAGGGGCTGCTACGCGAACGGTGACCTGTTCTACTATTATGGGCTGCAGGAGACGGCTGATTATTTCATGGTCATCGACCTGAATGGAAGTGTGATAGTGGAACCTCGCGAAAGCCATATCGAGTACGATGAGGAGGAGGAAGCTTTTTACATCGGGAGCAGTGAAGAGGCAATACCTGTCTCAGAACTACTGGAGAAGGAAAGCATCAACTTTAGCTGGTAACTCTCTCTTACATGGGGACAGTCTGCGACCTGCCTCTATTTTCATGGAGAAGCACAACAGCCTGAATGGCCGATGCACCCTGCTTCATCAGCAGTAAGGCTTGCCGTGTTAGCACTCTGGGCCACCAGCGACCTATAAGCCAAGCACAGGTCAAATACCCCGCTCTTAAATCAGGAATTGTGCTCAATATGAATAAGCCCCGTAGTGGCATCACAGCGGAAGTGCAGGAACTTCTAAGGACTTTCTTTGCCGGCGCTCGAAACGCGCATACATGACCGCGTAAGCTATGCCCGAAGCCCTTTAACTGGTGGCGTGTTGGGTGGCGTAGACACGAAGGCGAAGAAGGAGATAACCGCCCTAGCCAATGGGACAGCAGGGAGTATGATATAATAACGCAGATACATTGTTACGTAGAGACTTATTGTAGAGAAGAACAATGTAAAGCTAATGTCGGAACTCCTGAAAGCCCCAAAATTGGCCCCTCAACATGAGGTGAAACCGGTAAAGGGGAAAACCATAGAGAATGATGTGCCGTTGAACGTTCGCTTCCATATGGACCTGTTAAAGTTGGTAGAGGCCTATGCTTTACATCCTATGTTTGTCACTAATCCTGTAAGTATCCTTTTTCCCTTTTGTTGATTGGGTTGAAAGTTTATCAGAAACAG
>NZ_BAABHC010000040.1:0-546 GCF_039541895.1 Pontibacter saemangeumensis
CCAGTAGGCGCCCAGACCGGCGCGATCACGGTGGCCAACGCCAACGGCACGGGCACCACCCCGACCTTCACCGTGATCCGGCCAGCCATACTCTCAGTTGACCCGGCTGCAGCCTACGAGTTGGATGTTATAACCATCAATGGTGCGAATCTGCATGGAACAACGCTCGTAAGCTTCAACGGCGTCGACACCTACGCCTTTGAAGAGGACTTTGCTAGTGACGGCACCATCGTCTATGTTGAGGTTCCAATCGGCGCCACGTCCGGCCCGCTGACGGTGACTGCCACAGACGGCACGGCCTCGATCGATTTTACGGTGCTCAAGCTGGTTCCGGCCAACCTGGCCATCAGCCCGGCCTCGGGTAAGGAAGGCGACTACGTGAGCATCTCGGGCGACAACCTGGCCGAGGTGACCTCGGTGGTGTTCGCCGGCGGTGTGGCTGCAAGCTTCGCCCCTATCGACAACGGCGACGGAACAACATCGCTGCAGGCCCAGGTGCCAGTAGGCGCCCAGACCGGCGCGATCACGGTGGCCAACGCCAACGGC
>NZ_BAABHC010000041.1:0-9885 GCF_039541895.1 Pontibacter saemangeumensis
GCAGGGGGATTTTTTTTCTGCCTCCCTTTCTCTCAGTCTCTCCCTCTCCCCCGTCCCTGCCGAACCGGGATGCAAAGGTAGCCAATCCCCCGGCCTTTCCAAACACCGGAGCAAAGAAATCCCACGGAATCAGGAACCGCCCGCGCAACCGCCTGAGAATCTACGGCATAATTTCCGAGCCTCTTGGCAAGGCGCGCCCGAAACGGGCAACACCCCCGCCACCGGAGTTCCCGGCGGCACAGAAATTCCTGCAGAAGCCGCCTACTACCACTGAAAAATCAGAGAGCACTGGGCCAGGCAAGATTGGAACGCGCTCTTTTCTCAGTTTATATATGATTCAAAGCTATATATAATGCTCTTTGTATATATAACATCAACCCAAAACACGGCTGCATATATACACACTACCTTATTTGCTCCTTTCTCTCTGTTGTCATATTGCGTATAGCATGAAAGCCGCTGCAGGTGCAACTGCCTCTCCATGCCTCGGGAGGGAGTTGCACCTGCATTCGGTCATATTAGAGGTTTAGTAGGTACTGCCTTGAACATAAAAACACTCTTGTTTATATAGAGTGCTTTTAACTTATTAGATAGCGCGCCCTACACTATATATAAGAGCATAAGGAGAAGCAGGCTGCCTGCTATCTACTCAAGCTACCGAACCCTTCATAGTTTCTATCGCTCCTATATATATAAGAAGCTCCGCCTGCGGTTTGACGGCAACGGATGCTCCCTGCATTCACGGAGGCACCCACAAGTATTCCCTTTCCCCGAACCCGATCAGCTATAAACCCCTATATAGATCTACACCGCCTCCTGCTGCTGCTCATCCGCGACACTGTCTGCGTATTCCTGCAGGTAGCTGAAGCGGGGGGTTAGTTTGCCGGCTTTGGCGATCGTGCCGCGCTCGAGCACCTCTTCCGCGTCTCCGTTGAAAAGGTGCGGCAACACGTGGTCGATCAGGTGGCGGCCGAAATCACGGGAGGAATTGCGGGGCAGCTCGCACGGCAGGTTGTCTACGGCCATCACCGTGATGTTGCCGGGTCGGCTGTAGGGGGGCTCCAACTCCCCTGTTTCGGGGTTATAATCAAAGGCAGGGTCCGGGATGGTGGTGGCGCGCTTGGTGACAGGAATCGAGCCGTTGATGTCGCAGGTAATGTCGGCGATGGTGTTGATCCTGAAATCAGGCTCGCGGGTTTCCTCCTCGGTGAAGAGCTTAGGCGCACGCGGGTCCCAGAAGGCGCAGGCCAGCAGCAGATCGGTGACGCGGGTGAATTTGCGGAACGTACTCCTATATAAGTGTGGGTTGGCGTAGAAATCCGGGGAGTCCCACACTTCCACATCGGGGCGGGTGTTGTAATCGCCGGAGTGCAGCTGGGCGTACACCGGCTCCGTGAACTGCTTATACAGGTAGTCGAACACGCTTACCTTCCGGATTCCCATTTTATCCAGCACCTCCATCGCGCCGCCCGCCACGCGCCCGCCCCCGGTCACGGCGATCTTGATGGGCGGCAGCTTCACCTTAAAGTACTCCTCCTGCATGTCTTCCATCTCGTGGCACAGGTGGGCGGGCTTCAGGCTATATAACTTCCACTTTCTGCCGTAGGTCAGGATGCCGTTATAGGCTCCCACGATGCCGGCATAGCGGCCGAACGCCACCAGCCGCTGGCCCTGTGCGTTGGTAAGGGTTTCGTAATCGATCAGCGTGATGTGCCGGTCCAGGACGGCGCGGAGCAGTTTGGCGTTGTGCGGCTGCTTTTTGATGGTGTGGGAGAAGAAGAAGTACGTCTTGTTGGGGATAAGCTGCGCCACAGGCACCTCCTTCACTCCTAATAAGATGTCGCACCCGCTCATATCCTGCCGCACCGGAATGCCCAGCTCAGCGTATTCGGCATCGGTAAAGCAGCATATATCGCTCGGCTGCTTCCATATCTCCAGCCCCTGGAACTTCTGCAGCGCCTCCACGCACTTTTTAGGCGTAAGCGGCACCCGTTTGTCCACCGGCACCTTTCCCTCTTTGATAATGCCAATCCTGATCTTGCTCATATAGGGGCTACCTTGAATTGTTGCGCCTGCATATTTGTTAGGCTAAAGTAAGCAAAAGGCACTTTTGCCTGTTATAGCTGCGGGGCCGCTTCCGGCCTCTGTAAAAGCGGCAAAACGTCGCAGGCGCGGGCCTTAAGTATTTCGTTTTGATGCTTCAATATAATAAACAATTACTATTACTTTTGTAGAAAATATGAGGCCGGCGGCGTTCGCTGCTCCCGGCAAAATACAACCCAAAATTACCAATCCATAAATCTCTTATATGATATTCAAAACCAAGCCTGCGGATGTGTTTAAGGAGCGCCACAACGGTCCGGACAAAGAGCAGATGCAGGATATGCTGAAGACCATCGGGGCCGACTCGCTGGATCAACTGGTTGAGGAGACCGTGCCGGCCGCCATCCGCCTGAAGAAACCACTGAACCTGCCAGCGGCGCTCTCTGAGAAAGACTTCCTGAACAGGTTCAGCCAGATCGCGCGCCAGAACAAGGTATATAAATCTTATATAGGCTTAGGTTACAACGACACGATTGTGCCGCCGGTGATCCTGCGCAACATCATGGAGAACCCGGGTTGGTACACGGCCTACACGCCTTACCAGGCCGAGATTGCACAGGGCCGCCTGGAGGCGCTGATCAACTACCAGACCATGGTGATGGACCTGACGGGGATGGAGATCGCGAACGCCTCCCTGCTGGACGAGGGCACTGCCGCCGCCGAGGCGATGGGCATGTTCTTCGCGCAGCGCAAAGGCGCCCGCAAAAACGCCACCCGCTTCTTTGTGTCGGAGCAGGTGCTGCCGCAAACAACGGATGTATTACTGTCGCGGGCCACGCCACTGGGCATTGAGCTGGTGATCGGCGACCACCGCACGGCCGACCTGCAGGACGAAACCCTGTTTGGTGCTATTCTACAGTACCCGGCTGCCGACGGCGCCCTGTATGATTACACCGGTTTTATCAGCACCGCGCACGAGCAGGACATGCTGGTAGCCGTGGCTGCCGATATTCTTTCGCTTACATTATTAACCCCTCCGGGGGAGATGGGCGCCGACGCCGTAGTAGGCACGACGCAGCGCTTTGGCGTACCCATGGGCTTTGGAGGTCCGCATGCGGGGTACTTTGCCACGAAGGATGCCTTTAAGCGTGTGATCCCGGGCCGCATCATCGGTATATCCGTGGATGCGGCCG
The DNA here is from genome assembly GCF_039541895.1 of Pontibacter saemangeumensis. Lineage (NCBI taxonomy): Bacteria > Pseudomonadati > Bacteroidota > Cytophagia > Cytophagales > Hymenobacteraceae > Pontibacter > Pontibacter saemangeumensis. The sequence continues at coordinate 3,237 of NZ_BAABHC010000041.1, forward strand.
GCGACAGAGCCTACCGTATGGCCCTGCAGACGCGTGAGCAGCACATCCGCCGCGAAAAAGCCACCTCCAATATCTGCACGGCGCAGGTGCTGCTGGCCGTGATGGCCGGTATGTATGCGGTGTACCACGGCCCACGCCGCCTGAGATACATCGGCCTGAACGCGCATGCGCTGGCGCAGCAACTGGAGAAAGGCCTGCGTGCGCTCGGCTTTGAGCAGCAGAACGAGCAGTATTTCGACACGCTGAAAATAGCCGTTGAAAGCGCTGAGCTGAGCCAGGCCATCCGCACAGAGGCGGAGGCGGCAGGCATGAATTTCCGCTACTTCGGCGACAGCAACATCGGCATCTCGCTCAACCAGAACACCGAACTGCAGGACGTGAAGGATATACTGGCTGTATTCGCGAAAGTGGCCGGCAAGCCTGCGGACGTGCTGGATATAAATGCGCTGCCGGAAGAAACCGACGTGACGTGGGCAGAAAGTCTGCTCCGCAAGAGCCCGTACCTGACGCACGAGGTATTCAACAAGCACCACGCAGAGCACGAGATGCTGCGCTATATGAAGCACCTCGAGAACAAGGACATCTCGCTGGTGCACTCCATGATTCCGCTGGGCTCCTGCACGATGAAACTGAACGCCACGGCCGAGATGATTCCCATCACCTGGCCTGAGATCGGGCAGCTGCACCCCTTCGCCCCGGCCGACCAGACAAAGGGTTATCAGCAGATATTCTCTGACCTGGAAGCCTGGCTCTGTGAGATTACCCGTTTCGATGCCGTTTCGCTGCAGCCTAACTCTGGCGCGCAGGGCGAGTACGCCGGCCTGATGGTGATTCGCGCCTACCACGAATCCCGTGGCGACCACCACCGTAACATTGCCCTTATCCCCTCCTCGGCGCACGGCACCAACCCGGCTTCGGCGGTAATGGCCGGCATGAAAGTGGTGATCGTGAAGTGCGATGAGAAAGGAAACATCGACGTGGCGGACCTTCATGCGAAAGCGGAGCAGCATCAGCATGAGCTGTCGTGCCTGATGGTGACCTACCCATCCACGCACGGCGTGTATGAGGAGAGCATTATCGAAATCTGCCAAGCCATTCACGAAAACGGTGGCCGTGTCTATATGGACGGGGCCAACATGAACGCCCAGGTAGGCCTGACTTCCCCCGCCCATATAGGGGCCGATGTCTGCCACCTGAACCTGCACAAGACCTTCTGTATCCCGCATGGCGGCGGCGGCCCTGGCATGGGCCCGATCGGGGTGGTGAAAGACCTGGCTCCGTTCCTGCCCGGCCACGCGGTGGTGAAGCTTAACGGGGAGAAGGCGATCCATGCCGTGTCTGCTGCGCCCTGGGGGTCTGCCTCTATCCTTCCCATATCCTACGCCTATATCGCCATGATGGGCGGCGAAGGCCTGACGGAAGCAACCAAAGTGGCGATCCTGAACGCAAACTATATAAAGGCGCGCCTGGAGCAGCACTACCCGGTACTATATGTGGGTAAAAACGGCCGCTGCGCACACGAGATGATCCTGGATTGCCGCGGCTTTAAAAAAGCGGGCGTTGAGGTGGAGGATATCGCCAAGCGTCTGATGGACTATGGTTTCCATGCGCCGACGGTATCGTTCCCGGTGGCGGGCACCCTGATGGTGGAGCCGACCGAGTCAGAGGCACAGGAAGAGCTGGACAGGTTCTGCGATGTGATGATCTCGATCCGGGAGGAAATCCGCGAGATTGAGGAAGGCAAAGCGGACCAGAAAACCAACGTGCTGAAGCACGCGCCGCATACCCTGAAAGTGGTGATGGCCGAAAACTGGGAACGGCCCTATAGCCGCGAGAAAGCCGTGTTCCCGATGGCCTACCTCCGCGAAAGCAAGGTGTGGCCAACCGTTAGCCGCATCGACAGCGCGTACGGAGACCGCAACCTGATCTGCTCCTGCGCCCCGGTAGAAGCCTATAACGAAAATGGCAATGAAATGGTAGCCATAGGTTAGCCTGTATCTTAGCTTTTGCTGTTGCTGTAAAGAGAAACCTTGCAGCAACACAAGGCAGTATGTTGAAGACCTCCGGGACCAAGTTTCCGGAGGTCTTTTCTTTACATCTTCCTCAGGATCCAAGGCCCCTGTTTAACTCCCGCACTATCTCCAGTGCCGTACCTGGTCTGCTCCTCCTTATCCTCTATTTGATTCATCACCTTCCTCACGACGCCCACGCGTTGACAGAAGCCGCGCATTTTATATCCCAACAAGCGCGCTTCGTGTTGATAAAGCAGCAGTCAGTAAACCTGGCAACGACTCTCTTCTATATATAAGTCAACGTTTTACTCGGGCACATTTTAAAACCAGCGTTCCCATTGGAGTTTACCGCCTATGGTACACGCCCTGATCAGAGCATTGCCATTTTACTTTGGATAATTTATAATTTATATATATAACATCGAATTAAACTTCTATAGCCGCGTAACCGAATCGCAAGTTTCAATCTATATATAGCAAATAACAATCCTATTCCCGTCCCATAGCAACTGCTTTAACCAACCAAGAACATCAATAATCCTTTGTTCATCCACCTGCTCAGTTGAACTTAAAAATGCTGTTTCATCATATATAAATTTTTATATCGAATCTTATTAAAAAGTAAAATACAGGCATTTCATATTGATTTATTCATTTTTTCACTCCCATAATAAAAATTTAGAATAAGTATATATATATTTAAATGTTAAAATTTTATTTGCCTGATTGGCTGTGTTCTCCATATAGGAATTCCACAAAACCAGCCTGATCATGCTAATAGTTAAATTAAAGAATTGAAATCAAGTACAATATCACTTTTTGTGTATGACAACAACTTCTACCCGCCCTTTTTCCCTTCTTTTTTCAATCGCCCTATTGTGGTTTCTGCAACTGATCAGTTTCCAGGATTTGTATGCGCAAGGAAATAACGGCACGCCCACCTTTAACGTGGACTTAAGCGGAAACCCCAACGGCACATGGACATCCGGGGAGGTCATCAGGAATGGGCAACTCTGCAGTGCCGACAAGGCTGACAACTGCGTGCAGTTTAACATCAAGCTGAATCAAAACTCCGGGGGGCTGCAGTTCCTGATCCTGGAGGGGCCAGAGCCCTCAGGCTCTATGGGCTACCAGATAAGCTGTGGCCCTCAAATGCAGGTGGGGAAACCCATCTGCGTAAGTGGCCCGGGGCCGCACATACTGACCTTGTGTATGCCCGGGGGAGCCAAAGGAATCTTCAAGATCCTCTCTGTTCCTGCGTTTAACAAGGTAGATGATGCTGCTGTAACACAAGGCTGCTCGTCTGTGCTGCAGGCGCCAACGGCCTTTAAGCCGGAAACGATCACCTGGCGGGATATCTCCGGAAAAGGGTATGAAAAATTCCTGAGCTTCCCGAACGGAAAGGCCACCCCGGTGATCACACCCGATGCCTCCGCCCCCGCCTACGTGGATTACGAAGTGTGCGGCGCCTCCCAAACCTCTGAGTGTGCCACGCTTCCTTACTGCGATGTAATGCGGGTGTATTTTTACCCCCCGCCCGTTGTAACGATCGGGCCAACCCCGGCCATCATCTGCCCCGGAGGCAGCGGTGTGGAGCTGACAGGAAATGTGACAGGGGGCGATGGGGAGTTTGAATACATCTGGACCGACAGCAATGGCAATGTCAAAGCCACTACGCAGAACTATACGGCTACTGCCATTGGGTTATATACCCTGGAGGTGAGAACCAAAAACTACCCGAACTGCAGAAAGTTCGCTGCCTCTGTTAATGTGGTCACGAACCTGACGGTGAGCGCCGGCCCCGATCAGCTTGTCTGTTCTTCGGGCAGTGCGCAACTGGCCGGTACGGTAACGGCGGCTCTGGGCGGCATCTGGAGCGGGGGGAGCGGGACCTTTTCGGACAGAACAGCTCTGGACGCCGTTTACACGCCATCGGCCGCCGACCTGAGCGCCGGGTCTGTGAAGTTCACCTTAACCTCTACGGGCAACGGATCGTGCACGGCAGTAAAGGACGAGGTGCTGCTCACCTTCTACAACATGAATGTGAGCCTGATGGGCACACCCGTGATTTGCAACGGCACCTTGGGAACCATCTCAGCCAACGTAACCGGCGGGCAGGGCACACTCAAGTATATATGGAGTTCCGGCGAAACGACGGCGGCCATCAGCAACAAGCCGGCAGGAGCCTATACGGTAGCCGTGAGCGACGGAAAGGGCTGCGAAATCACAAAGGCATTCACCATCACGCAGGTAACGGGCCCTTCTGACCTGACCGCAACCCTGAAGGCTTCTACCTGCGGCAGCCCCAACGGCGAGATCATAGTAACGGGTGTCGCGGGCGGCACGGCGCCCTACACCTACAGCAAAAACGGCACGACATTTCAGTCCGCTGCCACCTTCACAGCCCTGGCGGCGGGCAGCCACACCATCACGGTGAAGGACGCCAACGGCTGCACGATCGCTAAAACCTACACCTTGACAAACACAGCCGGGCCTACAGCCGTAGTGGCCACAACCCAGGCAGCCAGCTGCCAGAACAACGACGGACGCGTGACGGTGGGTACCGTTACAGGTGGCACGGCTCCCTATACCTATGCAGTGGACGGCACAAATTTTCAGACCTCCACCACCTTCGCAGGCCTTGCCTCCGGCACCCACACCGTCACAGCCAAAGACGCCAATAACTGCTCTGTCACGACCTCAGTGACGATCACGACAGACATTCCGACCAGCTTCACCAGCACCGCCGCCGCCTCTACCTGCGGCGCCAGCAACGGGCAGTTGACGATTACCGGCGTCACCGGAGGTTTTGCACCCTACACCTATAGCACAGACGGCAAGACGTTTCAAAGCGCCGCGACTTTCACTGCGCTGTCAGCCGGTAACTACACCATTACCGTCAAAGACGACAGGGGCTGTACTATCTCCCGCCAGGTGCCGGTCACGAACATCGCAGGCCCCTCTGACCTCACTGCAACCGCTCAATCCTCCACCTGCGGAAGTGCAAACGGGCAAGTAACAGTTAGTTCCGTGTCAGGCGGCACTGCCCCTTATACCTATAGCAGGGACGGTGTGAGCTTTCAGGCAACGGGCACATTCCAAAACCTGCCGGCTGGCACCTACGCCATCTCAGCAAAAGACGTTAACGGCTGCGTGTATACCGAGCAGGTAACGGTGACGGACATCGCCGGGCCGGCCTTCGCCGCCACGGCAAAATCGTCCACTTGCGGCAACAGCAACGGAAGCATAACGGTCGGCGCAGTAACCGGCGGCACGGCTCCTTTCTCTTTCAGCAAGGACGGCAGCACTTTCCAGGCGGGGACCACATTCACTGCGCTGGCCGCGGGCGACTACACCATCACCATCAAAGACAAGAACGGCTGCCTTTCGACAAGGGCAGTGACGGTAAGCAACATCGCCGGGCCGTCTGATGTGGCCCTTACCGGCACCTCCTCCACCTGCGGCAACCCCAACGGGCAAATTAAAGTAGGCGCGGTAACGGGCGGAACGGCCCCTTACACCTACGCCATCAACAGCTCCACTGCTTTCCAAGCCGGCACCACCTTCAGCGCTTTGCTTGCAGACGAGTACACCATCACGGTAAAGGACGCCAACGGTTGTATCATTTCTAAAAAAGTAACGGTGGGTAATGCGGCAGGCCCTTCTGATATGGTGGTTTCGAATACACCTTCCACGTGCGGGGCCACCAACGGCGAACTGACAGTTACAGCCGTAACCGGGGGCACGGCTCCTTTTGCTTACAGCAGGAACGGAGTAGATTTTCAAAGCGCTGCTGCCTTCACAGGCCTGCCGTCCGGGAACTACACCATCACAGTGAAAGATGCCAACGGCTGTCTCATAGCTGAAACATCCTCGATCATCAACATTCCAGGCCCAACGGCTGTCACCGCGACATCACTCCCAACTTCCTGCGCCAACAACGACGGCACGGTCACCGCCGGGACAGTGACCGGCGGAACGGCTCCTTATCTCTATAGCATCGACGGTTCAAATTTCACGGCAGAGAAAGTATTCAGCGGCCTGGCCTCCGGCGCCTACACCCTCACCGTGAAGGACGCCAACGGCTGCACCGTCACAACTTCGGTTGCGGTGCAGAAAAACGTACCTACCGCCTTCACCAGCACTGCCACCGCCTCTACCTGCGGCAACGGCAATGGGGAGATCCGGGTGGGTGGTGTGACGGGTGGAACTGCTCCCTATATATATAGTGTAGACGGAGCTGCCTTCCAACAATCCACCACCTTCGCTGCCCTGACAGCCGGCAGCCACACCATCACGGTGAAAGACGCCAACGGCTGCACCTACGCCAAGCAGGTGCAGGTCGGCAACATTGCCGGGCCGTCTGATCTAACGGCCGCCGCGAGGTCATCCACCTGCGGCGAGCGCAACGGGCAGCTCACCGTCTCGGCTGTGACGGGCGGCACCGCTCCCTACGCCTACGCCCTCGACGGCGGGACCTTCCAGCCCGGGGCTGTATTCTCAGCGCTGGCCGCGGGTGATTATACCGTCACCGTCAAAGACGCCAACGGCTGCTTGTATACCGAGCAGGCAACGGTGACGGACATCGCCGGGCCGGCCTTCGCCGCCACGGCAAAATCGTCCACCTGCGGCAACAG
>NZ_BAABHC010000041.1:10085-71294 GCF_039541895.1 Pontibacter saemangeumensis
GCAGACCTTGCCCTTACCTCCACCGCCTCTACCTGCGGCGCCCATAACGGCAAGTTGGAAGTAGCAGGCGTGACCGGCGGCACGGCTCCCTACAGCTACTCCATCAACGGCACCAATTTCCAAAGCAGCACCACATTCAGCGGTGTATTGGCGGGAGAATATACGGTAACGGTGAAGGACGCCAACGGCTGTAGCATCAGCAAAAAAGTGACGGTGGGTGATCAGGCTGGTCCCACAAACCTAACAGCTGGCTTAACGTCATCCACCTGCGGGGCCAGCAACGGCGAACTTGCCTTGACTGCCGTAACCGGGGGCACTGCGCCATATGCCTACAGCATCGACGGGGTGAACTTCCAGGCGGGGGCCACTTTCACGGCACTGCCGGCGGGAAACCACACCCTTATAGTGAAAGACGCTAACGGCTGTACCTTCGGCAAGACCTTTACCATCACCAACATCGCCGGCCCGACGGCGGCCACCGCTTCCTCGCTGCCTGCCACCTGCGCCGACAACGACGGCAGTATCACGGCAGGGACAGTGACCGGCGGAACGGCTCCTTATCTCTATAGCATCGACGGGTCAGATTTCAAGGCGGAGAAAGCGTTCGGCGGCCTGGCCTCCGGCGCCTACACCCTCACCGTGAAGGACGCCAACGGCTGCACGGTCACCACACCAGTGGCGGTCAGCAAAAACATCCCGACAGCCTTTACCTCCACTACTACCTCCTCCACCTGCGGCGCCAGCAATGGGCAGTTGACGATTACGGGCGTAACCGGCGGGTCATCTCCATATGCATTCAGCATCGACGGAACCAGCTTCCGCTCTTCCGCTACCTTCACGACCCTCTCGGCAGGAACCTACCAGGTACGTGTGAAAGACGCCAACGGCTGTGTCTACACCGGAAGCGTGCAGATAAGTAACATCGCGGGCCCGGCGTTTACAACAACGGCACAGGCAACCACCTGTGGCGGTACCAACGGCAGCATCAGCATCAGCAATGTTTCAGGCGGCACGGCCCCCTATACCTACAGCAAGGACGGCACGAGCTTCCAGGCCTCCACAACCTTCAACGGGCTTGTGGCAGGCGGCTACACCATCATCACCAAAGACGCCAACGGCTGTATCAGCTCTAACTTGGTGGAAGTACAGGACATTGCCGGTCCAGCTACGGTTGAGCTGACAGCTACGGCGACCACCTGCGGCAATAGCAACGGAAGCATAACGGTAGGCGCGGTAACCGGTGGAAAGGCCCCTTATATATATAGCATCGACGGATCAGCTACTTTCCAGAGTACGACTACTTTTGCTTCTGTCGCGGCGGGCAAACACGCCATCACGGTGAAGGACGCCAACGGATGTACCCTGATCAGAGAGGTGTCGGTGGAGGACATCGCCGGCCCTGCGGATCTTATGCTAAGCAGCACAGCCTCTACCTGCGGCGCAAGTAACGGAAAACTGGAAGTTAGCGGCGTAGACGGCGGAACGGCACCCTACATGTTCAGCCTGAACGGCGCACCTTTCCAGTCTGCCACCGCCTTTGCGAACCTGGCAGCCGGGCAGTATGCCGTTACTGTCAGAGATGCCAGCGGGTGTACGTTTGTAAAAAATATCACGCTCTCCAACATGGCCGGACCAACGGCAGTAGCTGTTACTTCGCTGCCTGCCACCTGCGCCGACAACGACGGCAGTATCACGGCAGGGACAGTAACCGGTGGAACCGCTCCTTATCTATATAGCATCGACGGATCTAACTTTAAACCGGCCACCCTGTTTGGAGCACTGGCCTCCGGCAGCTACACGCTCACGGCAAAGGATGCCAACGGCTGTACCGTCACCAGAGCCGTGACAGTGGGCAGGAACACCCCGACAGCCTTTGCCTCCACTACTACCTCCTCCACCTGCGGTGCCAGCAACGGCGAACTCACCATCACCGGCGTGACCGGCGGAAAGGCCCCTTATCTATATAGCATTGACGGCACGACGTTCCAGAGCGCCCCTACCTTTGCGGCCCTGACTGCCGGCAGCCACACCATCACCGTGAAAGACGCCAACGGCTGTACGGTTGCAGGTCAGGTGCAGGTAAACGACAGAGGCGGCCCGACCAACCTGGCGGCAACTGCAACCGCCACTACCTGCGGCAACCCCAACGGGGGCATCACCATCGCTTCTGTGACCGGTGGATCCGCGCCTTATATATACGCGCTGGATGGTGCCAACTTCCAGGCAGCGGCGAATTTTACTGCGCTGGCAGCGGGCACTTACCAGGTTAGTGTGAAAGATGTCAACGGCTGTGTATACACCGAGGAACTGGTCGTGACGGACCTCGCAGCGCCAACCTTTACGGCCACCCCACAGGCCGCTACCTGCGGAAACCCCAACGGAAGCATCGCGATCTCAGACATTTCAGGCGGCACGGCTCCTTTCCAGTTCAGCCGCGACGGCGTGACCTTCCAGGCGGCAACCACTTTCAGCGGACTGGCAGCGGGTGCCTATACCATCACAGCGAAAGACGCCAACGGCTGCCTGCGCACGGTGGCTGTTGCGCTGGAGAACATCGCCGGCCCGACAGACTTTACACTGGCCACAACCGCCTCCACCTGCGGCGCCAGCAACGGCAGCATTGTAGCGAGTGGCGTGACAGGCGGTACGGCTCCTTATACCTATTCCATCAACGGCGCCAGCTTCCAAAGCGCTGCTGCCTTCGAAGCCATACGGGCAGGAGAATACACGGTAACGGTGAAGGACGCCAACGGCTGTCGCATCAGCAAGAAGATAGTGGTAGATAACGTAGCCGGACCAGCTGACCTTGCCGCCAGTTTAACGCCTACTACCTGCGGCGCCAGCAACGGCGCCTTAACGGTAAGCGCTGTAACGGGCGGAACGGCACCTTACCGCTACAGCAGGGATGGCGTGAACTTCCAATCCTCTGAAACGTTCAGCGCCCTGGTAGCCGGGTCCTATGCCATCACCGTGAAAGACGCCAACGGCTGTACATTCGTGAAGACTTTCACACTGTCGGATATAGCGGGTCCTGCGGCCATCGCTTCCAGCACCCGGGCCGCCACCTGCGCCGACAACGACGGCAGCATCAGCATCAGCGGCGTGACTGGCGGAACGGCTCCTTACCTCTATGCCATCAACGGAAACACGTACCAGCCAGCGGCCACTTTCCCGGCACTGGCTTCCGGCACCTACACCCTCACCGTGAAAGACGCGAATGGCTGTACGGCAAGCAAGGAGGTTGCAGTAGCGAAAAACGTAACGACCAGCTTTGCCAGCACTACTGTTTCCTCTACCTGTGGCAACAACAACGGGCAGTTCACGATAAGCAGCATAAAAGGCGGCACCGCCCCCTACACCTACAGCATCGGCGGCGGCACGTATCAGACCAGTGCTACTTTCACAGCGCTCGCTGCCGGGGTATATAGGGTAAGCGTAAAGGATGCCAACGGCTGCGTGTTCATGGATGAAGTGCAATTGAACGATGCCTCCGGCCCGGGCTTTACGGCTACGGCACAGGCATCGACCTGCGGCAGCCCCAACGGCCAGGTAACGGTGAGTGCGGTAACTGGCGGCACGGCTCCTTTTACATATAGTGTGGATGGAGGAGCCTTCCAGACCACCACCACCTTCGGCAACCTGACCGCCGGAACGCACTACATCACCACCAGAGACGCCAACGGCTGCAGCACGTTAAAGGCTGTGGACGTGGGAGACATTGCGGGACCAGGCTATATAGGCATCCAAACAGTTTCCTCTACCTGCGGCAACAGCACCGGCCAGATCAATATCAGCGGCGTAACAGACGGCACGGCTCCTTACAGTTACTCCATTAACGGCACCGGCTTCCAGGGTGCGGCTACGTTTGCTGCGCTGGCAGCGGGGGAATATACCGTTACCGTGAAAGACGCCAACGGCTGTACCTTCGCCCGGAAAGCGGTAGTGGAGAACATCAACGGACCAACAGGGTTTACCGCCAGCACCATCGCCTCCGTCTGCGGTAATGCGAACGGAGAACTGACAGTTGGTGAGGTAACCGGTGGAGTTTCGCCCTATACCTACAGCAAAAACGGCACGACGTTCCAGTCCTCCACCAACTTCACAGGACTGGCGGCAGGAAACCATGCCATCACGGTAAAAGACGCCAACGGCTGTACCTTCATCAAGGCTTTCACCATCACCAACATCGCCGGGCCTGTCGCCGTGGCGGCCTCCGCGCTGCCGGCCACCTGCGCCAACAACGACGGCACGGTCGCCGCCGGAACAGTGACCGGCGGCACGGCCCCTTATCTCTATAGCATCGACGGGTCAAGTTTCAAGGCAGAGAAAGTGTTCAGCGGCCTGGCCTCCGGCGCCTACACCCTGACGGCAAAGGACGCCAACGGCTGTACCGTCACCACACCAGTGGCGGTCGGCAAAAAAATCCCTACTGCCTTTACCGCCACTTCCACCGCCTCTACCTGCGGCACTAGCAACGGCGCCCTCACCATCACCGGCGTGACCGGCGGAACCGCTCCCTATATATATAGCTTAGACGGATCTGCCTTCCAACAATCCACCACCTTCGCTGCCCTGGCTGCCGGAAGCCACACCATCACCGTGAAAGACGCCAACGGCTGCACCTACGCCAAGCAGGTGCAGGTCGGCAACATTGCCGGGCCGGCTGATCTAACGGCCGCCGCGAGATCATCCACCTGCGGCGAGCGCAACGGGCAGCTCACCGTCTCGGCTGTGACGGGCGGCACCGCTCCCTACGCCTACGCCCTCGACGGCGGGACCTTCCAGCCCGGGGCTGTATTCTCAGCGCTGGCCGCGGGTGATTATACCGTCACGGTCAAAGACGCCAACGGCTGCGTGTATACCGAGCAGGCAACGGTGACGGACATCGCCGGGCCGGCCTTCGCCGCCACGGCAAAATCGTCCACCTGCGGCAACAGCAACGGAAGCATAACGGTCGGCGCAGTAACCGGCGGCACGGCTCCCTTCTCCTACAGCAGGGACGGCGTGACCTTCCAGTCCTCCACTACCTTCAGTGGGTTGGCGGCAGGCACCTATACCCTCACCGTAAAGGATGCGAACGGTTGCCTTTCTACAAGGCCGGTGACCCTGTATGATCTTGCCGGACCGACAGACCTTGCCCTTACCTCCACCGCCTCTACCTGCGGCGCCAATAACGGCAAGTTGGAAGTAGCAGGCGTGACCGGCGGCACGGCTCCCTACAGCTACTCCATCAACGGCACCAATTTCCAAAGCAGCACCACATTCAGCGGTGTATTGGCGGGAGAATATACGGTAACGGTGAAGGACACCAACGGCTGTAGCATCAGCAAAAAAGTGACAGTGGGTGATCAGGCTGGTCCTTCTGACCTGGCTGCAACGTCTAAGCCTACGACCTGCGGGGCCAGCAACGGCGAACTTGCCTTGACTGCCGTCACCGGGGGCACTGCGCCATATGCCTACAGTATTGACGGGGTGAACTTCCAAGCGGAGGCCACCTTCACGGCACTGCCTGCCGGGCAGCACGCTGTAACGGTGAAAGACGCCAACGGCTGTACCTTCGGCAGGACTTTCACCATCACCAACATCGCCGGCCCGACGGCGGCCACCGCTTCCTCGCTGCCTGCCACCTGCGCCGACAACGACGGCAGTATCACGGCAGGGACAGTGACCGGCGGAACGGCCCCCTATCTATACAGCATCGACGGGTCAGATTTCAAGGCGGAGAAAGCGTTCGGCGGCCTGGCCTCCGGCACCTACACCCTCACCGTGAAGGACGCCAACGGCTGCACCGTCACCAGAGCCGTGACAGTGGGCAGGAACATCCCGACAGCCTTTACCTCCACTACTACCTCCTCCACCTGCGGCGCCAGCAACGGCGAACTCACCATCACCGGCGTATCCGGCGGAAAGGCCCCTTATCTATATAGCATCGACGGCACGGCGTTCCAGAGCGGCGCTACTTTCATGGCCCTGACTGCCGGCAGCCACACCATCACCGTAAAAGACGCGAATGGCTGTACGTTTGAGGGCCAGGTGCAGGTAAACGACAGGCCCGCGCCTTCTGGCCTGGTGGCTTCAATCAAAGCATCCACCTGCGGCGACAGCAACGGAGAGATCAGCATTACCTCTGTTCAGAACGGAACGGCACCTTACCTATATGCCTTGGATGGCACCAACTTCCAGGCGGCGGCTACTTTCGCTGCGCTGGCAGCCGGGGAATACCAGGTAAGCATAAAAGACGCCAGCGGTTGTGTGTATGCGGAGAAGGTGCAGGTGGAGAACGCCTCCGGCCCAACGTTCACGGCTGCGCCGCAGCCTTCTGCCTGCGGCAGCCCCAACGGCACCATCACGATCAGCAATGTAACCGGTGGGGCCGCGCCCTATACCTACAGCAAAGACGGCGCGGGCTACCAGGCTTCCGCCACGTTCAGCAACCTTGCCGCGGGCATATATAACGTCTCTACCAAAGATGCCAACGGCTGTCTGCGCACGGTGGCTGTGGTGGTTGAGAACATCACGGGGCCGACTGCCTTTGAGGTGGCCTCTGCTGCTGCTACCTGCGGTGCTGGTAACGGAAGCATCACCTTCGGCAGCGTAACGGGCGGCACGGCTCCTTACAGCTACGCCATCAACAGCACCGCTTTCCAGAGCACACCAGCCTTCGAAGCAGTGGCGGCCGGCACCTACACCGCAACGGTGAAAGACGCCAGGGGCTGTATTGTCACGCAAGAAGTAGTGATCGGAAACATCGCCGGTATATCGGATTTCAGAACGTCCGTGGCCCCCTCCGCCTGCAGCGCCAACACCGGCAGTATAACAGTGAACGCGGTAAACGGCGGAACGGCACCCTATGCCTACTCGCTGGATGGTGTGAAGTACCAGGCTTCGGCCACCTTCACGGCACTCGCACCCCAGGCACACACCGTATATGTGAAAGACGCCAACAACTGCAGCACATCCGCCACGGTTACCATCGGCACCAACGCACCGACCGACGCGACACTCACAGCCACGCAGGCCGGTTGTGCCGCTAGCAACGGCACGATCACGGTGGCAACCGTAACGGGCGGAACGCAGCCATATGCCTATAGCATTGATGGCCAGGCATTCCAGGCAGCGGCCAAGTTCGAAAACCTGGCTGTTGGCAGCTATACCGTTACCATCCGGGATGCGGCAGGCTGCACGCTCACACGCACCGCAGCAGTGGGAAGCACGGGAGGCGCAAGGTCCTTTACCGTCACCGCCACCGATGCCGGCTGCGGCGCGGCGAACGGGCGCCTCACGATCAGCAACGTGAGCGGGGGCAGGAGCCCTTACAGCTTCGCTGTGAACGGTACCACTTTCCAGGCAACAGCATCGTTTGCCAGCCTTGCCGCCGGCACTTACCAGGTGTCTGTAAAAGATGCGGAGGGATGTATTGCCACGCAGGTGGCGACTGTAAGAGGCGCTGAGCCACTGGCAAACCTGCAGGTGAGCGTAAGGCCAGCGGGCTGTGGCCAGAGCAGCGGCCAGGTGCTCGTGGAGAACGTGACAGGCGGCACCGCCCCTTATGCCTACTCCCTGAACGGCACCAACTTCTCCGCCTCCGCCACCTTCACCGGGGTGGCGCCGGGCAAGTACACGCTTACGGTAAAAGACGCCGGCAACTGCAGCATTACGGCGCAGGTGGTGGTGGAAACCGTGAGCAGCACACTGGCCCGCGTGCAGGACGAGAGTTGCTTCGGAGCAGCCGACGGCGAGATCGCCATCGCGGCGACCGGCGTGACTGACCAGACAGCGTACAGCATCGACAACGGGGTAAGCTTTCAGCAGAAGGCGGTGTTCTCCAACCTGCCGCAGGGCGTTTACCAGGTAATCACCCGCTTCTCCCCTACCTGCTCCGTCACCATCGGGAAAGTGGAAGTGAAAGGACCTTCGGAGATCCGCGCCACGGTAACGCCGCTCACCAAATCCATCGGGCAGCAGAACGGAGGCAGTGCCTCCATCACCAAAGTGGAAGGCGGCGTGAAACCTTACGCTTACCAACTGGACAACGGCAGCTTCACCACCGCAACAGAGCTCAGCAACCTGAGCGGCGGCACGCACACACTGGTGGTGAAAGACGCCAATGGCTGTACCACCGAGGTCACCTTCACCATCGATGCCATCACAGAAATCGAGATCCCGAACGGGTTCACGCCAAACGGCGACGGGCTCAACGACAGGTGGGCGATCAAAAACCTGGCGCTCCTCTACCCTAACTGCAGGGTGGCCGTGTACAACCGCTGGGGCAGCCCGGTGTTCGAATCGACGGGCTACAGCAGGGAGTGGGATGGCACCTTCAACGGTAAGCGGCTGCCGGACGGCACCTACTACTGCATTATTGAGCTGGGCGATGGCCAGGCCTCTATGAAAAAGTCTGTCACCATCATGCGATAACCCCATTACGCTTTGATTTTTACTGTTATGAAAAAATTCAGCATACTTCTTTTGTTTTCGCTGCTGGCCTCGGTTACGGTTGCCCAGCAGAAGGCCCTGTACAGCCAGTACATGACCAATTATTACCTGCTTAACCCGGCCGTGGCGGGCTACGGCAAAAACCTGAACGTGAAGGCCGGTTACCGCAACCAGTGGGTGGGTTTTGAGGATGCGCCCGCCACTTTCTACGTAAGCGGAGAGGCCGCCCTGTTCCAGAACGGGCGGCGGCGCAACCGCAGAAATCAGCCTTACCACGGGGCAGGCGGCTATATATACAAAGACGTCACCGGGCCGACCAGCCGCACCGGCGTGCTGCTTTCCTATGCGTACCATGTGCCGCTCAACCGGACCATGTACCTTTCCTCGGGGGTGTTTGCGGGGGTGCAGCAGTTCGTTTTCAGCGCCGATAAGATTCACCTGGCGGACGGCTCCAACGAGCGCGACCCGGTCACCAGCGGCGGCAACCAAACGTCCTTCATGCCGGATCTGAGCGTGGGCACTTACCTCCATTCCGATCAGTTCTTTGCGGGCGTGTCGCTTTTCCAGGTACTGGGGAACAAGATCTTTGAGTTTGATGATTCGAAAGACGCCAGCCGCCTGGCCCGGCACCTGTTCGTGTCCGGCGGCTACAACTTCGATATAAACCGGAACATCACGGTAGTGCCTTCGGTGCTGCTGAAATACGTGAGTCCCGCCCCGCTGCAGGCAGACCTCAACGTGAAGGGAGTATATAACTTCAGCAAAAGCCGCCGCAGGTCAGACTATGCCGACAAGGTGTGGGTGGGCGCATCCTACCGCACCCAGGATGCCCTGGTGGCCCTCTGCGGCTTCCAGTTCATGGAGCAGTACGAACTGGGCTACTCCTACGATATCACGGTGTCTCCGCTGCGGCACCACAGCTCCGGCTCCCACGAAATCACGATCGGCTTCCGTGTGAAGTAGGAACGCAACCCGGAAGGAAGGCAGACGGGCAGGGAAGGGGACAGTTTTTTCAGCGACCTCCAGGACATTGGTTTTGGGGGTCGCTTTTTTATATATAACCTACAGTATAGCCGCGCCAGGCAGCATAGAAAGCGCAAGCGTACAACGCAGGATTTTGGAGGATAGCTTTTTGGATCAAGATGCTCCCTGCGTCTCGTTGCCTTCGGAAGCGGGGGTTAGCTGATGTTTTCCACAGGTCAAAACATTTATATATAATCTGGTTATATATAAATGTTTACTCCGGCTCACTATATTAGCGGCTTCCGGACCGCCTGCGCAAGTTGTAGGCTGCCGCTACAACAGCCAGGCTATATAGCCCGTTACACTTAGTACCAACCTATATAAATGAAGCACGATACCATCACCCCCACGCCACCCGGCGCTCTTTCCCTTTTGTTGATCCTGCTGCTGGCCCTGAGCGGCTGCGCCCGGCTCCCGCTGGCAGACGTGCAGTATATATATGACCCCAGCATCAACTTCAGGAAGTTCCGGACATTTTCCTGGTACAAGGCCGAGGTGCCGACACCTTTGGCAGGCGGCGCCGGGCCACAGTTCACCACGCTGGTCGATGACCGGGTGAAGGGCGCTGTGGCGAGTGAGCTCGTGAAACAGGGGCTGAACCTGGTGGTGGACGAAGCACCTGACCTGCTG
This sequence comes from Pontibacter saemangeumensis, assembly GCF_039541895.1. NCBI lineage: Bacteria > Pseudomonadati > Bacteroidota > Cytophagia > Cytophagales > Hymenobacteraceae > Pontibacter > Pontibacter saemangeumensis. Next base: position 20,175 of record NZ_BAABHC010000041.1, read on the forward strand.
GTGGCCTATGACATTGCCGTGGATACCGCCCAGCTCGTGGCGCAGGATAATAACCTGCCTCCGGGCTACGGCTACGCCTACTGGTACGGGTACCGCTACCGCTACAGCTATGCCGGCGTGGCCAACTACCGAAGCATTGAGCGGCACGACATCGGCACCCTCGTCATTGACCTCATCGACCCCGACACAAACCAGCTCATCTGGCGCGGCTGGGTCGACTCCGACATTAACCCTACGGCTTTGGATGACTCCTATATAGCCGTGGTGGTGGCCAACATCATGTCACAATTCCCGCCTACGCCGGATATTACGCGGTAATCATTTCGCATTTCGTATACCGTTCCCCGTTATTCGGATGGGCCTGAACAAAGAGGAGAGCGGCGGCGGATAGATGGTTCCGCTGCCGCTCCCCTCTTTATATAGAAGCTCTTACAAATTATAGCTCACCCGGATGCCGCCGTAGAAGTTCCGGTCGGTGGCGGGCTGGAAGAAGCGGCCGCCAAAGGCGTTCAGGTCGTTGCCGAGGCTGTATTTCTCGTCCGTCAGGTTCTCTGCCCCCCCGAAGATATCCAGCGCGAGGCGGCTCCCCAACTGCCGCTTGTACCCCGCGCGCGCGCCTACTATGAAATAGGCATCCGAATACACCGTGTTCTCGTCATTCAGCGGAATCTCATCCACGTAGTTTGCCGTGGTATATAGATAAAAGCCCGGTTTGGTGAGCACATCCAGGCCGGCGGTGGCAGCGTGCGGCGCTACGCCTGTGAGTTCGTTGCCTGACAGTACCGTCTCGTCCCGCTGGTACTCCCTGAACCGGAAGTGGTTGTAGGTGTAGCTTCCCCACACCCGCAGCTGGCTCAGCGCAAGCCGGGCATCGTCGATGATGGTATACCCGAGCATGGTCTCAATGCCTTTCTGCGAGGTAGAGCCCACGTTCCGGAACACTGCCACACTGGATATATCCTGCCGGCTCACGATGGTTTCGCTGAGGCGGAAGTAGAAGCCGACCACATCAAACGAGAGGCGGCTGTTTAAGGCAAACCCACGGACACCGGCTTCATAGTTCACTCCTTTCTCCGCTTCCAGGTCCTGGTTCAGGCTGCCTTCCGAGGTCAGGATCTCCTCTTCGGTGGGAGGCGAAAAGCCGGAGCTCACGCTGGCGTGCACGGACACCTCATTGGTGATACGCTTGAGCAGGGCCACGCGCGGAGACAGCACCGCCTCAAAATCCCGGATATAGGTATAGGGCTCCCCGCTCGTGGCCTGCGCCAGCCGCGTAATGTCATACTGCGTGTCGTTCAGGCTCAGGGCGACGGTGGCGATGATGTCGGCGGGCAACTCGAGTTCGGCCTGCGCAAACGCGAAGCCTATTTTGGAGATTACCTCATCGTCGGAGCGGAGCGAGTCAGGGCTGCCGCCCCGGTTGCCGTAGGTGCGGGCCACCTCCAGGCCGCGCTGAAACTCGCCGCCAAAGGTGTAGGTGGCAGCGATGCGACCGATGTGTCCTTCCTTTACAAAGCTGGTGCGGCCGCCAAACTCCTGGTAGGCGTTGCGCTCGTAGTCGGTGTTAAACGGGTGGTCCTGGTAACGGTGCGACCCATATATGGAAGTGGTGTTCTGCCAGCTATCGCTGAACCGGTACTCCTGCCTCACGCCCACATTCATTGCCTCGTGGTTCATGGAGGCATTCTGGGCCACGCTCCCGAACATGCCGCCACGCGCCTGGCGCGGATTCTCGTCGTACTGCTCGCGTGTAAGGCCGCCCGGAAGCTCGTAATACAGGTTCGAGTAGAGGATATTGGCGGCAACGGTCTGCTTATCGGATATATAAAACTCCGGGGAGATCAGGAGCACGTGGCGGTCCATGGCGGTTTGCTCGCGGTAGCCGTCGTACTGCTGGCGGCTGTACTGCACCAGCAGGTTGCTTTTCTCGGATCCTGAGCTGGCGGTGGCCGTGTAGCGCCGCAGGCCATACGACCCGAACGTGGCGCCCGCCTGCAACTGGCTCGTGCCCGCCTCGGCCCGCCTCGGCTCCAGCAGGATGGTGCCGCCCGTTCCGGCGCCATATACGCTGGCGGTGGGGCCTTTCAGAATCTCAACCTGGCCGAAGTTGGCCGCATCCAGGAGGTTAAGCTGCGTCACGCCGGTGGCCTCGGTCAGCGGGATGCCGTTGTAGTACAGCTTCACGTTGCGGATACCATAGGGCGAGCGCAGCGAACTGCCGCGGATGGAGATGCGGTAGCTGGCGGGCGCGCGTTCCTCCATCCGCACGCCCGGCACCGTGTTTACGGCCCGCACCAGCGAACTCTCGTCGAACCGCTCCAGCATCTCCCGATCCACTACACTCACTGCCCCGGCCGTTTCCAGCAGAGGCCGGTTGGTTTCGTACCCCGTGATCACCACCTCCTGCAGGCTGGCGCCCGTAGGCTGCAGCAGCACCCGCAGTTCCTGCGCCGGTTCGGGGACCACGAGGCTTTGGGTGCGGTAGCCAAGGTAGCTGAACGTGAGCCGCCGCGCCGCTTCCGGCACTGACAGGCTAAAGTTCCCCAGTTCGTTGCTGATGGCTTGCCCGCCACTGCTGGCCGTCACGGTTACGCCCTCCAAAGGCAGTTCGCTCTGGGCATCCAACACCCGCCCGCTGACAAGCCGCTGGGCGATGAGGGCCTGTGGCAGCGCAAGCATCAGGAAAAAGAGCGTAAGGGTATAGAAAGGTATGGGGAATTTCATTTGTACATTTTAAAATCATCTTTCCAAACGCGGGAAGCCGCGCAGAGTTGGTGTGAGGAGGCATCAATTTTCAAAGACTTTCACCTGCCACCACCCCGTAACAATTAAACCGGCTTTGGGTTATAGGTTCATATCGCTACAGGGCTTCTTGTCCTGAGCATCTTTTTTGAACCTTAAATATAGCTATGAAAACGCAAAGTATCTTGTTAAGCATGAGCCTGGCACTGGCCTTCTCGGCTGCCACGGCACAAAACAGCGGCAAACCCATTACCGCCTCCATCGAAGGCCACATCTACAAACCCGCCAAAGTGCCTGCCTCCGACGAGCGGGTGAAGCAACTGAAAGTACCTGCCGGCTTCACCATCACCAAATTTGCCGAAAACCTAAACAAGCCGCGCATCCTGGCCACAGGCGCAGACGGCACGATCTATGCCACCGACCGCGACAAAGGCACCGTCACGATGCTGCGCGACACGAACAACGACGGCAAGGCAGACCAGCAGCAGGTGGTGGCCGCCAAAGAGAAAATGCACGGCATCGCCCTCCACAACGGGAAAGCTTACCTGATGGCCGTTAACGAGGTATACACCGCCGACATCAGGAGCGACGGAACGCTGGGTGAGCTGAAGATGATCGCGAAAGATTTCCCGGATGGCGGCCAGCACGCCAACCGGACCCTCAGGTTCGGGCCGGACGGGCTGCTTTATATATCGGTTGGCAGCACCTGTAACGCCTGCGAAGAAACGAGCAAAGAGAGCGCCACGCTGGTGCAGATGAAACCCGACGGCTCCGGGCGGCGCGTTTTCGCCAGGGGCCTGCGCAACACGATCGGCTTTGCGTGGCATCCGCAGACGAAAGTGCTTTACGGCTTCGACCACGGCATTGACTGGCTGGGCGACACGACGCAGAAAGAGGAACTCAACAAAATCGAGGACGGCGGGGATTATGGCTGGCCCTATGTATATGAGGACGGGAAAGCGAACCTGGCCGATGAGCCGCCCAAAGGCATGACCTGGGAAGAATATGCCAAAAAGACGAAATTCCCGGAGCTGACATATGATGCGCACGCCGCTCCCATGGACCTGCACTTTTACAACGGCTCTCAGTTTCCGAAGGAATATACAGGGGATGCTTTTGTGGCGCTGCACGGCTCCTGGAACCGCAGCGAACCCGCCGGGTATAAAGTGGTGCGCGTGCGTTTCGAGAACGGGGAGCCGAGATCCATGGAAGACTTTGTGACCGGTTTCCTGGTGAACGGTAACAAGGAAGTGTTCGGGCGCGTGGTGGGCCTGGCGCAGCACAAAGACGGCTCGCTGCTGGTATCCGACGACGAGAACGGCGTTATATACCGCGTAACCTACAAAAAGTAAAGCGCATTCTCACAACCTATATATAAACAGCCTATGCGCCTGTTGCCCCTGCACATTTCACCGGGCTTTAGCTGCCCTGGCAATGAATCCATAGCAGCCCTATAACACATAAAAAGGCCCGGCAGAATCCGCCGGGCCTTTTTGCTATATTAAGGGTGAAGTCTGTGTTTTATTTATTCCTAATGATCTTGAACTCGGTGCGGCGGTTGAGCTGGTGCTCTGCCTCAGAGCATTGCACGTTGTCGCCGCATTTGTTCACCAGCTTGGTTTTGCCGTAGCCTTTCGCCGTCAGCCTGCTCTTGTCTATGCCCTTCGACACGATATAGTCCACGGCTGCCTGCGCTCTCTTCTCAGACAACACCTGGTTGTAGTTCTGGCTCTCGCGGCTGTCGGTGTGCGCGCTCAGCTCCATGGCCACCTTCGGGTTGCTCTGCAGCAGCGAAGCCAGCTTGTCCAGTTCCCTGGCCGCATCCGGGCGTATGTCCCACTTGTCCAGGTCGTAGTAGATGTTCTCCAGCACGATGGCTTTCTCCAGCTCGTTCTTGTCGAACAGCAGCGCCACCTCTACCGTGTCAGGCGCCGTGGCCGGTATCTGCGCCACCGCCAGCGTGTTCAGGTAGCCTTCGCGGGCACCCGTCAGGGTATAGGTGTTGCCTTTCCTTCCGTCCATAAAATACTTTCCTGCATCGTCTGTCATCACGATCGCAGAGTCAGCGGTGGCTTCCTGCGCCACGATTACCGTTGTTCCCGGCAGCGGCCCCTGCACCGTGCGCTTCTGCTCGTTTTGCTTCCGCTCCAGCGTCGTAATGGCCAGCACCACCGGCTTCTGCAGTATCGTGAAGGTGTAGATATCGTCGGTACCGTTCTGCGCGTCGCGGTTAGACGACAGCAGGCCTTTCTCGCCCGGCTCGGTGAACATAATGCCGTAATCGTTTTTAGGTGAGTTTACCGGATAGCCGAGGTTCCTGACAACACGCCAGTCGCCTTGTGCACCCTCCGCCGAGAATACATCCAGCCCGCCCATGCCCACATGGCCGTCGGAGGCGAAGAACAGCTTGCCGTTGGCGTCCACGTACGGGAAGCTCTCGCGGCCCGGCGTGTTGACGGTGGTGCCGGCGTTCACAGGCTCCCCCCAGCTGCCGTCGGCCCGGCGCTCGGTGTAATAGATATCCGTTTCGCCCATGCCGCCGGGCATGTCGGATGTAAAGTACATCACCTTCCCGTCTGGCGTCAGCGCCGGGTGGCCCACCGAGTACTCGTCTACCTTATTATATTCGAAGGGCTTGATGTTGCCCCAGTTGCCGCTCTCTTTCTCAGCCGTGAAAATCTCCAGCCTGTTGAGGTGCTCTTTCTCCTCGGAGGCAGGCGCTTTCACCCAGCTGGTCGGGTCGGCGTTTGCGTACGCCTTTCTCGTCACTACCTGCGTGCGGGTGAAGTACAAGGTTCTGCCGTCTTCCGCGGCAGAGGCCGTGGCGTTGTGGTAATCGGCGTTGATGACGTCCTGCAAGGCTTTTGGGTTTCCCCAGTTACCCTGCACATCCTGCTCTGCCGTAAAGAGCTGCAGGTAAGGGCGCCCCGTCCAGCCATATATAGCCGTCTTGTCTTTTGGAGTTTCCAGGCCCCTGTCGGAGGTGAAGATGATGCCTTTGTTGCCGTACTGCATCGGGCTGAAGTCGGAGAAGTTGGCGTAGTTCAGCACCTGCAGCGGCTCTATCGTCGCTACGGCCGGCTGGTTGACCCACCTCGCGGCAGTCTCAGCCGCCTGGATCAGTTCCTGCGCCTGCTCTGCCTTGTCGGGCATCTCCTCGCCCCAAAGCATATACTGCTCTTTGGCCTCGGCATACTTGCCGTTGCTGCGCAGGGCCTCCGCAAAATAATACAGGTTCATGGGCTCACGGCCCTGCATGGCAACCACTTTGCCATACCAGTTCTCGGCCATCTGCGTCTGGCGCGTCAGGCGATACGAATCGGCAATGCGTTTGGCTGTCTCCAGATCCGGCGTGCGTTTCTGCACTGCCTCCTGGTACTCCTGCAGCGCCAGCGCGAACTCAAAGTTCTCGTAGTACTTGTTTGCCTTGCGCAACGACGACTGGCCGTTCGCCGCGGGGGCTAAGCCTAACATTGCCGCCACTACGAGGCATAAGGGTGTGTATTTGTAGTTCATAGGTATATGCGCTAAAAATTAAAAGTACTGTGGTGTCAGCATTTTCGTGTCTTTCTTCTTCTTGAAGAAGTAATAGCCAACCGAAACCTCGTGGGTGTTAAAGCCCCCCAGGCCGTTCAGCATTTTGTCGTAGGCATAGCCCACGCGCAAGGTCTTCAGCACCTGCAGCTCCGCGATCAGGGCCACTGCCGTGCGCTTGGTTATATCCTCTCCCTCGGTCTCGCCAAACAGCTCCATGCTCGTGCGGTAGGAGCTGCCCAGCCACAGGCGGTCGCTCAGCAGCACAAAGGCATTCAGGTCTATGTTGGCAGGGGCGTTGAAATCCTCCTTCACCAGCACACTGGGCTTGAATTTCAGGAACGGGCTCACATCAAACACATAGCCTGTGGTGAAGTAGAAATGGCGCTCCGGCTCCACCTGGTCCATGTCCTCGTACTGCAGCAGGTCGGAGGCCGACAGGCCGGCGTAGAAGCGGGGGGTGTGCAGGTAAGCGCCCAGCTTCACGTCCGGCTTTATCGTCGTCTCCTTGCCTGACGGAATAGAGGCGTCTCCCTCAATCCCGAGCTTTGAGCCGTCCATGGTGTACTGCACCAGCCCCGGCGCCATGCCCAGGCTCATTACGGCGTTCGCGCTGATCGGCAGCTTTACGGCGGCATTGGCATACACACTGAACGTGCTTTGCGCACCGATCTCGTCGCGGGTCATGTTCAGGCCCAGGCCGAGCCTGTCGTTTGCCACCACGCCGTCCACGGCCAGTGTCTGCGTATTGGGCGCTCCCTCCACACCTGTCCACTGCGAGCGGTGAAAGGCGTTCAGGTTCAGCACGTTCTTGCTTCCGGTGTAGGCCGGGTTGATGGACATGCTATTGAAGATATACTGCGAGTACTGCGGATTCTGCTGGGCGCTGGCCGCCGTTGTCAGCAGCAGCGCGAGCATTAAGTAAATTATTTTCATATTGATTGAAATTTCAGGTTTTACGACTACTGCTTATCGGAAAATAGTTGTGTATCCGGTGAATTCTTTCACGACACCCTCACATACTGTCACCCTTACCTTATAGAAGTAAGTACCCTGCTCCAGCTTGTTTCCCTTCCAGTCGTTCTTGTAGTTCTTCGTCTTGAAAACCTCAGAACCCCAGCGGTTGAAGACCGTCACGTCGCAGTTAGCGAACTTCTCCAGGTTTTTGATCACCCATGCATCGTTGTTGCCGTCCCCGTTCGGGCTGAATGCTTTCGGGAAGTTCAGCTGCCCGTCGGCAAGGGAGGCGTCGATGGCGGCGCTGGCGGCGAGGCCTCCGCAGGTGCCATTCAGGGCCACCACTGTCACCTCGCCTGTGGCTGTTGCACTCTCCGCCTTCACTTTGATAGAGGCGGTTCCCTGCCCGGCGGTGATGGTGAAACCAGCGGGCACGGTCCATTCGTAGCCTGTAGCGCCTTGTGCGGCATCCACACTGTACGTGAGGCCGTCGCATACGCTGCTGTTGTCGTGGATAGTGGCCGGTGTAAGTGGCGGCACTGTTATGCTAACCTCAGTCGAGATGCGCGCTGCCGTACCGCAGCCATTGGTGGCAACCACGGCGATGGTTCCGCCTGTGGCGGTTCCGTTTACTGTGATAGTGCCAGTCCCGTCTCCGGATACCAGTGTCCAGCCAGTAGGCACGGTCCAGTTGTAGGTCACGCCTTCCTCCACAGTAGCCAAAGTATACACGATGCCCTGGCTGTCGCGGCACACGGCGGCGTCTCCCACTATCTGGTTTGCCTCCATCGGTGCAAGTGACGGGGCGACGTTTAAGGTAGCTGCGTTGCCTGTGCCACATCCGTTGATCACGCGTACTGTTACCTGGCCTTCGCCTGTGCCAACCTCCGCTACAATGCTGGCAGTGTTCTGTCCGCTCACCAGTCTCCAGGTAGCAGGCACTGTCCATATATAGCCGGTGGCCCCGGTTACAGAAGGTATGGTAAAGGCCAGTTGCCCGCCGATGCAGGCGCTTGTTTCACCGGTAATGGCTGGCGCGGCAAGCTTGTCGTTTACAACTACTGCCTTCACTGTCGTGGCGCTGCCGCCGCAGGCATTGTCTGCGGTTACGCCCACGTTACCGGAAGTCGCCCCCACCTGTACCGTTACCTGTGCGGTGCCTTCGCCGCTGATGATTTCCCATCCGGCCGGGAGCGTCCAGGTATATCCCGTGGCGCCCGTCACGGCAGCCACACTGTAAGTCACTTCAGTGCCTGCACACACCGTGGCGTTGCCAGAGATGGCAGCTGGAGCCGCCGGACTTGGGCTGATGGTGCTGTTATAGGTACGCTCCCCGCTCTTCCCGCACTCGTTTACCGCTTTTACCTTGACAGTTCCTGCGGCTGCGCCTGCTGTTACGGTGATAGAGGGTGTGCCCTCGCCCGCTGTGATTACCCAGCCCTGTGGCACGACCCACTCATATGATGTGGCACCCGCCACGGCTGCAATGCTGTAGGTATTGCCTGTTCCCTGGGCACACACGGCAGACGGGCCGGTAATGGCACCCGGTGTGGCCGGTTTGTTGTTCACGGCTACGGCCAGTGTTGTGGCCGGGCTGCTGTCGCAGCTGTTGTCCGCAGTCACAGCGATGTTACCTGACGCTGTGCCCACCTGTACCCTTACCTGTGCGGTGCCTTCGCCGCTGATGATTTCCCATCCGGCCGGGAGCGTCCAGGTATATCCCGTGGCGCCCGTCACGGCAGCCACACTATAGGTTATTTCAGTGCCTGCGCACACGGCGGCGTTTCCGTTGATGGCTGCAGGCGCTACCGGCACCTCGTTCACCTGTACCGCAATCGCAACTGCGCTTGTGGTGCCGCATGCATTGCTCGCTTTCACGCTCACATCACCGGCGGAGCTGCCAACCTGTACTTTAAAGGTGCGGGTGCCTTCGCCTGAAACCACTGTCCAGTCTGCGGGTATGTCCCATATATAACTGTCGGCACGGGCTATGGCAGCCGTACTGTAGGTCACCTCATCCCCCACGCACACCGTGCGGCTGCCTGTAATAGCAGTCGGCGCCGCCGGCAAGGTTGTGGTTGTGATTACTTTGGTGGCAAGCGTTGTGGTAAAGCAGCTATTGCTTACCACCAGGGTCAACGACCCTCCCAACACACCGGCGCTTACCTGCACGGCGGGCGTATTGTTCCCGGCTGTGATCTGCAGGCCGCCCGTGGCTACCCAGGTATAGGTCACTTCATCGCTGTAAGCCGTCACGCTGTAGGCATTGCCTGTGCTGTTCTGGCAGATGGTGGCGGGCCCTGTGATAGCAGGGTTAGCCAGGCGCTTCACAACGTTCACCTCTTTCGTGGCTGTAAAGGTGTTTCCACAAAGGTCAGTCACCGTTACTTTCACCGTGCCAGAAGCGGCCCCGGCACTTACGGTGATGCTGCTGCCTGTTTGCGCCACCTGTGTCAGCCCGCCTGTGAGGGTGAAGGCGTAGGTAGCGCCCGGTATGGGTGTTGCCGAGAACACGGCGTTCGTGATTCCTTCGCAAAGCGTGAGTTCGCCTGTGAGCTCAACTGCTGTTACCGGTACGCAGGTCACGTCAATTTCTTCCTGGTCTGTGTTATCCCCCGGATTTGTGTCAGGCACCGTCGTGCCGGGAGCCACCACCACCGTGTTCAGGATTTTGCCCGGCGCGGTTATTCTGGCTAACAGGGTGAGGGTTGCCTGGCCGTTTACTGGCAGGCTGCCGATGGTATAAAGTCCTGTTGTCGGGTTGTAGCCCCCCTGGCTTACAGAGGCAGACACAAACGCAAGGCCTGCCGGAAGCAGCTCCGTCAAGGTAACTCCCTCAGCAGCGTATGGACCTGCGTTGTTCACCGTGATAGTGTACGTCACGTTGCCGCCTACCATATAGGGTGCGCCTGAGGCAACTTTCGTTACACTCAGGTTGGAGCTGATCACCGGCACGACGATCTCCTCTTTGTCGGTGTTGTCGTCCTGCTTCGGGTCTGTCTCGTTGCTTCCAACGGTCACGGTGTTCTCAATAGCACCTGCTGCCACAATGTCGAACGTCAGCTTTATCTCGCTGCTCTCGCCAAACTGCAACATATCCATACTCCAGGTGTAGGTGCTTTCGTTGAAAGTGCCGTTGCTATAAACAGCAGAACCGGGCACGTAGCGCAGGCTAGCCGGGAAATTATCCGTTATCACAAGTTTGGTAGCGGTCCCCGGGCCTGCATTGCTGACAACGATGGTATAGGTCACCTGCTCGCCGACGCGGTATTCTCTGGCAGGGGCGGTTTTGGTGATACTGAGGTCCGGATACAAGTTGGAAGGCAGGAACAGGTTGTTCCTGTCATTGAGCACCACCTTGCCCTCCAGCGACATCACCCTTCCTTCTACAATCACGCCATGCAGGTTGATGTCTTTTTTAGCCAGCACATTCCCTTTCATCGCGGAGATGCTGCCCAGCCTCACCTCGCCGCTTATCACCCAGTAAAGGTTCTTTACTTTCGCACGGTTCTGCTCCAGAATACCCGCATTCGGGGATTCTGAGATCAGGTCGCCATCCACGATGATGATAAACACGGAGTTGTCATCGCCTAATCCATCCAGTGTTAGGACACCTTGCAGGCTTAGGTCGCCACTAATCCTGTAGGTACCGGGCGTCAGGGTCGTTCCTGTGCCGATAATGGGAGAAATGGTATTGACAGGTTGGCTGGCGAGGAGGGAGTTATAGGCGGACAACGCGTCTCGCATGCCGCTTGCGGCAGCATCAGTGCCTTTTTCGGCACGGCCCTTCAGAATTGTTATCGCCTCTTCCCCGAATATGGTAGTACCGGGATGCACGCCGATGTTTCCCGTTACACCGGTCACCCCGTTGTTCACGATTTCTGTGGCGGCCAGCACGGTGAAGGGAGTTGCTTGCTTAAGCGTTGGGTCATTCTGCGCGAAGCTAAGGGTGACGCTCGCAGCCAGGGAGAGATAGACTAAGAGTAAAGTTCGGATCATAGGGATATATTAATACAAATTGTTAATTCACTCCTTTAAATTACTGACTTGTATAATCTTATATATAGATATATGATTAACAATATTATTTACTCTTAATCTTAAATAATGTTGCCTGAAAGCGCAGTATTTTCCCAAAAAATATAAACAAAACTAAATATATTAATTAAAAGATATACCAGCGGGCGCGTCAGCGGGCTTTTAGGATGATTTTGACGCAAAAGAACTCCATAACATCTGATCAACCGGGAGCAAAAATACAGATTTTTCTATATAAAAGAATAAGATATATAAATATATAAAAAATAAAATTGGTACACACCCAAAATGACCTAATCCGACTCCTGATAGCAGTTTACAAATCAGAATAGCTAAAATATTTCCGAATGTAGTGCAACAAAAAGCCCTGCTGCAGAATCTGCAGCAGGGCTTTTTGCCTTGATTGTATGAAATATGTTATCAGACGTTCACGTGGCGCTCGGCGTGGTAAGAAGACCGCACCAACGGGCCCGACTCCACATATTTAATTCCCCGGTTAAGGCCTTCTTCGCGGTAGTGGGCAAACAGGTCGGGGTGGATGAACTCGGCCACCTCCAGGTGCATCTTGGTCGGCTGCAGGTACTGACCGAGGGTCAGGATATCACAGCCGTTCGCGGCCAGGTCGTCCATCGCCTCGTACACCTGCTCGCGCGTCTCGCCCAGCCCCAGCATGATACCGGTTTTGGTGCGCTTGCCATATTCCTTGGTGCGGCGGGTCTGCTCAAGGCTACGCTCGTACTTGGCCTGTGGCCGCACGCGGCGGTATAGCGCCTTCACCGTCTCCATGTTGTGTGACACGACCTCCTGCCCCGGCGAGATCATCGTGATCAGGGCATCCCAGTTCGCTTTCACATCCGGGATCAGGGTTTCGATGGTGGTGGTCGGCGAGAGCAGCTTCACCTGCTTCACTGTTTCGTTCCAGATGGCAGCGCCACGGTCCTTCAGCTCATCGCGGTTTACGGAGGTGATCACGGCGTGCTTCACGCCCATCAACTGGATGGCCTCCGCCACGCGGCGCGGCTCATCCTCGTCGTACTCGTTGGGCCGGCCGGTGGCCACGGCACAGAACGAGCAACTGCGGGTGCAAACGTTCCCTAAGATCATGAACGTAGCGGTGCCTGCCCCCCAGCACTCGCCCATGTTCGGGCAGTTGCCGCTTTCGCAAATGGTGTGCAGTTTATATTCGTCTACGATGCTCCTTACTTTGGCGTACTCCTTCCCGACCGGCAGCTTGACGCGCAGCCAGTTTGGCTTACGGGGCTGGCCCAGCGCGTTCAGCCCCTCGGGCGTGGCATTAGGCTGTATAACCGGAAGTGTCATTAATTCATCCATGTTGCAAAGATAGGAAGTTATGCGTTAAGAGGTTGCCGCAGGGCTAAAAATGTAGCCGCGCGGGGTTGCTTCTTAACAAAACAGGAGAGTGGTTTGTTCGGGGAGCGGGTTAATTGCGGCTGCCGTAGTAGAGGTTCAGGTACACGGAGGTAAAGGTCTTCTTGTTGCCGGCGTTGGGGATGATGATGGGCGTGCTGGCGTAGCGCTCCACCATAAAGCCCACCTCTATGCCGGCGATGCTCTCGCGGTAACGGCCGTACTCAAAACTGAGCCCGGCCTTCAAATGCACCCCGGGCTTGAGCTTCATCTCGCCCAAGCCCCGGAACACGTTATCGCTGCCCAGGATGTAGTCGCGGTCCAGGTGCTTGCCCGGGTCATACTGCTCGGTGCGGATGCTTGTGCCCTGGCCACCGTAGTTGTAGTCTATATAATAGGGCACCAGCAAGCCCAGTGACGGCCCCGCTGCCGCCAGGGCGTTTACCTGCACCCCCGACTCAGGCGCCTTCTTGAAAAGCACCACCTCGCGGCCATAGTGCGGCCGCACCACGAACAGGTAATTCTGCTTGCCATATACAAACGCCTCCCCTGAGATAGGGCTGAAGTCGCGGTTTTCCTTCGGGTGCTTCACCTCCACGATCTCCAGCCCGCCGAACTGGTACATCTGATCGCTCATATAGAACGAGGAGCGGATAAACGCCCCGCCGATCAGGCCGCCGTTGGAGTTGAAGTTCACGCCGTAGCTCAGCTCGTTCTGGAAGCTTTCATCCTCCTCGGATTGGGCTTTGACCTGAGCAGCCAGCAGCAGTGCGAAAGCAAGCAGGAGTAAAAGGGGTCGGACCAAGGATTTGTGTCTTTTAGATTATATAAAAGTAAGTAACTTTACGCTGATTTCAAAAACTGAGTTTACACCTATGGCTACCATAAAAAGCACCTACAAAGGAAGTTTGCGCACTTCCGCCCAACATCTATCCTCCGGTAACACCATCATCACAGATGCCCCGCTGGACAACAACGGCAAAGGCGAGGCTTTTTCGCCCACCGACCTGGTAAGCGCCGCCCTCGGCTCCTGCATGATGACCATTATGGGCATTGTAGCCAACCGCGCCAACATCGACATCGACGGCATGGACATGGAAATAACAAAGGTTATGGCTGCTGAGCCACGGCGCATTGCCGAGGTGGTGCTGAACTTTACCATGCCCGCCGGCAAAACCTACTCCGACAAAGAGAAGGCGATGCTGGAGAACGCCGCCCGCACCTGCCCGGTGGCCCTTAGCCTGCACCCGGATGTGAAACAGACGATCAGCTTCACGTATTAAACGCAAAGCGACGCTGCGACAGTATATAAACCGCTACGCCGCTACCTTTTTCTTCAGGGCGTCTACGCCAATGCTCATATGGGAGGCATCGTAGGTGCAAACGCCATCCTGCAGCAGCAGCAGCTGCGGCGACTGGTGGTGCACCTGCAGCACTTCAGCCACTTCGTTCGAAACCGGCCTGTAGCGCAACAGGTCCAGGTAATAGGCTTTTACATGGTCTAAGCCTGCGCCGTCCCACTGCCGCTCAATGCGGCTTTTAGCGGTGGCGCTTATCGAGCAGGAGGTGCTGTGCTTGAAAATCACCACCGGCGTCTCTTTTGATTCTGCAATTACCTCGTCCAGTTGCTCTGTGCTTGTTAGTGGGTGCCAATTCATATCACTCGTTTCTTTTTCTTCTTTAGTCTGTTTTCTTTTCCCGCTTGTGTTTTCTCTTCCTGAAGATCTTGGTCCATTTCACCGGTTTGCCGTTTTCGTTGAACTGGTACCCGGACCGCTCCTGCTGCTTTAGCCGCTTGCGGGCCGCCACTCCTTTTCTGAAACTATACGCGTGGGTGTTGAGGTGTGTCTCCTTGTAGGCAAGGTCCGCCTGCTCCGCCTCCTTCAGCGACTTGCGCATTTCCCGCTCGTGCCGCTCATGGGCCTTGAAACTGATCTGGCCATACCCTGGAAGGGCCACCAGCAGTAGCAGCAGCGCCAGGCCCCATGCGGCTTTCGCGGACCTGCTTTTACCTATATGCTCCTCTCCCTTCACCATCGTAAGAGATTATACTCTTCCTGAAAAAAGTAGTTTCTTTTGCTTACCATATACTCCAGCCCCCCTTCTTCACCCGGCCGTTCTTGTCGGTGGGCACTTTCACGGCCTCGAATCCCTGTCCTCCCTGCGTCTCCATCTTCACGCGGTTTCGCTTGCCGGTGGGCTTGGGGCAGGGGATGCCCTTGCGCTGGCAGCCGCTGCCCAGCACAAGCGTAAGGCAAAAGGCAGTGAGAAGGAAAGCGTGGAAAGTGCGCATGAGGCTGTAGGTTAAAGGTTCTTATATAGCGTTTATATAGTACTTAGCAAATATAGATTAATACTGTAACATTTCCTCTGCTTTTTGACGAAGACGCTGCTTCGGCAAAAACTCCTGTTCCAACGGCGGGGCAAAAGGCACGGCCGTATCCATGCTGGCGACGCGGGCCACCGGGGCGTCCAGCAGCTCAAAGCAGTGCTCCCCTATCCAAGCGGCAATCTCGCCGCCTATGCCTCCTGTTAACGTATCCTCGTGCAGGATCAGTACGCGTCCTGTCCTGGCCACTGCGGCCCGCACGGCCTCTTTGTCCCAGGGCAGCAGCGAGCGCAGGTCCAGTATATACAGGCTGGCATCTGTTAGCTCCTGCTGCAACTGCCTGGCCCAATGCACGCCCATGCCGTAGGTGATGATGGTCAGGTCGGTGCCTTCCGCCACGGTGCTGGCCTTGCCTATCTCCACGGTATAGTAATCGTCAGGTATCTCCTGCGAAACCGAGCGGTACAGCAGCTTGTGCTCAAAGTACATCACCGGGTTCGGGTCTTCGAGGGCGGCGTTCAGCAAACCTTTGGCATCGTAAGGCGAGGAAGGGTAAACAATTTTCAGGCCAGGCGTGTGGAAGAACCACGCCTCGTTGCTCTGCGAGTGGAACGGACCTGCCGCAGCGCCCGCCCCGGTGGGCATGCGCACCACCACATCGGCGTGCTGCCCCCAGCGGTAGTGGCTTTTGGCGAGGTTGTTCACGATCTGGCTAAAGCCCGCGCTCACAAAGTCGGCGAACTGCATTTCCACCATGCTCTTCTGCCCACGCACCGACAGACCCAGGCCTACGCCCACGATCGCCGACTCGCACAGCGGGGTGTTGCGCACGCGCTCTTTGCCGAACTGGTCCACGAAGCCTTCCGTCACCTTGAACACGCCACCATACTCGGCAATGTCCTGCCCCATCAACACCAGCTCCGGGTAGCGCTCCATGCTCTGCCGCAACGCGTCCGAGATGGCATCCACAAAGCGCCGCTCCGATTTTGCCTCCGAGGCCGGCTGGATCACCTCCTGGTCAAAGGGCCTGTACATATCCTCCAGTTCCTCCTGCGCATCGGCCTCTGGCATTGGCGTGGCAAAGGCGGCCTGCAAGCCATTCTCTATTTCGGCTCTGATTTCCTCTTTGATGCTCTCCAATACCTTATGCGTCAGGATCACCTCATCTAGCAGGTACTTCTCAAAGTTCTCCACCGGGTCTTTCTTCGCCCACTTCTCGAACAGCTCCTGCGGCACGTACTTAGTGCCGCTGGCCTCTTCGTGGCCGCGCATCCGGAAGGTAATGGCCTCGATCAGCATCGGGCGGGGGTTCTTGCGGATGCTGGCCGCTGCCTGCCGCACGGTATGGTATACTTCTATGATGTTGTTGCCGTCCACCTGCAGCGCATCGATGCCGTAGGCCGGGCCCTTGTCTATGAACTGGCCAAACTTAAACTGCTCGTTGCTGGGAGTGGACAAGCCGTAGCCGTTGTTCTCGATCATGAAGATGACGGGCAGGCCCCACACCGCCGCCACGTTCAGCGCCTCATGGAAATCCCCTTCCGAGGCGCCGCCATCGCCACTGAACACCAGCGTCACTTTCTCTTTTTTCTCCAGCAGGTCAGCCAGCGCGATGCCATCGGCCACGGCCAGCTGCGGCCCCAGGTGCGAGATCATGCCCACAATATGGTGCTCGTTGCTACCGAAGTGGAACGAGCGGTCGCGGCCCTTCGTGAAGCCGGTTTTCTTGCCCTGGAACTGGGCAAACAACCGGTCCAGCGGGACCTCGCGGCTCGTGAACACCCCCAGGTTGCGGTGCAGCGGCAGGATGTACTCGTCTTTGTCCAACGCCAGCGCCGCCCCGACCGATATGGCTTCCTGGCCGATGCCCGAAAACCACTTGCTTACCTTGCCCTGCCGCAGCAGCACCAGCATGCGCTCCTCAATCATGCGCGGCTTGAGGATGGCGCGGTACAGGCTGATCAGTTCGTCCTCGGTATAGTCTTTGCGATTGTAGTTCATCTCTGAAAAAAGAAACCTTGTTGAAGGGCGGCAAGTTACTATATCAGCGCATGACCTGAAATTTATGCCGCTTATTTTTAATTTTGTTGAAATTTAGACACAAGATATTAGACTCAGGACACAAGACTTATATAAGGATGAAGCAAGATTTCTTTCTTGATAGTCTTGTGTCTCATATCCTGTGTCCTGCGTCCATTCGAAAAACATGATAGACTTCAAAGAATTTACCCTTGACAATGGCCTGCGCGTGATCGTGCACGAGGACCACACCAGCCCGATGGCAGTGCTGAACGTGCTCTATGACGTGGGCTCCCGTGACGAAGAAGAGGCCCATACCGGGTTCGCGCACCTGTTTGAGCACCTGATGTTCAGCGGCTCCAGGCACATCCCCATATATGACGAGCCGCTTCAGCGCGTGGGCGGTGAGAACAACGCCTTCACCAGCCCCGACATCACCAATTATTACCTGTCGTTGCCGGCGCAGAACATCGAGACGGGCTTCTGGCTGGAGTCGGACCGCATGCTGGAACTGGCTTTCAGCGAGAATGGCCTGGAGGTGCAGCGCAAGGTGGTGGTAGAGGAGTTTAAGCAGAACTACCTGAACCAGCCCTACGGCGATGTGTGGCTGAAGCTGCGCCCGCTGGCCTATAAGGAGCACCCTTACAAGTGGGCGACCATCGGCAAGGAGATCTCCCATATAGAGGACGCGACCATGGACATCGTGAAGGCGTTCTTCCGCAAGCACTACTCCCCAAGCAACGCCATTCTGGTGGTGGC
The DNA here is from genome assembly GCF_039541895.1 of Pontibacter saemangeumensis. Lineage (NCBI taxonomy): Bacteria > Pseudomonadati > Bacteroidota > Cytophagia > Cytophagales > Hymenobacteraceae > Pontibacter > Pontibacter saemangeumensis. The sequence goes on from NZ_BAABHC010000041.1 coordinate 37,921, forward strand.
CGGCAACGTGACCTTTGAGCGGGCAAAGGCCCTGACAGAGAAATGGTTCGGGCCGATACTTGCCGGAGAGAGATATGTGCGCAACAACCCGCCGGAGCCAAAGCAAACGGAGCCGCGCGTGCTGGAGACAAGCGCCGATGTGCCGCTGAGCGCCATATATAAAGCATACCATATGCCCGCCCGCACCGAGGACGATTACCACGCCGTGGATTTGATCAGCGACATCCTGGGCCGGGGCAAGTCGAGCAGGTTATATGACCGGCTGGTGAAGGAGCAGAAGCTATTCAACTCTATCTCAGCTTCGGTTTCAGGCTCTGTGGAACGCGGGCTGCTGATGATACAAGGCAAGCTGAACGAAGGCGTGGACCTGCAGGCGGCCAACGCGGCCATCGAGGCCATCAACCAGGAACTGATGGACCAGCTGGTGGACGAGGAGGAACTGAACAAGGTGAAGAACCAGGCCGAGACCTCTATTGTGTTCTCCGAGATCGAGCTGCTGAACCGCGCCATGAACCTGGCCTACAGCAAGCTCCTCGGCGATGCCAACCTCATCAACCAGGAGGGCGAGAAAGTGCAGGCCGTGACGCCGCAGGACATTCTGCGCTGCGCCAAAGAGGTGCTGGACCCGAATAACTGCTCCACCCTGCTCTATAAAGCGGAGAAAAAGAAGAAGAAAGCGGAAGAACCCGTGGCCGCAGAAGCGTAAGTTGTGGCAAAAGACCCTTTGACAAGAGACAAAGGATTCTTTGACAATATATAAGTCTATATAAGTACAACGGCTGCCATATTCCCGACAGCCGTTGTACTTATGTATTTAAACCCTGGAGTAGATTTTAACTTGCCAAGAAGTGAAAGCTCTTCCAGTTTTCACTTGAGGCGCCTTGTATATTTCTGGTGCCGCGGATGCGGCAGCCGTCAGGCAGGAAATCTACACAGCGCCGAGGGGAAAACGAGGCCGCTCGGCCTGAGAGCACCGCTGTCGGCTATAGGACTTCGAAGGAATTAAGCCAGAGGCATATGGAGCAGCAATGGTATATAGCAGTCCCAGAAATATGAATTCAGCCCGTAAGTTCTCAGCTCTACACTATTTAAGTTATAAAACCCTTCTTCCTTTTCAACTCCTTTGCTCACAACGCAACCTTCCCCGCACGATGTTTGTATATACAAACATTATCCATACCTTTGCAGTTACTGAAAGAGAGATGCGCATAGAAGACGAAATACATCAGAAGGAATTTAAGGATGATTACCGTCGTCTGCTCACAAACCTGTTGTTCACCAACAACTGGCTGAACCAGCAGCTCATGCCGTTCTTCAAAGAACTGGGGCTTACGCTGCAGCAGCACAATGTGCTGGCTATCCTACGGGGGCAACACCCCGACCCGGTGTGCTTCGGTGATATCCAGAACCGGATGGTGGACCGCAACTCCAATGTGACGCGCCTGATCGACAAGCTGATTGAGAAAGGCTACGTGACCCGTGACATCTGCCCGAGCAACCGGCGCATGATCGAGGTGCGCATTACGGAGCCGGGCCTGCGCAAGCTGCAGCAGGTGGATGAGAACTTCCCGAAGCTGTTCGCCAAACTGAATAACCTGACGCGCGAGGAAGCCGTTTTAGTAAGCAACCTGTTAGATAAGCTTCGCGGATAGCCTATTTTTTTATCCATATAGTTGTATACACAAATTATGTATACACACTAAACCAACAGCTATGAAAGACATTAAAATAAAAGACGCTACCATACCGGCCCTTGGGTTCGGGACCTATGAGTTGGCGGGAAACACGGCTCACAAAATGATAACGGCGGCCCTTGGCGCCGGCTACCGCCACATCGACACGGCGCAGATGTACCAGAACGAGGAAGCGGTGGGCAAGGCCGTCAAAGAAGCAGCCATCGCGCGTGAGGAGGTGTTTCTGACGACAAAGGTGCTGCCTTCCAACCTGGACAAGAAAAATTTTCTGCCGTCGGTGGAGGAAAGCCTGCGGAAACTCAAAACAGCGCACGTGGACCTGCTGCTGATTCACTGGCCAAACGCAGCGGTTCCGGTGGAGGAATATATGGCCGAGCTGGTGAAGGCGCAGGAGAAAGGCTACACAAGGCATATCGGCGTCAGCAACCACACCACAGCGCTGCTCGACAAAGTACTGGCCACAGGCGCCAACATCGTCACCAACCAGGTAGAGTATCACCCCTTCCTCAACCAGGACAGGCTATATAGCTACCTGCGCACCCACGACCTGACCCTGACGGCTTACAGCCCAATTGCGCACGGCAAGGTAATGGGCAACAGCACCCTGAGAGGCATCGGTGGAAAGTACGGCAAAAGCGAGGTGCAGATCACGCTCCGCTGGCTCCTGCAACAGGATGGCGTGCTGGCTATTCCGAGGTCCTCGAAAGAGAGCCACATGAAAGCCAACTTCGACATCTTCGATTTTGAGCTGACGCAGGACGACATGCAGCAGATACACCAGCTGACGCAGCAAAACAGCCGCCTCATCAACCCTGCTACCGCCCCGGCCTGGGACTAGAAAACCAAAGCAATTATAGGATGAAGCGCCTGCCCCTACGAAAGGGGAAAGCGCTTTTAATGAGCATAAAACTAATAATCAAGCATTTAATAATTAGCAATTAATATGACACAAGCACTTTTAAAACCGATAACATTAAACGACCTCGAGCTGAAGAACCGTGTGGTGATGGCCCCCATGACGCGAAGCCGCGCCGACAACAAGGGCAATGTCCCGAATGACCTGATGGTGACGTATTACACGCAGCGCGCCGGCGCCGGACTAATCATTTCGGAAGGCTCGCAGATATCGAAGCAAGCAGAAGGCTATATCAACACGCCCGGTATTTACACGCCGGAGCAAGTGGAAGGCTGGAAGAAAGTGACAGCGGCCGTACACGCGGAAGGCGGTAAAATCTTCCTTCAGCTGTGGCACGTGGGCCGCATGTCGCACCCTGATTTCCAGGACGGCGAGCTGCCCGTCGCCCCATCCGCAATCAACCCGAACGCCCAGGCGTACACGCCGCATGGATTCAAGGACACGGTGACACCGCGCGCGCTGGAGATCCCGGAAATAAAGGCAATCGTGCAGGACTACCGGAACGCCGCAAAGAACGCCATGGACGCAGGCTTTGACGGTGTGGAGATTCACGCCTCGAACGGCTACCTGCTGCACCAGTTCTTCGTGAGCACAGCCAACACCCGGACCGACGCATATGGCGGCTCCAAAGAGAACAGGGCGCGTATCTTGTTCGAGGTGCTTGACGCGGTGAAGGAAGTCGTGCCGGTTGAGCGCATCGGCGTTCGCCTGAACCCCAGCCTGCACGGGGGCTTTGGCATCACGCTGAACGGGGACACCATCCCGACGTACGATTACATCATAGAAAAGCTGAACGACTACAAGCTATCGTACCTGCACCTGACAGAGGCGGCGCCCAGCGTGAAAAACATGCCGGATGCCGAGCCGAACATCGCCAAGCGCTACCGCCCCCTTTACAAAGGCAACTTAGTGATCAACGGCGGCTTTAAGCAGGAAACCGGTAACCAGGTGATTGAGGAGGGCGATGCCGACATGGTGGCCTTCGGGGTGCCGTTCATCGCCAACCCTGACCTGCCGGAGCGCTTTGCCCAGAGCGCGGACCTGCAACAGGCCGACCAGAACACGTTCTACGCGCCCGGTGCCAAAGGCTATATCGATTACCCGACGCTGGCGGAAGCCGAGGCTTAAGCCAACGGCGCTTGATGTACCCTCTTTATATATAAACTAAAGAACAGCCAGTTGCCGAAAGGCGGCTGGCTGTTTCTTTTCCGGCAAAGCCTATGGACAGGCCATGATTATGGCGGCAGGGCCAAGGCCGGCGCAGCAAAAATCAGCAGGCTGTTTACCTTTTCAGCACAAATTAAGCTACTTTTACTTTCCAGTCCTGCAGCTAAAGAGCGGCACAACAGGCCTGAAACAAGGATATTCGACATGAAACTGAAAATAAGAACAGGCTTCGGCTACGATGTGCACCAACTTAAGGAGGGGCTGGATTTCTGGCTCGGCGGCATCAGGGTTCCCCACACGCACGGGGCGCTGGGCCATTCCGATGCCGATGTGCTGATTCACGTGATCTGCGATGCCCTGCTGGGCGCGGCCAACATGCGCGACATCGGCTTCCACTTCTCCGACAAAGACCCGAAGTACAAAGGCATCGACAGCAAACTGCTGCTGAAAGAAGTGGTGCACCTGCTGGCGCTGGAAGGCTATGAGATCGGCAACATCGACTCAACGGTGTGCCTGCAGGAGCCCAAGGTGAACCCGCACATCCCGGCCATGAAAACCTGCCTGGCGGAAGTGATGGGTATCCCGGAGACGGACATCTCCATCAAGGCCACCACCACCGAGCACCTGGGCTTTGTAGGCAAAAAGGAAGGCGTGGCCGCTTACGCAACCGTTCTGATCGTGAAGCAGTAGGAAGCAGGGCACGGCGGCATATACCGCTGCGCCTTTGCCCTAAACTCATCCATATATAAACCAGTCTGATACTTTACATCAACCACTAATTCACACAAACTACTATATGCGACATTATGTCTATGGCTATGTGCTGCTGGCCGCCCTCGGGTTTGGCTGCGCAAAAACACCGGCCACTTCCACTACCGGCACAGCCGGAACAGCCACAACAAGTCCGGTAACCGATGCGGCCGTGCTCAGCGAGGCTGCGCCGAAATATGCCAGTTCTGTTACCGCCGCTGACCTTTCCAGGCACCTCACCATCCTGGCCTCCGATGAATACGAAGGCCGCAACACCGGCGAGAAAGGGCAGAAGATGGCAGCCGAGTATATAGCGCGCGAGTTCCGTGAGGACGGCCTGGCCGGCCCTGTAAAGAACAACACCGCCAACCCCTATTACCAGCCCTTCGACCTGGAGCGGAGCATGTGGGGCGATGGCTACATGCTCATCGGCAAGGAGAAATACCTGATGATGCAGGATTTCTTCGTGCTGGGCAGCTCCCCTTTCCAGACCGAGCAGGCCGTGGACGTGGTGTTTGCCGGTTACGGGATTGATGACCCCGCCTACTCAGACTACGCCAACCTGGATGCAACAGGCAAGGTGCTGGTGGTGCTGGCCGGGGAGCCGAAGGGCGCTGACGGGAATTTCCTGGTGAGCGGCACCGCCAAAGCCTCGGACTGGGGCAACGACTACCGCATGAAGCGCAACGCCGCCTCCGAGCACGGCGCCAAAGCCGTGATGATCGTGACCGGCACCAACCCAGGCGAGTTCAACAGCCTGACGCAACGCTACAGGTCTTATGCCAACCGCCCGTCCATCGGCCTGAAGAGCAGCGCCGAAAAGCCGGAGGCGGCCACTATTTTTATATCGCCGGTGGCGGGTGCGACCCTGCTGAGCACTACTACCGAAAAACTGTTAAACTACAACACGCAGGTAGCCAGGGCAGGCAAGCCGGTAACAGCTGATTTCAAAGCTGCCAAAGACGTCAGGATCATGACGGAGCGCAAGTCCGATCCGCTGCCGACGGAGAATGTGCTGGGCTTTATCGAGGGCACCGACAAGAAAGACGAAGTAGTGGTGGTGACGGCGCATTACGACCATGTGGGCGTAGATTCCACCCTGCAGGGAGACCAGATATTTAACGGCGCCAACGACGACGGCTCCGGTACCGTGGCGGTGATAGAACTGGCCGAGGCGTTTGCCCAGGCGAAAAAGGACGGTTTCGGCCCGCGCCGCAGTATCCTGTTTATGACCGTGACAGCCGAGGAGAAAGGGCTCCTTGGCTCTGAGTATTATTCGGAGAACCCGGTCTTCCCGCTCGGGAATACGGTTGCCAACGTGAACATCGACATGATCGGCCGCATGGACACCGACCACGAGAAGACCAACGACAGCAACTACATCTACTCCATCGGGGCCGACAAGCTCTCCTCGGAGCTGCACCAGATAAACGAGGCCATGAACGAGAAGTACGTGAACCTGACCCTCGACTATACCTACAACGACGAGAACGACCCGAACCGCTTCTACTACCGCTCCGACCACTATAACTTTGCCAAGCACGGCATCCCGATCGTGTTTTACTTCAACGGCGTGCACGCTGACTACCACCAACCGTCCGACGAGGTGGACAAGATCATTTTCGAGAGCGCCGAGAAAGTGGCAAGGCTGGCGTTCCACGTAACCTGGGAACTGGCCAACCGCGAAAACCGCATCGTGGTAGACAGCAACAAAAAATAGTTCTGAGTGCCGGGTTACGGGTTGAGTTAATCAGCAGTAAAAAATGGCTGCACTGTTTCCTTCACAGAGCAGCTTGCCATACAAGCCTTGAATTCGTAATTCTTAATTATTTAGAACGTTACAGAAAAACACCCTAACTTTAAGGGTGTTTTTTCTTTTATCAGCACAAAAAAGTGAAGCTATATATAGACAAAGACCGTAGGGGAGATTAGCATGAGTAAACTGAAACAGTTTCTGCTGGATGCAGAGACAAAATCCTTTGACAAGGGCCACCGCGCGACCATCCGGTTCAACATCGGCAAGTATAACACTGCTGTGGCGCGTGGCCTCACCCAATACACCGACCATGAACTGGCCCGTGAGCGTGGCTCTTTTATAAAAACCAACACCATCAACAACCTCGACAAGTACCTCATGGAGTTCGAGGCCAACTTCACTGCCCGTGGCGGCAAAGTGATCTGGGCCCGCGACGCACAGGAGGCGCTGCGGGAGATCGGGGAGATCATGAAGCGCAAGCGCGCCCGGTCGGTGGTGAAGTCCAAGTCGATGACGACCGAGGAGATCCACCTGAACGAGTACCTCGAGAAGAACGGCATCGAAACCGTGGAGACCGACCTGGGCGAATATATTGTGCAGCTGGCCGAGCAGCGCCCGTACCATATCGTGACGCCGGCCATGCACATGTCCAAGAAAGACATCGCGGAGCTGTTTGTGCGCAAACTGGGCATCCCGCTCACCGACAACGCCGAGGAGCTGGTAGCCGTGGCACGCAAGGTGATGCGCGAGAAGTACACAGCGGCAGAGGTAGGCATCACGGGGGGCAACTTCCTGATTGCCGATGTGGGCGGCATCGCCGTGACGGAGAATGAGGGCAACGCCCGCCTCTCCACCACCTTCCCCAAAACGCACATCGCCATTGTGGGCATCGAGAAGATGATCCCCTCTATCATGGACCTGGACCTGTTCTGGCCGCTCCTGAGCACCAGCGGCACCGGCCAGAACGTGACCATCTACAACACCATCATGACGGGCCCGCGCCAGCCGAAGGAAAAAGACGGGCCGGAGGAAATGTACGTGATCCTGCTCGACAACGGCCGCACCGACCTGCTGGCGCTGCCCGAGAAGCGCGAGGCCCTGAACTGCATCCGCTGCGGCGCCTGCCTCAATGTGTGCCCGGTCTATAAAAACATCGGCGGCCATACCTACGAAACCACGTACAGCGGCCCGATTGGCTCCGTGATCTCACCGCATTACGACGGCATGGCCGAGCACAAGCACCTGAGCTTTGCCAGCTCCCTTTGCGGCGCCTGCACCTCCGTGTGCCCGGTCAAGATCAACATCCACAACCTGCTGCTGCTGAACCGCAAGCAAAGCGTAGACGAGGGCCTGGCCGACAAGCAGGAGACCACGGCGTTTAAATTCTGGCTGAAGGCGATGAAGAGCCGCACGCTGCTGAACCTGGCCCCGGCCTTTGCGAAGAACTTCGTGCTGAAGCAGATCCTGAAAGACACCTGGAGCAAGCGCCGCGAACCGCTGCACGTGCCGCCAAAATCGTTTAACCAGCTCTGGAAGGAGCGTCAGAAATAAACAAAAAGCCTGCTATCTATATAGCAGGCTTTTTTATGAACTAAAGAATATCAACTCAAAAGAACATGAGGTCAGAAGTCAGTCAGTTATATAATAGGAGGTTATATAAAAAGTAGCCTTAGACTTGATTTTGCACGGAGTGAAAGCTCTTCCAGTTTTTCCTGGAGGCGCCTTGTAGATGTTGCGGTGCCGCGGATGCGGCAGCCGGAGCAGAGCGGAGGCAGCTTCAGCTACACAGCGCCGAGAGGGAAAACGAGGCCACTCGGCCCGAGAGCACCAAAGCCAGATATGGAGCTTAAAGTTAATTAAGCCGCAGGGATGTACAGCAGCGTATAGCATAGGCAGAAATTACTTACGAGCTCAGTTCATATAGCCAGGGATTTCACATTCCATAACTAGTTCATGCCCGCATCCATATATAAAGCATATATAACTAGAGCCACCAGCTATCAATCACAATTAAAACATATATCCCCATGACTGTTTCTAAAATGGCGCAAAACCTTATCGGCTCCGAGATCATCCGGGTGGCGGGCGAGGTAAACGCGATGATAGCCAAAGGCGGCCGATCTGTAACCTCACCATCGGCGATTTCAACCCGGCCCTATACCCTATCCCGGAACCTTTGCGCAAGGGCATTACCAAGGCCTACGAGCAGGGGGCACACCAATTACCCGCCCGCAAACGGGGTGGCGGTGCTTCGCAAGGCGGTGGCCGCCTTCACGCAGGAAAAGCTCGGCCTCTCCTACCCCGAGAACGATATCCTGGTGGCTGGCGGTTCGCGCCCGCTCATATATGCCACCTACCTGGCCATTGTAGACCCGGGCGACAAAGTGATTTTCCCGACGCCCTCCTGGAACAACAACCACTACTGCCATTTGTCGGGGGCCACGCCCGTAATGGTGGAGACGCGCCCGGAGAACAACTTTATGCCCACGGCCGCCGAGGTGAAACCGCACCTGAAAGGCGCAACGATGCTGGCCCTGTGCTCGCCGCTGAACCCAACCGGCACCATGTTCACAAAAAAGGACCTGGAGGAGATCTGCGACCTGGTGCTGGAGGAGAACCGCCGCCGCAGCGAAGGCGAAAAGCCGCTCTATATCCTCTACGACCAGATATACTGGATGCTGACCTTTGGCGCTGCCACGCATTACGACCCGGTGAGCCTGCGCCCCGCACTCCGCGACTACGTGATTTACATAGACGGTATTTCCAAGTCCTTTGCCGCGACGGGCGTGCGGGTAGGCTACGCGTTTGGCCCGAGCGTGGTAATGGATAAGATGAAGTCGATACTGGGGCATGTGGGCGCGTGGGCACCGAAGGCCGAGCAGATGGCGACAGCCGCGTTTCTGCAGGAGCCGCAGGAGGTGGAGCGCTTCCTGAGTGAGTTTAAGCCGAAGGTGCGGCAGAGCCTGGACGCGCTGTACCACGCTTTTCAGCAGCTGAAGGCAGAAGGTTTTCCGGTGGATGCCATCGAGCCGATGGGCGCCATCTACCTCTCCGCCAAAATAGACCTGAAGGGCAAGACCACGCCGGAGGGCAGGGTGCTGGAAACAAGCCAGGATATAACGTTTTACGTGCTGCACGAGGCCAAACTGGCCGTGGTGCCCTTTTCGGCATTCGGCTCTTCCCGCAACCTGAACTGGTTCCGTTTATCGGTAGGCGGTGCCTCGCTGGAGGATATAGAAGCGTCGCTGGGGAGGCTGCGGGAGGCATTACAGCAGCTGCAGTAAAGCCAGCCACCCCAAACACATCAAGGCCGCTGCAGTATAAGCTGCAGCGGCCTTGATGTAAGCCCACCCGGCCCTTCGCTACTATATAGCAGCCGGGCTTGCCGTAAAGTTTTTCCTGCACAGGAAATACCCGCATCCGGCGGGCCAGTGCAGAAGATCAGGGAGTACGACAGGAGGTTTATGGCCCCCGCCGCGCGCTATATGGTGATCTGGCGGCTGATGCTTTCGTCCAGCGAGATCAGCGTTTCCGTGCGTTGCACGCCTTCCACGGCCTGCAGTTTCTCGTTCAGCACCTCGCGCAGGTGCTTGGTGTCGCGGCAAATAAGCTTGGCAAACATACTGTAGGTACCGGTGGTGTAATGCAGCTCCACCACCTCTGGAATGGCGCGGATCTGCTCCACGGCGTCCTTATACTCCGAGCCTTTCTCGAGGAACACCCCGATGAAGGCACAGATATCAAACCCTACCGCGGAGGGGTTCACCAGGAGCTGCGCCCCTTTTACCACCCCCATCTCGTTCAGCTTCTTCATGCGCACGTGGATCGTACCCCCAGACACGTTGAGCTCCTTCGCGATATCGGTATAAGCACGCGTCACGTCCTGCATCAGCAGCCTTAAAATCTGCTTATCCAGATTATCGATTTCATAATTCATATGCTCCTATACTTGCTGTTATTAACAAAGTTGCAAATATAACACCATTTTCTTAAAAATCTAACAACAGGCAAAAATTATATTTGTTAATTTCATATCTAACCTCTATATTTATTACCTTTGTGCATAGTAAATTCAAAATACATTACCAATTTAGCAAAAATATGGAGCAACAAACATTCGCAGCGTCAACAGCGCTGGATGCTACTTTAGGCCATTTGGGCCGGGCAATTCTACCAAAAGTGCTACAAGTGCAGCAAGGCATTGTTCGCGCCACGCATGAATTCATGTTTAAGAAGGGTCTGACGCAGCTCATGCCGCTCATGCTCTCCCCCATCACAGACCCCCTAAACCATGGGGTAGTGGATGCCTCCATACAATATGCCGAGCAGCGCTGGAGCCTCACCAAGTCCATGATTTTCCATAAGCAGCTGGCCTTGCTAAACCCGGAGCTGAGCAGCCTGTATATCGTTTCGCCGAACGTGCGCCTTGAGTTCGCGGACCGCGCAGACACCGGCCGCCACCTGTTCGAGTTCACGCAGATCGACTTCGAGTTTAAGAACAAGGACCGCTTTTTCGTGATGGAGTTCATGGAGGAGCTGGTGAATTTTATCTTCGACCGCCTCAACAAAGAGATCCCCGAGCTACTGCAGGAACTGCGCGGCGAGCTGCTGCCACAGTACGAGAAGTGGCCTGTTTACCGTACCGAAAAACTGGAGGCCGCCATGGGGCCGGATTATGAGCACCTGAAGTCTAAAGAGGCGACCAGTCCGTTCTGGCTGCTGAACCACCGCCGCGAGTTCTATGACAAGGAGGATCCGAAGAACCCGGGCACTTATCTGAATTATGACGTGATCTGGCCGGAGGGCTTTGGCGAAGGTTTGTCGGGTGCCGAGCGGGAGAATGAGTACAACCAGATCCGGAAGCGCATGGCCGAGGTAGGCACCAACGAAGACACCTTCAAAAACTACCTGGAGATCGCCAAGGAAAGCGGGTTGCCTAAAACGGCCGGCGGCGGTTTCGGTGTGGAGCGCATGACGCGCTTTATCTGCCGCCTGAAAGACGTGGATGAGGCCACTGTCTTCTCGCGCAAGCCGTTTACCCCGGCTATTTTCTAAGCTTTAAAGAAAGGCCCGCCATTTACCTGCGCGGCCATATATAAATATCCCATTTTAAAATGCCCGCTGCCACACAGCGGGCATTTTTTATTCCGCCCCAAAAGCAAACCGGGGCACAAGCGGTTACCGTAGTAGGATTGAACCGCAAACTCAATGAAATTATGCTAACCGGACACGTGAATGCCCCTGAACTGTATACCGGCTTCGACTGGCTCAACACCAGCCGCAACTGGTCGATCAAAGATTTCAGGGGGAAGATTGTGCTGCTCGATTTCTGGACCTTCGGCTGCATCAACTGCCAGCACATTGTGCCGGACCTGAAGCGGCTGGAGGAGGAGTTTGCCGATGTGCTGGTGGTGATCGGGGTGCACTCCGCCAAGTTCGACGCCGAAAAGCAAAACGAGACCATCCAGCAGGCCATCCGCAAGTTCGGCATAACGCACCCGGTGGTGAACGATGCCAGTTACAGGCTCTGGAACGAGTACGGCATCCGGGCATGGCCGACGGTGGTGCTCATCAACCCGAACGGCAAAGTGGTGGGCCAGCATGCCGGGGAGGGCGTGTACCAGACGGTGCAACCCTATATACAGCAAATGGAAGCGGAGTTTGCCGGGGAGCTGAACCGGGAGCCGATCGATTTCAAAGCGGAGCAACGGCAGGAGCAGGCACTGCTTTCCTTCCCCTCCAAGCTCATCCCCGACAGCGAAGGCAACGTGTACGTCTCCGACAGCGGGAACAACCGCATCCTCAAACTAAGCCCGGAAGGCAGGGTGCTGGAGACCATCGGAAGCGGCGCGGAGGGCTTTGCGGACGGCAGTTACGCGGAGGCCTCTTTCTACGAGCCGCACGGCATGGCGCTGCACAACGGCAGTTTATATATCGCCGACGCCAAAAACAACGCCATCCGGAAAGCAGACCTGTCGCAGCGGCAGGTGCGCACAGTGGCCGGCACAGGCGAGTTGAGCTATTACTTTAAAGACGATCAGCTGGAGGTGCCCGTAAACCCGAACAGCCCCTGGGATTTGCTCGTGCTGGGCGACAATTTATATATAGCCAGCGCCGGCAACCACCAGATCCTGCGCATGGACTTGGGCACCGAAAAAGTGTACCGCTTTGCCGGCAGCGGCCGCGAAGCCCTCACCGACGGCCCGCTGGCCGAAGCGGCCTTCAACCAGCCCAGCGGACTGGCAAACAACGGCAGCGTACTCTATATAGCCGACGCCGAAGCCAGCGCCATCCGCACCCTCAACCTTGACACCGGCATGGTGCTCACGCCGCTGGGCCGCGGCCTCTTCGACTTCGGGGATGTGGACGGGCACGTGGACGATGCGCTGCTGCAGCACTGCGTGGGCGCGGAGATTATTGACAGCGACGTATATATAGCCGACACCTACAACGGAAAGATAAAAGTGCTGGACCTGAGCCGCCTGCGCGTCCGCACCCTCACCAACGGCCTCCGCGAACCCAACGATCTTATTTTTCTGAACGGAAAACTCTGGGTCACCAGCACTAACAGCCACCAGTTGTTTAAAGTGGACATGCACACCGGGGAGAAGGAAGAGGTAGTCGTTCAGTTTTGAGAGTTTATATATAGCGATGAGTCTGTGACCTGGAGCTTGTTTTGAGTCCAGTATCATCAGCTAAAGCAATGTATATATGGTGCGAGCGTCTTCGCCCGTATCTACTATTGCTGGGCCTCTGGCCCAGTGGAGTCGGAGACTCCACATGCATCCCAAGTCACGAATCTGTAGATTCGCGCCAGCACAGGCAGAAGGAAACGGCTCTGCTCCTGAGAGGAAGCAGAGGTGGGTTCTTTCAACCTCTTGCAGCTTTCCTTCTATATAAATCTCCCGCTTCTACGCATTCACCTCCTCGGCCTGCCTGGCAACCAGGGAGGAACGCATCCTGCGGAAGAACTTGAGCATGACCTGGAAAATGGGGCTTTGGATGAGGCTGTAGAAGAACGTGGCGACAAAAACAGGCCCGCCGAGGAAGTAGCCGATCACCATCACCACCAGCTCCACCACAATGCGGGCGCGGCTGATGGAAAGCTTTGTCCGGTCAGATACGGCCAGCATGAAGCCGTCGCGGGGGCCAGCGCCGATACCGCCTGCCACATACAAGCCGCCCGCAATGCCGGCGATCACGATGGCGCAGGCCAGCAACAGGTAATCCAGGTAGGTGTGGCTGGCGTCGGGCAGGAAGTCGAGCCACAGGAAGAAGTCCATGAACGGGCCTACCAGCAGCGCGTTGCCAAACGTGCCGATGTTGATGTACGCGCGCTTCACAAACCAGGTAACGCACACCAGCAGCAAGCCCACGATCACGCTCCAGGTGCCGATGGTGAGGCCGAACCTCTGAAACAGCGCCACGTTAAGCACCTCCCAGGGGTGCAGGCCCAGGTACTTCACTTTTATAGCCATGGCGTTGCCGAAGCCAAACAAAACCAACCCCAGAAAAAAGAAGGTATACTGTACTACCCGTTCGCGCATTTCCGTTCAGCCTGCCGTGGCGGCCCTATATGTTCAGACTCTAAATGTGCCGCAAGAAAACACATTTATACGGAAACACCTGCATAAAGCGGACGAACACCGGCTGCTGCTTTAGCCAAGCCAGCCCAAAGCAGGGCAAAGGCACGGAAAACCAGCCTCGGTGTGCTGCGATGCTATAGAACCGGCTGTTTATATAGGTTTATATATAGGTGGGCGCTGCCTGGCTTAGGCCACCTCCTGCTTCTGCAATTGCGCCTTCACACGAAGGGCCTGCTGCATATGGCGCTCCTCATGCAGCACCACAAACTCCAACGCCTCCCCAATGCGCAGCTTCATCAGCCTGAAAAACTCCACCGGCACCGCCTTTTTATGCAGGTCGGCGTTGGCGGCGCGCTGCAGCAGGTGTTGCAGGCCGGTCTGGTGCTGCAGAAACTCCTCCACGGTAGCGCGGCCCAGGTCACTGTTGGCCGGGTTCATGTGCTTCACGGTTTTGTGTTTCTTCGTGTTCTGCGGCCGCACCACCTCCAGCGATTTTCTGCCCATCCAGCTGTAAGTGATCTCCGGCACGGCGGCTCCTCCGGAGTTGTTCTCGATGGCGGTGGCCAGCGCGGGGTTGTAGTAGCGGCTGTAGCGGTTCAGGTGCTCGAGGCACTCGAGGATGCTCCAGCTGTCGGGGCTGGTCTTAAAGTTGAGCTCGTCGAGGGACAGCTGGGCCAGTTGGGTGGCAACCGTCTCCTGCAGCTGGTGCGCGGTCTGGGATAATTGCTTCAAGGTGCTCATGGCGTTTATGTTTAGTTTGTATAGCGCAAATCTAATCTCCCTCCCGCTTCGAATCCTTGACGGGCATCAAGATTTATACGCAGCCGCCGGGTCCGGAATCTATCGTTTTGACGCTATATATAAACTATTATTTGCCGAGCTGCTACAAAGCATCCCTTGTCCGCAAACCACCGGAATCAGGGGCAACTTACTTCAGGCGGCTGAGCGTTTCGGGCGACATGCGCAGGTAAGAGGCAATGTACTTTTTGGGGATGTGCTGAAAAAGCTGCGGGCTCCGCTGCCGCACGCGTTGCAGGCGCTGCCCCGGCTCGGGCAGCAGCAGGTCTACCTCGCGCTCTATCTTGCCCACCAGCGCTTTCTCCAGCTCCTCGTACCAGAACCGCCTGATGTTGGGGTGCCGGGCCATCAGCTGCGTAAAATCCGTTTTGCTGATGCCCAGCAGTGCGCTCCTTTTCAGGGCCTGTATATAATACGCCGAGGGTTTGGCGTCCACGAACGAGGGGAAAGAGACCAGCAGCGTATTGGGGTAGCCGAAGCCCACGCAGATTTCCTCGTCGGGCAGCGGGAAGTAGATGCGCAGGGCACCGCCCGTAACGAAGTACAGCCCCTGCTCCACCTGCCCCTGCCGGATCAGGAAATCATACCGGTTCAGCTGCACCCGCTTCTTCCAGAGCGGCACAAACGCCGCTATATCTTCCGGGGTAAGGTAAGGGATCTGCTGGAGGAGGGTGCGGAGCATGGGGGGTTATGGCTGATCTTCGGTTCTACTTGTTGGGATATATAAATCAATCGCTCCGTTGCCGCCCTTGCTGCGTGTTCTCACCAGCAAGCGGTTGGAGTTCGGCCTTTGGTGCTATCGGTGAAGCTGGTTTATTGGGTTATATATCCATCGCTTCGCTGTGGCCCCTGCTGCGTGTTCTCACCAGCAGGCGCTGCAAAGGATGTTGTTGGTGAAAACACCAACAACGGCGGGCAAAACACCAACAACGGCAGACTATATAATTCCATCGCTCATCCGTTGCCCTTGCTGCGTGTTTTCACCAGCAAGCACCTGGTGGGTGAACAACGGCAGGTATTCTTAATTGACTCAATCTTATTGATAAGAAGATAGTCTTCTGACTGCTTAAAATCTTCTATCAGATGCAAGGATTGTGGAAACTTCGCCATATATGTATCACATCATTTATTATTAAAGATATGAGTAAAATTTTAAAGCAGCACCTTTATAGATACCCTCCCCCTACCGCTTCACCTTGAACTCCTTAAACCCGACTAACTCCTTCATTTCCTGCACCTCCACCTTCTCTACTCTGGCTTTGCGCGGGCCTTCGTGCGCCCACTGCTCCAGTTGCTTCAGGGCGGCGGGCGTGCCTTCGGCTTCTATATAAACGGTGCCGTCTTCCTCGTTCTGTGCAAAGCCGGTGATGCCGAGCTCGTGCGCTTTCTCCCTGGTGCTGGCCCTGAAAAACACGCCGTGCACTTTGCCGTGCACCCGAATGGCGATATGCTTGATGGTATTGCTCATGTTCAGAATAGTTAGCCTTTACTTCTGCAGAACGGGCGAAGCCGCCGCAGGTTCTCTAAAACGGATCAGCCGCGATTTATATATGCTCGGAGCACGCTGTAACCATTTTTTTGCCGGGGAGCCGGCGATTATACAACGCAGGCAGGCGCACATGTTTTAGCCGATGCTTCCATCAAAGGGGCTAAAGTTTTATATTTGATAAATTTGGCTTCTTAATCTCCTGCTATATGGCTTTTAAACAGTTCGCCCTGTTCCTGTCCCTTTTTATCCTGGCGCTTGCCTCTGCTCCTGCCGCCTGCGCGCAACAGTCCGCGGACTCAGCGGGCACGCTGCCGCCTTTTTTGCAGCAGGACAGCAAAAAATGGGTAGATTCTGTTTTTGCCACCCTCACCCCCGACGAGCGTATCGGCCAGCTGATCATGCTGGCGGCCTACTCCAACCGCGACAGGGCCTTCGAGGACACGCTTGCCCGGCAGATCATGAAGTACAACGTGGGGGGGCTGGTGTTTTTCCAGGGCGGCCCGGCGCGGCAGGCGCACCTCACCAACCGCTACCAGAAAATTGCGAAAGTGCCGCTGCTGCTGGCCATGGATGCCGAGTGGGGCGTCGGCATGCGCCTGGACAGCGTTCAGAAGTTCCCCTTCCAGATGACGCTCGGCGCCCTGCCCGACGACACGCTGCTCTATGACATGGGCGTGGCCGTGGCCGACCAGTTCAAGCGCCTGGGCATGCACATTAATTTCGCGCCGGTGGTGGACGTAAACAACAACGCCGACAACCCCGTGATCGGATTCCGCTCTTTCGGGGAGGACAAGTACAACGTGGCCCGCAAGGCCGCCGCCTATATGCGGGGCATGCAGGACAACGGCATCATGGCGGTGGCCAAGCACTTCCCCGGCCACGGCGACACCGACGTGGACTCTCACCTCGACCTGCCGAGCATCTATCAGAGCGCCAGCCGCATCGACTCGCTGGAGCTGTACCCGTTCCGGCAGCTCATGAAACAGGGCCTGGGCGGCATGATGATCGCCCACCTCAACATCCCCTCCCTCGATACCACCACCAACCTGCCCTCGTCTTTGTCGAAGCCGGTGATCACGGACCTGCTAAAGGAGAAGCTGGGATTCAAGGGGCTGGTGTTTTCGGATGCCATGAACATGAAGGGCGTGACGAAGTTTTACCCCGGCGGCTCCGCCGATGCCATCTCCCTGATAGCGGGAATGGATATCCTGGAGTTCCCGGAAAACATCGACTCCAGCTTCAACGCCATCAAGGCAGCCGTGGACAGTGGCCGGATTATGCAGGCATCAATCGATGCGCGTGTCAGGCGCGTGCTGGAGGCGAAGTACTGGGCCGGCCTGAACAAGTTACAGCCGGTGAAGCTGCAGCACATTACCGAGGACCTCAACAACCCGCAGGCATCCTATATAAACCGGAAGCTGGCCGAGAACGCCGTGACGGTGCTGCAGAATGACAATGCCGTGATCCCGATTCACAATTTCGATATGCTTCGGGTGGCGGCGCTGGCCATCGGCACAACCAGGCACACAGCTTTCCAGCAGAAGCTGGCCGAGTATATGGCCGTGGATACCTTCTTCCTGCCCGCCAACAGCTCCATCGACAGCCTCTACAGCATGAAAGAGCGCCTGAAAGAGTATAACACAATCATTGTGGGCATCCACGATGTGGGCACAAGGCCCGCAACTGACTATGCCATATCACCCGAAGAAGTGGTGTTTGTAAAAGAGCTGGCCACACGCGGGAATGTGATCATGAGCATTTTCGGCAATGCCTACGCCGTCTCCAGGTTCCGGGAGCTGGGCAAGATCCCGGGACTGATCATGGCGTACCAGGAGACCAAAAACACCCAGGAAGTAGCCGCTCAAATCATATTTGGCGGCTCCGGGGCGAAAGGCAAAATGCCTGTTACGGCCACGCCTGCCTACGATTTAAAAACCGGCCTTCCCACAGAGACGGGGCTGCGCTTCCGGTATACCTACCCGGAGGCTGTCGGCCTGGACTCCAGGGATTTCAGCAGGATCGACACGCTGGTGAACCAGGCCATCGCGGCCGGGGCCATGCCGGGCGCACAGGTGCTGGTAGCCAAGGGCGGCAACGTCATCTACCAGAAATCCTTCGGCTACCACACCTACGATAACGCGGTTCCGGTACTGAACACTGATCTGTATGACCTGGCCTCCATCACCAAAGTCAGCACTTCGCTGGCGGCTCTGATGAAGCTGCAGAGCGAAGGCAAGTTCGATTTCAACAAGCGCCTGGCAGATTACCTACCGGAGTTTGAGGGATCGAACAAGGAAAACCTGACGTTTAAGGAGATGCTCACGCACCAGGCAAGGCTGAAGGCATGGATTCCCTTCTGGATGGAGACGGTGAAGAAGAACGGCAAATTCAAGTGGCGCACCTTCAAAGCCGATTCCTCTGCCCGCTTCCCGATAAAGGTGGCGCAGAATTTATATATCCACCGCAGGTACAACAGAAAGCTATACAAGGAAATCCGAAAATCCCCGCTGAACCCGGAGCCCGGCTACGTGTACAGCGACCTTTCTTTTTACCTGTACCCGCTGATCGTGGAGCGCATCACGGGCCGGAAATTTGAGGATTACTTGCGCGAGGAGATCTACAAGCCCATCGGCGCCACTACGCTTACTTTCAACCCGGAGAAGCGTTTCCCCAGGTCCCGCATCGTGCCTACTGAGATCGACACGCTGTTCCGGAAGCAGTTGCTGCACGGTACGGTGCACGATGAGGGCGCTGCCATGCTGGGCGGCATCTCGGGCCACGCCGGTTTGTTCGGCACATCCAACGACCTGGCCAAGCTCATGCAACTGTACCTGCAGAAAGGCCAGTACGGCGGCACGCGCATTCTGGATGCGGCGGTGGTGGATACTTACACGGGCTGCCAGTTCTGCCCCGACAACCGCCGCGCCTTGGGCTTCGACCGCATCAACTCGCCCTATATAGAGAACGGCAACGCAGCCAAAGGCGCAAGCCCCGAAAGCTTCGGCCACTCCGGCTTCACCGGCACCTTCACCTGGATCGACCCCGCCCATGATTTGGTCTATGTGTTCCTTTCGAACAGGGTGTACCCAACCCGCGAGAACAGCAAAATCAGCCAGCTGAACGTCCGTACCAATGTGCAGCAGGTGATATACGATGCCATAGAAGCGGCAGCGGCAGGCAAGAAAGGCACAGTGCAGAAGTAGTAATTCCGGCTTTCAGCCAATTCATATATAAAACGTGCCCTGCTATATATAGCAGGGCACGTTTTATATATGCCAGAGCCTATGAAAACGTATGAAAATTAAAACTTCACACGAGGAATTAGTGCTATCAACGAAGCACGCAGCGAAAGCTTTTCCAGTTTTTCCTGGAGGCCCCTATCCCCGGCAGATTCACTTACACAGCGCCGAGGGTAAAACGAGGCTTCTCAGCCTGGGAGCACCAAAGCGAGCTATAGCACAAGAAGGCAGTAAGGCCTGGGATAAAAAACTGATAGCAGCAAAATCATATACTACATTTTCTTCGTTCACGCGGCTTTACGATCCCTCTAAATCGCAAGTCAGTCCTGCTGTTCATCCTGCTCACACGCTTTTTTCACTCCCTCCAACTGGTCCTCGCTTATCCAGCCCATTTTCACGGCGTGCTGGGCAGCAGAGAGGGTCTCTTCCACTAACTCCATTTCCGCGCCCTTCGCCTTCACCTGTTCGGCTATCGCCCTTACCTCCTTATCCCGTTCGTCCGGAGAAACATCCCGGATATAGATGCCGAGGATGCGGCCCGGGTATTCCTCCAGAATCTTCTGGTAGATCTCGGGGTCGTGCTGGCCGCTGTCGCCGATGCAGATAAACTTCAGGCGCGGGTAGGTGTCGAGGATGTGCCGTATCTTCTTGCGCTTGTATTCGGCTTCGCTTGTCTCCAGCTCGCCACCGTCCAGGCCGGTTCCTTTGTCGCGGAGCAGCAGGGGGCCTTCCGGGATGTCGTGGGAGCGGAAGAAAGAGATCAGCAGGTCATACAGGTTCCATTCGCTGCCCGACACAAAAAAGAGCGGGTTCCTTCCCTTTTCGTCGCTGCCCTTGCACAGTGCCCGCAGGAAACCTGCAATACCCGGGAACGGGCTGCGCTCGGTGCCGTTTTTCAGCAGCACGAGCTTCAGCCGCCCCAGGAAATGCGTAATTTTAGATACCAGCACCGTGTCGTCGATGTCGGAGATGATGCCGTATTCCGCATCTTTGCCCGGCACGAAGATATAGGCCTCTGCCTCCAGCCTATCGTTATCTGTTTTCTGCTCCAGCAGGCGCAGCTTCACCTTTTGGCCGGTCGTGCCGTAGTCGATCGGCGTGTCTGTCCGGAACTCGATCTCAAAAAACCCTTCCTTGTCTGTCTCTAACACTGCTTCCTGCCCGGCAAAGCTGGCTTGCAGTTTAATGCCCGGTATTTCATCCGATTCGTAGCGCTTGTAGGTGTCTTTCAGGTGCTCTGAAGCACCGTCCCCCTCTTTTGGCTCCTTCACCTTTTCATCTTCCAGCACCCTCCCCTTCACGAACACATAGTTGTCGCTCCCAAAGCCGTAATAGGGCATAATATTGATCGGCTCCAGCAGGTGCAGCCTGTCCTTTACCTTAAACTTGGCCGCAGACAGGCTGTGCTCTACCTGCTCGATGGCCGCCAGCATTCTTTCTTTTGCTACCTGTGTTAAGTTCGTCATAAATTGTATTTTATTCTTTTTGAACGGATTGCAGCCGAACGAGTTAGCGGCGGGCACAGGAATGCAGGGAAGAACGTTTCCGGTGCCGGGCGTTGTTATCAGGGAGGCCCCTGTAGCGGCAGATATAAATTGTGGCTATATTGGCCGGCCTTTCACTTGTATGCTTAAAAGGGAGATTTATATATGTCTTTATTATTTAACGATTTCAGGAGCTGGGAAAAGCACTGCGCCGACACAGGCGAACCGCTGTACCAGCCTGTATTAGCGTACGAAATAGACCAGAAAGACCGTACCGAGGCCTTTATCTGGGAGAACATTGCGAAGGCGTACGATGTGATGAAGGACGCCGTGCAAACCGGCCTCACCGAGAACATGCAGAGCCGCTCGGGCATGGTGAACAACAGCGCTAAGAAGGTGGCAAAGGCACCCGTTACGGTGCTGTCGCCGGAGTTTCAGATGCTGGTATCGCGGGCGCTGGGGGCTAAGGAAGTGAATTCCTGCATGGGCCGCGTGGTGGCGGCCCCGACAGCGGGCGCCTCGGGCATATTGCCTGGCACCCTCACCACGCTGCAGGAACTGCACAACCTGGACGACAGGAAGATACACGAAGGCTTGCTGGTAGCGGCGGGCATCGCCCTCATCATTGAGCAGAACGCCTCGCTGGCCGGTGCCGTGGGCGGTTGCCAGGCTGAGACCGGCAGTGCGGCGGCCATGGCGGCGGGTGCCATCGTTTACTGCCTGGGCGGTTCTGTGGACCAGGTGTTCACCGCCGTCGCCATTACGATCCAGTGCATGCTGGGCCTCATCTGCGACCCTGTGGCGGGGCTGGTGGAGGTGCCCTGCATTGTGCGCAACGCCAGTGCGGCAGCCATCGCCTTCTCCTCTGCGCAAATGGCCATCGCCGGCGTCAACGCCGTTATCCCGGTAGACCAGTGCGTGGCCGCCCTCGGCGAGGTAGGCGAGAGCATGGAGCGCAAGTACAAAGAAACAGCCGAAGGCGGGCTGGCCAACACGCCAAGGGCGCGCGAGATAGAAAGCTTTGTGCTGGTGCAGGATGTGGAGATTCTGCCGGACGAAGACCCGGAATAATCAGGGTATATATACAGGATATATGAGCAGGAAAGGCAGGAGGCTATAGCCGCTTCCTGCCGTTTTTGTTTAAAGGAAATCTCCCAAACGAGATTTAGGCCAGTATTAAATGCATGCAGCGCCGGGTCCATAAACACTTTAACTAAAGGGCATAAAGCCAAAGCAATAAAATTTTAGCCAAAGTAACTCTTGATGAAGTTTTTATATAGCTATATTTTATATATTACTTACTAAAATCCTACTATGGCATAATATATGATCAGCCTATATAGGTAGAGCACCTATCAACAACTTCCTAAACCTCAACCTAAAAAACTATGAAAAAGCGATTTTTAGCATCCTCACTGGCTTGCATACTGGTATTTTCCGGCTGCACGGTGCCACATATGGCAGTGGCCCCAGATTTCCAGGAAACCGCCGAAGAATTGCCCATCGCGGGCCGCAAGTTCTTGAAGCCCAACGGCGACTTCCAGATCGGCCCCTACACAGTAGCCAACATACACCGCGGCTGGCGCAACATGGGCGGCTTCAGTATTTTCAGCTACAACAACATCAGGGCAAAGCAGCAGTATGAGTTCAGCATTCAGGATAGGCAAGGCAGCGAGTGGTACGTCTTCGGCGCCAGCCGGCTGAAAGACAAATCCCTCCGTTCCAAAACCGGCGTCACGATAGATGTGGGCCCGAACATGGAGTATTACGCCAGCCACTTCACCTCCCCTGAAAGCGGCGAGTGGCACCTGCTCACCGCAGATCCTAACCAATACCTGCGGCGCAGGAAGTTTCAGGGGGAGCTATCGAACCGCACCACCACCTACACCATTGCCCCGGTCTATAATTTCGAGGGAAAGGGGCTGCCTATGTCTGACCTGATCGGCTACGAGTTCAAGGAGGGGGACAAAGTAGTGGGCGCGGTGCAGGTTATCAACAACGGCAAGGTGTGGGTAAGTGCGCAGCTAAACCCGGACACGCGCATGGTGCTGGCCAGCGGCATGGCCTCCCTGCTGCTCTATGAAAAGCTGAATGAGCCGGTGGAGAACTTTGCTTTTGAGTAAGAACCTGTTTTTTTATCCACATTCAAAGTTAGTCTTTCTCCGAACTCAACCTCTTTAAAAGCGCCTGCGTCACCTACTGACGCAGGCCCTTTTTATAGGCCCTCACACCTAAAACCTTCACAGGCTGACAATCCCGCGTTTTTGTTGTAAATTTGCCTAAACAGCTGCAGCTATGGCAGAATCCTATATATCTGACTTCGGAACCATCCTGCTCTTCCTGATCGGGAGTGCCATCTTCGTGATGGTTGGACTGCTCACGAGCAGGCTGATTCGCCCGAACAGGCCCAACCCGGAAAAACTCACCACCTACGAGAGCGGCGAGGAACCGATTGGCAATGCCTGGGTGCAGTTCAACCCGAGGTTTTATGTGGTGGCGCTTATCTTCATTATTTTTGATGTGGAGCTGGCCTTCCTGTTTCCGTGGGCCACCGTGTTCGGCCGCCGCGATTTGATAGAAGCCACCGATGGGGCGTGGGGCTGGTTCTCCCTCATCGAGATGTTCCTCTTCATTGGTGTCCTGATGCTGGGCCTCGCCTACGCCTGGGCCAAAGGCCACCTCGACTGGATCAAGCCGCAGCCGGTCATCCCACAAAGCCGCTCTAAAATCCCGCTGGATGTATACCAACGCGTAAACGAGCGGCAATATGGCCCAGGGAAAGCGGCTCCAATTGAGGAACAGAATGCACTTGACATATAGTTGAAGTGAACAGAAGGAATGGAGCAGGAGTAAGAAGCACTCCCCTCCTGGGGGTAGGGGCCCTCTACGAGGACAAGGAGGGGTAAGGGGTGGTTCGATACTTTAAAGGGAAAGACACATAAACTTATATGGAAGCAAAGACCGGAGAAGGCGGCATTGTCATTACGAAGCTGGACGACCTGCTGAACTGGGCACGCCTGACCTCGCTGTTCCCGATGGGGTTTGGCCTGGCCTGCTGTGCCATAGAGATGATGGGTGCCTATGCCTCCGCCTACGACCTGGACAGATTCGGCATTATTCCGCGCGCCTCTCCGCGCCAGTCGGATGTGATGATTGTGGCCGGAACCGTGACCTTTAAAATGGCCGACCGCGTGCGCCGCCTCTACGAGCAAATGCCGGAGCCGCGCTACGTCATTTCGATGGGCTCATGCTCTAACTGCGGCGGCCCTTACTGGGAGCACGGCTACCATGTGGTAAAGGGCGTGGACCGCATCATTCCGGTGGATGTGTATGTACCCGGGTGCCCGCCAAGGCCGGAGGCGCTCATCGGTGGATTTCTGCAGCTGCAGGAGATCATCCGGAAAGAGACCATCCGGGCACCCAGAGCTGTGCAGCAGATCATGGCAAAGCGCGCGCAGCAGGGCCAGCCTGTAGTCGACGCCGATAGACCAGCAGCTGCCATTTCTAATGCATAATTTCTAATTTCTAATATAAGAAGCCGGTGTCTTTCGAAGAGCTAAAAGCCCTGATAGGCGATACATTTGGTGAAGAGGTAATCGTGGCTGAGAAAACGGATAAGCTGCAGCCTTACCTCGTGCTGCAGACGGAGCGCCTGGCGGAGGTGTGTCTCGCGCTGCACGACCACGAGCAGACTTACTTCGATTTCCTCTCCTGCGTCACCGGCATCGACAACGGCCCGGAGGCGGGCACGCTGGAGGTGGCCTACAACCTCTACTCCATTCCCTACGACCACCACCTGATGCTGAAGGTGCAGGTGCCGCGAAACAATACGCCCGACCAGCCCATACCATCCGTCCCGACCGTCAGCCATATATGGCGCACCGCCGACTGGCACGAGCGCGAGGTGTTCGACATGGTCGGTATTTACTTCACGAACCACCCAGACATGCGCCGCATCCTGTGCGCCGCCGATTGGGAAGGTCACCCGCTCCGCAAAGATTACAAGCTCCAGGATTACTACCACGGCATCAAAGTGCCCTACGACAACCACAACGAGAACAGCGGCTTCCGTGGAGAGCCGCAACAGCTGACTACTACGCCAACGCCTTTCTCCGATAAGCGCGAGAAGCCGGAGTAGTACCCCACCCCAACCCTCCCCTAAAAACAGGGGAGGGAGCCTTTTCTTACTTTAGCTCGGAGAAAGTTCTATAGTTTTTGTTCTGGAATGATATAAAATTGACTCCGTGTATGAACATGCATCTACCCAGCCTGCAACTCTCTCCAAAAAGGATTCTTTCAGGGGAATACAGAATTAGCTACGGGTAAGAAAGAAGCAGCAGTAGAGAAAGCTCCCTCCCCTGTTTTTAGGGGAGGGCTGGGGTGGGGTTTTACTCCACGTTCTTGAAAAACGTGGGGGAGTTGCCGTAGAGCGGGGTGCGACCATCCCACTTCTCGATGAACTGCTGCTGGATGAGCAGAGGCGTGAGGGTGCGCTGGCGCAGGTCGTTGGCCCGGGCTTCGGCCTCGGCTTCCACTATCTTTTTGCGGGCCTGGGCCTCGGCTACTTTCAGCTCGTTCTCTACCTGCATGGCCTGCTGCACAGCCTTGTTCTTCAGGTTCACGGCCTGCACAATCACCTCGGGGTACTGCAGGCCGCTGGTCATTTGCTCCAGTTCAAAGCCCTCTTTTTTCAGGGCGTCGCCGAGGGCCTGCTGCACTTTGTCCTCAAACGACTGGCGGTTGGAGATGATGCTGTCGGTGCTGTACTGGTTAAACTGGATGCGGAAGGCGTCGCGGGTGTAGTTGTAAAGCGTTGTTTCAGTGATCTGGCCTATCTCTTTGCGGTACTTGCTGAAGATGCGGGGGCTCTCGCCGGCCATCACCCGGAACGAGATAGTCGGGTCGACGGTGAAAACGGAGCCGTCTTTGGCGTTTACCGAAAAGGGGTTGTAATCCACGGTTTGCACGTACGTCGGAAACTCGAACACCTCCTCGGTGAGGGGGTTGTACCACACGCGCCCCGTTACCAGCGACACGTCCTGCACGCCCTTTTCGGAGCCATACAGTTTCACGAGTATACCTTCGTGCCCGGCATCAATGCGGGTGCAGGAGGTCATGGCGGTAAAGGAGAACAGAAGCAGGAGGATGACAATGGCACTCCAGGTAAAGGTTCGGGTATTCATCAGGCGTCGAGTTTAGAAAGGGAATAGCGAATAATAAAGAAATTAACGACAGCAAGCAAGGCCAGCAACCCCAGCCCCAGCATCACGGCGGTATCAGAAGGCTTCCGCAGGAGCGCGGCCACCTCGGTGAAGGCGAATATGTCAGCCAGCAGCAGCAGGCCCAGCAAAAGGATGTATGGGAATTTCATGGGGAGGATGGGGTAGGCAAAACCAAGCTTCAATGTAGTTTAGTTTTGCTTGCTATAGTCAATCTAATTTTCTTCTATCCTCGTTGTCGAAGATTCGTGTATATTGTTTCAAATCATATGTTCCCATTTGACCATAGAGTATTTCTTCATAGGGCATTCCATTCTTAAGGTATTCGACATATATAGATGGGATGCTATAATACGCATCTGGTTCCATGTCATAATCTACAATAAAATCATATGGTATTCTTAAAAAGGTGTGAAACGGTATCACTTCATAATTTGAATTATTTTTCCTTTTATCATATCCATTTTTCAGTATGTCCCAATTTCCATTCTTGTCAAAAATAGCCTCGCCACCCCAAGAAATAAGTTCTATTCCGTTTTCGTAGAAGTCCCAAGTTTCTCCCTTGAACCAAGAACTCATTTCACCATTTGGTCTGTCATCAACTTCAGGAAAGGATTTGTCATCTACGGACCTAACTAAAATATTCCTGTACTTAAACTTAATCCATGGCTCATATCGAGCATATTCCCACTCCTCATGCTTTAACTTAATCAGCAGGTCCTTTTTTATTCTTTTTTTGAGTGTCAAATTCCTCTTAACTATAGAAGAATTATTTCTTTTGGGGGCAATTTTATTTGCAGCTCGGTTTTCCTCATTGAGTAGTTTGCTTATTCTTTTAATTTTTGCAGTAGACAAACTATTAATAAAACTGAGTAAATCGCGAAAATCAATAATGTTTCTATCTTCATTAAAGTCAAGTTCATCTGAAACACTGAACTCAGGATAGTTCTTCTGTTTTTTGCCAAGTACTAAAATATAAAGCTCATCATAGTCATTGTAGAGCTTGTTTTCAAGGAACTTGTCTATAGTAGATTGAATCTTCTTACTTGATTTTGTTGAAGTTACTTGAAAGCATATTCTGTTGTAATTATCTCCAAGGTCGATTGAAGGGAAATTCTTTTGAAGCGCATTTATATTATGAAGTTTGTATTCATAAATGCAGTTCAGCAACTCACAGATTGAATGTTCTGAGAATATATTGGCGTCAAATAAATTCAGAGAGCTCAGATTTGATATCTTTATTTCCCAGTGAGCAAACTCATTGGATATAGCCTTCATTTCAAATTCTCGTGAATTCATTCTATAATTATCGCCACTCGTTTATATGTTGATTTCCGTTTAGCCGCTCATAGGCGTGTAAACGTGACTGAACTACCGAATATACAATATGCCTTCATCAATATATAATAAAATTATCACAAGTTCCCACAACTGCCTCTTCCCTATCTTCGACTCGTAGCGAGACGTAACTTCCCGCAGCATAACTCCCGCATTTTTCCGAACTTTGCATTTACTCCATCATCCTTTACTGACCTTTGGAAACCAACACCATATATAAAGACTACCTGCTGCAGTCGGAGCCCAACAAGTTCAGCCTCGACAACCTGAAGGCCGGCGAGATGATTGTGAACATGGGCCCGCAGCACCCGAGCACGCACGGCGTGCTGCGCCTGGAGGTGGTGACGGACGGGGAAATCATCACGGACGTGGCGCCGCATGTCGGCTACCTGCACCGCTGCTTCGAGAAGCACGCCGAGCATATGGCCTATAACCAGACCATCCCCTACGTGGACCGCATGGATTACCTGGCGGCTATGAACTCGGAGCACGTGTGGTGCATGGGCGTGGAGAAACTGCTGGGCATCACCAGCCAGATTCCGAAGCGGGTGGAGTACATACGCGTGCTGGTGGCGGAGCTGAACCGCATCGCTTCGCACTTTGTGGCCATCGGCACTTACGGCATCGACATCGGCGCTTTCACGCCTTTCCTGTGGATGCTGCGCGACCGCGAACACATCCAGCGCCTGCTCGAGTGGACCTCCGGCGCCCGCATGCTCTACAATTATATATGGGTGGGCGGCTTGTATTATGATTTGCCCATCGGTTTTGAGAAGCGCTGCCAGGAGTTTATCGATTACCTGAAGCCCAAGCTGGATGAGATAGACACGGTGCTGCTGGAGAACAGGATTTTTATTGACCGCACCGCCAACGTGGGCATTCTTCCGCTGGATGTGGCCATCAACTACGGCTGCTCCGGCCCCATGCTGCGCGGCTCCGGCCTGAAATACGATTTACGCCGCGTGGACGGCTACAGCGTGTACCCGGAACTGGAGTTTGAGGTACCAACTGGCACCGGCCTGGTGGGCACCGTAGGCGATTGCTGGGACCGCAACTACGTGCGGGCGCTGGAGTGCCGCGAGTCCGTCAAAATCATTCAGCAGTGCCTCGACCGCCTGCAGGGCGACTACAAGCGCACTCCTGATTTCGACCCGCAGGCGGCCTGCCCCAAGAAACTCCGCACCACCGGCACACAGGAACTGTATTTTCGGGGCGAGACGCCGCGCGGCGAGCTGGGCTACTTCTTCCGCACCACCGACCGCAGCGACGTGCCGTTCCGCTGCAAGGGCCGCGCTCCCAGTTTCTCTAACCTCTCGGTGCTGCACGAGATTGCCAAAGGCTGCATGGTAGCGGATTTGATTGCCATTGTAGGCTCGGTGGATATCGTGCTGGGCGAGTTGGACCGGTAGCTTCCATATATAAGCTCAGCTACTTTATATATATAGCGCGAGCCTCCTGGCTCGTGTTCAGGCGTGAGTTGCAAGTTTCAATAGCAAAAGAGTTAAGTTATCGGGCTTGGTTCAACCCACCCCTGACCCCTCCGAGGAGGGGAATTATTTCGCTCCTGCGAAACGCCCCTTTTGGGAGGGGCAGGGGTGGGTTACACTATCACGCACTAATCATATATAAGCTATGCATATATAACAGCCGTTCCTCATCCTCACTCGGGCCAGAAAGTGTAACTATATATAAATTGCGTGTATAACCCCGCTGTAGCAGCACCCGTTAAGTTTTATATGCTCCCGTAACTTAACACAAACTTAATGATGCTTTTCCCATTACGGCACACTTCTAAACTAAACAAACTACTCACCGTCCACCTGCTTTGGCTAAGCGTGCTGCTGAGCCCTGCCATGGCCTTGGCCCAGGTGCAGCCCAGGCATACCACAAAGCCCGACACGGTAAAAATCCACGAGGAAGGATTTATTCCGCCGGACACCGTGCTGCCGGGCCAGAAGAAACCCTTTACCGATGCCCAGCGCCTGGAAGGCGACAACAAGCGCTTCCTCAAGCGGGCCGTGCTGCCGTCCGCTATTTTAATTGGCGCTGGCATTTACACCATCCAGGACCGGGGCTTTATCAGCAGCTTCGACACCCGCGACGCCCGCAACAAAGTGCTCCCCGAGTTCGCCACCAATGCCGATGACTTTATCATGCTGGCCCCGCTAGCGGGCCTATATGGCTTCAACCTGATCTCATCACAGAACCGCCACGAGTTAAGCCGCCAGACGCTCCTGCTGTTTTCCTCGGGCGTGCTTGCCTCGGCCATGGTATGGCCAACCAAGAAATTCACCGATATAGACCGCCCGAACGGAAAACCGCACGCCTTTCCTTCGGGGCACACCGCCTATGCTTTCACCATCGCCACGTTTATGGACAAGGAGTTCCGGCATAAAAGTCCGTGGGTGAGCGTGGCCAGTTACTCCGT
Source organism: Pontibacter saemangeumensis (assembly GCF_039541895.1). Lineage (NCBI taxonomy): Bacteria > Pseudomonadati > Bacteroidota > Cytophagia > Cytophagales > Hymenobacteraceae > Pontibacter > Pontibacter saemangeumensis. The sequence continues at coordinate 67,785 of NZ_BAABHC010000041.1, forward strand.
GGCGGGGGCAACGGGGGTGCTGCGCGTGCTGAACAACGCCCACTGGATGGCCGACGTGCTGGCCGGGGCCGGAGTGGGCATTCTCTCCGTAAACACTGTCTACTGGATTCACGCCAAACTCACGCATGGCGGCGGCCTCAATACGGCTGTCATTCCTGTGATGCTGCCCGATGGCAGTCCGGGTGTGGGCTTAGTTTTACAGTTCTGAAAGGATGACAGATTATATATGTTCCTGAAAAGGCGCTTCTTCTGCAGCAAGAGGAAGCGCCTTTTTCTTTTTATCTTTACCGGATGCCACGATACCGTTTTCTACTTGCGCTGCTGTACATATGCTTTTTCGGAGCTGCCGCCATGGCCCAGGTGCGGGAAGTAAATGGCGTGGTGCGCGATGCCCGGACGCGGGAGGCGCTTCCATTTGTGAGCATCACCGCCAACAACGGCGAAACGGGCACCACCACCAACCTCGATGGTATATATACACTTCGCCACAACCGCCCCATCACCAGCCTGCGCTTCAGTTATGTGGGCTACGCGCCGCAGGTTATATACCCTGATTCCGCTGAAACGATTGCTATATACCTGCAACCCACAGCGGCGCAATTGCAGGAGGTGGTGGTGCGGGGCACCGGCGAGAACCCGGCGCACCGCATCATCCGGCTGGCTAACCAGAACCGCGACCGGCACCGCCCCGAAAACCTACCTGCTTATACCTACCGCACCTACAACAAATTTGTGCTGACCGCCACCGATGCCCGCGAGCTGGACATGAGCGACACGCTGCAACTTTCGCCCCAGGACTCGGCTTACCTGAAAATGCGCCAGCTGCTCAGCAAACAGCATATGTTCCTGCTGGAGAGCGTGACGGATTATGCCTTTCTGCAACCCAACCACACGAAAGAAACTATCCTGGCCACCCGCGTGTCGGGCTTGCAGCAGCCGAGCTTTGGCATTGTGGCCGCCGAGGCGCGCGACTTTTCGGTATATGACGACATGCCGCTTTTCTTCGGCAAGCGCTACCTCAGCCCCCTGAGCACGGGCAGCACCCGCAAATATGACTTTGTGCTGCAGGAAACGAATGTGGTGGGGCAGGATACGGTCTTCATTATCTCTTTTAAACCGGAGCCGGGGAAAAATTTTGAAGGGCTCAATGGCCTGTTATATATAAACAGCGATGGTTGGGCGGTGCAGAACGTGCTGGCGAAGTCTGCCGATGACGACAAGCGCGGGATCGAGTTGCAGCAGCAGTACGGGCAGGTGGGCCCGCAGGAGCAGTGGTTCCCGACCGAGCTGGACGTGGAGATCACGGTGCCGCAGGTCGTGCTGAAAGGGCACCAGCCTTTTGCACGTCTCCGCACCTATATCACCAGCATCAACCTGAGCCCTACTCTGCGCCGGTCTGATTTTGGGGTGGTGGCCCTGCAGCAGAAGGCCGATGCGCACCTGCAGCCCGACAGCTTTTTTCAGCGATTTCGCCCCGACTCCCTCACCACCCTGGAGCAAAACACCTACCAGCGCCTCGACAGCGTCGGGAAAGCACAGAAACTGGACCGCACCATCCGCTTCATGGAATACCTGACGGCCAAGCAAATTCCCATAGGCCCGATCAGCCTCGACCTGAACCGCCTGCTGCGCGTGAGCGCTTTTGAGGGCCTGCGCCTGGGCTTGGGTGCGCATACAAATGATTTGTTATCAGAGCGGTTTACGGTTGGCGGCTACTGGGGATATGGCTTTCGGGATGAGGCAGCAAAGTATGGGGCCGATGTTGCTGTGGTGTTGCATCAGCCATCAGAACTTAGACTAAAAGCTGCATTTTTTGAGGACGTGCTGGAGCCCGGCGGCACCCGCCTCCCCTTCCGGCAGCGCAGCCTGCTCGGCGACCTGCGCCCTGCGCTACTTCCTGCCCTGGATTATACCACCCACAAAAGCGTGGCACTGGCAGGCAGGTTGCTGCGTTACGGGCAGGCGCAGGTCATGCTGCGGAAAGAGCAGCGCCGTCCCACGCTGGGCTATATAGCTTCCGATACGGCGGGCGGTGCAGCAGGGCCTGTATATAACCTGACGGAGGCCGTGGTGAGTTTGCGCTATGCCCACGGCGAGAAGTTTATGCAGCAATTCAACCAACTGATGCCGATGGGCGGCGAGTACCCAGTGCTGTGGCTGCAATACACCCGAGGCATCGACGGTTTGCTGGACGGCGCATATAGCTACAACAAATACGATGTGCGGGCGGAGGCTTCCTTCCGGCACCGCACCTTCGGCGAGAGCAGCTTTACACTGGCCGGGGGGCTGGTAGACGGCACCGCTCCTTTCGTGAGCCTCTATAACGGTTACGGCAGTTTCAACCCTGATTATGAAGTATATACCGGCGAGGGTTTTGAGACCATGCAGCCCTACGAGTTCTTCTCCGACCACTACGCCGCGCTCTTCTTCTCGCAGAACCTAGGCAAGCGCCTGCTGCGCACCGGCTTTTTCAAGCCGGATGTGGTGCTGGTCACCAACATCGGCTTCGGTGATTTAAAACAGCCGGTGCAGGAGGCATGGCCGCAGGCGCCTGTGTTCCAGACGATGCAAAAGGGCTTCTTTGAGTCCGGTTTGTTGCTGAACAACATCATCAGCTCTCCCTTCTCCGGTATTGGCGTCGGGGCTATATATAGATATGGCCCCTATGCGAGGAATGACCTGAAAGACAACCTTAAAATTAAGCTGACGCTTTCGATTGCGTTTTAGCTTGATGGAGCGGCATTTCCGCTACAGCTATTTAATGGCTAATTATATATGGCGCGAGCATCCTCGCTTGTGTCTGTTATTCCTGGGCCTCTCATTCCTTCTGGTAATGTACCCCTTGTGAAAAACAAAAACCACCGTTGCTCCCCAGAGAGCAACGGTGGTTTCTTTATTAATTGTTGTAGCAGCAGTTTTACTCGTGGTAATTGAGGATGCGGTGCCCGCCCTCTGCCAGGTAGGTGTCGCGCTTGAAGAGCTCAACATCGCTCTGCATCATGTCCTGCACCAGGGCCTTCAGGTCGTACTGCGGCACCCAGCCCAGCTTCTCTTTGGACTTGGTCGCATCGCCTATCAGCAGCTCCACCTCCGTGGGGCGGAAGTAGCTCGGGTCCACCGACACCACCTCTTTCCCGATCTCGAGCTGGTACTCGGGGTTTGAGCAGGCGGCGATGAAGCCCTTCTCCTCCACGCCCTCGCCCCGGAACTCGATCGCCACGCCCACCTCTTGGAAGGCCATCTTCACGAAGTCCCTTACCGTGGTCGTGACGCCGGTGGCGATCACAAAATCCTCCGGCGTGTCCTGCTGCAGGATGCGCCACATGGCCTCCACGTAGTCCTTGGCGTGGCCCCAGTCCCTGCGGGACTCCAGGTTGCCCAAATACAGCTTCTCCTGCAGGCCCATGGCGATGCGCGCCGCGGCGCGGGTGATCTTCCTGGTCACGAAGGTCTCCCCCCGCAAGGGCGACTCGTGGTTGAAGAGGATGCCGTTGGTGGCGAACATGCCGT
>NZ_BAABHC010000042.1:0-180207 GCF_039541895.1 Pontibacter saemangeumensis
AGCGGCGCAGCAGGGCCGGCAGCACGTGCGAGTTCTGCGGGTGGTAGTTGTCGTTGTAGCCGTAGAGGTTGGTGGGCATCACGCTCACGAAGTCGCAGCCGTACTGGTCTCTATAGGCCTCGCAGAGCTTGATGCCGGCGATCTTGGCCACGGCGTAGGGCTCGTTGGTCGGCTCCAGCTCCCCGGTCAGCAGGTACTCCTCCTTCAGGGGCTGGGGGGCTAATTTAGGGTAGATGCAGGAGGAGCCCAGGAACATCAGCTTCCTTACCCCCGCCTCATAGGCGGCGTGGATGAGGTTGACCTCGATCATCAGGTTCTCGTAGAGGAAGTCGGCCCGGTAGGTGTTGTTGGCGATGATGCCCCCCACCTTGGCGGCGGCCAGGAAAACGTACTCCGGCCGCTCCTCTGAGAAGAAGGCCCGCACCGCCGCCTGCTCCCGCAGGTCCAGCCCGGAGGAGGAGCGCGTCACGATGTTGGCATAACCCGCCGCCTCCAGCTTCCGCACGATGGCCGAGCCCACCATCCCCCGGTGCCCCGCCACGTAAATCTTTGATTTTTTTTGCATATAGGTAGTGAGTCCTGTCATTTCGACCATAGGGAGAAATCTGGGTACTTAGAAAAACATTATTATAAGCAGATTTTTCTATATGGACGAAATGACAAACGTTTAATCAAAAATTTAACTTATACTAGTCGCTTCCACCAAACCTTTTGCTGTGCATCTTCGGCATAATACCCATATCCATAGCCATAGCCATAGCCATAGCCATACCCATAGCCATAGCTAAGCTTTTCATAATCCACATCATTAAAAAGAATCGCAGTGTTTCTGATCTTGCCAGACTCATACTGCTGCTGAATACTTTTCAGGAAAGCTTTCTGGGTATAACCCTGCCGAACCATAAAAATGCTGGCATTTGCAATCTGCATCAATTCAAAACCATCTGATAGAATCCCAACAGGCGGAGTGTCCACGATAATATAGTCGTATTGGATTTTGAGTTCGGACATAAGGTCTTCCATTTGTTTGCTGAGCAATAACTCGGAAGGATTAGGCGGTATCTCACCAGAGGGCAAAATATATAAATGTTCCTGTAAGGTCGGATGAATGATCTCATCGAAGCCGGCATGCCCCGCCAGAAAGTTGCTAAGGCCCAGGCTGCTAGTCACTCCGAAATCAACATTGCTGTTCGGTTTACGCATATCAGCGTTGATAAGCAGGGTACGCTCACCCGAAATCGCCAGTATATAAGCTAGGTTTTTAGCTGAAAAAGTTTTGCCTTCCCCACTGATGGAAGAAGTAACTACATAAATTTTACCGTTAGAGCCTGCCTGTGAGGAGGCTCCTGTCATAAAGCGCAGGTTAGAACGTACCGTCCGGAAGGCCTCAGACATGGCTGATTTAGGACTCTGATCAATCAGGTTTTTATCCTCGGCTTTATTATGGCCTACCATCCCTAATAATGGAATATTAGTCAGAGCGGCAATATCTTCTGCTGTAGTGACTTTGTTATTCAGAAAGTCCTTTAGAAACAGGAAAGCAATAGGTATAGCCAACCCTAATAAAATGCCCACGATGTAATTCTTAGAATCATTCGGGGATACTTTGTTCCCCTTAGATGCTTCTGTCAGAATGGTGACGTTTGAAGTGTTGGCTGCTTTGGCGATCCCTGCCTCTGCCTTTTTTTGCATTAGCAGCACATACAGGTTTTCGCTCAGGTTATACAGGCGATTTATATTCACAAGTTGCCGCTCAGCGGCTGGTAACCTGTTTAGGGTAGCAGACTCACGAGCAATTTGTTGATTAAGCCCCCGCAATGCAATTCGGTTTGCTGCCTCAGTATTCGAAAGGCTTTCCAGCAAGTTCTGCTTCAGTTCCTGCAATTGCTGCTGCTTCACCCGTAATTGACTTATTAACAATGGATTGCTTTGGTTCTGATTCTGTTTCAATACAGTGATCTCTGCCTGCAAAGAAACTAATTCCCCGATCAACCCATTCAGAACAGGGTCTGTTATCCCAAAACTTGATGGTACGACTACTCCCCCCTCGTCCTCACTACTTCCAAGATAGTTACGTAAATACTTGTAATACTGCTCGTTCAACAGAAGTCCTGCTTTCTGTTGTTCCAGTTCTTCTACTCGCTGCGAGATCCTGCCTCCTCGAGCGCTTATATCAACAGCAGCATTATTTTGTTTGAAAGATTCTAACCTGCTCTCAATAAAATAAAGAGAATCACTTATTTGCTGTAACTGTTCATCAATAAAATTAATAGTATTGACGGCATTGATATTTTTTGTATCCAGGTTATACTGCCGGTAGGTTAGCATGTGCTGATTCAAAAAATCAACTTCTTTTTCTGGAGTTGCACTGATCAGACGCAATTGCAGCACAGAAGCCCCTTGTGCATTAGGACTTACATTTAAAGCACCAGCATACTGCCTCGCTAACTGATCTAAATTATTGATTTTGAAAAGCTGTTCGCTTTCATCATTGTGAAGCTCTCTTTCTTTTAAAGCTATACTAAAATTAAAGCCGTTAATATTGTGCGGTTTTTCATAAGCAAATCTTTTCCCTTCCACAAATTTGTTCCAACCAGGATTTTCGGAAGAAAGCTGGAAGTAACCATCTAGTGCAATAATCTTAAAGAGAATATTGTAAGGAAGATTAGAGGAACTGGTATCAACAGTAACTTTATAAGGTGCCCCAAATTTATATAGTTCTGTTAGTTTAATATTGCCTTGTTGTAAATATGAAACATCAAAATCAAGCTTTTGGAGCGTCTGCAGGGTTAGCGCTTTAGTTCTCAAAGTGATTGCCTCATTTGTGAGACTGTTGGAACTTTGGAAAAGCTCATTTCCATATAGTAATGCAGTAGCTGAAGAGGCTTCGCTTACAGATTCGCTTAACATTACGGATGAGTTTACTTCGAACTGCGGAATAGTATACCTATTGGTCAAAAAGGCCACTAATATACCTATAAGCAAACAAACTGATATAAGCAGCCAGTTCGCAACTAGTTTATTAAGCAGTTTAAGTATATCAAGCCCAACTTCCTGCTGCTTTTGATGATTTGTCTCCAAGTTCGTTTTTTAATGTATATGTACTTCTTTATTGCAAAAGTCGTATTATAATAAAAGTCAGGGTGGATACCAGGGAAAGAGTAAGTGTCGCATTTGCCAAAAGATTCTCTCGCGCAAATTTAGCAGGTAATGGATCTACTACAATCATGTCATTTGGCTGCAGGTAGAAGTTGTTTTGAGCTAGTATGTCATCATCCAGCATACTGAATTTATAAAGCTTGGCCACCCCGTTCTCGTAGCGAACAAGTTTTATGCTGCTTCGGTTCGAGTATGGGCTAAATCCCCCTGCTGTTGCGATGGCCTCCATCACGTTGATATTGTCCTGGTACGTAGTGTACTGCCCCTGGCCTGGAACTTCGCCTATAACTGTATAGCGGAAGGTCAACAGGCGCAGATTAACTGTAGGATCTGACAAGAAAGGTTGTAAGGCCTCTGTTACTTTGATTCGAGCTTCTGGCATGGTAGAACCGCTCAACTTTACTTTACCAACAGCTGGCAATAATATATTCCCATCTGCATCTAGGGTATAGCCGCTCAGCACCGGATCCTGTGCCCCAAAAGTTGTGGTACCGGATGCCAGGAAGTCAAATTCGGCGGGTGTGGTGCTCTGCACTCTTAAAGACAACACATCACCCGGCTTTAAAGCGTATGCCAGAGGCTTCAGGTCAAATGTTCGTAGCAGTTCATCGGCACTCGATTGATTCTTTACCTCCGGATTCTCCTGTAGCAGTACTATTTTCTTCTGTGGCACACAAGCGGAAAAGAGAAAGATCCCGATAAAAAGCCACAAAGCAATAAGGGTGTTGCGCATCTTAATTAACTACACGTTTTTAGCAAAAGGTGGCGTCATATTGCACCGGTTACTTCTTTTCAAAGGGCAAAATTAAGTAAATATTGTTTGAGTCCGCTGCTTAAATCTGAAATATATTATGCTCCTTCCACAGAACTGCACCTGCACGCCATTCGAGACAGCGTAAACAAACCTAGTGTTGGGCACTACCGGCTCATCCTCGAAGGGGTAGTTGAAGTTGGTGCGCAAACTAAACCTGCTGGTCAGTTTCACCTGCAGTGTTACCTCGCCACTCAAGCGGTTGCGGAAACGGCGAGACCCCTCATAGATACCGCCTGGTAATTAAAATTCCGTCGATACTCATCTGCTTGCTCAGTTTTGCTTTTATATCAATGTAATTCGTGAATTTCAATGCATCTGAGTGCATGAAGTTTTTGTACTGCGCCGCATCCTTCTACTCCTCTTGCTCGTGCATAAGCCATTTGTAGCCAATGCTTTAGTGCTAAGCAGAAAATTAAAAAAATCAAAACACAGGCACTCAATTTAACTAGTACTGAACATATTGCAAAGCGTACAGGTACTATATAGGAGCAGTTGAGGCAGGGGTTTATTTTACACGCTGCTCTTGACTGAAACAATTCAGCAATTATAATTCTTTATATGTTAGGTTTATAAAGAGATAGACTCCATTATTTTGATTTGAGGCCACACAATGTAGAGAACACGCAACCTGAAAATCTAACTTCACTTACTTATGGCAAGAGCTTCCATTCAACTCATACAGGCGCTCCGGGAGACAGCACGGCGCCTCGCGCAGGGCGACCCCTACCAGTGGGGCCATATGGGCAGTTGCAACTGCGGGCACCTGGCGCAAACCATCACGCACTTTAGCAAAGACACCATCCACGGCGCGGCCATGTGGCGCCACGGCGATTGGCGGGAGCAGTTGCGCGACTACTGCCCGCAGAGCGGCCTGCCTATGGATGAAATCATTGACCATATGGTGGACTTTGGCCTGACGCGGGATGATCTGACGCATCTGGAGCGGCTGTCGCACCCAGCCATCAAGCAGCGACTTCCGCAAAATCGGAAACACCTGCTACATAACCGTCGGGATGATGTGGTGCTTTACCTGGAGACATGGGCCTTGATGTTGGAGGCGGAACTCCAAAAGGAGGCGCGGAAAGGCACACCGGTTGCTCAGCGCAAGCCACAGGAAGTGCTGATTCCAGCATAATGACAGCCTGCTGATTAAATATCTTTTTACTATGATGTTTCAAAGGCTACATAAACTATTCTATTACAAGTGGTTAGCACTTTCCTCTTTCATTGCATAGTCTGCTTCTGCTGTTCTCTTAGCCTCTGCTTTGAAACGATAACCTGACCTCATCGCTTTCGCAGCGCCTGCTATTGTCTGACCCGGCGCCTGACGCTCGCGGGAGCTGCGCACGCTGCGAGGTCTTTTTTATTTACCCCTTCATTGCTGAACAGCACGTTAAAAAAGCTTGCGCCTGCCACGATTTATCCTCAGTTTTGAAGACACAAAATTTCAACCTGAAGGATGACTGAACAGGAAACCCTTGCTGCTACCGCTGCCTATGTACAGGAACTGCTGAACGGGGAGGGCTCCGGGCACGACTGGTGGCACATCTACCGCGTCTGGAACAATGCCAAACACATCGCGGCGCATGAAAACGTGGATCTCTATATAGTGGAGCTAGCGGCGCTGCTGCATGACATCGGCGACCATAAATTCCATAACGGTGACGAGACGGTGGGTCCGCGCATGGCCCGGGAATGGCTACTTACATGTGAAGTGAACGCTGAAACAACAGACCATATCTGCGAGATCATCAAAGATTTATCATACAAGGGAGCGGGTACTTCTTCTGAGATGAAAACCTTGGAGGGCCGTGTGGTGCAGGATGCCGACCGGCTGGACGCCATCGGCGCCATTGGCATCGCCCGCACCTTTGCGTACGGGGGGTATAAAAGCAGGGAGTTGTACAACCCGCACGTAAAGCCGGAGTTGCACGACTCTTTCGCGCAGTACAAGGCTAGCACCGCTCCCACCATCAATCATTTTTACGAGAAGCTTTTGTTGCTGAAAGACCGTATGCATACGGACACAGCCCTTCGGCTTGCAGAAGAGCGCCACCGCTATATGGAAGTCTTCCTGGAGCAGTTTTACGCGGAGTGGAACGGGGAAAGGTAGATATCAACTGGTTGAATGGGCTGCAAGACTAAAGGTGCCAGCGAAGGTATAACCCTGGTTACGATTACATTGCTTTGTTAAAAAAAACCACCCCTGCCCCTCCGAGGAGAGAAATAAACTACTCCTGAAGAAGATTCCCCTCCTCGGAGGGGTTAGGGGTGGGTTCAAGTAGCGTACAAAATATTGAACAGCTTCATTGCGCATTTTTAATTGATAATGGTATTACATGTATATAGCAGTTATGGTCCTGTATTAGGCTATATATAACTATAAATCAGCAATAACCAAACTGAAAACTTTTGTAAATCATCATGGTAAGTGATTTTACTTCCTATGAATGAACTAATACAAGCAGCAAGGGCATAGATGCAGTAGAAGACAAGCTGCTTCTTGTGCCGTAAGGGGCTTGTTTCGCATCAGGAATCAGCCTGTTTACCTGCTTTCTTCACATAGGCATGCTACTTATATAAATAGCGCTTAAATTACCTTTGTTACCAAACAGTCGTTGCGCAAGTCACAAATTCAAAGTTAATCGATGGAGATACCTTTACTCTCAGACATAGTCATCATCCTGGGGCTGGCTGTTGTAGTAATTCTGCTGTTTCAGCGATTCCGGTTCCCCACCATCCTGGGATTCCTGGCCACTGGCGTAATTGCCGGTCCACACGGGCTAAGCCTGATCAACGCCACCCACGACATTGAGATCCTCGCCGAAATAGGCGTCATTCTGCTGCTCTTCATCATCGGGATGGAGTTTTCGCTCCGGAGCCTCGCCCTGATCAAACGCACGGTGCTGCTGGGCGGCACTACGCAGGTGCTTGCAACGATCGGTTTGGTGTGGCTGGTGATGCTGCTGCTTGACTTCAGCAATGCGGAAGGGATCTTCATGGGTTTCCTTGTCGCCCTGAGCAGCACCGCCATTGTGCTGAAACTGCTACAGGACAAAGGTGACATCAATGCGCCACAGGGCCGGGTTGTACTGGGCATTCTTATCTTCCAGGATATCATCGTGGTGCCGATGATGCTGCTGACGCCATTGATGGCCGGTGGATCCGAGGATGTCGGGACTGCTTTGCTCTTGATGGCCCTGAAGGGAGCCTTTGTGATTATATTCGTGTTGATCAGTGCCCGTTACCTGGTGCCGATGCTGCTTTATGCGGTAGCCAAAACAAAAAGTAAGGAACTCTTTATTTTGAGTGTGGTCGTGATTTGCTTTGCGGTAGCATGGCTTACTTCAAGCTTAGGTTTATCCCTGGCACTGGGGGCCTTTATGGCGGGATTGATCATTTCCGAATCAGAGTACAGCCACCAGGCTACCAGCAACATTCTGCCTTTCCGGGAGATATTCACCAGCTTTTTCTTTGTGTCGATCGGGATGCTGCTGGATTTTAGCTTCATGCTGCAGCACCTGCCCATCATCCTGTTCTTTACGCTGCTCACTTTCCTCATCAAGGGCACCGTGGCGACGCTGGCGGCCCGGATGCTGCAGTTCCCCCTCCGCATCTCGCTGCTGGTGGGGCTGTCCATTTTCCAGGTGGGTGAGTTCGCGTTCATCCTCTCCAAAACGGGCATTGAGTTTGGCTTATTATCTGAAGAAACATACCAGTATTTCCTGTCCGTGTCGCTGCTGACGATGGGCGTCACGCCTTTTGTGGTGGAATACTACCAACGCATAGCCACTTTTATTGGCGCCCCTTTTTCATCCGGGAAGGAGGCCATGCCGTTCAACCCCGCCCCCGCAGGGGAGCATGCCGAGTTTCCGCCCCTCGATGACCATATCGTGATTATCGGCTACGGGATTAACGGGCGTAATGTGGCCAGGGCCGCCCGGCATGCGAAAATACCTTATGTTATTGTAGAGCTGAATGCGGTTACCGTGAAGCAGGAACGCAAGTTGGGCGAGCCGATCATCTATGGCGACGCGGTGCACCCGGTGATTCTGGCGCATATCAACATCCAGCGGGCGCGTGTGGTGGTGGTGGCTATTTCTGACGCGGAGGCAACGAGGCGCATCATTGCCAGCATCAGGGAAGTATCAGACAAGGTACACATCATTGTCCGCACGCGCTTTGTGCAGGAAATGGAGGAAAATTACAGGATCGGGGCCGACGAGGTGATTCCGGAGGAGTTTGAGACCTCTATTGAAATTTTCACCCGCGTGCTGAACAAATACCTGATGCCGCGGGACGAGATCGAGAGCTTTACCCAAACGATCCGGTCCGACAACTACGATATGCTGCGGAGCATGGCGGGCCGGAAAAACAGCCTTACCTCCACCATCGACCTTGAACTGCCGGAAATAGAGGTCGCCAGCCTGCGCGTCTATACGAATGATGCTGAGATCATCGGGAAGCCATTGATGGAGTCTGGTGTCCGGCAGCGTTTTAATGTAACTGTGGTAGCCATCAAGCGGGGCAGCGAGACCCTCCTTAATATCAACCCCAACACCTATATAAAACAAGGAGACATTTTATATGTGGTAGGCAAGCCGAATGAGGTGATGCGCTTCAACAATTACCTGAAGGCAGATTAGGTTTATATATAACGATCCCTACCACTGATTCTTGAAAGTATAAGAGAAAGTTGTGCTTCATGTAACGGAACCAAATAAACTGCTCAAAGTAAAGTTCCTGGTATCTCGACCGGCCCAAAGAATATTTGCTTCAAAACAAGGCACTGTACTGACTAATAGAGAATCAAGCCGTCCTACCCCAGTAGGGACAGGTCGCGACCTGTCCAATCGTTCCCGATCCAATCGTTCCTGAACCAATCATCCGCTTACCAGTCTGTGCAGCATCCTCCCCCCACTATTCATACACGCGCCATCATGGGCTAAATACCTCACTCCAAAGCGATTGTTTAAGGATCAGTTATATTCGCGGCAGTAAAAAAGGCATTGCTGGATGATCGGCCGATGCGCGGACAGGTCGCGACCTGTCCCTACGAAGGGAGGTTTATATCAGCTGAATTTTGCGTATCAATACGCAAAAGTTGCTGGATCAGGGGTGCTTAACGATCAGGCATATAAGTCCTTCCACTGAGGTCAACTGTGAACCTGATTCAGAGCCTTATGAAGCCTGGCGCAGGAGATGTCGTAAAAATTTCTACAATTTCTCCAGCACCTCCTCCACCTGGCTGTGCACACTGTTGTAGCCGGCCTTGAAATTACTGATGCCTCCTTCGGCCCATCCGCGCCATAGCAGCATGTTCGACTGCGGGTGCACCAGGTCGATGATCAGGGTGCCTTGCTTGAAGAGGTCAACGCTGCGGTATCCGGGCATATCGGCATGGCCGTAGTTGTAGCGGTAGCCAGCCATATAGCCATAGCTGTAGCCAAAGCCCGGGCGCGCCTTAGATGACTTGTCCTTCTCCTCCGGCACCGACACGCTCACATCATAGGCCACCAGCACATCCGGCTTCTTCGTGTCCTTGCGATAGCCCCGCTCCTGCAACTCCTCCTCTACTGCCCGCAGAATATGCTCGTTCAGATCCTCATTATAGCCCTTGTCGTAGTCCGGTTTGTCGGCCGGGGCAGGCTGGTACCAGTCGTAGGTCTTGTACCTGTCGGGCGTGGCGTAAGGTGTTTTAATGGCCGTAGCCCCCATGGACCCGGAGGTGGTTACGCAGGAGTTCAGCGAGAGGGCCACTGCAAACAGGCAGAGCAGTTTCAGCAAACGGGAGGTCATTTTCATAGTTTAAAGACATATGGGTTTGATACGGACGCAGGCACAGCACCGGTGACAAGCGTCATTTTTTTGCCTGCTGCCAGCCTTTACATTTGTCGCAGTTGTGCCCTGCAAAGGTATAACGAAGGCTTGAGCATCGCAAAAGCATATATAACGTTATGCAGCAACTTCAAGTAAACAGGGAAACAAGCGCGAAGCGATGCATTTGCCTTGACATAAACGTAAAAAAAGGGACACAGATTTTTAAAGCCAATTCGCCTTGTGTCTTTATTATATAACTTTCTAACAGCTACAGCTTAACAACCTATATATGCCTGACAACACCGCCATCTATAAAACAGCTGAAGAAGCACTTTCCGTCATCCGATCGGGAGACCGTGTTTTTATCCAGGGCAGCGCCGCCACCCCACAGTACCTGATCCGGAAGCTGGCGGAGCGGGCCGATGAGCTCCGGAACGTGGAACTGGTGAGCATTACCACCTACGGCGAGATTCCGCTGGCCGAGGAGCGCTACAAGAACTCCTTTTTTATCAATTCCCTGTTTGTGTCAGCGAACGTGCGCGACGCCGTGAACTGTGGCCGCGGCGACTATGTGCCGATTTTCCTGAGCGAGATCCCGCACCTGTTCCGGTCGGGTATATTACCCCTGGATGTGGCCATCGTGCATGTATCGCCCCCCGATAAGCACGGCTATTGCTCGCTGGGGGTTTCGGTAGACGTGACTCGGGAAGCAGTGGTGAGCGCCAAACACGTGATTGCGCAGGTGAACCCCCGCATGCCCCGCACGCACGGCGACGGCCTCATCCACGTCCGGCGCTTTGATGTGCTGGTGGAGGTAGACGAGGAGCTGCCGGAGGTGGATTACAGCGCGCGCATCACCAGCACAGAGGAAAAGATCGCCCATTATATAGCCGAAATGGTGGAGGACGGCGCCACCCTGCAAATGGGGATCGGGGCGATACCGGATGCGGTGCTCGGCAGCCTCACGAACCACAAAGAGCTGGGCATCCACACCGAGATGTTTTCGAATGGCGTGATGCCGCTGGTGGAGAAGGGCGTGATCACAAACGAGCACAAGTACCGGCACCCGGGCCGCATCGCCACCGGCTTTATCGTAGGCAACCGGAAACTGTATGATTTCGTGGACGATAACCCGCTCATTCTGATGCAGCGCACCGACTATGTGAACGACACAGCCATCATCCGCTCTAACCCGAAAGTGACCGCCATCAACAGTGCCATCGAGATAGACCTGACGGGTCAGGTAGTGGCTGACACCATCGGGACGTACCAGTACTCCGGGATTGGCGGGCAAATGGACTTTATGCGGGGAGCTGCTCTGTCGAAGGGCGGCAAGCCGATCATCGCGCTTCCATCCGCTACCAACAAAGGCATCTCGCGCATTACCCCTTTCATCAACCAGGGAGCAGCCGTCACTACCACGCGGGCGCATGTGCATTATGTGGTGACAGAGTACGGCGTGGCTTACCTCTACGGTAAGAACCTGCGCCAGCGCGCCAAGGCCCTGATCGAAATCGCGCACCCGCATCACAGGGAGCGTCTGGAGGAGGAAGCCATCAAGCGGTTCAGGTATATATAAGCCGGCTATTACAACGATAATATGATTTTTACGTGTATGAGAGGAAATGAAGTTCTAAAAACATAATTCTACTCATATGGCTGACATCTCTTATCATGTACCCTCTGCCCCGCCAGAGTGGGTAAAAAACTTCGCCAAAGTTGGTCTCACCGCCAAGGGCATCGTCTATTGCCTGGTGGGCATTATTGCCTTTATGGCGGCGTTTGAGCTTGGCGGGCAATCGACACAGGGAGCCGGCAAATCCGGCGTTTTTCAGTTTATCCTGGAGCAGCCTTACGGCAAGTGGATGCTCGGGCTGGTGGCGCTCGGTTTGCTGTGCTACGCGATCTGGCGTTTTATTCAGGCCGTGCAGGACACCAGCCACGAAGGCTCGGACGCCAAAGGCTCCGCGAAGCGCCTGCGGTATGCTTTCAGCGGGATCATCTATGCCGGTCTGGCGTTTCTGGCTGCCAAGCTGGCGCTGGGTAACGGCGGCGGGGGCGGCGACTCCCGGCAAACGCTGGTGCGTGAGCTGCTGCAGCAGCCGTTCGGACAGTGGCTGGTTGGCATTCTGGCAGTAGCCATCATGCTGACAGGTGTGTACCAAATCTACTTCGGTCTGTCGGAGAAATATAAAAAGAAGATCAGTGGCGCCGGCCTGAAGAGCGACATCGAAAGCAAGATGATCAAGGCCGGGAAATTGGGGTATGTCGCGCGAGGTATTGTTTGGCTGGTGATCGGGTACCTGTTTCTCAAAGCAGCGATGCAGTCCAATGCCGAGCAGGCGGGCGGCAGCAGCAGCGCGTTTGCCTTTTTAGAGAATTCCTCCTACGGCTCCTACGTTTTGGGCGCCGTTGCGCTGGGCCTCATTTGCTACGGCGTGTTTATGTTTATGCGCGCCAAGTACCAGCCCATCTATTCCAGGTAACGCACCTTCAGCGTATCTGCAGCCAGCCCTGCCCTGTACCCGCCCCGGATGACAGGGCAGGGCTGGCTGTTTAATGCGACGGCAGCCGGTGCTCCCGGCATGTGTCCCAGCTCCTCTAACAGGAGTTATATATAGAATTAGTACCATTCCTCTTCCTGATTATGTCAATTATAACACAATAACTACCTCACTTTTTCTTTTCAAATCTTCACAAATATTTCAATTACTATATAGGATTATATTTTTCATATTATCCTCCATAATCTTCTAAAAATAAACTTTTTAGAAATGAATTATTAATTCCTGCCGATTAACTTTGGATCAGAGCTGCAATCCACCTAATGTTATAGATGCTCGGCGATGCAGCAGGTGCCAGGTGCAGCCAATCCTTTTAGTGCAATTTGCGATGAAGAATACGCCTTTTAAGATTTATATATTAGATGACGATGTCTGGTACAGCGAGTTACTGGAGTATCATCTCTCGTCTAACCCGGATTACGAGCTCACAAAATTTCACGCTGCCAAAGACTGCCTCAGCAGCCTGTACCTCCGCCCGAACGTGGTGACGCTGGATTATTCCCTGCCCGACAAGACCGGTGCCGAGGTGCTGAAGAAAATTAAAGAACTAAGCCCTGACACGCAGGTGGTGGTGATCTCAGGCCAGGAGGATGTGGCCACAGCCGTGGACCTGCTGAAGAAAGGGGCCTACGATTATATAGTCAAAGACGAAGACACACCGGAACGCCTCTGGAACGCCATTAACAAAATCCGTGAAAACGACTCGCTCCGCAAGGAAATCGACCACCTGCGCGAGGAAATCGGCCAGAAGTATGATTTCTCGAACTTTATCATCGGCAACAGTGAGGCCATGAAGCGGGTGTATATGCTGCTGGACAAGGCGGCCAAAACAAACATCACCGTGTCGGTTACCGGGGAAACGGGCACAGGCAAAGAACTGGTGGCAAAAGCGGTGCATTATAACAGCACCCGCAAAAAAGCGCCCTTTGTGGCCGTGAATGTGGCAGCCATCCCCCGCGAACTGATCGAGAGCGAGCTGTTCGGCCATGAGAAGGGGGCTTTTACAGGGGCGCTCTCACGGCGGCTGGGCAGGTTTGAGGAGGCGAACAAGGGCACAATTTTCCTGGATGAGATCGGGGAACTAGACATAAGCCTGCAGGCCAAGCTCCTGCGCGTGCTGCAGGAAAAAGAGATTACCCGGGTGGGTGGCAACAGCATCGTGCCAGTGGATGTGCGCATCATTGTGGCTACGCATAAAAACCTGGCCGAGGAGGTAAAGAAAGGCGTTTTCCGGGAGGACCTGTACTACCGCCTGCTGGGCCTCCCCGTGCAGTTGCCCCCTTTGCGCGAGCGTGGGGGCGATGTGCTGGTGCTGGCGAAATCCTTCTTGCAGGGCTTTATCAAAGAGAACAGCTTGCCTAAAAAATCACTCTCGGCTGGAGCGCAGGAGAAACTGCTCTCCCACTCCTACCCCGGCAACGTGCGCGAACTGAAGGCTATCATCGAACTGGCCGTGGTGATGGCAGACGACGCAGTGATACAGGCGGATGACATCCTCTTTATGGTAGAGTCGAAAGAGGTGCCTTACCTGGCCCGCGAGAAAACGCTTAAAGCCTACACCACAGAAATCATTCAGCGCTTCCTCAACAACTACAGTCACAATGTGCTGCTGGTGGCCGAAAAACTGGATATCGGCAAGTCAACCATTTACCGCATGATCCAGGACAAAGAGCTGAAGGTAGATTAAGCGCTTCTATCTACTGGGGATGCAGGACATAAAAGCTCACAGAACTGTCATATAGGGCTATGGGACAATGCCATTGCAGTTTATATATAGATTGTGCCATATCATCCTTTAGCAAAGCCAGGAAAGTGCGCATGCGGCAGGCATCTGCGCGGGGCAGTATTCGTTTTAAAAGCAGGAGCAGCTACAGTCTTACTTCAACAGGAGCACAGTATATCATTATCAACCAGACATTATGAACACAATAATGGAGGAGGCGCTGCTCCACGAGCTGTCGGCAGAACGCAAGGCACGACAGGCAGCAGAGAAACTTGCAGCAGACCGGGAACGGGAACTTAAGCAACTGCATGTAGCAGCTACGCCTCCGGCCCGGCCGTCACTGGAGCGGGAGAAGCTGCCGCTGTACCTGCAGGCCCCTGCGCTCACAACAGATGCGGATGAAAAAATTGTGCTCCTGAATGCTGCTTTGCACACTTTGCTGAAGCTTCCGCAGCCAGCAGAGTTTTATACAGGCATCGCGTTGCAGGAATTTGAGCGCACGACGCTGCTCCGGCCCCAGCAGGGCTTGCCTGAACTGGCCCGGTTTACAATTACATATAACGGAGAAGCGCAGCAGAAGCGCCTGGTGCTGGAGCGTGAACGCGTGCCGCTGGCGGAAGGCGGCGAAGCCTATGGAGCCATGTGGCTTTACCGCGACGTGACCCTGAAGCACCTGAAACAGCGGGAGCTGGAGATGCAGTCGGAGCTGCAGGAAGAGTACCCCAACCCTATCCTCCGCCTCAGCTTCTCCGGGGAGCTCCTTTTCGTGAACGTGGCCGGCACCGAACTCTTAAACTCGCTCACCGAGCATCGGCTGGCGGGCTTCCGGCGGCTGCTCCTGCTGCACATCAGAAAACTCGGCATGGATACAACGTCCAAACCTGGTTCCTTCGAATCCCATATAGCCAGGCGCTATTACGCCACCCTCATCACGCCACGGCCGGACAAAGGGTATTTCAATATCTACATGTCTGACATCACCACGCGGAAAAATGCCGAGCAGGCCCTGCAGGAGTCGCAGAACCTGGCGCGCACCATCACGCACACCATCCCCAACATGGTGTATATATATGACCTGGAAGATGGGATGCATGTATTTGCGAACGAGCAGGTAAGGCATGTGCTGGGGTACACCCTGGAGGAAGTCGCCGCGCTTGGCGACAACGTGCTCGCGTCGCTGGTGGTGCCGCAGGACCTGGAGAAGGTGTATGCCCACGTCTGCAGCATCATGCTTGCCAGCGACGGCGACATCGTAGAATTAGAGTACAGGGCCCGCTGCAAAAACGGGGACACCAAAATAATGCACTGCCGCGAAAGCGTGTTCAAGCGACGGGACAACGGGCAGGTGAAGCAGGTGATAGGCTGCGCAGAGGACGTGACGCGCGTACGGCAGCAAAGCATGGCACTGCGGCAGCAGAAGGAGTTTTACGAAGCCATCCTGAATCATATCCCCTCTGATGTGGCCGTATTTAACAAGCAGCTGCAGTATTTATACCTGAACCCGGCCGCCGTGGGCGACGCCGCGCTTCGCCAGTGGCTGATCGGGAAGACAGACGAGGAATACCGCCTTCACAAGGGGTACCCGGAGGAGCGCATGCAGGCGCGCAGAAAAGGGCTGGCACAGGTGCAGCAAAAAAAACTGCTCGTAGAGTACGAGGAGCAACTGCAGGATAAAAACGGCCATACCACCTCGTCGCACCTGCGCCGCCTGAATCCGGTATTTGACGAAACCGGCGAGCTGCAGTATATCATCGGGCATGGGCTCAACATCACCGAGCTGAAGCGCGCGCAGGCGGTCATCTCCGCCAGCGAGGCAAAGAACAGGGCCATCCTGGCCGCCATCCCCGACCTTATTTTCATTGTCAATGACCAAGGCGTCGTGGTTGACATGAACGATGTGGACCAGAAACACCTGAACGTGCCCAAAGGCGAGGTGATCGGTGGAAACATCAGAAGGCTGCTGCCTGAGCAACTGACCCAGGAAATGATGGCGCTGCTGCAGAAAGTGCTCCGGACGGGGCATCATGAGAAAAAAGACTATGAACTGAGCCTGGCAGAAGGCACCCGCTACTACGAAAGCCGCATTGTAAAATACAGCGAGCGCGAAGTGCTGGCCATCATTCGCGACACCACCGAGGAGCGCCATGCCACGCTGGAGGTAAAGGCCAAGAATGAATTTATCCAGCTGGTGCTCGACGCCAGCCCCAGCCTGATCTATGTGAAAGACGGGGAGGGCAATTTTATTCTTGTGAACGATGAGTTTGCCGCGCTCTTCGGCCTGACAGTGGAAGAGGTGGAAGGCCGGAAAGCGGCAGACTTCTACCCGAATCAGAAAGAAGCGCGCTTTTACCTCGACACGGACCAGCAGGTAATCAGGGAGCACAGGGAAATAAAGCTGCAGGAGCGCTTTACGGGCAGCAACGGCGATGTGATCTGGTTCAGCACCACCAAAAAGCCCCTGGTGACGGCCGACGGACAGGTGCATGTGCTGGGCATCTCCACGAACATGACGGAGCAGCGCCTGGCGAACAAGCGCCTGCAGCACAGCGAGGAGCTGCACCGCCTGCTCTCCGAAAACTCCAGGGACCTGATCAGCCTGCACAACCCGGACGGCAGTTATATATACGCATCCAAAGCCGTGGAAGAAATGCTGGGCTACGCGCAGATCGAGCTACTCTTGCTGGAGGCCTTTAAAGTCATTCACCCCGAAGACCGGGACATGGTGCGCGAACAGGGCTTCCAGGAGGCGTTGCGGCAGAAAGTAAGCGTTACGAGGCAATACCGGCTGATCCATAAGAACGGCACAACCTTTTGGGTGGAGACAAACCTGAAGCCCATCCTCGACGCAGCAGGGAACGTGACGAAGATACAGTCTGCAACGCGCGACATCACTTCCCGCAAAAAAGCCGAGCAGGCCCTGCAGAATAGCGAGAAGAAATACCGCGAGCTGATCAACTACAGCCAGGCCTTTATCTGCACCCATGACCTTGATGGCAACATACTGGCCGTAAACCCCTACCTCCAGAATATGCTCGGATATACCGCTGACGAGATGATCGGCAAGAGCCTGAGTGCCTTTTTCCCTGTCAACCATCAACCGCTGATGGAGAGCTACCTGCGCCAGTTTGACGCCAACAAGGTGGTGGATGGCGTGCTGACCATCCTGAACAAGGAAAAGGAGGAGCGGAACCTGTTTTACCAGAACTACAAGGTGGAAGAGCCGGATACGGCACCCTATATCATCGGCATCGCCCAGGACATCACCGACCGCCTGCGCACCGAGCAGCACCTCAAGAGCGCCAAGGAGGCAGCCGAAGAGTCGGCCCGGGTGAAGGAGAATTTCATGGCCAACATGAGCCACGAGATCAGAACCCCGATGAACGGCATCCTGGGCATGGCGGGGCTGCTGCATAAAACAGGCCTGGATGATGCGCAGCAGAACTACCTGAACATCATTCAGCAGTCAGCGGACAACCTGCTGGTAGTCATAAACGACATTCTGGACATTGCCAAGATAGAATCCGGCAAAATGGAGCTGGAGGAGATCCCGTTCGACTTGGCGGAGGCGGTAAAGGGGGCTTTCCAGACATTTATTTACAAAGCGGAGGAAAGGGAAATCGCTTATGTGCTGCATCCGCTGCAGTTGCCAGGCACCATGCTACTCGGCGACCCGTACCGGCTGCACCAGGTGCTGCTCAACCTCCTCAACAATGCCATAAAATTCACAGAGGATGGCGCTGTGACCCTCTCCTGCCAGGTGCTGCAGGAAACGGAGGAGGACCTGACAGTTGAGCTAGCCGTGACGGATACCGGGATCGGGATTCCAGAGTCAAAACTACACATGATCTTCGACGGCTTTACCCAGGCCTACTCCAGCACGACCCGGAAATACGGCGGCACCGGCCTTGGCCTGAGCATCTGCAAAACACTGGTCGAAATGCAGCAGGGCAAGATTGTGGTCGAGAGCGAGGAAGGCAAGGGCAGCTCGTTCAAAGTGCAGATCACGTACCCCAAAACGCAGGAGCAGGTGCTTTTACAAAAGGAGGAGAACATAGACTATAACAGCCTCAGCCATATAACGCTATTGCTGGCAGAGGACAATGAGGTGAACATCTTTTTGGCCCAGTCCATCATTGAGGGTTGGGGAGCAAAGGTGGATGTGGCGCGCAACGGCCGGGAAGCCGTGGACATGGCAGACCTTCGGCTTTACGATGTGATTCTGATGGATATACAGATGCCGGACCTGAGCGGGATTGACGCGACGCAGCTAATACGCCAACACACTGACAAGGCAAAGGCCAGCGTCCCTATCATCGCCCTGACTGCCAATGCCCTGAAGGGAGACGCCGAGAAATACATCAGCGCCGGGATGAATGATTATATATCCAAACCGTTCGAGGAGGAGAAACTGTTCCTGAAAATCGCGTCGGTGCTGCCGCAGCCTATCGTGGAGCGTATTGACGCAGCAGATTCCCCGTCGGCGGCACCGCAGGCGCCGGACGAGCCTTTGTACGACCTGGCCGTGCTTCTGAAACTGTCCCGTGGCAACGAGGCTTTTATCCAGCGGGCGCAGCAGCTGTTTATCGAAACCGTGCCCGTTACCGCGACTGACATGCAGCAGAAGCTTGTAGCGGTTGACTGGCCCGGCGTGAGTGCCGCAGCCCATAAGTTAAAGTCAACCATCGACACCATGCGCATCGAATCGCTGAAGGATGCAGTACGGCGCATCGAAAGCAACGCCAAACAGCAGACTGACCTGCTCACGGTGGACCAGGACGTTTCGCAGGTGAAGGAGGTGCTGGAGCGGGTAGTATCGCAGATGAAGGTTAACCTGGAAACTGTTTAAAACTTCCTATTCAAGATAAGTTACACGATTCTTTTCTTTCATTCAAGCAGCCTTAGCTATATATAAATATACGCGAAGGCTGCTTTCCTATATGTAAAGAAAACTCCCGTGTCTGCCTTTCCGGCACCTTCTCCCCCGGTTGCTATAACATAAAGGCTCGATTTCGTATCTTATGATAGCCGCTTTGCATAAGCGGCTATATAGGCTAACGAGATGTATATATGCCCCCCTTCAAGCTGACAGACTTACAGCCGTTCACCCAACTTCGCCACGACCTTCACCGGCAGCCGGAACTTTCAGGCAAGGAAAGCGAAACGGCAGAACGCATTGCCGCCTTTTTGCAGCCATACCGGCCAGACCAGCTTATCCAGGGATTGGGTGGCACAGGCGTCGCCGCCATTTTCCAGGGTGTTGTGCCGGAGGGGCCGGTGGTGCTTTTCAGGGCAGAGTTAGATGCCCTGCCCATCGCTGAATCCAGCGGCGCCCTATATAAATCTGAGCGTAATGGAATCGGGCACCTGTGCGGCCACGACGGGCACATGGCTATCCTGGCAGCGCTGGGAAGCATGCTGCACCAGCAAAAAATGAAGCGGGGCAAGGTGGTTCTTCTGTTCCAGCCAGCCGAGGAGACAGGGGCCGGGGCCTGGGATGTATTGCAGGACGAGCGGTTCGGACGGCATATAAAGCCTGATTATGTGTTTGCCTTGCATAATCTGCCGGGCATGCCCCTGCACCAGGTGGTCATGCGGCAGGAAGTATTTGCGGCGGCCTCCACGGGTATGGTGATTGAGTTGTTCGGCAAATCCTCTCATGCGGCAGAACCGGAAAAAGGGCTAAACCCCGGGCAGGCCATGGCTGAGCTGATCCTTTCATTCAACCGAATCATATCAAAAAAGGAGCAATTCGAAGACCTCACCCTGCTCACGGTCATACACGCCCGCCTCGGCGAAGTAGCCTTCGGCACAAACCCGGGATATGCCACCGTCATGGCTACCCTCCGCTCCTACAGCCCCGAAGATCTCCAAAAGCTGAAGCACCTTGCGCAGCAGGCTGCAGCAGAGGTCGCGGCTAAACACCAGGTGAGGCATGAGCTGCGTTTTGTGGAAGAGTTTCCGGCAACAGTCAACCTTGCGGAGGCGGTTGAACTGGTAAGGCGCGCAGCAGGAAAGTTGTCTCTGGAGGTGCAGGAGGCGGAGCAGCCCTTCCGTTGGTCAGAGGACTTCGGCCATTTCACGCACTTATATAAAGGAGCCCTCTTCGGGCTTGGTTCGGGGGAGTCGCAACCCCAGCTGCACCACGCCGATTTTGATTTCCCGGATGAACTCATCCCGACCGGAGCGGCCCTGTTTTACCAGATC
The DNA here is from genome assembly GCF_039541895.1 of Pontibacter saemangeumensis. NCBI lineage: Bacteria > Pseudomonadati > Bacteroidota > Cytophagia > Cytophagales > Hymenobacteraceae > Pontibacter > Pontibacter saemangeumensis. Next base: position 20,285 of record NZ_BAABHC010000042.1, read on the forward strand.
GCTTCCGACATACTGAACGAATAACTCCTTATGCTCCACTCATCTTATATAGAAATAAGTAAATCCGCGCTTCAAGCAAACCTCGACTTTATCAGGCGGCAGGTAGCACCCGGGGTGCAGGTTTCGTCTGTGATCAAAGGGAATGCCTACGGGCACGGCATAGAGCAGTTCGCGCCGCTCGCACAGGACTGCGGCATCGGTCACTTCTCTGTTTTCAGTGCCGACGAGGCCCAACGGCTGCTGCAGTCCCTTACTGCTCCGGCCACTGTTCTCATCATGGGCTATATAGGTAATGCAGCACTGGAATGGGCTGTAGCGGAAGGAATCGAATTCTATGTCTTTGACCTGGACCGGCTGGCAGAGGCTGCCCAGGTTTCGGAAAGGTTAGGCAAGCCCGCGAAGATACACCTGGAGCTGGAAACCGGGATGAACCGGACTGGCTTTGCCCCTGCCGACCTGAATGCTGTGCAAAAAATGCTTCACAAAAACCGCCGGCACCTGGTGCTGCAGGGCTTATGCACCCATTTTGCTGGCGCAGAAAGCTATCAGAACCACGAGCGCGTGCTGACACAGCTCAGTAGATTTCAGGCGCAGCGGCAACGCCTGAGTCAGAGCGGAATTATCCCCAAGCAGCTGCACACGGCCTGCTCGGCGGCGATGATGCAGTACCCGGACACGCACATGGATATGGTGCGCATCGGCATCATGCAGTACGGCTTCTGGCCCAGCCCCGAAACGTACAGCGCTTTCAGGAGCCGGCACCCCGAAAGCCCCGACCCATTGCGCCGCCTGATCAACTGGAAAAGCAGCATCATGAGCCTCAAGCATGTTCCGCAGGGGGAGTATGTCGGCTACGGCACCTCCTTCCAGGCTCCCCGCGACATGGTGCTGGCGATGGTGCCGGTAGGCTACGCCTGGGGCTACAGCCGCACCCTCAGCAACCAGGGGCAGGTACTCCTGCACGGGCAAAAAGCCAATGTGGTGGGCATCGTGAACATGAACGGGATGATGGTGGATGTGACCGATATACCGGCGGCGCAGAAAGGCGATGAGGTGGTGCTTTTAGGAAAGCAGGGCGACCACAGCATTTCGGTCGCCTCCTTTGCGGAACTGAGTGAGCAGCTCAACTATGAGCTGCTTACGCGCCTCCCGCTCAATATCCCCCGGTTTATCATCGACTAACGCTTTAAGCAAAAGCCGGTATATGACAGCCTTTGAGGACTATTAGTTCAGACCTGCATTCTTTCCAAACTCATACCCGCAGTTAAAACAGTAGTTGGCATCTAGCTGGTGGCCCTCCTTGTGGCAGTTGGGGCAGGTGCGGGTTGTGGCTATCTCCCGGTCTGAACGCGCCATCTCTACGGACACAATCCCGGTGGGAACCGCAATTATCCCATAGCCCATCACCATGATAAAGCTGGCGAGTATCTGCCCTAAGGGGGTGACCGGTGCTATATCCCCGTAGCCAACGGTGGTCAGGGTCACGATGGTCCAGTAAATGCTGATCGGGATGCTGGTAAAGCCGCTTTCGGCCCCCTCAATAATGTACATCAGCGACCCCACGATGACCACCACCGTCAGCACCACACCCAGAAAAACCATGATTTTGGTCACACTTGCCCGCAGTGCCCGCGACAGCACCTGGCCCTCGTTGATGAAGCGCGTGAGCTTGAAAATCCGGGCGATGCGGAGCAGCCGCAGTACCCGCACCACCAGCAGGTACTGGCTCCCGATCACTAGCAGGCTCAGGTAAGTGGGGATAATAGAAAGCAGATCAACTATCCCGAAGAAAGAGAAGATATACTTCAGAGGCCTGGGCGTGCTATAGATCCTTAGCAAGTACTCGATGGTAAAGATGATCGTGAAGGACCACTCTAAAAAGCGGAAAAGCGGCAGGTACTGCTGGTTAAGCTCCGAAATACTTTCAAGGGTCACCACCAGCACGCTCGACAGAATCAGCACCAGCAGCACGACATCGAACACCTTCCCTTCCACCGTTTCGGCTTCGAAAATGATTTCGTAAAGTTTCTGGCGGTAAGTGCCCTTCAGTTGGTGTGTCATGTAGCAAGAGGTTGAGCTGCCTGTGAATAACCATTATACGCATATCAGGTTCTGAAACATAGCTTTGAAAGGAGCTATGTCCACTTCTATTCCACCTGCAGCAGCGGCAACTCCTTTTCCAGCACCCTTGTTTCGTTCAGTTCCTGTACCTTTAAGTTGATCTTGCGCCTGTCGCCGGGATTGCAGATGGCCTCCCCGGCATCATGCAGCACCAAAGCGGCATCCTTGTAGAGCACCGGTTTCAGGTGCGGATAGGCCGGAACTTTATAGAGCAGGCTGCGCACCAGGTACAGCAAGCGCAACACGATAGTGGCATCGCCCTTGCCATATAAGCGGATCGGGCTCAGGCACATAGCAGACAGGTCTTCGAATGTTTCATGCTGAAAGGCAATCCTGGCTGCGCCCTTGCTGTCGTAAAGCACCTTTTCATCCGTCAGTTGCATGCGCAGCGCAAACAGGGCACTGAGATACTCAATGGCTTTGAGGGCAGTGCCTGGGTCGTTAATGCCCGGGCTCAGCGCTTTCACGGCGCTTTCGGTAATATGCTTAAAGCCGAAAATGTAATTGACACTTGGCCGCTCCTCCCTATAGAAACTCACATGGCCAAAGAAATTCTCTGTAAACTCCTCCATGTTCTCAAGTCGCCTGCTCACCCGCGCAAAGGGAGTACCCTCCAGGAGGAAGGTGCCCAAAGGCTGTTCAAAGTAAAGCACCACGTCATACTCGCAGCAGATTTCCAGCACAGCGCCCTCGTCCAGGCTTTGCAGGTATCCGGTTTTAGGGCTCTGCAGTGTCTGCCAGTTAGCTGTTTGCGCGAACACATTCGGGATACCCGGCCCCTTGTCACGCTTTATCTCCTCCTTCAGCTTCTTTTGCGTCACGGCATATATGCTGTCCAGGATGCTCTCGATCTGTATAGCCTGCGAAATAGAATGGATGAAATAGACGAAAAAGCCAAGACAGACAATCGTGAAGCACATTGCCAGGAAAACCGAGAACCCGGGCAGCGTGATACTGTAATACTCCGCCCGCACGTTCACCATGATCACCAGGGTATAGATGAGCGTGCCCAGATAAAGGCCCAGCACCCGCTGGTTCGATTTATAGGAAATGAGTCCGGGAATGACGCGGGGCGTAAAATTGGCAGCCGCCTGGTTCAGCACCAGCATCACCATGGTAAAGGAGAAAACGGTCAGGGAGATGATGCCGGTCGTAATGGAGCTGAGTATGAGCCGGGCTGTTTCATGGTTCGTGATGATCATGAAAGGCAGGTCATCCAAAACCCTGTTGCTGAGGCCGTGGGCCTCCAGGTACAGCATCAGGAGCGCAAACGCAAAGAAAAAAACAGAAATGAGGGTGGTATGGAAGCCAATGCTGTTAACGATGTAGGTGTAAGCGAATTTTATCCGGCTGATGATGGTGTTCATGGGCGCGTCTGAGTGCTGCAGTTTAGCAGCTTTATTTGCTCATGTACTTGTACCGGGCCCTATAGGTTATATCGTGTTGCTGCAGCACCGCCGCCGCCTTATATATATGAGGGCTGGCTTTGGTCCTCTCTTTTATCTTTGATGCACGGAGCTGTAAAACAGCCTCTCCCCCTATCTCTTCCTGTAACAATGGAGGAGGCAGGGGGAGAGCCCGCATCTGAGTTTTACCGATCAGTTAATATTTAAGGATAAGCCTTTTCCCGAAGCTAATGTTTAAAAAGTACGCTTTGGGTGATGTTCATCTAATACTCCTATCACCTTCATACGGCGCACAAACCCCTTTTAAAGAACCCACCCCTGCACCTCCAGGGAGGGGAATCCGCAGTCAGACTAAATTTTAAGTGCATAAACCAAATGATATGGGTGTTAAGGAAGGTGTAAATTGCTTCAATATAAGAACACATTCATCCTTCGGTAGTGATAAAGAAGTAATGTTATGCCCTCGCTCGCCTCTGGCGAGTGTGAGTTATCAGGAGGCGTCCCGCCTCGTTTAACTCTATATTATGGTTGCTCAGCGGCCAGAGACCGACCTATAGCTCACACTCGCCAGAGGCGAGCGAGGGCAGCCGTAGCTGTATTTTTGAACCAGCATTACTTCTTTATCACTACCCACCTTCATATATAAAAAAGCCATATATCCGTAAAAAGATTTCCTACTGACCTCCCCTTTTATATAATATATACTTCGTTTCTCCGCTACTATTAAATCAGAGCAGTGGGAGTTGCAGAGGAGTAGTCTCCTGATGCTCTTGCTTAGCTTTTTTGCATGCCGTACAGCAACCTGAACAGGGTTTGCTTTTGTGCTGCCGGTAAGTGAGCAGCGGAATGTGGGTATGGTAGGCTTTCATTTCTATATATGCCTCGCTGAAAAGGCGCTGCATCAGGTAGCTGTCCTGGGTAGCCAGCACCACCAGGTCTGCCTGCTCGCGCTCTGCAAAGCTGCTGATGCCCTCCAGGGTGTCTTCTGCCTCCAGCAGTTGCAGCGAAACCTTCCGGCCGCCCAGTTGCTTTTCGATGCCGGCCTTGGCCTCCTTCATTTGGTTTAGCTGGCCCCGCTCCGCCGCACTGTATACCTGCACCAGCGACATAGCTGCGCCCGCCTGATCCGCAAAATGCTTGATCTGTGCCAGCACCTTCGGGTCTGAGTCGGTGAAGTCGGTAGCGAAAACCAGGTGCTTCATCCTTTTGAAAGGCTGTGCGGTCGGCACGACCATGACCGGACAGCTCACCTGTTCCATAACCCCCGCGGCATTGTTAGCGGCTCCTACTTTGCCTGCCTCCGGGTAAGCCTCCGCCTGCATGAGCACCAGGTCTACACCGGCCTCCTGCACCACCGCTTTCACGCCATCCTTCAGTTTGCCCGGCCGCACGAGGCAGTCGAAAGGCACAGCTGTATTGTTAGTAGGGAGCCTGCCCAGCACCCGCTGCCCCAGCGTGCGGAGATGGCTCAACTTACGGTTTTGCTCAGGAAGCGTGAGTTCTTCCGTGTTCGTTGAATGCAGCAACAGCAGCCCTGCCCCGAACACGGCGGCAAACTGGCCGGCATAGCTAAGCAGCAGTAAGCTTTCAGCCGGTTTGTCGACTGCAATGGGTACCAGTACTTTCTGTAAGGAATTGCTTGTGTCCATGTTTTCTCCAGTTTGATTGTTGCTATATAGGTCTTGTTCTAAGCAATAGGCGCATCAGATCCTCAAATCTTTATTTGATATTTCTGCTTAACAAAGTAGGGCTGGTACCTATATGGGTAGCCTGCCATTTTTTACTCACTTCTGTTAACTTTAATAGATTGCCTGCTGCTACTCTGGTTTGGTGCAGCAGGTAATTTCGGTGGTATGTGCGGTGTGCGTGATTTCCGGGCTCAGGTACGGAATGCCCAGACTTAAACCGCGCATGATAAACAAGATGGCCAGCGTCATGCCTATATAGGGTACCGCCCTGTTAAAGACGCTGCGCATTCTCAGGCTGATCAGTTTGCCGGACAGCGACACCAGGAACATCAGCGGGAAAGTGCCCAGGCCAAAGAGCACCATATAGCCCATGGCCCCGCTTATGCCCGGCGCGCTGATGGCGCCCGCCAGCGCAATGTACACAAAACCGCAAGGCAGCAGGCCGTTCAGCAGCCCCACCATAAACAGGGCCCCCAGGGAGTTCTTCTGGAAGTAAAACCCCAGCTTTTGCCTTACCCAGGTCATTAGTATATCGGTACCCATCATACTGGCATACCGGCCTTTCAAAGTAGCGGGCAAAACGAGCAGCAGGAGTATGAGCAACCCGGACACGATGGAAACGGTTTGCTGCAGGCCCGCCATCTGCAGGGTCTGTCCAAAAGCGCCGGCCAGCGCACCTAATGAGGCATAGGTTACGATACGGCCGCTATTGTACAGGAGCCGGCCAGCATAATAGCGCCAGCCGGAACTCCCGACAAAGGGTAGCGCCATTGCTATTGGACCGCACATCCCGACACAATGAAAACTACCAACTAACCCAAATAAGAAACCAGCCCAGATCATGCCTATTTTACCTGAATGGTTTGCTCTGCGTAATACGATTCACTTTCCGCCGTAAAGCTCACACGCACTTTCCAAAGTCCTTTCTCCAACGCAGCTGCTTCAATCAGCTGGCTCTGGTCGCGGCCTAGCTGCAGGGGCAGTTCCTGGTCCAGTTTGTCGTTTGACGGGCGGAACAGGGTAATCGTGCCGTTCACTGCCTGCCCTTTGAAGCTCTCCGGTAGCTGCAGCAGGATATGCTGCGCTTCCTCGTTGTATGCCATGGCCACATCGCCGGCGGCCTTAGTTCTGCCTACCTTGTTCATGTGGTCCTGGTACTGGATCTCCTGCTCATAGTAGTTCTTGCTCACCAGGTCTACCTCCAGGTTCATCGCTTTATACACGAACATGGCTATATAGCTCATGAACAGCACCATGGCCACGACGATGGCATAGGGCCAGAGGGTAAAGCTTTTGTTTTTATCTGTAGTTGTCATTTTTGTCTTGTTTATGGCTGCTCAAGTTGGATGGTCTGCCGTGTCGCTCCTGTTTTATTCCTATACTACTTCGCCGGGCCCAGGAACTTGGTGTCCTGCGTGGTGATCAGTTCTTCACCGTGGTACACCCCTATCTCTATTTCAGAGTTCAGACCGGTTAACATCTCTTCGGGGATCTCAGTGAAGAACACGCCCTCTACAATCCCCTGGGCTGGCAGCACCAGCTCGTTACCGATCACTTTTATCGTTCCTTCCTTGTCCAGCAGCTTTAGCGTCAGCGGCATTTCGTGGTTGGTTTTGTTGATGACGGAGATGTTGTACAGGTTCTTGATGTGCCCGGCCTCTGTTTTCTGGTAGAGTTGCCCCGGTGTGCGCAGGATCGTTGCCTCCGCCTCATCCCGGGTCAACAGCAAAGTGGTAAGTGCCGTCAGCAGCACAGCCAGCACAGCGGTGTAGCCCATAACACGGCCTGTGAAAAACCTCCATTTCTTGCCCTCGGCTATTCCTTCCTCCGACTCATACCGGATCAACCCTTCCGGCTTGTCTATCATGCGCATGATGTCATTGCAGGCGTCGATACAGGCGGTGCAGTTGATGCACTCCAGCTGCTGCGCCCCGTTCCGGATGTCGATACCAGTTGGGCACACCTGCACGCACTGGTGGCAGTCGATGCAGTCGCCCTCGGTGCGTACCTGATTTTTGCGCAGCTTTCCGCGTGGCTCCCCACGCACATAATCGTAAGCCACCACCACAGTTTTCTTGTCCTGCATCACGCCCTGAAGGCGGCCGTAAGGGCAAACAATGGTACATACCTGCTCCCGGAAAGAAGCAAACACCCAGTAGAACACCCCTGTGAAAGCTATCAGTGAACCAAACCCGGCCAAGTGGTTAAGGGGGCCCTCCGTTACGATCTTCTGCAGTTCGTCTATGCCAATGATATAGGCCAGGAAAATGTTCGCGATGAGGAAAGAGATCAACAGGAAAACAGCTGTCTTGGCTCCTTTCTTCAGGATCTTCTCGGTGTTCCAGGGCATCTTGTCCAGGGCGCGCTGCTTTGTGAAATCCCCCTCAATGGCATACTCAATGCGACGGAACACCATCTCGAGGAAGATCGTCTGCGGGCATACCCAGCCGCAGAACACGCGGCCATATACCACCGTGAACAGGATGATGAACACGACAAGCGCCAGGAAAGCCAGCACCAGCAGGAAGAAATCCTGTGGCCAGAACAGCACCCCGAATATCACGAACTTGCGCTCCACCACGTTCAGCATGAGCAGCGGCAGTCCGTTGATCTTGATGAAAGGCCCTGCGACAAACAGCGCAAGCAGTACATAGCTCACGTATTTGCGGTAGTTGTAGAGTTTGCCTTTCGGCTTTCTTGGATAAACCCAGACGCGTTTACCCTGGTCATCTACAGTGGAAATATGATCCCGAAATTCATCGGTCGGTTTTGCTTTCGTTGCCATGGCAGTGGTAATTTGTGCGGAGATTAGTCCTGCCGGTTAGTGTATGTAAAAATTCAGACCGCAGCGATTGATGCAATCTGCTTTTACAAAATTCCGAAATCTGCCCCCGTTAAAAGATGACCTAAGTCATCTATGATGGTGATTGTCATCAACAACGTCTCAGTTTTGCCACTCCTGCCCCAGCTTTTAATATATGGCTGGCAGCACGGGTTATGTATAAACAAAAAGTTGCAGGCTGTTATATGCCTGCAACCCACTTTGTGGCCTCTACTTCAATTACCTGTATATAGCTGCTCTTCCTTACTCCTTCTCGCCCTGCGGCTCTTTGGCGTTGGCGGGGTTCGTGCCTTGCAGACTCAGGATATAGCTGGACACTTCCAGCATCTGTTCCTTCGTCAGCTTGCCCTGCCAGGGCACCATGCCTTTGGCCGGTACGCCGTACTTCACGGTTTTGAAGATTTCATTTATATCGTCGCCGTGCAGCCAGTACTCGTCTGTCAGGTTAGGGCCTACAGTACCCTGGCCTTCCTGGCCATGGCAGGCGGCGCAGTTAGTGTCAAATATAGACTTGCCGGATGCTAAAGCTGCGTCGTCTGTCAGTACCTCGAAATCTGTAACGGCGTTCGGGTCATCCGGCGTCAAGGCTGCAAGCAAAGCCGCCTGCTCCATCTCCGTTTCGTACTCCTCCGTCTGCAGCGCCCCGGTCCTGAACACGTGGTAGTGCAGCATATAGGCCACCGAAAATACGATCGTCACATAAAACATGGTCTTCCACCAGGGGGGCAGGTCGTTGTCGTATTCCTGTATGCCGTCGAAGTCATGGTGTGAGTGGATCACATCCTTTGCTTTGCCTGTCACGATCGTGGTATCGCCTTTCAGCAGCAACAGCAGCCTCCCGGCAAACGAGTGGCGGAAAGACTCGCTGTAGATCGAGTCGCCCATCATCGGCACAAGCAAGCGGAACAGCATCACCAGAACGACGATGACAAGCAGCACGATGGCCCCTGTCAGGGCAAGCGTGAACAGCAACATAGGCGGCAGGTCCAGGAAGGGGACTTCTTCCACCGCCACCGGTGCCCCTCCGGGCGCACCAGGTGCAGGTGTTGCCGGCACTTCAGCCACCGCTTCAGCAGGCTTTTCGCTTTCAGCTTTTATATAGGCGATGACGTTGGAGATGTCCTCGTCTGAGAGCGAGCCGCCGAATGCCGGCATCGGCACCTTGTTGAACTTCTCAAACAAAACGACGGCGTCTTTATCACCGGCCTGCACCATTTCCTGCGAGTTCTTAATGAAACTGACGAGCCATTCATCGCCGCGGCGCTTGTGGACGTCCTTCAGGGCAGGACCCACGATATCAGCCTCCAGGCTATGGCATGCCGTGCAATTCCCTTCAAAAATGGCCTTTCCGGCAACGGCATCCTGCGCCTGCGCCGCCGGCGAGCCCACCAGGAGCAGGCCGGCCACCAGGGCCAGGCTGCTTTTTCTGAAAATGTGCTTTAATGAGATCATCGTTTCTCTCTGTCTAAAGTGGTCTCCTCGTCTTCGTCGCCGCAGGCAATGCTGCTCATCGTCTGGGCATAGGTCTTGTCCATCAGGGCAACGTACACAATCAGCCCCAGGAAAAACACGAAGAAGATGCTGAATGAGATAAGCGGGTATATTTCGATGCCGTCGATGGCTTGCAATACGTTCTTATACATGTCTATATTTTTTGATGATGGATTCCAGCGATCAGGTGTAGGAGCCTTAGAGGGTTGCTATCTGTCGCCGCACATCTGCCTGCTAATTTTCCTCTTTCACTTTTATATCCGTTCCCAGGCGCTGCAGGTAGGCGATCAGGGCTACGATTTCCTTTTCAGGGGCCACTTCAATGCCTTCTTTAGCCAGGTCGGCAGACACGCCTTTTGCCTGTTGCATCAGCTCTTCGTTGGCGTTGGCGATATATTCGTCTTCGTAAGGCACGCCAAGCTTCTTGAGCACTTCCAGCTTTGTCTGTGTGGTGCTCATGTCCACATCCTGCTCAAACAGCCACGGGTAAGCCGGCATTATAGAGCCAGGCGACATGGAGGTAGGGTCCATCATGTGGTGGTAGTGCCACGAGTGCGGGTACTTCCCTCCCACGCGGTGCAAATCAGGTCCGGTGCGCTTCGAGCCCCACAGGAAATTGTGGTCATACACGAACTCCCCAGCTTTGGAGTACTCGCCGTAGCGCTCGGTTTCGGAGCGGAACGGACGAACCATCTGGGTATGGCAGTTCACGCAGCCCTCCTTTATATATAAGTCGCGGCCCTGCAACTCCAGCGAAGTATAGGGCTTCACGCTGGCAATGGTCGGCACGTTGGACTTGATCACGAAAGCCGGGATGAACTCGACCAGGCCGCCGATCAGGATCGCAACGGTCGCGAAGACAGCCATTTGTGTCGGGCGCTTCTCGATCCAGCTGTGCCAGTGGCCGGCGTTGCTGCTTTCAGTAGGCACCACCACAGGGGCCTCGGTGCGCTCGTTGGCAACCAGCTTACCTGATTTAGCCGTTTTGTACAGGTTGTATACCATCAGGAACACGCCGCTCAGGTAAAGGATGCCACCTACGCCCCGCATATAGTACATGGGCACAATCTGCAGCACTGTCTCCAGGAAGTTAGAGTACTGCAGTGTTCCTTCGGGAGTAAACTGTTTCCACATCAGGCCCTGCGTGAAACCTGCCCAATACATGGGGATGGCGTAGAAGAGAATGCCCAGCGTCCCCAACCAGAAGTGCGCATTTGCCAGCTTCTTGGAGTGCAGTTGGGTTTTATACAGGCGCGGGAACAGCCAGTACAGCATCGCGAACGTCAGGAAGCCGTTCCAGCCTAGGGCCCCCACGTGTACGTGCGCCACGATCCAGTCCGTGAAGTGGGCGATGGCGTTTACGTTCTTCAGCGACAGCATCGGCCCCTCGAAAGTAGCCATCCCGTACGCCGTGATCGCCACCACCATGAATTTCAGCACCGGCTCTTCCCGTACCTTGTCCCATGCCCCGCGCAGCGTCAGCAATCCGTTGATCATACCGCCCCAACTCGGCGCCAGCAGCATGATGGAGAAAACCACACCCAGCGACTGCGCCCAGTCAGGCAGGGAGGTATAAAGCAAGTGGTGCGGGCCGGCCCATATATAGATAAAGATGAGCGACCAGAAGTGAATGATAGACAGTCGGTAAGAGTATACCGGGCGGTTCGCGGCCTTCGGCAGGAAGTAGTACATCAGGCCCAGGAACGGCGTTGTGAGGAAGAACGCAACGGCGTTGTGACCATACCACCACTGCACCAGCGCATCCTGTACCCCGGCATAACCGGAATAGCTCTTGAACAGGTTTACCGGCATCTCATATGAGTTTACGATGTGCAGCACAGCCACCGTCAGGAAAGTGGCGATATAGAACCAGATGGCCACATACATGTGCTTCTCGCGGCGCTTGGCCAGCGTGCCGAACATGTTCCAGCCAAAAACCACCCAGATCAGCGTAATGGCAATGTCAATCGGCCACTCCAACTCCGCGTATTCCTTGGAGGTGGTCATTCCCAGGGGAAGCGTGATGACCGCCGCCACAATGATGAGCTGCCAGCCCCAGAAGTTGATCTTGCTGAGCAGGTCGCTGTACATACGGGCTTTGCAGAGGCGCTGCAACGAGTAGTAAACGCCCATGAAGATGGCGTTGCCCACGAAAGCGAAAATCACCGCGTTGGTGTGCAGGGGCCTCACGCGGCCGAAGGTGGTGTACTGGTTGCCCATGTTCACATCCGGGTTTGCCAGCTGGAACGCGATGATCACCCCGATTAGCATCCCGGCAATTCCCCAGAACACGGTGGCTATCCCGAAATCCCGTACAATCTTATTGTCATAAAAGAACGTGTCGATGATCCCCTGGTCCCTGCCTTTCGGCACTTCCCGGTCGGGTGCGTTCTTTAAGACTTCAGCTACATTAGTTGACATGTGCGGTGTCCTCCATTTTGTTAAAGTGTATGATGTGTTTGTTGTTGATTCTTTCGTTGTTTTCAACCCTACAAAATTGTGAAAGCGCAGGGACTGAAAAGATGATGAAAATCATTTCCAGGATTGATTGATATCAGCAGCAGGAGCAGCCAGGGCATTCGGTTCGCTTACTCTTTCGCTTTAGCCTCTGCTTTCCTGCCCTCGGGAACTTCGTTCTCGAACAGCATCCTGACGGCGGGCGTATAGTCGTCCTCGTACTGTCCGGAGCGCACTGCCCAGAGGAATGCCACCAGAAAAAGAGCGGCTACTGAAACACTTATGGCGATCATCAAAAAGATTATATACATGGCAAGAGCATCTTAGATTTATATATAAATGATGTGGTTCGAGCTTATAGGACCCGCCTTTTCAGCACGCCCCGTGTGCGTGAGGTTCAGAATCCACCAGCCGCTCGAGTGGGCTGCGCCCGCTTAGAGGTCTTTTGTCGTTACAGCCCGGCCCTTTTCGCCGCCAGCCGTACCGAAAGGGTCGCGAACACGATGACGCTGATGGAACTGATGGGCATGAGGATAGCTGAGGCAATCGGCGTGAAAAGCCCTTGCACCGCCAGCGAAAGCCCCACCACGTTGTAGACCAGCGACAGGGCAAAGCTTGCCAGGATAATGCGCATGCTCTTTTTAGAGAACCCGATAAACTTGCTCAGCTTTTCAAAAGCAGTGGCATCCAGAATCGCGTCGCAGGATGGCGAGAAGTTGGTGATGCTGTTGGTGAGCGCGATGCCGGCGTCGCTCTGCTTCAGGGCGCCTGCGTCGTTCAGCCCGTCGCCGACCATCAGCACATGCCGGTGCTCGCTTTTCAGGCGTTGTATATACTCCAGTTTCTGCACCGGCGACTGGTTGAAGTTCAACTCAGCCCCCGTGCCCAGCAACTCTTTCAGCCGGGCCTCCTCATGGTCATTGTCGCCGGAGAGCACCGCTATCTTTTTGTCGCCAAGCTGTTGCAGCACCTGCCGCAGCCCCGCACGATACACGTTGAAAAAGGTATAGTATCCCAGGATCACCCCGTTCACCGAAACATATACCGAGGTATGAAGCGCTTCTTTCACCTTCTCAACCGAAACGCCTATATAGGAAGCAGATCCGATGCGCACCAGCTGTCCGTTCACCTCTCCTTTCAGTCCTTTCCCGGCAAACTCCTTAAAATTGGTCACGGCCATAGTCTCCCCTGACAAGTGCTGGAAAATGCGCTGGCTGAGCGGGTGCGTGGAATGGCGCAGCACAGATTTGATGCTTAGCTGCTGGATTGCCGTCAGCGCTTTCCCGGTATAGGTCAGCTCAGAGGCGCTCGGCTCAGTGAGCGTACCGGTTTTGTCAAAAACGACGGTGTCAATTTTTGCCAGTGTTTCTACCACGGCGGTGTTCTTCAGGTAAAACTTGTTCTTGCCGAAGATGCGGAGCGTGTTGCCATGCACAAACGGGGTAGACAGAGACAAGGCGCAGGGGCAGGCTATAATCAGCACGGAGGTGAAGGCTTTCATGGCCATATCCATGTCACGGGGCACCCAGAACAGGAGCGCACCGGCTGCCACCAGCAGTGTGACGATGATAAACCACTTTCCGGCCACATTCGCATACGACTCCATGCGCTGCCCCTCGTTTTTAGAGAAGACGTTGTCGTTCCAGAGTTGCGTCAGGTAGCCTTGCGACACCTCCTTCACCACCTCCAGTTCCACGCTTTCCCCCACCTGGCGTCCACCCGCATAAATCACCTCGCCCACTACTTTCTCCACCGGCTCCGACTCCCCGGAGACGAAACTATAGTCGATGAGGGCACTGCCCTGCAGCAGCATCGCGTCTGCGGGGATCAGTTCCTGGTTACGGATGCGGATGCGGTCTCCGACCTTCAGGTTGCGCACCGCCACCGCCTCTTCTTCCCCCTGCTCCCGCAGCACCGTTACCGACACAGGGAAATATGAGGTATAGTCCCTGTCAAATGAAAGCGTGTCGTAGGTCTTCTGCTGGAAGTACTTCCCGATGAGCATGAAGAACACCAGGCCGGTAAAAGAATCGAGGTAACCGGGACCGGAACCGGAGACGATCTCAAAGGTGCTCACGCAGAACAATGCCAGCAGCCCCGTTGCAATCGGTATATCGATGTTGACCATGCGCTGCCGGATGCCCTGCCAGGCGGAAGTGAAGAAGCCCCGGGCGCTATAGAAAAACACGGGCAAGGACAGCAGCAGGCTCAGGTACCCGAAGAATGGACCATAGTCCCGCTGTACCTCCTCGCCCAGCGCCAGATAATCAGGGAAGGCCAGCAGCATGACGTTGCCGAAGCAGAAACCAGCGATGCCCAGCTTATAGGTGAGTGCGTTGCTTTGCTTGCGCTGCTTCTTCCCATCCGTGTCAGCGAGTGTGATCGCGGGTTCATAGCCAATGCGCGCCAGCAGTTGCACCACTTCACGAAGCGATGTTTTCTGATGATAATACGTGAGGGACACTTCCTTGCGCAGGAAATTCACGGTGGATTCCGCTACGCCCGGGTTAAGCTTGAAAAGGTTCTCCAGCAGCCAGATACAGGAGCTGCAGTGCATCTGCGGTATATAAAAGGTGAGTTTGCAGATGGCATCGCTCCGAAAGCTGATCAGTTGCGCCTCCACCCCGGCATCGTCCAGGTAAGCAAAGCGCGACTCCGCTAACGGCTTTTTGCCAGTGATACCCGGATTTTGTTCCAGGTTATAATAGGTGCAGAGGTTGTTCTCCTCCAGCAACTCATATACGGTCTTGCATCCGGTGCAGCAAAATGCCTTGTCGTCTGCTTCTATCAGCTCATCTATGCAGCTGTCACCACAGTGGTAGCACGTCTGAACATTGGGTTGGAGTGCGGTTTCCATCTCAATTTCATTTATAAGGTCCTGTACAAAAGTAGCGGAAGCCCTACCAGCGAAAGATGACGGAAGTCACCTGCTTATATGATTCTTGTCACTGCACTTTAGCCGCTAAAACGTGCCCGCTTGAACAGAAAGAAGGGAAAGTACAAGCTCGGCTATTAGTTGAATCTGGGATGCTGTATTACTGACAGAATTACCCGCAAGAGAGATCTGAAGCTATGTCCATTCGTAGCATGGAGCCAGCATCGGACAAGCTGGTAGTTCATGCTGGGCAGGCACAAGGCAGCAGGATTGCAGCTCTATGGCTGCTGTTAAAGCCAGCAGATACAGTATATGGTAGGTTATAAAATGGAGTTGCAGCTTCGGACAGAACGCAGACAGAATACTCTGTTTTACATTCAGCCTGCCTGCCAAACCTTAAGCTAATCAATAGGATGAAATACTTTAATCTATTGCATTAGAAGTTATGGCTTTATATATTATTAGTTCCTGATACCTTGTGTTTCTGTGAATCATACTCAGGAAAGAAATCATATCCCGCATATATTAAAGAAGGATGGACTGCCCCCGCTTGCCTTCTGATTTTTATTAAGGCTTTAGGAAGAGGGCCTGTAAGTGGTGAAGGACTTATCGCTGTAGAATATCATGACCTGCTCAATCGATCTTTCAGGTGCGGCAGGCTTTTTTTCAACAGAAGGTGCTTCTTGTACTTTTTCTACTGACGGTGCTGGCATAGGAGCTTCTTCCTGCACGGCAGAAGCCCTTTCAGCAACAGGTGGTTGCGGTTCTTTTTCCTTAACTGCTGAAGCTAAACTCATTAGCATGCTCCCCTCCCCCAACAACAGCCAGTTCCTGTCCACATCACGGTAGGTGCTCACGATCTTCAGAATCACGTCCAGACTCGGCTTGTTACGGCCACTGAGGATATGGCTGACAATCGCGCGCGGCACTTCAATGCTGTCAGCGAGTTGTGTAGAAGTCAAGCCCTTGTGCTCCATTATTTGCCGGATACGCTCCACCATACTGCATGAATTTATCTGATTCTATAGGTTACATTTGTAATATACATAATGTTTAAATAAGAACAAGCGCTAAAGGAAAGGATATAACAACGATCTACTTTATCTTCGTTAAAATACTGTAAACGATTTATTAACAACGCTTTATAATGCATCTATATTAGTCTGTGTTTCCTGTTTACAAATGTATATACAATTGTAAACAGGAAACACAGACTGAGGGAAACAGATCTGTATCAAATAGGGTTGGCGCAGGAGCAGGTAGCTGTAGAAGTTAAATTGAGAGAGGTGAAAATACTGCTTTTAATCAAACGGAATTTGATTATGTGACACAATGTCAGGACAAAGCGATGCGTTTGTGGATAACTCGAGTTATCCACAAACGCATCGCTTTCAACAATTTAAGCATATCAGCTTTACCTAATGCTCACATCGTTTAAAAGGTGACACTTACTTGCAGTGACAAAAATGGTGGCTAAGGGGTGCCCTAAAGAAGGCATGGCGCATTTTTACCAGTAATTGAACTTTATTGTTAGAACTCTTTTGATTCAGCTCAAATCATAGCAATAAGGAGGCCCCTGCCCAAAGAAATAATTTCCCTGGGCAGGGGCCTCCGTATGTCTCTAAAATTCTAAAAGTTTGTTATTTCACCAGCAGTATCCCATGCATGCGCTGCCAGTGGTCAGGGTAGGTACAGACAAAGTTATAGGCACCGGGTTTGGTAGGCGCCGTAAACTCCATCTCAATGGTCTGCCCTGGTAAGACCATAGGCGAGGCCGCGATCACAGCCGGCATTTCCGGCACATAGTTGCCAGAAGCCCCCAACTTTTCTCCGGCTACCGCAACCTGCTTGTATTTGTCGGGAGTCGTGAAAACAACATTGTGTACCATCGGCATGTCAACCCCTTCGTTGATAAAAGTTAACTTCACGAGCGACATCGCTTTTACCTCCAGCGTATCTTCGCTGAAAGCGATCTCCTCCAGCGTATTTCCGGTAGCCCGCAGGGTTATCTCTTCTATCTCCTGCAAGGTAGTATCCGTCTTCTCTTCCACCACAGGTGCACTGGAGGCTGTGGAAGTGTCTTCGATTGCAGCTTCTTCTGCTTCTGAAACCGCAGCCTCGTCTACGGTTGCCTGGTTGCAGTTCCAAAGCAGGAGGCAGCTGCCCGCAAGGCATAATTTATAAATGCGTCTGATCATTTCAAGGGTTTATCGGGTAAGAAAATGGTATGGTTTGAGATAAATAGCTTCTCTACCCAAAATACTCCTGCTCTAATTTTTTGTCGTGCCCATAGATATCATCCCGGAAGTGAATCACCCCATTCTCATCTACCCAACTGGTAAAGTACACGATGTATACCTGCACCTTGTTCGGCAAGGTGACCCAAGTTTCCTCATCCCCCGTCATGGTGCTCCTTATTTCAGACTCACTCCATTCGGACTGGTCCTGCAACAGGTATTTCGCCAGTTCTACCGGGTACTCAACCCGCACGCAGCCATGGCTGAAGTCACGTGAAGTCTGGCTGAACAAGGCGTCAGCCGGCGTATCGTGCAGGTAAACGGCATACTCATTCGGGAACAGAAACTTGATGGAGCCGAGGGAGTTTTTCGGACCCGGCTTCTGGCGCACGAGGTAATTGAAGTTCTTCTCCGTCACGTTCTCCCAATCAATCGATGCGGGCGACACGGGCTTTCTGGCCTTGTCGCGGGTAACGACTTCCATATTCTGCGTAGCCAGCCAATTTGGATTCGTCAGCATATGCGGCTTTATTTCAGCCTCAACAATAGTATTGGGTACATTCCAGTAAGGCGCCATGACCACATACTCGAGCTTATCGCTGAAGATAGGAGTTGAATGCATGGTTTTGCCCACGATCACCCGCATATCCATCACCTGCTTATACTGGCGCTCGGCGTCCGGCTCCCCGTCCGGGTCTTCATAAATATAAAGCTTGTACTCGGGTATGTTCACCCATATATACTTTTGCTCCAGGCTTTTAGGCACCATACGCTTCGGTATCCAGCGCCAGCGCTCCATGTTGATCATGATCTGCCGGATACGGTCCTCAAGGGGAATATTGAGCGTGGCGAGGGTTTTGCCTCCTAAAATGCCATCTTCCGCCAGGCCATTTTGCATCTGAAACTGCTTTACCTGCTGCACAAGCTTCTCATCATACTTCCGCATGTTGGGGTCAGCGGCATTTAGCTTGATCTCGGGGTCCAGGCGCTTGCGGAGCGTGACCACCACGGCTCCGGTGTCACCGGGTTGCAGCGTCTTGCGGTTGCCCAGTTCCACTTTTGGCCACCCCCCTTTTTCCTGCAGTGCACGGTATACCTGCAGCTTGTCGCGCAGCCTCGTATAGCCGGCGTGGAGGGCTTCAAATTCATAATAGGGGTAGGTGCTTTCGCGTTCCTTCAAAATCGTCTGAAGGGCCTTGTGTAGCTTTATTTTGTTCTTCTTCACATCCCACGTCACCTCGTTGGCATCGTCCGGGTTTACGCGGCCCCGGTAAAAGTCGGAGGCGTAGTTGAAGTAAGAGGCAGTGAGGGCCAGATCGATCTTTTGCTGCAGTTCAAGCCGCGCGGTATCGCTCGGCTCTAGGGCCTTGTACTGCCCCAGCATCTTATCGATTTCAGGCAGACGGTAATTTTTAGGGTCAAGCCCTTCCTTTGACGCATTGTCAATGGCGGCCATGAACTTCTGCGTCTCCGGCACCAGCTCATTCTCGCGGAACCAGGCCAGCTTGTAATCCCGATCGCCATAGAACAGAAACATCAGCTCCTCCTGTTTCTTGAATTCCGGCTTTTGCTGAATAAAGTTCTTCACAAAAACGCTGTCGGTGGTGGCCTGCGGCAGCTCTTCACTTCCGAACAAGCCGGATGTTATGCTTTTCTCCCCCTCCTCTGAACCAGACTGGTTGCAGCTAACCGCGGCAAAGAGGCCTACAACGGCCACAAGAGGAACAGACAGGTACTTTTTTATATAAGGGTTCATATTTAGGTTTACTGGTTTAGTTGCTGCTTCAGAACCGGAGTTTAAAGCCTGGCGCTGCTGCGGCGAGTACCACAACGATCTTGGTAATATCCAATTATAAAACAGCGTTATAGGTTTATTCAGGCATAATATCTCTTAGTACTTCAAAAGAACACAAAAAGTTATAAGGCTTCACCGGCCTTCCCTCTTATAAAAGGCTTGGTTGAACTGCCTGCAAAAAGCTCTCCATACTTTCTACTAAAACAGGAACAAACCAAGTAGTGTTAGATTTCGAGCGCTAGAACTGGCAGGGTGCTTGCGCAGGTTGATGGGAATCTTAATTTATGCTTACTTTACATTTCAAACCCCCTTTACCACCTATATGATCCGTTACCATCGCTTTTTAATGGGGCTGAGCATGGCCGGCAGCCTGCAGCTTGCCTCCTGCTCCACTCAAAGTAACATACATGACCAACCTATGACACAAGAACATATCGCGGCAACGGCGGCCCCCGCCGATGTGCACAGTTACGCACAACCGGAAGAAGCCGTGACTCGGCACCTGGACCTGGACCTTGCTGTAGACTTTGACAAAAAAATGCTGACAGGGCAGGCTTCCTACCTGATTGAAAACAAAACCGGCACAGACGAGATCGTGTTTGACACCCGGGGCCTGAACATTGAGCTGGTGTGGCTGGGAGAGGCGATGGAGGAAACCACCTTCCGGCTGGGTGAGCAAGACAAACTTCTGGGACGGCCACTGACGGTGCGCATCAAACCTGACACAAAAAAAGTGACGATCCGGTATAGCACCTCGCCCGATGCGGCTGCACTGCAGTGGCTGAACCCACAGCAGACCGCCGGAAAGGAGCAACCTTTCCTGTTCACCCAGTCGCAGGCTATCCTTGCCCGCACCTGGATCCCGATCCAGGACAGCCCTGGAATCCGGATCACCTACAACGCAAAGGTGACCGTGCCGCAGGAACTGCTGGCCGTGATGAGCGCCTCTAATCCCATGCAGAAGAACGACAGCGGGGTATATACTTTTGAGATGAAGCAGCCGATCCCGTCTTACCTGATGGCACTTTCGGTAGGTGACCTGGCCTTCCGGGAGATTGGCCCGCAAACGGGTATATATGCCGAACCCGCCACGATAGAAGCTGCGGCATATGAGTTTGCGGAGATGGACCAAATGCTGGCGGCCGCCGAGAAAATCTACGGCAAATACCGCTGGGACCGGTATGACCTGCTGGTGCTGCCTCCCTCCTTTCCCTTTGGCGGCATGGAGAACCCGCGGCTGACTTTTGTGACCCCCACCGTACTGGCCAAAGACCGATCGCTCACCAGCCTGATCGCGCATGAGCTGGCGCACAGCTGGAGCGGCAACCTGGTAACGAACGCCACCTGGGGCGACTTCTGGCTGAACGAAGGCTTTACTGTTTATTTCGAGCGGCGCATCATGGAAGAGCTATATAGCAAAGAATACGCGGACATGCTGAACGTGCTGGGCTACCAGGACCTGACCAATACCCTCGAAGAACTGGGCCGGGACAGCAAGGATACACGCCTGAAGCTGGAACTGGAGGGAAGGGATCCGGATGAGGGATTAACTGACATCGCCTATGAAAAGGGAAATTTCTTTCTCCAGAACATTGAGCGGGCGGTGGGGCGTGAGCAGTTTGACAAATTTGTGAACGCCTATTTCAGCACCTTCGCCTTCCAGAGCACCAGCACCGTGAAATTTCTGGACTTCCTTCGATCGGAACTAATTAAAGGGGATGAGGAACTTGCTCAGAAAATCAATATCGAGGGTTGGGTGTATACCACTGGCCTGCCGCAGGATTTCGTGGTGCCGACAAGTAGCCGCTTCGGCAAGGTTGAGGAGGCTTACCAGCAGTGGCAAAACGGCAAGTCCGCAGCGCAGCTTACCACCAAGGACTGGTCGAGCCACGAATGGCTTCATTTTATCCGGATGCTCCCCGAGCAGATGAGCCGGCAGCAGATGGCGGAACTGGACAAGGCCTTTGCTTTTACAGCCTCCGGTAATTCTGAAGTGTTGGCAGCCTGGCTCCTGCACGCCATCCGCAATAACTATACGTCCGCCGACGAGGCCCTCGAAACGTTTCTAACGCATGTTGGCCGCCGCAAATTCCTGGTGCCACTCTACAAGGAGCTGATCAAAACACCGCAAGGCAAGGAAAAAGCACTGGCTATATACGCGAAGGCAAGGCCAAACTACCATGCGGTGTCCACCGTTACGCTGGATGATCTCCTGAAGTAAGTAAGGGCAAAAAAAAAGGGGCAGCTATTTTATAGCTGCCCCTTTTTTTGTTTTGTTATTCGAAGTGAAAGACTCTGTTACCTTCATACCTGCTGGTTGAGCCAGGCGAAGGTACAGAGCCTTCCTTATGCTGTTACGATGGCCGCTTTATTTTTCGGCCTGAATATTCACCGTTTTTTCTGCAATTTTCGTTAACAAGGCATCTGTCTTCTTCTCTTCTTCCAGTGTCATTAACAACTGCTCGAGCACATCATTCATTCCGAGCTGCTTTGCATACGTACAAAGAGTACCATATGCCGCAATTTCGTAATGCTCGACTCTCTGAGCAGATCCAATGAGTGCGGCGTCCATTACACTCTTGTCGGCTTTTTCGCTCATCATAGATTCAGCCTCTTTGATGATGCCTTCCATGGCCTTGCACTTCTCACCCTTTACCTTTTCGCCCATCAGTTCAAAAACCTTTTCAAGGCGCTGAATCTGCTGCTCTGTTTCCTGCAGATGAGTTTCAAACGCCTGCTTTAGTTTATCAGACGAAGTGGCTTTGATCATCTTGGGAAGCGCTTTCGTGATTTGATTTTCAGCACTGTAAACGTCTTGGAGTTCGTGGAGCAAAAGGTCCTTTAAATTGTTTAGTTTCATAGCTTAGAAAGGTTACGCGTTAAAATAGTAAGTGGCTTTGCAGCCTTCTGTACATCCTATACGGCACACCATGCCCTGAGTTTACATATATGATTTTTTATTAGCAAAGCACCCTACATTTTATGCCATCACAGTATATAATATAACATTATTCATATAATAAAATGTAACTACACCTTTACTACTTTTTAATATTCGGGAATTACAGGCGCAGCAGGCGCATTTATGAAACGAATTTACATGAAAGGGGTACTCTTAGGGAGGCGAAGCAGCAGAATACTGCCCGGTTTAACAATTACAAATAACAACGTTATAGCATTCAGTGGATATACCCAAAGGAAAACTTATTGCCATCGGCGGGAATGAAGACAAGGGAACCTATCCGAACCCCAGGTCAAAGAGAAAGTATTACCTCGACTTTTTCGAGTTGGGAATCCTAAAGCGCTTTCTTCAGGAAATCCCGACCAAGAAACCTAAGATAGAGGTCATCACCACGGCTTCCATGATCCCGGAAGAGGTGGGCGAGCGCTACCTGAGTGCCTTCGGCATTCTGGGAGTGGAGGATGTGGGCCTGATGCACATCCGCACCGAGGAAGACGCGCTGGTGCCCGACTACCTGGCTCGGCTGAAAAAGGCGGACGGGGTAATGTTCAGCGGCGGCGACCAGTCCCGTATCACGCGTATGTTCCTGAACACCCAATTGCTGGAGGTGCTCCGGCACCGCTACTGGCACGAAGACTTCGTGATAGCCGGAACTAGCGCCGGAGCCATGGCCATGTCCCGGGTCATGATCAAGGGGGGCAGCGCCACGGAGTCGCTGCTGCGGGGGGCAGTCAAAATCGGGGATGGGCTTGACCTGATCAGCGGCGTGATCATTGATACGCACTTTGTCATACGCGGCCGGTTTGGCCGGCTGTTAGAGGCTGTGGTGACGCACCCTAAAACGATCGGCGTGGGGTTAGGTGAAGACACGGGGATACTTCTGACAGAGGGCCATTTGATCGAAACCATAGGCTCGAACCTGGTTGTAATCGCTGACGGGCATCATGTGCAGTACACCAACGTGCATGAGATAGAGAAAGGTAGGCCCCTTTCCATCGATAACATGGTGATGCACGTGCTCGCCAAAGGCAACCTCTACGACTTCAGTTCCAGGCGCTTTTACCAGAGCCACGAAGCTTACCAGCAGGCACAGTTGCAGGAGGTAAAATAACCTGCCAAACACCCAGCCTGTGCTGCCCGCGGCAAACCCGACGTTCTATAGTCAACTTCTGTTGAAGTTGCTGATAAGAAATGTAGGCCTCAAATACTTCATGCCTCTTTATATATACCGACAAACGTCCCTTCGCTGTTCTTCTTGCTGGCCCTGTACATGCCCTCTGAGTTGAAGGGTAGCGCCAACTCGCCTGCCCCGTTCACTGCAATCAGGCCACCTTCTCCCCCAAACTGCACCAGTTTGTGCATCACCACCTCGTCGCAGGCCTCCTGCAGCGTATACCCCTTGTACTCTACCAGGCAGGAGACATCATATGCCACCACGGCACGCATGAAAAACTCGCCGTGCCCGGTGCAGGATATGGCGCAGGTCTTGTTGTTGGCATAGGTCCCGGCCCCAATGATCGGGGTGTCCCCGATCCGACGATAGCGCTTGTTCGTCATGCCGCCGGTGGAGGTAGCAGCCGCCACATTTCCATCCTTGTCCACGGCTACCGCCCCCACCGTCCCGAATTTGTTATCCGGCTGCTCCGTGTGGTCCAGCATATATCCGTCAGAGTCGCGTACGTCGCTCCACTGCCTGTACCGAAAGGCGTCAAAGAAATAACTCTCCGGCGCAAAGGGGATGGAGTGGTTACGGGCGAACTCTTCTGCCCCGCCCCCGCTCAGCAGCACGTGGTCAGAGTGCTGCATTACCGCACGTGCCAGCGCCACCGGGTTCCGGACGCCCTGTACGCCCGCCACAGCCCCGGCATCGAGTGTTTTGCCGCACATAATGGCAGCATCCATCTCATGCTTCCCCTCCTTGGTGAAAACAGAGCCGCGGCCGGCATTAAATAATGGGCTGTCCTCCAGGAGCACCACCGCCAGTTCCACGGCTTGCAGGGCTGTCTTGCCTTCCTGCAGCAGCCGGTGCCCCGCCTCCACAGCCTGCTGCAAGGCTGCCCTGTACCCTTTTTCCTGCGCTGGCGTCAGGGACGACCGGGTGATGGTGCCGGCTCCTCCGTGTATGGCAATGGCGATGTCTTTCATAGGTATGCTGCTGTGATAATGGTTCCGCTACACTTTACGCCGATACCCAGGCGGGCGTTATTCCGACGCAAATTTTATCGATTATGCAGGCGTAAATGGAGCAAAGGCAGCAGAATTTTCGTTATCTTTGTTCTGATCTAGATAACTTATTTTAACAATTTTATTATGTCGTTTGATATTCAAGGTAAGCTGTACGAAACGTTTGAGGAGCAACAGGTAAGCGATAAATTCAGGAAACGTGAGTTTGTGCTGGAGATCCCGGATGGCTCTTTCACCCAGTATGTGAAATTCCAGCTAACGCAGGACAAGTGCAACCTTTTAGACCCATTCAAAAATGGCGATGAGGTGAAAGTGACGTTCAACCTGACTGGCAAGCCCTTCACAAAGAACGGCACCACGATGTACTTCACAAACCTGCAGGCCTGGAGACTTGAGCCAGCCGCCGGCAATGCCGGTGCACCTGCCGGTAACGCGCCGATGCAGCAGGACGCCCCGTCCTTCTACAGCAGCGACGCAGACAACGATCTGCCTTTCTAAAGCATATAGTAATTCAGCATAAGGAAGCGGGCTCTGCAGAGCCCGCTTTTTTTACGGCCGCCTGTTCTAATGTTAAGTCGCCAAAGAGTTTGATATCACTTGATTAATGCCATATCTATTTTAGCCGTTGCATGTGCTCTGTATGAAAGCTATAAGGAAGCAAGAGGCATATTCACTGGCTTTATTGGAATCAGTGATCTATCAAATGGTGTTATAACGTAAGGGCAATATTCGACAGCAGTAGCAGTAGTTTCTGTTTTGTGGCATCTGCCCTTTTTCTTCACTTTACGTTATATATAGCGCTCTGCACCGCAACCTATGGAAGAATTACAGCGCCTCATTCTCCAGGGCGAAAACGACAGGCTTGATTTTAAGCAACGCGTTACGCAACCGGAGAAGATTGCCCGCACGCTCGTCTCCTTCGCGAATACAAGAGGGGGTGTGATCCTGATCGGCGTCAAAGACAACGGCACCATTTCCGGCATTGACCCTGAGGAGGAGAAGCACACCCTGCAGTTGGCGGCGGACTTCTATTGCGACCCGCCCGTGAAAGTGCAGTACGAGGAAGTGGAGGACGACAACCGCACCGTGCTGAAAGTAATTATACCGGAGAGCACGCATAAACCGCACTATGCCAAGGTGAAGACAGACGACTGGCGGGGGTATGTGCGGGTAAAGGATACCAGCGTGCAGACAAGTAAAATTGTGGAAAGGGGACTTGCCCTGGAGCCGCCGCAGTTTGAGCCCCTTCCCCTCGACCGGCACGAGAATGCAGTACTGGTTTACCTGCGGGAGAGCCCGCGCATCACCCTGAAGCAGTATATGAAGCTGGCAAACCTTTCTGAGCGCCGCGCCTACCGCACCCTTGTGAAGCTGGTGATACACGGTTACCTGCGCCTGCACGATAAGGAGAAAGAGGATTTTTACACCCTCAGCTAAAGCCCTGGTTTCACCATAATGGAAATAGTATTTATATAGAGGGGCAGCAGGTATATAGTCCTGCTGCCCCTTCTGCTTATTCTTTCAACAACAACCGGTTTCCGTTCACATAGTACTCAGTGTGGCTGAAGTTCCCGCTGTCGTCATATACTTTCCACTCGCCAAACCAGAAGTAGCGGATTTTCTCTTTGGTATCCTCCACCCTCGCCTGTCCTTCCTTTTCAAGCGACCCGTTCTCATAATAGCGCTTCACGGGTATATAATCCAGCTTGCGCTTATGCCGCTCCACCATATATAAATTGCCGCTGGGATAGTAGAAGTAGCGCCAGGTGCCTACTTCCCGGCCATGCCGGAAGCGCCCCTTCCGGAGCATGGTCTTCTCATCGGGGCCCATGATTTTCCACATGCCATGGAACCTGCCGTTATCATCAAACCGGTTAATGCGAAAAGGCCAGATGCCCCGACCGTACGACTCCTTCGGCGCTCTGGCGATCAGTTGTGCCTCGGCCAGCAATGGCAGCAGCACGAAAGCAGAGAGAAAACATAACCTGATAAGCATATAGCTGAATTTTTTAAAGGTGGAGATCTTTACGAAT
Organism: Pontibacter saemangeumensis; assembly: GCF_039541895.1. Lineage (NCBI taxonomy): Bacteria > Pseudomonadati > Bacteroidota > Cytophagia > Cytophagales > Hymenobacteraceae > Pontibacter > Pontibacter saemangeumensis. Next base: position 46,376 of record NZ_BAABHC010000042.1, read on the forward strand.
TTAAAAATTATTTTATATCAACTAAGCATTTAGTTATACAGCGTTTAGCTTACTAAAGTTTTGAAAATTAACCTTGTATATCCAGGCGGGAAAGTGTAATATACCTAGCAAATGAACGCCCCTCCTGCTTCGCCTGCTGCTGGCGTAGCCGCCCCTCACAAACTCACGTAAAAAGGCTGAAACAGGAGCACCGAAACGTAAAATCAGCTATCACAAGTTTCACCCTTAGCCCTTAGCCTATGGCAAGCACAAAAACCTCTTCTGCCGCTTCCGGCAATTCGAAAGTCTCAAAATCCAACGCCACTGTCAGGAACAGTAAAACAGCCAGGGTGAAGCCAGGCGCCACAGAAGCAGGAACCAAAAAGGTATTCGTGCTCGATACTTCCGTGATCCTCTACGACCACAGCGCCGTCCAGAATTTCATGGAGCATGATGTGGCCATCCCGATTACGGTGCTGGAGGAACTCGACAACTTCAAGAAGGGCAATGATATCAAAAACTTTGAGGCCCGCGAGTTTATCCGCTATATAGACAAGCTGTCGGCGGAACACAAGCTGCAGGAGTGGCTCCCGCTGAACGGTAAAAACAAAGGCGCCTTTAAAGTGCTGATGAACGAGGCCACGTCCATGGATGCCACCACCATCTTCGGTGACAAAAACGACCACCGCATCCTGAACTCGGCCCTCACGCTGAAGCAGGAAATGCCCGGGAGCAAGATCGTGCTCGTGACCAAGGACATTAACCTGCGCCTGAAAGCCCGCGCCCTCAACCTCACCGCCGAGGACTACGAAACAGGCAAGATACAGGACGTGGCCGGCCTCTACTCCGGCAACGACACGGTGGAGGATGTGCCGGCGCCCGTGATCAGCGAGCTGTATGAGAAGGGGGTCTGCGATCCGGAGAAGGTACTACAGGCTGTTCCGAAGGACAACCACTTCTTTATCCTGAAAAGCTTTAAAAGCTCTTCGTTAGCGTTTTATAACGCGGCAGAGAAACAACTGGAGCGGGTAGACAAGCCAACTGCCTTCGGCGTAAAACCGCGCAACGCGGAGCAGACCTTCGCGCTGCACGCCCTGCTGAACCCGGAGATCAAGCTGGTATCGGTACAGGGCGTGGCAGGCACCGGCAAGACGCTGCTGGCGCTGGCCTCCGCCATTGAGCAGCGCCGCGAGTATAAGCAGATCTATCTGGCGCGCCCCGTGGTGCCGCTCAGCAACAAGGATATCGGCTACCTGCCCGGCGACATCAAATCGAAACTGAACCCCTATATGGAGCCGCTGTGGGATAACCTGAAATACATCCAGAACCAGTTCGCGGAAACAAGCAAGGAGTTCCAGAAGATCCGCGACATGGTGGACCTGGAGAAGCTGGTGATTACGCCGCTGGCCTATATCCGCGGCCGCAGCCTTTCGAACATTTACTTCATCGTGGACGAGGCCCAGAACCTGACGCCCCACGAGGTGAAAACCATCATCTCGCGCGCCGGCGAAAACACCAAGATCGTTTTTACGGGCGATGTGCACCAGATCGACACCCCTTACCTCGACTCGCAGAGCAACGGCCTCTCCTACCTCATCGACCGGGCGAAGGACCACCCGCTCTACGCGCACATTACCCTGCTGAAGGGCGAACGTTCGGAACTGGCAAACCTGGCCAACGAGCTTTTATAGGAAAGCCCCCCATTTGTATATAACAGCAAAGCCTGCGCTATGGACGCAGGCTTTGCTGTTATATATCTATAAGCTAAATAGTTAATGCGCTATATCTTTATTTTTGGTTTGATGATTCCTACTTCCGCTTCAGGTAACGGTCCTGTAAGATGAGCATGTGGTGGAGTTCATGCGCGGCCATCACATGGATGACGCCCCGCACGGAGATACGCCGGCCGTTCGCCACGCCGAAGTTATTCATCATCTCGTAGGTAAAGCTGCGGAACATGGCCATGTTGGAGCGGCGCGTCAGTTCATACTCATCCAGTATGTTTTCCAGGGGCCTGATGTTGGCCAGTGAATTGTACACGTATTTGTTTTCGTCCCAACCCGGCAACTCCACCTCCTCGTAACGGCTGATGCAAAGGGCTCGGTACCCGAAAATGCGCTCTGCGTCAATGAGGTGCTGCAACACCTCTTTCATCGTCCATTTGCCTTCGGCGTAGGTTTCCTCGGCACGTTCGTCCGAAATGTTCCTGAACATATACCGCAGGTCCACGGCCTGCTTCTCGAGCAAATACAAAATGTCCCCCTCCGGCAGCAGGCTCATGTAATCCTGGTAGATGGCCGGATATTCTTCTGCGGTTGGTCTGTTAATGGTGGTCGGCATAAGCGGTTCTTGTTTTAACTGCTTTTTTCTTACTGTTATTGAGGAGTAAGGTTTTAAGGCCGAGGAGCCCTTTCTCCACTTCATCCTGCTTGCGGTATTTCTGTACTGCGCCCAGCACCTTTTGCCAGGGGCTCTGCCCCACCACCGCCTGCTGCTTCCACACGACCTGCGTGCCGCCCGCCACAGGGGCCAGCGTAAACGAACCCAGGATGTTTTCCGCCGCTCCGTTCTCGCTTTGCCTGTAGGTAAGAGAGGAAGGGCTGATGCTCTCCGTGAAGACCACTTGGCCGTTCCCGACGCGGTCCCCGCTCCACTGCATGCGGGCGCCGGCACCCGCCATGGGTCCGCCGTACAGGTGGATCATCGAAGGGTCCTCCTGCTTATTCAGCACACTCCACTTCTGCCACTCCATCGGGTTATCCAGCAGTGCATACACCTCTTCCGGCGGGGCTTGCAGCACAATAGCCTGCTGAACCTCCAGCTCGGCCGGGAGCAGGTAATACGCAGCACCGGCCGCTGCCGCCAACAGCACAGGCAAGGGTAAAAGCACTTTGAACAGCAGCTTCATAAGAAGGAATGGGTTTAAGGTTTTATCCAGCCAGACGGCTGATTTCTACACCAAGTTAAGTTAGCTTTTAGGTAGGAATCAAGCAGGAAGCTATATATATTTTCAGGCGTGAATGGCCTGAGAAAGGGGGCCATTACGGCCGGGGCAGCCTAATAGATCTTTCGCACGTAGAGGGAAAGAAGAGACTATACAAAAAATATAAAGCAATGATACAAGATTGGATAACAAAGGGATTTAAATACTCTCAGAATCCTATATTTAAAAAGTTTCTCGGCAAAGCCGGCGGCTATATGACGAAGCCCCTTAAGCTGGGTGTGCTGCTGACATCGGCGTACGGCAAACTGGTGGATACCGACAGCAAGCAAAGCGGCTTTGACCAGCTCAAGGAATTCATGTTCACTTTTATCCGCCTGATAAAGGCATACTTCCGCGGCGACTACCGCCAGGTGGCGAACAAGTCTTTACTGATCGGCGTGGCGGTGCTCCTGTACCTGGTGACCCCGCTGGACATTATCCCGGACTTTATCCCGGGCATCGGCCTGCTGGACGACATCAGCCTGATGGCCTGGTTTGTGGATGCGTTCCAGAAAGAGATCACCCGCTTCAAGGAGTGGGAGGCTGACCGCAACTTTGACCATTCGCGCATCGGCACCTTCTAAGGGAGAGAACTATATATAAAAAGCCCCGCTTGCAGCTGCAGGCGGGGCTTTTTATATATAGTTAATGCTGATGAAAGGTTTTGGAGACGAAGGCGAGCACCTCGGGCAGCGCCTCGCGCCAGTAGGTCCAGTTGTGGGCGCCGTCACGTACGCGGTACTGGTGGGGAATATCTTTTTTACGCAGAGCAATATGCGCCAGGGCGTTGCCCTCATACAGGAAATCGTCGTCGCCGCAGTCTATATACCAATTCACCTGCTTCACAGAGTCGGCCGGCATGGTTTCGATTAACTCAAGGGCGCTGTGCCGTTTGTAGTAAGCCTCCACCTGGGCATCAGTCGCCGTCACCTCCTTGTTTCCGATGCGGGCCATGAACGTCTTCGCGTCCGCCAATGACAGCGGCCCCACCGCGGCACTCAGCGGGCAGGCCGACGAGAACAGCTCCGGGTGATGCAGCGCGTACATAAAGGAGCCCCCGCCCCCCATCGACAGGCCGGCAACAGCGCGGTAGCGCTTCTCGCCCTTGATGCGGTATTCCTTTTCTATATAGGGCATAAATTCCTCGAAAAAGAAATCCTCATAACGCCACTCGCCGGTGGCATCGTTAAAATAGCCGCGCTGCCCGGTGTTGGCGTCCGGCATCACAATCACCATGGGCGTGGCCGTGCCGTCTTCGATGGCTTTGTCCGTAATCCGGAGCACCTCCCCGAACTGCACCCAGCCGGTCTGGTCGTCGCCGGCACCGTGTAGCAAGTACAGCACCGGGTAGCTGCGCTGTGAGCTGTCGTAGCCCGGTGGCAGGTACACGGCGTACTTCCGGTTGCTCTTCAGGATCTTGCTTTTCACAGACAGGTTATCCATCACTTTTCCGGTTGTCTGGGCAAGGAGCGTAGCGGGGTAAAGCAGGCACGCCGCCAGTAGGCCGATCAGGTAATTTTTTCGCATAGGGTTCGATTTATATATGAGCTAAGATTTTCAGGGTTGGTGATAATTTTTTTCCGGTAGCCTGCGGGAGCAGCGGGTGCAGAAATCTATATAAAACTGTGCTGCTGCCTTCTATTGGATTCTATCTTATTCATGGATCCAGTAAAAGTCTGTTTCCTGCCCCTCCTCCACCATATTTACCTTTACTTTGAACAGTTCGTCAAACGCCAGCGCTGTGGAAGAAGCGTCCAGCCCCGGCACAATGATGTACGCCGCCGGGATCTTCAGTTTATCCATGCCCAAGAGTTTCTGGTCCTTCAGGTGGTTCAGCAGCGTTTTCACCTCGTCCTGTGGCGTATCACCCTCCTTTGCGTGCCAGATAAAGTCCTGTCGCTCATCCTCGTCTTCCGGGTCATATATCACGGTACCTGCAACACATTTCTCATCCTGGTACATCCACCGCACATGGCAAGCGCCCAAGGCACTGAAAAACGTTTCCAGAAACACCTGCCTCTTATTCTTCATTGGTTTTATCAAGTTGCTGGATTTAAGTTTAAACCTGCTGCCCTATGTATATATAAGCAGTTACCTTATATAGTATGCATTTATTTACGGTGTCGGTTGCCACTGAAACTGATTTCTGTTGCTCCCGCAGCCTCCGCAAATCAACCGGTAGCTAATATAGCCAATTCCACTAATTAAACAGAACTCATCCCTAATTCAAACTATACCCCATACGGCCTGTATAGTCTGCTATATATGGCTACACAATCCGGAGCATCTTTCTCCCCAAAGGACAACTCTAAGGCTTGTAAGCAGAACGGGTGTTAAGGCCCTCTTTCCTCCTTCTTGAAAATCTTTTTAGGACTATAGGGGCAAAACGTAAAATTAACCTACCTTTGCGGACCGAATGAACATTCAATTGAACGCATGAGCGAGACAGAGCAGTTAGCAGACAAGAAGAAGGCGATAATGGAAAGTACACTCGAGTTGATAAAGGAGAATGGCTTTCACGGCACACCGATGAGCCTGGTGGCGAAGGAGGCCGGCGTGGCCGCAGGCACCATTTACCATTACTTCGAGAGCAAGGAACGCCTGATCTGTGAACTGTATTCCTACGTAAACAGGCTGCGGATAGAGGCCGTACAGCAGGGCGACAACCCTGATCTGCCCTACACCGAGCGCTTTTTCTCCATCTGGCTGCGTCTTTTTAACTACTACCGCGACAACCCGAATGTGCTGCAGTTTTTTGAGCAGTTTGTGAACTCCCCTTACAGTGCGAAAAACCCGGAAAAAGGCTATGATGCCTTCTATGAAAAGCTGTTCAGGTTCTGTAGGAAGGGGATCGAGGAAGGTTACCTGCGGCCCGCCAACCCGGAGATATTAGGGGTGCTGGCGCATGGCAGTATCATCACCACCGCTAAAATACACCGCTACGGCAAGATCAAACTCGGGGATGAGGAACTAAGGCAAATTGCCCAGATCATGTGGGACGGGCTGTCGGTGCGGTAGGATGATTATCAAATGCCACGACTTAAAGGGCGTTTGGTCATACCAAGGCGGCCTTTCAAGCTAATCAACATTTTGAGTGCATTTACGATACCATAACCTATACCAAAACTATGACAAAGCCCCATTCCACACGCTTCCCGCAGCCGACCAGGCAATGCAGCGAAAATTCAGACTACCTCTCACAGCTCTAATTTATTACGTTATATTTTCATGAAATTTTTGAATAGACTAAAGCCACTGCTGCTTGGCCTGCTGCTGTTCCCGTCCCTGCTGCAGGCACAGGACAGTACCGCGACCGCCCCTGGTAAACTTACCCTGGAACAGTGCGTGGATTACGCGCTGACGAACAGGGCGGCGGTTGAGCAGGCGGTGATCGATGAAGAAATCGGGGAACACCAGATCAAGTCGAACCTCTCAGGCTGGTACCCCCAGATCTCGGCCAGCTACGCGGGCACCAAGTTTCTGAAGCTCCAGCAGCAGCCATTCGGTGACCAGCTTGTAACCTTAGGCCGCAACTATTCCTCCAACATCCTGTTTCAGGCGACCCAGAATATCTTCAGCAGTGATCTGCTGCTGTCTTCCCGGGCGGCGCGATATGTTAGAAGGGACCTGGATCTCAATACGCTGAACACCCGGATCAATACGGTGGTGGAGGTGAGCAAGGCCTATTACGACCTGCTGCTCACGCTGGAGCAGATCCGGATTCTGGACGAGAACCTTGTGCGGCAGGAGAAGCAGTACAACGACGCCCGGAGCAGGTTTGAGGTTGGCCTCGTGGACAAGACCGACTACCAGCGCGCCTCTATCACGCTGGCTAATATCCGCAGCGACCGCAACAGGGCTGCTGAGGCCGTGAAAGCCAAGCAGGCGTACCTGAAGCAACTGATGGGCTTCCCGATCGAATCGGAGGTGAACCTGGACTATGATTATGAAACCATGGCGCAGGCGGTGCTTCTGGACACGACCGAGCTAGTGGATTTTGCCAACCGGGTAGAACTGCAGCAGTTAAAAGTGCAGCAGGAGCTGCTGAGCCTGAACACCAGCTACAACAAGTGGGGCTTTCTGCCGACGGTGTCGGCTTTCATCAACCATAACTCCATCTTCTTTAACAACGATTTCTCGCAGCTGTACGACCAGTCCTACCCCACCTCGGCAGTGGGGCTGCAGGTTACGGTGCCTATTTTTCAGGGGACCAAGCGGATACAGAACCTGAAGATAGCCCAACTGGAGGAGCAACGCGCGGAGGTGGAGGTTGAAAACGCCCGCAAAGCCATCAACACGGAGTACCAGACGGCCCTCGCCAACTATAAAAGCGACTACTACGAGTGGGTGACGCTGCGGGACAATATGCAGGCGGCCCAGGAAGTATACGACATCATCCGGCTACAGTACGACGAAGGCGTGAAGGCCTATGTAGACCTGATCGTGGCGGAGACAGACCTGCGCACCACCCAGCTAAATTATTACAATGCCCTTTTTAGCGTGCTCGCCAGCAAGCTAGACTACCAGCGCGCCATCGGGGACATTGATATCAACTAATCATACAGAAATCATATATAGAATGAAAAGGAATTTATCTTGGCTGCTGGCTGCCCTGGTCGGGCCGTTTGTACTTGTATCCTGCGGTGGCGACCAGAATGCCCAACAGCAGAACCCTGCCGCCGCCGCAGTGCCTGTCAATACCTATACCGTAACCGAGGAGAGCGTTACCGGCACCGACACCTACCCTGGCACCGTAGTGCCCCTGAAGGAGGTGGAGCTACGGCCCCAGGTGTCCGGTTATATCACCAACATCTATGTGCAGGACGGGCAGCGGGTAACCAAAGGCCAGCGCCTGTATGAGATAGACCAGAGCAAGTACCAGGCGACGTACCAGCAGGCGCAGGCAAACCTGCAGAGCGCCAAGGCGAACCTGGAGCGTGTGAAGAAGGACCTGGAGCGGTACGAGCGCCTTGCGGAGAGCGAGGCGATTGCCCGGCAGCAGCTGGACTATGCCCGCACCAACGTGCAGACGGCGCAGGCGCAGGTAGCGGCGGCGCAGGCACAGGTAAACAGCGCCTCCACCGACCTTGGCTATGCCACGATTAATGCGCCATTCGATGGCACTATCGGTATTTCGCAGGTGCGGGTGGGCGCGCAGGTGTCGCCGGGGCAACCGCTCCTGAACACCATCTCCTCCACCGACCCGATCGCCGTGGATTTTGTGATCAACCAACAGGAGATCAGCCGCTTTAGCCAGCTGACCCAGGGCCAGCAGCCAGACTCGCTGTTCATGCTCATGCTCAACAACAGTACCACTTACCCCTATCCAGGCAAGCTCATCGTAATTGACCGCGCCATCGGCCGGCAGTCGGGTACCACCACCGTCCGGTTGCAATTCCCGAACCAGGACCGCACCCTGATCCCCGGCATGACGGTGAACGTGCGTGTCCTGAACGAGGATATCGGCGAGCAGGTGGTGATCCCTTACAAATCGGTGACGGAGCAGCTCGGGGAGTATTTCGTGTATGTGGTGCAGGGGGATTCCGTGGTGCAGCAGAACGTACAGCTCGGTACCCGCTTTGGGAGCAGCGTGGTTGTGCGCGAGGGCCTGGAGCAGGGCAAAACCATTGTGGTGGAAGGCTTGCAGAAGCTCCGCCAGGGCGCGAAGGTACAGACAGGGTCACAGCAATCCGAACCCGCCGCAGCGGCAAGATAATTTTCTAAAGCAAGACTTTCCAGCGTAACATGATATCAGAAGTATTTATAAGAAGGCCGGTCACCTCCATCGTGATCTCCGTGGTGATCGTGCTGGTGGGGCTACTGGCAATGATGAACCTGCCGGTTACCCAGTACCCGAATATCTCCCCTCCCGTCGTGTCTGTGACGGCCAACTACACGGGCGCGGATGCCTTGACGGTGGAGCAGACAGTGGCCACTCCTGTGGAGACGCAGATCAACGGCACGCCGGGCATGGCCTATATCACTTCCACCAACACCAGCACCGGGCAGATGAACATGGCCGTTACCTTTGAGTTAGGCACTGACATCGACATCGCCACGCTCGACGTGCAGAACAGGGCAAGCATCGCTGAGCCGAGCCTGCCGGAGGAAGTAAGGCGCCTGGGCGTGACCGTGCGGAAGCGAAACCCCAGCATCATGATGGTGGTGGGCATCTTCTCTCCAAAGGGGACGCATGACATTGAGTACCTCGACAACTACACGAACATATATGTCCGCGATGCACTGTTGCGGGTGAAGGGTGTCGGGGATATAAATGCGCTGGGCCAGGACTTCAGTATGCGCATCTGGCTGCAGCCGGACAAGCTCGCCCAGTACAGCATCAGCGCCAGCGAAATCACGGGGGCCATTCAGGAACAGAACCTGCAGGTGGCCGCCGGTACGGTTGGGGCGAAACCGCAGTACGATACTCAGGCGTTTCAGTACCCGATCACGGTAACCGGCCGCCTGTCAACCCAGGAGGAGTTCGAGAACATTATTGTGCGCACCAATCCGGCGGATGGCTCGCTCGTGTACCTCCGGGACGTGGCAAGGATTGAGTTTGGACGTTTTGACTACGGAAGGGCGGCTACCATCAATGGCAAGCCATCAGCGATCCTGCTGATGTACCAGGCACCGGGCAGCAACGCCCTCGAAACAGCGGAAGGTATCTACGCTGCCCTGAACGAGCTGAAGGAATCGTTTCCGGCCGATGTAGACTATGTGGTTTCCTTCGAGACGGTGTCTGTGGTGCAGGTGTCCATCAACGAGGTGGTACACACGCTGATCGAGGCCCTCATTCTCGTGATCATCGTTGTGTTCCTGTTCCTGCAAAGCTGGCGGGCCACGCTGGTGCCGATTTTGGCCATTCCGGTGTCGATCATCGGCACGTTTATCTTTTTTATCCCGCTTGATTTTACTATCAACACCCTGACCTTGTTTGGTTTCGTGCTCGCCATCGGTATTGTGGTGGACGATGCCATTGTGGTGGTGGAAGCGGTGCAGCATTACATAGATCATGAGCGGTTGTCGGCACAGGAGGCCACCCGGAAAGCCATGAAGGATATCACGGCCCCGGTTATAGCCATTGCGCTTATCCTGGCTGCGGTGTTTATCCCCGTGGGCTTCATCCCGGGTATTGTGGGCCGGCTGTACCAGCAGTTTGCCATCACCATTGCCATCTCGGTGCTGATCTCGGCGTTTGTGGCGCTGACACTCACGCCTGCGCTGTGCTCGCTGATGCTGAAGCCCATGAACGTGAACAAGAAATCGCGGGGGCTGAACAAGTTTTTCTACAAGTTCAACAACTGGTTTGCTAGAACCACGGAATCCTACTCGGGCGGAGTGCGCAGAAGCATCAAGACGGCTCCGCTTGTGCTCGTGCTGCTGGCCTGTTTATATGCGGGTACGGTCGGGCTGTTTGCCGCTAAGCCCACTGGCTTTATCCCGACAGAGGATGAAGGGCGTGTCTTTGTGTCCATTGAGTTGCCCGAGGGCTCCTCTGCCACCAGAACGGAAACCGTACTGGCAGAAATGGGCAAAATCATGGCAGATATTCCGGCCATCAAGAACTACACGGCCATTGGCGGCCTGAATGCCATTAACTTCTCCTTTAAATCGAACAGTGGCACCATTTTCATTCAGTTACACCCCTGGTCAGAGAGAGAGGAGGCATCGGAGCAGTTGGCTGGTGTGATGACTACGCTCAATCAGCGGCTTGCCGTCATGCGCGAAGCGAACGTGGTGGTAGTGGCTCCTCCGGCTATTCCGGGTTTGGGTAACTCCGGCGGATTCAGCTTTATGCTGGAACAACGCGCCGGGGGTGGAGACCTGAAGCAGTTCGAAGCCGTGCTTGGGCAGTTTCTGGGAGCCGTGAACCAGCGCCCGGAAATCGCGATGGGTTACAGCTTCTTCAACACCCGCACGCCCGGCTACCATGTGGAGGTGGACAGGGAGAAGGCAAAACAGCTGGGCGTGAATATCGCGGATATATACGCGACCATGTCTTCCCTGATGGGAAGCCGGTACGTGAACGACTTCACCCGCTACGGCCGTAACTTCCGGGTGGTGGCCCAGGCCGACACGGCGTACCGCATGGATATTGAAAGCCTGCGGCAGTACTACGTCATCAACAGACAGGGCGGGTCCGTGCCACTGAGTGCCCTGGTAACTTCGCGCGTCGTGGAAAATGCCGCGGTTATATCCCACTACAACCTGTTCCGCTCCGCTGAAGTACTGGGTAGCGCTGCGCCGGGCTACAGCAGCGGCCAGGCACTGGCCGCCCTGGAGGAAGTGGCGGCAGAGGTGCTGCCAACAGGGTACGGCTACGACTTTTCCGGCCTCAGCCGTGAAGAGAAAACCGCCGGCAGCAGCACCATCTATATCTTCTCGCTGTCCATCATCCTGGTGCTCCTGCTGCTGGCCGCCCTGTACGAAAGCTGGTCGGTGCCGTTCTCTATCCTGTTTGCGATACCGCTGGGCATGTTCGGGGCCATCCTAGCGCTCACGTTCCTGCCGAAGCTGGACAATAATGTCTATGCCCAGATTGGTATGATCACCCTCATCGGTCTGGCAGCGAAAAACGCCATCCTGATCGTGGAGTTCGCCAAGGAGCGCGTGGACCGTGGCATGGACCTGATCGAGGCGACGATTGAGGCTGTAAAGCTTCGTCTACGCCCGATTATCATGACCTCGCTGGCTTTCATATTAGGCGTGGTGCCCCTGGCCATGGCCACAGGCGCCGGTGCCGTATCGCGCCAGACAATCGGGTGGGTGGTGATCGGCGGTATGCTGGCGGCCACGTTCCTGGCCATCTTCGTGGTGCCGGTGCTCTTCGTGGTGATTACGAGAGTAGCCTATGGTAAAAAAGGATTAGCTGAGCTCCGCGATAAAAATTATACAGCTGAAGAGGACGAAGGGGGTGATCCGAGCTATGTAAGTCCGCACTAGGTTTTACTGACTACCTTTTATATATAGCCCCGGCTCATTCAGTCGGGGCTATTTTATTTTTTATTAAAGGGGCAAAATCAATATCAAAGTCTGCTGGTTTACGAGCTTCCACAATACAAAGCTAGAGCGCCGCTTTATATATGGCTATCATATAATCACATGCTGCATATATAAAAGCAGCTAATTTTCCCGGCTAACTATATATAAATCTGAGAATATTTTCAGCGTCTGAACATCAAATAATGCTATAGGCCTATGTAAAATACAGTATATGTAAATACAGTGATATAAGTCACTTATGCAGCTGATGCAAGTCATAAGAAAGGTGGAGGTCGTGCAATTAATTAGCATAAAAAAACAACCAAAATTCCACAACTTATGAAACGGTCACCTATACACAACGCAGTAGTGATGGCAGCGCTGGCTATATATAGCGCTGGCATTCTCAGTTCCTGCAGTACGCAAACATCGAAGGCCGAAACCACCGCCTTGACAGACAAGGCGGCTACTCCCCTTGAGTTGCCCATCGTCAAAGCAGAGCTCACAGACGCCCCCCTTGTTCCAGCCCCTATCACCCGAAAGCACGCGGCTAAAGTTGTGGTGCAGTTGGAAGTGACCGAAGTCGTTAAAAAGATGGCCGATGGTGTGGACTACACCTTCTGGACCTTCGGCGGCTCCGTGCCCGGCAAGTTTATCCGAATCCGCCAGCATGACGAGGTGGAGTTTCACCTCATGAACCACCCTGACAGCAAAAACCCGCACAACATCGACCTGCACGCCGTAACCGGACCGGGCGGAGGAGCGGCCTCTACGTTCACAGCCCCTGGCCACGAAACGGTCTTTAACTTTAAAGCCCTGAACCCCGGACTATATGTGTACCACTGCGCTACTGCTCCCGTGGGCATGCACATCGCCAACGGCATGTACGGCTTGATCATGGTGGAGCCTGAAGAGGGACTTCCTGCAGTAGACAAAGAATACTACGTGATGCAGGGTGACTTCTACACCAAAGGAGCATTCGGAGCACCCGGCCTTCAACCGTTCGATATGGAAAAAGCCCTGGATGAAAATCCTTCTTACGTGGTGTTTAATGGCTCTGTGGGCTCCCTGACAGGAGACAATGCCCTTACTGCCAAGGTAGGTGAGACTGTTCGCCTGTTTGTGGGTAACGGCGGCCCTAACCTCATTTCCTCCTTCCACGTCATTGGTGAGATCTTCGATAATGTATATGCGGAAGGCGGTTCTACTGCCAACAAGAACATCCAAACAACTCTGGTACCGGCCGGAGGCGCTGCCATTACAGAGTTTAAAGCAGATGTTCCTGGCAACTATGTGCTGGTAGACCATTCCATCTTCCGGGCATTCAACAAAGGTGCCCTGGGTATGCTGAAGGTAGAAGGCGCGGAAGACAAGAAGCTGTATTCAGGCCAGATTGTACAGAAGATCTACCAGCCGGAAGGCTCTACGGTGCAGGAAATGCCCATGTCTAAAACCCCGTTAGCGGCCGTGGCCTCCAGCAAAGACATGCGGCTTGAACTAGGAAAGACACTGTATGCACAGAACTGCCAGGCTTGCCACCAGGCAGAAGGCCAGGGCATCAAAGGCGCCTTCCCTCCGCTCGCGAAGTCTGATTACCTGAACGCTGACGTGAACAGAGCCATCGGGGTAGTCGCCCACGGCCTGGAAGGCCAGATTAAAGTGAATGGCGAGCTCTACAACAGCACCATGCCAAAGCTGAAACTCTCAGACGAAGAGATCGCCAACGTGATGACCTATGTGTTGAACAACTGGGGCAACAAAGGCGGCGAGGTGACACCTGCCCAGGTACGGTCAGCGCAAGCCACTGCAAGCAGCCACTAAAAGCTTAAAATAATGCTCTCCAGACTACTGATAGTACTGATGATGGCTGGGGTCTGCTATAAAGCGCAGGCACAAAAGTCGTTGCCCCAAAACATGGTAAATGTAAAGGGCGGCACTTTTGTGCCCCTTTATGGTGATGAGAATGGGCCGGTGGAGGTACAGAGTTTTCTGCTGGATGCTTATCCCGTGACAAATGCCGAATACGCGGCCTTCCTGGAAAAGAACCCGAAATGGAATAAGGGGGAGGTAAAGAAGATCTTTGCAGATGAAAACTACCTCCGCCACTGGGCAAACGGGCAAAACATTGGTCCGGACGCCGGGAAAATCAGCAACAGCCCTGTCGTGAATGTGTCGTGGTTTGCGGCCAAAGCTTACTGCGAGTGCCAGGGCAAGCGCCTGCCCACCGTAGCGGAATGGGAATACACCGCCCTTGCCAGCGAAACCAAAGCCAACGCGGCGAACGATGACAAGTTCTACCAGCGCAGCCTGGACTGGTACAGCCAGCCGAACCCCAAGTACCTGCCGCCGGTGCAGCAAGGCTTCCGGAACTACTACGGCGCCTACGGCATGATTGGCCTGGTATGGGAATGGACACAGGACTTTAACTCTGCGCTGCTGATCGGTGAGTCCAGGTCAGATGCCAGCCTCGACCGCCAGCTGTTCTGCGGCTCGGGTTCCAGCGGGGCCAAAGACGTGAAAAACTATGTGGCTTTTATGCGCTACGCCTTCCGCTCCAGCCTGAAAGCGAACTACACCGTTGGCAACCTCGGCTTCAGGTGCGCCCAAAGCAAAAAAAACGCATCTATAAAGCCAGCTAAAAGGCCCGCTATTTAATTTTTGTAATCACTTACCAAAGCATTATGAAACGCTATCTCACTATCCCTATACTTCTTAGCCTGGCACTCACGGCCTGCACTTCAGACGAAAGTCCCAGTTCTGCCCCACCAGAAACAGCGGCCCACGCGGCGCACCTGACGGCCGGTGGCGCGGCAGGTCCTGAATCTCTGGGCACAGTAACAGACATGTCTTTATATAATCTGGAATCAGATTGGAAAACGCAGGCCGGGGAAAGCATCCGCCTAGTGAACCTGAAAGGGAAAGTGCAGATCGTGGCGATGGTATATACCAGCTGCACCTATGCCTGCCCCAGAATTGTGGCCGACCTGAAGCGCATTGAAACCTCGCTGGAGAAAGTAAAGCGGCAAGACGTGGGTATCGTGCTGGTAACAATGGACCCGGCCAATGACACGCCCGCACAATTAAAAACGTTTGCCGCAGCCAACAAACTGGAAGCTGACAGGTGGGTGCTCTTAACGGGTGAGGATGCTGCCATACAGGAACTCGCCGTGCTGCTCAACATGAAATACAAAAAAGCACCCAATGGCGATATCGCCCATTCTAACATCATCTCGGTGCTGAACGCCAACGGGGAAATCATTCATCAACAGGAAGGGCTGGGTGTGGAGCCCGATGAGACAGTGAAAGCCATAGAAGGATTGCTGCTCTAAGGTTAACCCCGGCTAATTGTTCTCCTGCAATCCCTCCTGACACCTATATATAAACGCCTTTATTTCTGATATATAAACGCCTTTATTTCTGAAGTGATATGAAAGGAAAATTACTACAAAAGCTGCTCCTGTCCGGGATGGGTGTCGTTATTATCCATACCTCCTCCCTGGCCCAGGTGTCGCTTACGGGGCAGATCAGGACGAGGACAGAGCTTCGGGATGGCCAGGGAACGCTTCCTGCCAAAGATGCCAAAGCCAGTTTCTTCACAACCCAGCGCACCCGTTTAAACTTAGGCTATGCGGCAGAGCGCTTCCGATTTTTAACCTCGGTGCAGGAGGTGCGGGTCTGGGGTTCCGATCAGTCCACGATCAGCAACCTGGAGGGGAGCAAGTTTTTCCTGCACCAGGCCTGGGGCGAACTTATCCTGAGTGACTCGGTTACCATAAAAGTAGATAATCTCTCTGTGAAAGCAGGCCGGCAGGAAATCATATATGACGATTCCCGCCTGCTGGGCAACCTGGACTGGCTGCAGCAGGCCAGGCGCCACGATGCCGTGGTGATCAGATTCAGCCACAAAGGCTGGATAGCGGACGCGGGATTCGCTTTCAACCAAAACCACGGACAGGACACGCCAAACAAGAGCGGCAGCCTATATAACGGTATTCCGACAGCACCTGTGGTGCCAGGTACCAACGGCATCGGCATGCTGTATAAGTCCATGCAATACGGTTACTTCGCCAGAACGGGAAAGCTGGGGAAAGCAAGTCTCCTTTTCTTTAAGGATGATTTCCAGAAAACGACGACGGTAGAGAACACAACCACCTTTGTTCCGGGTGTAAACAGCCGTGTGACTGTGGGCGCAGCCGTATTCGCCACCCCTTCCGAGCATATCAAACTAACCTCTGCAGCCTACTACCAGGGCAATCAGGACAAACTCGGGAATCCGCTGGAGGCATATAACGTCACAGCCGCCGCTGCTTTTAAGGTCTATAAATTTACAACGAATCCAGGATTTGATTTTCTCTCCGGCAACAACACTGCCAGGCAAGGAAAAGTAAACCGCCGCTTTGATCCGCTCTACGGCACGCCGCATAAATTCTGGGGCATGATGGACTACTTTTATGCCGCAGATCAGTTTGGAGTGGATGGCAGCCTCTCCCGCTCCCCCGGTTTGCTGGATATATACCTAAAGAACACTTTTGCGGCGAAAGAGAACCTGGTATTTACCTTAGACCTGCACGAGTTCTATGCTGGAAACAAGGTCGCTGCTGCAACGGAAGGAGCAACGGCAGAAAAAACCGCTGCAGGGCGTTTAGGCACAGAGATCGACTTTGTGGTAAATTATAATATCCTTAAGAACGTGAACATCGAGGCAGGCTATGCCACCATGCTCGGAACTACAACACTGGATTTGCTGAAAGCACCCGCTGCAAACAAACAGAACACAGGGCAGTGGGCTTACCTCATGCTGAACTTCGCCCCCGATTTCCTGGCCAAAGCCAATCCGGGAAAATAATGCTTCCAAGCCCGGGTTATTTATAAGTTAACTTTTCCTTCCCCTTCTTTCCGTGAAGCAGCAAATTGGGTAAAGTAGCTGGAGAATGCTTCAGCATCGCAACCTGAACATTAATTTTTGTATCACTATATATTTATTTGTTATTTATATAATATGTGATACTTTTGGATTTCTATTCCACTACTTCTACCATGAAAACAAACACCCCATTTTTAAAAACTAATCTTTTGTTCAGTTTCCTGTGCCTGGTTTTGTTACAAGCAGTTCAGGCACAGGACACTATCACCAAACGATCCGGGGAGAGTGTGCAGGCTAAAGTGCTGGAAATTACACCGGGCGAGGTGAAGTACAAGCGGTTCGACTTGCTGGAAGGCCCCACTTATTCTGTAGCCAAAGCAGATGTCTTGTTGATACAATATGAGAATAAGACAACCGAAGTGTTTGAACTTGCTTCTTCGGAGCCCGCAGATGTGACAGCTTCTACCCAGGCAGCGCCGCCCGTAGCAACCGGCGCTAACCTCTATGGGCAGGGCCAGATGGACGCGGGCAACTACTACCAAGGTTATAAAGGAGCGAGCACAGGCACACTGGCAGTAAGCCTTCTGTCGCCACTGGTAGGGCTTATTCCTGCCATCGCCTGCTCAAGCACTACTCCTAAAGACAAGAATCTCGACTACCCAAGCCACGAACGGATGCAAAACCCTGATTATGTGAATGGGTATAAGCAGAGTTCCCGCAAAATCAAGTCCCGCAAGGTCTGGACAAATTGGGGAGTTGCATTAGGTGTAAATATTGCGCTGGTGTATATGCTCTCCCAATAAATAGTTTCAGAATACCTTTACCCAAAGCAAAAGCGCAGTTCACAGGCTGCGCTTTTGCTTTTATATATATCTAAGATAAGGCTATTGCCCCTTTCCGCGCATCTGCTTTTCCATGGCGTCCCACATTTCCTGCGGGATCTGGTCGAAGGCGTTGAACTCGCCGGCGCCATACAGCCACTCCCCTCCGTCTATGGTCACCACTTCCCCGTTAACAAAGGCCGCATAGCCTGATACCAGGTAAGCAGCCAGGTTGGCCAGTTCCTGGTGTTCCCCGAATCGCCCGACAGGAATTCGCTTCACCGGGTCCAGCTTCTCGGCCAGCTGTTTCGGGAAAAGGCGCGTCCAGGCCCCCTCTGTCGGGAAAGGGCCGGGAGCAATTGCGTTGGAGCGAATGCCATATTTCGCCCACTCCGAAGCGAGTGAGCGCGTCATGGCCAGCACGCCCGCCTTGGCACAGGCCGATGGCACCACATACCCGGAGCCGGTCCAAGCGTAGGTTGTCACGATGTTCAGAATGGCGGCCTCCTGCTTTTGTTCTATCCAGTGTTTGCCAAGGGCAAGGGTGCAATTATAGCTGCCCTTCAGCACGATGTCTGTGATCACATCAAAGGCTTTAGGGCTCAGCCGCTCGGTGGGGCTCACAAAATTGCCGGCAGCGTTGTTAACCAGCACATCCACCCTGCCAAACCGCTCCAGCGTCGCCTGCAGCATGGCTTCAATCTCATTATATTTGCGCACATCGCACGCAACAGGCAGCACCTGCCCACCCGTCTCCTGCTCCAGCTCCTTCGCCGATGCCTCCAGCACGTCCAGTTTGCGGCTGCAGATGACGGCATTCGCGCCGAGTTCCAGGAAATATTTCACCATAGAGCGACCGAGGCCCGTGCCGCCCCCTGTGACGATGATAGTCTTGCCTTTCAGGGCGCCTTCTTTCAGCATTGGTTCTGCTTTGATCATTTCTTTTACCTTTAGGTGCTATGTAAGGAATAACGTAAACGTAATAAAACACGACGTATAAAATTAAATGAACAGCAGGATATAATCAGATGGATTTCGTATTCCTTTGAACCTAAATTGATATGAAGATGGACTTACAGCAAATAGAATCTGAACTGAAGCAGGCCGTGAACGGGCTCCTGATGCGGAGCGAAACCGACGAGCCTTTCGAATTTTACTATGATGAGCAGCAGGATGGCGAAGCGCTGAACGAGGACACCGTGCACAAACTGTCAGGCATGCCGGCGCAATACCCGATGGAGGTGGTGGAGCTGGATTACTTCTTCCGCAACCAGACCCGGGCGGCAGAAGAAACCCCGGAGGAGCTTGCACGGGCCGAGCGGTTCCAGCAGCTGCAGGCAAAACTGAAGGAACTGCTGCCGGACGTGAAAGTGTACCGCATCGGCGAGAACCGCATCACGGCCTTCATCCTCGGCACCACACAGGAGGGGAAAATAACAGGGTTGAAAACGGTGTTGGTAGAAACCTAATCTATTTATCCCCTTCAGGCGCGCTTGTTATATAGTGTTTATATATGACTGCTGCGTCTGGAGGCCATGTTTAATCATACATAAACTCAGGTTGCGTTTCGGTTACTTAGTCAAAGGTTGCCCCACGCCTGCCCCGCCAAGAAGGGCAGGCGTGGGCTATCGGTCATGAAAAAATTAACAAGACATATTGCAACTGTAGTTATATATAAATAGCGTGAAGGGATAAACGCTTCCGCAGGTAGACCTTCAGGTAGGCATTGTCTGCCAAAATTGTCTAAAAGTGATCCTGAAGCAGTTTCTCTACGGCTATGATCCCGCTGAGGCAAACACCCACTATGCCCTGCCCCGGATACACCGTATCGCCGCAGAGATAGGCACCCTGGTGATCGAGTCGGGCGTCTTTCATTTGCCAGGGTTTTATGTGGCGGAATTGCGGGTAGCCTCCCACGGCACCGTAGGCGCGCCCGGTCCAGAAAATCCAGGCACCAGGCGTGGCCGACTGCTGCAGCTTTATATGCTCGCGCTGGATGAGCCCCTGCTGTGCCAGGGCGTCCACGATTGCCTCCTCGATCACCGCCTTGTCCTGTATATGGTTTTGCTGCGGGTGCTGCACATGCGTACTGATGCTGGCAACCAACTCCCCTGCCGGCGCCCGTAGCCTGTCCTCGGGGTGGCTGAAGCTTATAAAGATGCTTTTGCTCCCGATTACCGGCAGCCCCCCCGGCACGTGCACCTGGTGATGCAGCACCGCCGGCGGCTTTTGCCCCTGCAGTACCAGCCCCATCGTAAAAGCCCCGTTCAAGTGCGCAGAGGGTAGGATGTGGCGCTTCAGGCGTCTCCGGGTAGCTGCCTCCTCAAAAAGCTCCAGCGTGTTGTTCAGGGGAACCCCACTGATAACGAACCGGCTCTCAAAAGACCCTTTGCCCGTGCTGACCTGGTATCCGCCCTCCATCCGGCTGATGCGCTGCACCTGCTGCCCGTACTTTATATCCCCGCCTTTTCGGGTTATATAGTCCACAACAGGTTTCACGAGATTGATCAGCCCGCCTGGCACATAGTAGTTGCTGTATAAGGTGTAGCAGAGAGCGGTGGCCCCGAACAGCTCATTCACCTCCTCTAAGTGGTTTTGCGCCGTGATCAGCAGCTGTTCGTTCACAAAATCGACAAATACCTGATTAGTATGCAGGTCGTACTGTAGCAGCACGTCCTGCATGGTGCGAAAAGCGCCCCTCAGGAGCCGTAGCTGCGCCGGCCGCACATGTGCCGCTGACAGCAAGAGGTCCTTTAGGTTTGAAAACGGAAAGCTCCGTTGCTGCAGCGACGTGCGCCACACCGCCTGGCTGACTTTGTAGCAGTGTTCCCAGAACGGCCGCTGGTTGTGCTTCCCGAAAACTCGTTCTGCCTCAGCAATCCATCTCTCCAGGCTTTTATACCGCGTCAGAACCTCTCCGCCTGCCAGGTGAACCTGCATAGAAGGCTCCAATTGCTGCACCGGCACCGTGATTCCCGTGGCATCGAGCAGGTAGCGCAGGGGCATGTCCTCATCCAGCCCCACCAGCGTCGTTGCGCCCGTTTCAAACCAGTAGCCTTTGCGCTTAAAGGAAGAGGCGCATCCGCCGGGGTACTTCGCCTGCTCCAGTACGCACACCTTCAGCCCGCGTTTTGCGAGCAGTGCCGCAGCGGTCAGTGAACCAAAACCGGAGCCAACCAGTAGGACATCGTACCTCATTTATCTGTTACTTTACAGCGGCTATCACAGCGCAACCGCCGCACCTTAAACAGCAGCGCCTTCTAATTGTTAATCCAGAAATCAGGGTAACTGAATTGTGCGTGTTGGTGTGGAGTCGATAGTGTATTGTACCAGCAAGTCAAAATGATGCCTATCAAATCAACTAAGTACTTCATCTGCTTTATATAAGAGGGATATACCACACGTATGGCAGGAACAGGATATATAGTTTAACAATATGAGTGAAAAAGAGAAGATCAGCATCATGGGCTGCGGATGGCTTGGTCTGCCATTGGCCGCGCAACTTGTAAAGGCCGGCTATGAGGTAAATGGCTCGACCACCTCCCCGGAAAAGCTGGAACTGCTGCAAACGGAAGGCATAAGCCCCTACCTGTTGAACCTGCAAAGGGAGGCATCGGATTCAGAGGCTTTACAGCATTTCCTTCAGTCGAAGGTGCTGGTCCTGAACATACCGCCGCACCTGCGCTCCGACGGGGGCGAAAGTTATCTGAAACAGATGCACCTGCTGGTGAAGGCTTTGGCCTCGTCTCCGGTAAACCGCGTGCTGTTTGTCTCCTCCACCTCCGTATATCCAGATCTGAACCGCGTTGTGACAGAGGAAGACATTGCGTTTACAGCGGAGCAGCAGCCGGAAAACATGCTGCTACAGGCCGAAAAACTGTTTCAGCGCGGGGACGGCTGGATGACAACGATCCTGCGTTTCGGCGGTCTGGTTGGGGAAAACCGTAAGCCGGGGCGCTTCCTGGCAGGCAAGAAACATGTTCCAAATGGGGATGCTCCGGTCAACCTGATACACCTGGACGATTGCATCCAGATCATATACCGCATCATTGAGCAGGAGAAGTGGGGGGAGGTATACCATGCCTGCGCCGATCAGCACCCGCTCCGCAGGGAATTTTACACACAGGCTGCCCATGCGCTTGGGCTCACACCCCCGGAATTTGACGACATGCAGGATACCCACTTCAAGCTCATCAACAGCCAGAAATTGAAAGATGCCCTGTCCTACTCCTTCCTTCACCCCGACCCGATGAACTTCTTTTAGTATCTTTGCAAATAGTTGTTGGTTGCTGCTGGCAGCAAGGTTAAGGTATAATTTGCACTTGATGTAGCAGATAATGCCGTTGGGTTGTTTCCTGAAACCTTCTGTACGAATAAGTTTTTAGATTGAAATACCAACAGCAGCAGGCATATGATCTTTTCTATCATTTAATATATAGCGCTTATCAAGCAACAAGCATCAACAAGCAAACCTACCGTAGTAGTGGTAGGTGGTGGGGCGGCTGGTTTTTTTGGGGCCATCACCTGCGCCCAATTCAACCCGGAGGCAACAGTGTTGTTGCTGGAAAAATCAGGGAAACTGCTCTCAAAAGTGCGGGTGTCGGGCGGAGGACGGTGCAACGTTACCCACCATTGCTTCGTTCCGACGGTGCTGTCGCAACAATATCCCCGGGGTGGCAAACAGCTGAAGGAGGCGTTCAAGCTTTTCGGGGCGCAGGAAACCATCGACTGGTTTGCGCAGCGTGGGGTGCCGCTGAAGGCGGAAGCTGATGGCCGCATGTTCCCGGTAACGGACAACTCTGAAACAATCGTCCACTGCCTGATGCAGGAAGCACAGCGGGTGGGCGTGCAGATCCGAACGGGGGCGGGTGTAGAACGCATCGCCGCCGAACCTTCAGGTAACGGACAGTCGCTTTTCAGCCTTAAGCTGAGCTCGGGCGAATGCGTTATGGCAAACAAGGTGCTGGTATGCACGGGCGGCAATCCGAAAACCCAGGGCTATGACTGGCTGCGGGAACTGGGGCATGCCATCCAGGAGCCGGTGCCCTCGCTGTTCACCTTTAATGTGCCCGCCTCCCCTTTAAAGGAACTGCAAGGGGTGTCGGTGCCGCGGGCGAAGGTGCGCGTGGCGGGCCAGAAACTGGAGTATGAAGGGCCACTGCTGATTACGCACTGGGGCTACAGCGGGCCCGCCGTGCTGAAGCTATCAGCCTGGGGGGCGCGTTTTTTCCATGAGCAGCAGTATAATTTCACGGCACTCATCAACTGGATACCGGACTTTACGGAAGAAACCCTTCGGGAGCACCTGCAGGCTTACCGGCAGGCACACCCTAAAAAGGTGGTGAGCGCCAACCCACTGTTCGGCTTGCCACAGCGTCTTTGGAAGGTCCTTGCCGCTCTGGCCGAAGTAGCTGCTGAAACCCGCTGGGCCGAACTGCCCGGCAAGAGCACGAACAAACTGGTGGAGGCACTGCTTCGCATGCCAATGGAAGTAAAGGGCAAGACAACGTTTAAAGAGGAATTCGTAACCTGCGGTGGCTTGGACCTCAGTTCGGTGCACATGAAAACAATGGAGAGCCGTGTGCAGCCGGGTCTTTACTTTGCGGGCGAGGTGCTGGACATTGACGGCGTTACGGGTGGGTTCAATTTTCAGGCTGCCTGGACAACCGGTTACCAGGCCGGAAAAGCAATGGCCGAAAGCCTCGCGTAGTCAGCATCCTATATGCACCATGGCAACTATTTTGAAAAAATAGCAGTACATCAGCATAACAGAAACTGAAACCTTGAAAACAAAACCTATAAAACTATGGCAATCAATAAAGAAATAGGATCAACCATACATCACCTCATCGAGCGTTGTAAAGACGGTGCCAAAGGCTACCTGACTGCTTCTGAAGACGTGGAGGACAAAGACCTGAAAGACCTCTTCAAGAAGTATGCCGTGCAGCGCGACAGCATGATTACAGAGCTGCAGGACCAACTGGTGAAAATGGGAAGCCTGGATGATGAGTCAAGCTCAATCGAAGGAACCGTGCACCGTGCCTGGATCGACCTGAAATCTGCGCTGTCCTCACGAGACAGAAGGCGTGTACTGGAAGAGTGCGAGCGCGGTGAGGATTACGCGGTAAAGGCATATAAGGAAGCACTTGACAAAGACCTGCCAGCCACCCTCAAGCAAATCGTTCAGCAGCAATACGAAGATGTGAAAAGGGCGCACGACCATATCCGGTCGCTGCGCGATGCGGCTAAAACGCATTAAATTGCATCCGTTATAAATCTGAAAGGGGGCTTCGGCTCCCTTTTTTTATGATCTTCTAGAGGCAGCATAAAAAAACAAGGGCAGCACCCGTCTGATGTTACCCTTGTGACGGCCAGCTGTCTCACAACAGCCAGCGTTAATCTTCCAACCTTTTTATGCTTATTTTTACGTCCTGCTGCTGCAGATGTTGCGCCAATTGCTTTGAAGCGGGCCAAAACAAAAAGGCCGACATTTGAAGCCGGCCTTTTCTATCAGTTTTAAAGCTTTTCACACCTTAACCCTGCATGATTATATATACGGGGGAGTAAAAAGAAAGTTATTTTTTTAGAATCTTCTTTTGCGGAATCCACCGCCGCCGCCGCCACGGTTTCTGTCACGGTCGAAGCCGCCGCCGCCTCTGCGATCACCTCCTCTGCTGTCGCCGCCGCGGTCTCTGTCTCTGAAAGAGCCGCCTCCGCCGCCGCGGTTCCTGTCACGGTCGAAGCCGCCGCCTCTGCGGTCGCCTCTGTCGCCGAAACCGGTGTCATCTCTGTCGCCACGGCCGCCTTCACTGCCAGCGCCTTTCTTCTGCGATTTCTCAACCACCACAGATCGGCCCTGGTATTCGATGCGCCCCAGGTTAGCAACTATCTCTGCCGTATACTCAGAGGGCACTTCCACAAAGCTGAACTTGTCATACAGGTCGATATCCCCTACCCTTCCGGCCGGTATGCTGGCGTTCTGGGCAAGCAGGTCGATCAGGTCTTTCGGATGCACCTGGTCTTTCTTCCCGATGGTGATGAAGAGACGGTCCATGCCATCCTTGGTAGCGCTGAGCCCTTTTTCGGCCTCGGCACCTTTCTCCTTCACTTTCGCCTCTTTCATGCTCATCTTCAGCAAAGCAGACGCCACGTCAAGCGGCGTATAGCCGTCTGTCTCGTTCACGAAACGCTCAATGCGGGCAACCTGCTTGGCGAGGTGGCCTTTCTCCAGCACTTCTTTCACCTTATCAAAGAAAAGAGTGGTGCGGATTTCATTAACATCTTCCAGGGAAGGAACCTGCTGCAACACAATTTTCGCTTTGGTAAAGCGCATGATGTCTTTTATCTTGTACCCGTCGGTACGGCCTCCAACAAAGGAGAACGCCTTACCAGACTTACCGGCACGGCCTGTACGGCCAATGCGGTGCACATATGACTCTTCGTCCTGCGGAAGGTCATAGTTAATGACAGCCTCCACGTTTTCCACGTCGAGGCCGCGGGCAGCCACATCCGTCGCCACCAATATCTCGAGGGTTCCGTTGCGGAACTTGCCCATCACATTGGAGCGCTGGTTCTGGTTCAGGTCGCCGTGCAGGGCATCAGCGAAATAGCCGCGGGCCTGCAGGCCGCCTACCAGCTCATCCACCATACGCTTGGTATTGCAGAAAATGATGGCGGACTTCAGGTTATACATGTCGATCAGGCGTGAAAGCACGTCCTGCTTCGCGCTGCTGCGCACCTCGAAATAAACCTGGTCGATGTTGGTCACGGTTAGCTCCTGGTGTACCACTTTCACGATAACAGGGTCTGTCTGGTAACGCTTCGTCATCTCCATGATCGGCTTCGACATGGTGGCAGAGAAGAAAATCGTCTGGCGGTCTTCGGGGATGCGCTCAAGCACAAACTCAATGTCCTCGCGGAAGCCCATGTCCAGCATTTCGTCCGCCTCGTCCAGGATGATCTTCTTCACGTTGTCCAGCACCAGGGTACCGCGCTGGATGTGGTCCATTACGCGGCCGGGCGTTCCGATCACGATCTGCACTCCCTGCTTAAGGGCGCGCAGTTGGCGGTCATAGGGCTGCCCGCCATATATAGGAACCACGCTGATGCCAGTCTTGTACTTGGCCAGCTTCTGGATCTCACCTGAAACCTGTATCGCCAGCTCACGCGTCGGGCACAGGATCAGCGCCTGCACCCTGCGGTCAGTCGGGTCAATCTGTTCAATGGTCGGGATACCAAAGGCGGCCGTTTTACCGGTGCCTGTCTGGGCCTGACCAATAATGTCTCTTCCTTCTAAAACTACCGGGATGGCTTGGGTCTGGATGGGAGAGGCTTCTTCGAAGCCCATGTCAGCGATAGCACGCTGTACTTCCGGCGAAAGCGGAAGCTCATCAAATCTAATTTTGTTCATCTAAATTACTTATATACTTCAATACCTGGTGCAGTCTGCTATTCAACCTTATCTCCGTTTGTAAGAGAGAGCGACTCAAAAACGATAAACAACCAGGTTAGCCTACAGTGGGAGTATCTAGTTATCAGTAATTCAGACTGTTCCAATTCTGCTGCAAAAGTACGAAATAACACTCATTAAAGCTAAAGATGCCGCGAATTAAAAAATATATATTTTTTGTACTGTTTCAAGAGCATTCCGGCAGAATAGGTAGTACTCCCCTTAATCATTATATTTTGTTAAGTTGGTGTGGATTAACAAAAAACTCGTAATTATATAATTATAAAATTTCTTTTAAAAATAGCAACATAGAACACGTTCACCCGTTACATCAACCAGTTTACCCGCTCTATAAGCACATATACAATAAATGGAACTAAATCACGATTTCTTTGCAAAAAGTTGCCGTAATTAATTATTCTAAAGCAAGCGACAGCAGCGAATGCCGCAAAGTTCAAGCGCAATAATTGAACACAATATAGCGCAATTATATGCTTTACCCATTTGTAGCCCTGACAGATATCCAGTTTGTGCTGTTTTTTTAACAGCTTGAGGTATAGACGCTACTGTTAATGCTTGATGAAAAAGAATGTAAAAGATATACCCTAACCCTTAACACCATTCCACATGCTACACTTCTCCAAAATCTCATCACACGGAAAAGACTTCAATCTCATCGCTTCGGGTGCGCTGGCGTTTAAAATCCACAACAAAATTCTGAAGGACGAAAGCTTTCAGCAGAATTCGAAAATCCATCGCAACATGCTGCTCGGAAGCGCTCCCGCAAAGGCCGTGAACAAAGATCGCTGCAATGTTTTCTATGTCATCCTCTCCGACCTGGACAAAACGAACATTGAATCGCTTTGCAGTATGATTTCACAGGAACGCGCTAAAGGAAGTTACGCCGTTTGCCAGGTGATACCGGCCTATTACAACGAGCCTTCGTTCAAAGCCCTTAAAACCCTGCGGCAGAATTTTGATGAAGTAATTGAACTGAGCAAATTTAACCTGGGCAACAGCAAGGCCCTCATGAGCGCGGAGCAACAGCAATGCCTGATCACAGAATACTCGCTGTCTATGGCCCGTATCATGTACCATGTTTGCGTCAATGACTCCACCGGTTTCAATCATCAGCCAACCGGGCAATTAGCGTACGCTAGTTAATTTATCAACTAAATCGATCAACACCGGGACATCAAAGCCTATGGATTAAGCCGATACAGTGGCTTAATCCATAGGCGCAAAGTTTTCATCTCTACCTGAAGGGCATGTGGAAGCTATGCTGACATACGCCTCCTGCGTTTGGTCCAAATAATTTGCATTCTATTCTTTGGAAAGGATTGCTGTTCCAGGGAAAGAATCACATTGCCTTAAGGCTTGTTCCGCTATCAATAGAAAAGCAGATCCATCGCTTATATATAAACTGAATTACTATTCACTTGCCCTTGCCGTTATCTAAAGGGTTGGCATCACCTTATATAGTAATGCTGTTCCCCTTGTAGCTGTACAGAAAATGCAGGAGAGCGGGCATTCCCCCTGTCGCAAATCAAGGAAAGAATTTTTTCAGTGCTTGCCTGAAGGCGCTTCTATGCTGTATCTTTAGGAGACAGATACAGCGATGCCCTCTACCTTTAAGATCTACTCCTCCTCTGCCGGCTCCGGCAAAACGTACCACCTGACAAAGGAGTACCTGAAGCTGGCGCTGCACACGCCCAACCCGGACTATTACCGTTCCATCCTGGCCATCACCTTCACCAACGATGCCGCCGCGGAGATGAAGGAGCGGATTCTCGGGGCGCTGCGCCATTTTAATGACGTTACCCTACCGGAGAAGGACAAGGCGAAAAGCGAGCTGCTGCTGGCGGGCATAACAGCAGACCTACAGGACGAGTACCCGGAGGAGCAGCTTGACAAGGAGGAGGTGCGCCAACGCGCGGCAGCTTTGTTCCGCCAGATCCTGTATAACTACAGCGACTTCTCCGTCAGCACCATCGACTCATTCGTGAACAAGATCGTGCAGGCTTTTACACGCGAGCTCAACATACCCCACAACTTTGAGGTGGACCTGGACTCTAATACGCTGGTGAGCACGGCGGTGCAACTGCTGCTGGACAAGGTAAGCGACCAGAAGGGAGACCTGCTGTCGGAGACGCTGGAGCAGTATGCGCTGGAGAAAGCCCGCGAAGGCAAAAGCTGGACCATGCTGCCCGACGACCTGATGGACTTCGCGAAGAACCTGCTGAACGAGCAGGTATATGAGGCGGTGACGGACCTGCAGCAACTGACGCTGGAAGACTTTAAAACGGTGCGGGCTGAACTGGCGCAGGTCGTGCAGGACGTGGAAGCCGCCGTGAGAGAAACAGCCACACAGGCGCTGACGGCCATACATAGCGCCGGCCTCTCCCCCTCCGACTTTTACCAGAGCACACGCGGGCTCTACAGCTACTTCAACACGTTTGCGCGCACCGTGGACCTGAACTACGGCAACAATTTCGCCCGCCAGACCGTTGAGGACGACAAATGGTACGCCGGCAAGATCAACACCGCCACCAAGGCCCAGATAGACCAGGTGAAGCCGGAACTGACGGAGCTGTACCAGCAGCTCGAACACATCAAGGAACAGTACGCCGAAACCTTCACGCTGATCCAGGCGATCGTGCCGCACCTCTACAAAGTGTCGGTGCTGAACGAGCTGGAGAAGTGCCTGCAGGAGATCAAGCGCGACAAGAACACGGTGCATATATCGGAGTTTAACAAGCGCATCATCGACATTGTGCTGCAGGAGCCGGTGCCGTTTATATATGAGCGGCTGGGTGAGAAATACAACCATATCCTCATCGATGAGTTTCAGGACACCTCGGTGCTGCAGTGGAACAATCTGCTCCCGCTCGTGGACAATGCGCTGGCCTCTGGCCACTTCAGCATGGTGGTGGGCGACGCGAAGCAGGCCATCTACCGCTGGCGCGGCGGCGAGATGGAACAGATCCTGCACCTCTACAAAAAGACAACGGAGCACCTGTACCGGAACCGCCGGCACGGCCACCTTATCGAGGAGCGCTACCAGACGGTGGACCAAGCATTGGAGCCTGCCGGCCTGAACACAAACTTCCGGAGCCGTGCCGAGATCATCGACTTCAACAACGAGCTGTTTACCTATATAAGCAAGGGCCACCCCGGCTTCGGCGTGTTCACGGCTATATATGACGAGGCGTTTCAGCAGCAGGTGCCGCCGGGCAGCGACAAACGGGGCGGCCACATCCAGATCATGTTCACGCACCCCGAAGACACCAACTTTATATATGACCTGAACAGCTGCGGCCGCACGGAGAAGCTATACGACGGCTACACCCGACCGGAGATTCTGAGCTACGACGAGAGTACCCTGAACATGGTGCTGCAACTGGTGCGGGAGGCGCAGGCGGAGGGATACCAACTGCAGGACATGGCAATCCTGTGCCGCACCAACATCAAGAGCAAGCTCATCGCCAACTTCCTGAAAGAGCGAAAGTTCCCCATCATTTCCCAGGACTCGCTCTCGCTGCAGTTTGCCGAGGTCATCAACCTGATCGTCTCCCTGTTCCGGGTCTTTAACCGGCCAAATGACACGCTGGCCAAGTCGGAGGCCCTGTACCTGGTGTGCAAGGTGGCGCTGGAGACAACCCCGACCACAGAGATGACGCAGACCATCGCCGCCATCGCCAACGAGCCCGACAGCCAGCCGTTCTTCGACCAGCTGCGGGTGTTCGGCTTCGATGTGCAGGAGCGCCAAACGGGCAACCTCTCCATCTACGAACTCACTGAAAAGCTCATCCGCATCTTCAGCCTGCTGGACAAGAACAACGAGAGCGAGTACCTCTTCCGCTTCCTGGACCTGGTGCTGGAGTATAGCCTCAAGCACAGCAACAACCTCAACAACTTCCTCGGCTACTGGGACGTGCAGAAGGAGAAACTCAGCATCAACACGCCCAAGAACAGGAACGCCATCACCATCACCAGCATCCACAAGTCCAAGGGCCTGGCCTACCCGATCGTCATTATTCCCTTCGCCGACTGGAGCACCGAGCCGATGAACCGCGCCCTGATGTGGAGCCAATTGCCGGAGGAGGTGCGCGTAACGGGCAAGCTGCGGAGCGTGGCAGTTAACATAAGTTCTAAACTGGAGAAAACCATACTGGCGGAACAGTACAGCACGGAGGTGGAGAAAACGTTCATCGAGAACCTGAACATGCTGTACGTGGCCCTCACCCGCCCCATCGACCGGCTCTACCTGATCGGCAACAGCAAAGACCTGCTAGAGGAGAAAAAAGCGGCGCGCGCGCTGGAAGGTCCTGCTAAAAATATAAGTCACCTGCTGTACCGCTACCTCGTTTACAAAGAGCTCTGGGAGCCGGGCAGGTTCTGTTACCAGCTGGCCAAAGGGACAGCACAAGTGACACACACCGCCGATGCGGACAGCCATACCTACTCCCTCGACCACCTGACCTCGACGGACTGGGAGCAGCGCCTGAAGATAAAGCAGCACGCTAACAACGTATTCGACTTTGAGACGCAGGCCATTCAGCGTCAGCAGAACCGCAAGCTGCATTATGCCCTCGCCCGCATCGCATTTGCCCCCGAACTGGACCAGGTGCTCCGCCAGATGGTGTACGAAGGCATTATCAGCGACAGGGAAAAACCGGAGCTGAAGCAGAAACTCATTCGGGTGCTGCAACACCCGAAGCTGCGCCATTACTTCACAAACAAGGTCGCTGTGGAGCATGAGAAGGAGGTGCTCGATGCGCGGGCATACCTCTACAAGCCCGACCGCATTGTATTTGATGGAGCGGCTGTGGTGCTAATGGAGTTTAAAACGCCGCCACCGGAGCCGGAGCATCGCAACCGCCTCGACCACTATGCCGTGCGTTTCCGGCAGCTGGGATATGAGCAGGTGAAATGTATCCTTTACTATTTCGAGACAGAGGAGGTGAAGACCTGGAAGTATAGCGGCAAGAAAACGGAGCAGCTGGGGCTGGGACTTTAAGGGCCACTACTGAGACCAAAGACATCTTCTATATATGGCTTTAAACTTATGGGAGCGGCATTCCTCTGGGAAAGAAAATGAATTTTAATTTGTCTTTTGGATACCCTTGGCATGGGCTACCTCCGTATGTACTGCGGTATATTTAACGGATAATTTGCCGATGCCTGCCTCCTGAGGCTCCTCTTAGAACCGGGTATGAGATTGATTTAGAAAAAGTGGTTCGTGCGCGTTGGTTTCAGCCACCCTTGCCTTGCTTGCGCTCGCAGCAAGGCAAGGGTGGCGTGATGGAGACCATGCCGCCCGGTTCCTTTATTGAATTATGCAGAATTACAACAACCTGAAGGTAGACCTGTCCAACTGCGATACAGAGCCTATCCATATCATTGGCCGGATACAGCCACACGGCTTTCTCGTCATCATGGACGAGGAGACCCTGCAGATAGAGCAGGTAAGCCAAAACACCGGGCAGTTTCTTGACCTGTCCCCGACAGCTATAGTTGGAAAATCCATTCAAGAAGCTATATGCCGGGACGGGGAGCGGGAGCAGTTGGAAGTGCAGTTAACCAAGGCAAAAAAAGCCAGTCCGCAACTGCTGGAACTGCAGGGGAAGCAATACTTTGGCTTTGTGCACCGGTCAGAAAAAAAACTGGTGCTGGAGTGTGAGCCCGTGGCGCAAACCACAGGCCAGCGCAGGCTCGACAACTCCCTTGCCTTCTGCCACTTCCAGTATGAGCTGAACGAACTGGAATCGCTCCAGGCCCAGGCCAACCTGCTGGTGGAGTTCGTACAGGAAGTGCTGGCATATGACCGGGTGATGCTCTATGTCTTTGACCAGGACTGGCATGGCGAGGTGATCGCGGAGAAAATAAGGCCCGGGGTCCGCTCCTACCTGCACCACCACTTCCCTGCCTCAGATATACCGGGGCCGGCCAGGGCGCTGCTCATCAAAAAGCATATCAGGCAGATACCGGATGTGGATGCCGCCGCTGTTGACATCATACCCTATCTGAATCCAACAACGGGCGAGCCGTCCAACATCATCCGTTCAGAGCTCCGCAACCCCTCCGAAATACACATGGAATATCTCCGGAACATGGACGTCGGTGCGACCCTTTCCTTTTCCATCATGGTGCGCAACAAGCTGTGGGGGCTGATCGCCTGCCAGCACAAAACCCCGCTGTTTATAGATTACTGGAAGCGAATGACGTGCAACCTGGCTGCCATGGCCTTCTCCAACGCGGTGGTCGCTAGCCGCGAGAAGCGGGATGTGCAGGCTTTTGAGCGGCTGAAACAGGTTGAACAAACACTCATCAGGCAAATAGACAGCGCCGGCGATTTATTCGAAGGGTTGTTTGAGCGGGAACAGCAACTCCTGCACCTGGTAGCTTGTGCGGGAGTGGCCGTTCACTTCAACCAACACCTGGTTACCGCGGGCAACACCCCGGACAATAGCCAGATAGAGGAAATAATCGACTGGCTTTCGGAACAAAAGGTAGAGGGGGTTTTTGCCACGAGGGAACTCTCGAAGCTGATGCCCTCTGCAGACAGCTACCGCCACGAGGCCAGCGGCCTGCTTGCCATGGAAATCTCGCGCTACAGCAAGGAGTATATCCTGTTCTTCAGGCCAGAGATACAGGAAACGCGCATTTGGGCCGGCGACCCTGAAAAGCCCAACGCCAGCGCTGACTTGCGGGTTCACCCGCGCAAGTCGTTCGACCACTGGAAAGAGACGGTGCAAGGCAAGTCGCAGCCCTGGTCGCTGAACGAACTGGAGATAAGCCAGGTACTGCAAAAGGATATCACCGCTATTCTGCTGCGCAACCAGGCCCGCAAACTGAAAGACTTGAACCATGAACTGGAGGCCTCCTTTGAGGAACTGCGAGTGAAAAACAACCGGCTGGAGGATTTCGCCCACATCATCAGCCATAACCTGCGCTCGCCCATGAGCAACATCAAGGGGCTGCACGACCTCTACGAGGCAGAGCCGACGCAGGAAAACGCCGCGGTGGTGATGGAAAAGATCAATGTGATGATTGACAACATGTCGGACACCATCCAGGACCTGAACCTGATCCTGAACATGACCCTCGACCAGCAGCTTCCGCGGGAAAGCACGTCGATAGCACCCTTGATCGAAAAGCAGGTGCAGAACCTTCAGGCCGTGATAATGACCCGCCAGGCAACCATCGAGACAGACCTGCAGGTGCGGGAGATCCTGGCCCCGAAAGTATATATCGAAAGTATCCTGCACAACCTGCTGTCCAATGCGCTCAAGTACAGCGCAGACGGCAGGCCGCCCCGCATCAGGATCAGCACCTGGCAGCAAGGCAGCTCCGTTTTTTTGGCGGTTGCGGATAATGGCATGGGGATGGACCTGGAGAAAGTGGGGAACAAGCTCTTCGGCCTTTACAAAACCTTCCACCAGAACCGCGACTCCAAAGGCATGGGGCTTTACCTCACGAAGTTGCAGGTCGAGTCGATGGGTGGAGAGATAACGGTGGAAAGCGCGCCCGACCAGGGGACCACCTTCGCCGTCAGGTTTGAAGCGGATCCCCAACAACCGGATCGGAAAAGCTAATGCTAAGCCATTTACCGGCTCGTGCCCGGCTTCTGTTAAGCGGCAGCCCGTGAGCAGCATCCGGCGCTATTGGGTTTAGGAGGATGAGGTGAACGGCTCTTTTCCCCGCTAAAATCAGGGACATAGCCCGTTGGTATCGGCTTTATCCTTAAATTGAGCAAGCGATACACAGGGCGCTGCCTGCCTGACTCCAGGCGGTATGGCTTACAGGCTTTGATCATCAACAACTTAATACAGATTATGGAACCACGGTTAACCCTCATCACCCTCGGCGTGACAAACCTGCAGCGGTCAAAGGCCTTTTATGAGCACATTTTTGGCTGGCAACCGACGTCCATGAGCAACGAGTCCATTGTTTTCTTTCAGTTGAACGGCATCCAGCTGGCCCTTTTCCCGCAGGAGTCCTTGGCAGACGATGCAGGCGTGCCGGCCGACGGAAAGGGCTTCCGGAGGTTCTCGCTGGCCTATAATGTGCAATCGGAGCAGGAAGTGGACGAACTGGTAGCGGCGCTGGCGGCCAAAGGCGTCAAAGTGCTGAAGCAGCCGGAGAAAGTGTTCTGGGGCGGTTACAGCAGCTATATAGCCGACCCCGACGAAAACCTGTGGGAAATAGCCTATAACCCTTTTATCCCGCTGCAGGGCAAGGATGATTTCGAGAACCCATCTAAACGCTAACCTGGAGGAACACTTATTTTATATATAATTATTAAATTAAGTCTCCATGTTTAGAAGAATTGGTATCGTAGCTCTCTATGTTATAGTACCTTTATGCTTATTTTTTTGGTTCAACCTGCAAGTGAGTTATAAGTATGAAGTTGATCACCAAAAAACGTTCGTTGCTATTGATGATAAGCTCACACCTTTAGAAAAAGCAGATATATACAAGGAGTTAAGCGTATTAGAGAAAGATATCAAACGGCAGTCTAATTTTATGCTTCTCGGGGCTGCTGTTGCGTTCTTTTTAGCAACCATCCTTGTCATGAGCACTACTGAAGAGCCTTAATAGTATTCCCTCAAATACTCATTCAACCGTACCACCCTTGCAGACTTTTTTAGAGCTCTCAGCGAAATACGTTTACGAAAAGCACAAAGAGAACATCAGCGACCTGTGCATTGTGCTGCCGTCGCGCCGGGCCAGTTTTTTCTTTAAGAACGCGCTGGCGCAGGCGGCCACTGAGCCGATCTGGTCGCCGGAGGTGTCGGCGATGGAGGACTTTATATGCCGGCTGGCTAAGACGGACGTGCTGGAGCCGATCAATTTACAGCTGGAGCTATATGACCTGATGCGCGAGCAGGACCCGCTGCTGGATTTCGACCAGTTCGTGACCTGGGCCGGCACGCTCCTCGACGACTTCAGCCGCATCGACCAGAACCTGGTGCACACGGGCAAGCTGTTCGAGTACCTGGGCGAGGCCAAGGCGCTGGAGCGCTGGGACCCGAAGTTCCTCGGCAAGGAGTTCTCCCCCACCCTCCGCAAATACTTCAGCCTCTGGGACAACATCGAGAAGACCTACCACAACCTCAAAGCGCGCCTGCACGATAAAAAGCAAGCCTATACCGGCATGGCTTTCCGTAAGGCAGCCGACAACATTGAGCAAATTGCCAAAGACGCTGCCTGCGCCCAGTATATCTTCATCGGCCTGAACGCACTGACAGCCTCGGAAGAAAAGATCATCAAAACGCTGCTGAAGCACGACAAGGCCGAGGTGCTGTTTGACTCCGATGACTTTTACATGGAGGAAGGCACCCCGAACCGGGCGGGCAGCTTTCTGCGCAAATACAAGACCACCTGGAAGCTACCGGAGTGGCGCTGGCAGCAGAACATGCTGCTGACGGATGAAAAGGAGATCAACGTGATCGGTGTGGCCAATGCCAGCATGCAGGGGAAACTGGCGGGGCAGTTGCTGCAGGAAATACGGGCGCAGGACAAACATGCGCAGGTAGCCATCGTGCTGCCCGACGAAACGCTGCTGCTGCCGGTGCTGCACTCCATCCCGGAGGATATCCCGAACTATAACGTGACGATGGGCCTGAGCTTCAAGGGCACGCCCCTCTTCAACCTCATCGACCTGCTGTTCGAGGTGCACCTGACAGGCATCAACCAACTGCAGGAGTCGGGCTACAAAGTGTACCAGTACCACCACCTGTCGGTCACGAAGCTGCTCACCCACCCGTTCATACGCCGCTACGAACTATATATAAACGACCAGCCGGAGCAGGCCAAATTCCACGGCATTATTCAGCAGGTGCTCGACAAGATCGTGCAGGACAATCGGGTGCTGGTGTCGGCGCAGGAGCTCCTGAAACTGGGCCAGCACCACCCGCTCTTCGAGGTGCTCTTCAAGACCTGGCGCGACTGCGACGACATCATCGCCAGCCTATATAACCTGATCGAATTGCTGCGCACGGTGTACAGTCACGGCCGCAACTCCATCGAAACGGAGTATCTATATATCTTCTACACCATCGTGAAGCGCCTCGACACCATCTTCGACTGCCGCGAGCAGAAGATATCGGTGCGCAGCTTCCGCAAGTTTATATATGAGCTCATCTCCTCCACCCGCCTCCCCTTTAGCGGTGAGCCTATCTCCGACCTGCAGATCATGGGTATGCTGGAGACGCGCGCGCTGGATTTCGAGAACCTGATCATCCTGTCGGTGAACGAGAACACCCTGCCGGCACCCAAGCGCCACGAGTCGCTGATGCCTTACGACGTGCTACGGGAGTTCGGGCTGCCGACCTACGCCGAGACGGAGAGCACGATGGCCTACAATTTTTACCGCCTGCTGCAGCGCGCCAAACGCGTGAACCTGCTCTACGTGCTGCCCTCCGACACCTACGGCTCCGGCGAGAAAAGCCGCTTTGTCCTGCAACTGCAAAACGACCTCGCGCTTCGTAACCCCAAAATTAAGTTCAGGGATATGACAGCCTCCGTGGAGCAGAAACAGCTGCGGGAGTACAGCGAGGAAATCCTGATCGAGAAAGACGCCCAGACGATCGCGCAGCTGAAGCAGGAGTTGCAGCGCGGCCTCTACCCATCGCACCTGAACATGTACATCAACTGCTCCCTGCAATACTATTTTACCCGCATCGTCAAAATGCAGGAGGCGGAGGAAGTGGAGGAACAGCTGGGCGCGGACAAGTTCGGCACGCTCGTGCACCAGGTGCTGGAGGATTTCTTCCGGGAGTTTGAACAGTCGGGCAAACCCATCGAGACCTCGGATGTGGAGCTCATGCTGACGCAGCTGCCCGGGCAGGTGAAGATGGAGTTCAGCCGCGTGACGCGGGGGGCGCTGCCGGAGCGGGGCATGAACCGCCTGCTCTACAAGGTGGCGGTGCAGGTGCTGGAGAAATACCTGCAGAACCTGCTGTACTCGCCTGAACTGCCGCTCTACGTGCTCCGCCTCGAGGAAACCTTATCAGCCACTTTGCCCGTGCAGGTGGGCGACGAGCTGCTACAGGTGCGCATCGCCGGCAAAGCCGACCGCATTGACCTGGCGGGTCACGAGCTGCGCGTGATTGATTACAAGACGGGTAAAGTGGAGCCGGGGCAGCTGAAGGTAAAGCCGGAGGAAGTGGAGCTGCAGTTCACCACCGACCCCACCTATGACAAAGCGCGGCAGTTGTGGCTGTACCAGTACGTGCTGCAGCGCACGCTGCAGGAGCAGCCGGAAACGATTCTGCGCAACGCGAAGCACGTGGAGCCGTGGAGCATACAGCCAAAATCCGGCATCCTGTCGTTCCGCAACCTGGATGCCGGCGTGATGACATCCGAATTCAACTTCACCGAAGCCGACGGCAGCACCCCCAAAGATTTCATGGCCGCTTCTGAAGCTCTCCTCTCCGACTTCGTGCGCCGCATGCTGGACCCGCAGGAGCCGATCCGCAAAACAAATGACCTGGACGTGTGCCAGTGGTGCCCGTATAGGGGGATTTGCGCGAGGTAATCAGCAGGATGTAATGATTCGCGACATCTTATATATACTGAGTATAGAATAGTAAAACCAGTGGCTTTGGAAGATTTAATCGCTGAGGCTGCGGAGGTTATATATGAGACAGGCCCATCCTTTACCAGATGGGCCTGTCTCATATATACATTCAGTTGTGGATTAAGCTGGCTACCGTGCGACTGGCTTTCCTTTTGCCAAGGACTTACTATTCTTAGCGGGAGTCGCCGGGACTTTATTCCCTATCACAGCATAATAAGCGTTCACTCTTCCATGGCCGTAGAAAGGGTCGCGACCTGGTTTTCCTAAGTCTTCGGCGGTTGTTCTCAGGATGGTCTCCACCTGCGAGGGTTTCATCTCACCACCACTCTTGCCGATAACAAGCGCCGCAACGCCGGAGGCGTGCGGAGCAGCCATACTTGTTCCGGCCGACCAATACCAGCTTTGCTCACTACCGGTGCTGAACACCATGTCGAATACCCACACTGGGGCTGTCACAAAGCCAATGGTCACCTCCTCCTCACCAGGGTAACTAAAATCGCCGCCTGGGGCAGCCAGATCAACCTCAGGAGTGCCGTAGTTGGTGTAGGAAGCCGGGTAATCGAGGAAAGCGTTGAAAGGATCCAGTGCCCAGCCCCTTGGCGCGGTGGCAGAGACAGAGATCACATGCGGTGCATCAGACGGTACATGTACCAGAGAGCGGTCTCTGTTCCCGTTTATAGCATCGTTTCCGGCGGTGGATATGACGGTTACCCCATGTTGGTAGGCATATGAAGTAGCTTGTTTTAGCGCGTTTATAAGCTGTTGCGCTGCTTTTGCATCATGTACCACATTTCCCTCTTCATCCAAGAATTTCCCGTTATGTGGTATATAGGCACCTAAACTCATATTGATCACATCGGCATTCTGATTCACCGCATGTATAATGCCACTTATTATCCAAGAAAAGGCTCCAGACCCCTCGTCACTTAACACCTTAACCAATATCAGTTCTGCCTCGGGCGCTACGCCAATCGTGCCATAACCATTGTCTGCTGCGGCAATAGTGCCGGCTACGTGCGTGCCGTGGCTAAAGGGATCAGGCAAGTCATATTGCAATTCCTCCCAAGGCACAAAGCTTTTACTGGCAGCAAGGTCAATATTTGGCTCCAGGTCCGGATGCGTCAGATCAAAGCCTGTATCTAAGACAGCTACTCTGGTGCCCGCTCCTCTGTAGCCCGCGTTCCAGGCTTCGGGGGCATCAATCGCATCGTGCCCCCATTGCAGGTCGAAGAAGAAGTCATCGTCCCCACTGGCTGGTGGGTTGCCGTAAGTTGCCTCCACCTGAATCCCTTTTTGCTTAGCCGGGTCGAACCACTGTATCTGAAAATCATGCATGACAGCGCTAACACCTTTTATCTTAGAGGCTTTTGCAATAAAATCCGGGTCTGATGAAGTTGCAGTAGCAATTCCGGCTTGTTCCATGGTAGCTGTTAGTTTTCCTTTCATGGCCCCCATCTGGCTCTTCAACTCTGAGGGAATCGAATTAGAGGCCGAAATAATAATATAACGGTCAGACAGTATTCTTATGCTAGAGCCGGCGTCCACTCCTTGTGCTTGGCTTGCTACGCTTTGCCTCATACTGTCTTCAGGCATTATTTCCTCATCCTCTACGGAGCACCCAAATGAGGCGGTCATAATCAAAGAAAAGGCATAAATCACTTTCGTTGCGTACTTTGTTTTCATACTTAAAATGGTTAAAGACTAATTCTCAAGGTTTTGGCTGTGCACCTTGTAAATTTGATAGGGCCAAAAGAAAATCTATGTCAGCAACTAAAATAAGCCTTAAGCAATATGCTGCTGACATCAAAGCGGATAAAAATATTGATTATTTTATATTATATGTGATTAATTAAACGGAATTCGGGTAGTTATGTTGAATTCTCTCACTCTAATATTAAAGGCGTTGACGTCACAAATTTTACTGTTGGTAAAAATAAAGAGTGGCTGTTGAAGCTTTGTTTAGCTTACTGTGCATTCCTCCTGTAAATCAAATCCGTTTCCGGTACTGGCAAGCCTTTGGATACAGGAGGAGTTAAACCATAGGCTGCGGTTATAACGGCAGACACCTGTATTTTTCCAATGGCAGGCACAGCATCATCCTTAATATAACAGTAACTTTGCATGCTTTCGCTCACGAAAAGCTTTTTAACATATCGGATCTACATTGAACAGAGGTGCAGAAATTTTTGCCCGCTTTGGGCTAACGCTTCAGATATTCAAAACAGCCCTGGCGGCGGCGCTTTCCTGGTTTGTGGCCACGAGCCTGCTGCACGGGGAATATCCTTATTTTGCCGCCCTAGCCGCTATCCTGACGGTGCAGGTGACGGTGGCGGACTCCGTAGACAAAGCCACCCAGCGCATTATTGGAATTGTAGGCGGAGTGATGCTGAGCATGCTGCTGGGGTTCTGGTTCAAAATCGGGGCCATATCCATCTTCTTTGTGATCCTGCTGGGCATGGGCATTGCGAAGGCCCTTCGGATGAACCCGCAGATTATCTCGCAGGTAGCTATCAGTTCCTTCCTGGTACTTGCCTTCGGGCAAAATGAGGAAGGATACGCTTTTGCCCGCATCATCGAAACCATTCTGGGCTCCGGCATTGCCGTTCTGATCAACGCGCTGATTGTGCCGCAGAATGCCATACCGGATGTGGAGCGCAGCATCATCAGCACCAGCAGCCTGGCTGCCACCACCTTAAGGAGCCTCAACATGCTTTTGGATACTCACTTCATGCAAGGCAAAACAGGCCGCACTGAAGTGAATGCCCTCATCGTTGGTACAGAGAAATGCCAGGATACGCTGAAACTGGCCGAGCAAAGCCTGAAATACAACCCTTTTCTGACGCACAAGCGTACGCATCTCAGCCGACTTTCCGTTAGCATCAGCAAGTTGGAGCATATTACGGTGCAGATAAGAGGGATTCGCCGAAGCCTGCACGATCTGCAACAGAACCAGGCGTTCCAGGCAGAGTATGCGAACATTCAGCAGTTGCAAAGAACATTAGAGGCCACCGCAGACTGCATCGCCATTTTTGGAAAAACGATAGTCGACTCGTCAGAGGAAAACCTGTCGGCGCTGCGGACACAAATACAGGTGGCGCGCGCGGAGCAGGCACGGTGCCTGATCGACTTCAAGAATGTGGCCTCGCCGGAAGTGCTGCGCGACACTGGTAGTGTGCTGACAGACCTGAGCCGCATCGTGAAAGAAACCGAGCGGCAAAACACGGAGAAGCAATACAGCAGGGTACGGGAAGGGAATATTGGTAGCTGACCATCCGTTGAAATTCAGAAAGAGGTGCGAAAGAAGTGGGGATGATGTTGGGTACACAATTTATACCCGTACTTATGTAGGGGCGCTTCTATTTACTGCTTTACACGTCGCGCCGTCAGAAACAGTACCTTGGCTTTACATGATGCGTGCTTTCATTCACCCTTACTTTCCAGAGGTCCAATGCCTGAAGAACATTTGCCTATATACCAGATCGGGGACTTTGATGCGCAGGCACCCAGGGAGCGGTATTTCTACCTGAATTCCTTTGCTGCTCACCTGCGGGAGCACCTGTTCATCCAGAAGCCGCACAAGCACAACTTCTACATCCTGCTGTTTATCAGCAAGGGGCACGGCACGCACAGTATCGATTTTGAAGAATATCCTGTACAAGCCAACGCCGTTTTTTTCCTTGCGCCGGGGCAGGTGCATAGCTGGCAGCTCTCGGATGACACCGATGGCTATATCATCTTCTTTACCGCGGCCTTTTACCGGCTGGAGTACCCGCATCAGAAGCTTGCCCGCTTCCCGTTTTACCAGGCGGTGTACCGCCAGCCCCAGCTCCTGCTAAGCAATCCCGATAAAGACGCCATTCTGCCAATCATGCAGCGCATGCAACAGGAGCACGAGGGAAAGAAAGCAATGGCAGAGGATGTGCTCCGCGATTACCTCGATATCCTGCTAATCCTGCTGAAGCGCCTGTACCAGGAGCAAAACCCCTCAGAACAGATTCCGTCAAAGCTTCTGCCCCAGCTACAGGCCCTGGAGCACCTTATCGATCAGAACTACAGACAGCACCAGCCCGTGCGCTACTATGCTGACCAACTGCACGTGACGACAAAGCAGTTAAACGATGCCTGCAGGCGCGCCATCGGCAAGACGATCAGTGAACTGATTCAGGAACGCGTGTTGCTGGAGGCCCGTCGGCTACTGGTGCACTCGCACCTTACCATATCGGAGATTGCCTCCTCGTTAGGCTACTTCGATAATGCGTATTTCTTCCGTTTCTTTAAAAAACACACAGGCCAGACCCCGGAGCAGTTCAGGGTCTCCCAAAGCTAATCTGGTTGGAATGTCCATAATTCCGTATGATATGTCCAGTAAGCGGACGTTTTTTACCAATTATCTTTGCAGGACAATAGAAGCATAGGACGATATGAGCTGGAAGGAAACAAAGCTTTATAGCATTTTGAACACCAAATGCCCGAGGTGCCACGAGGGAGATATGTTCCCGAAGGGCACGCTTTACGATCTGCGGAAATTCTCAGAGATGAACGAAAAGTGCTCCTGCTGCGGACAGGTATTTGAGCCTGAGCCGGGCTATTATTACGGGGCTATGTTCGTCAGCTACGCCTTCAGCACCGCCATCTTCGTGGCCGTC
Source organism: Pontibacter saemangeumensis (assembly GCF_039541895.1). Classification (NCBI taxonomy): domain Bacteria; kingdom Pseudomonadati; phylum Bacteroidota; class Cytophagia; order Cytophagales; family Hymenobacteraceae; genus Pontibacter; species Pontibacter saemangeumensis. The sequence goes on from NZ_BAABHC010000042.1 coordinate 88,690, forward strand.
TGGATCGCGCTGAGCTATCTCGTGGAGGAGGTTACCTTAGCCATGATGATTGGGGTACTGCTGGTGGTGGTAGTCGGGTTGCTCCCCATCAACTTCCGGCTCTCGCGCAGCACCTGGATCAACTTCTTCATCCGGTACAAAGGGCCCTGCCAGCATACCAGCGAGTCAGGCAGTCGCTCACGCTAAGTCATGTACGGGAATACATTTCCCATACCCCAAGCAAGAAAATCCCTCCGTTATGGGCTAGGATGTAAATTTTATTGGTGATGGAGGATAGAAGCCTGGCAGGCTATATATACTTTGCTCTTCTGTTAATCACGTTTTTTAGCCGAAGGCGACATCCAGCACCATCATCAGCACAAATCCACCCACCAGGCCCAGTACAGCTAAGTCTGTGTTTTTGTCGCGCTGCGTCTCCGGTATCACCTCCTCCACCACCACAAATATCATGGCACCCGCCGCGAAAGCAAGCGCGTAAGGCAGGATGGGCTCTATACTGATCACCGCCCAGGCACCCAGCACACCGGCAACAGGCTCCACAATTGCCGACAGCTGGCCATACCAGAAGCTTTTTCGCCGGCTCACGCCCTGCCTGCGCAACGGCATCGCCACCGCAAAGCCCTCCGGGAAGTTCTGCAGCCCGATACCGAATGCAAGGGTAATGGCAGCCGCATACGTGACGCCGTCTGCGCCGTTGGCCGCCGCCCCGAACAGCACGCCCACAGCCAGCCCCTCCGGTATATTGTGCAGCGTGATGGCCAGGATCAGCAGCGTTGTCTGGTGCCACTTTGTCTTTACCCCTTCCGTTTCGTCCTCTCTGAAGTTGATGTGCAGGTGCGGCGCCAGCTTGTCGAGCCCGAAGATGAACAAGGCCCCGGCCACAAACCCAAAAGCTGCAGGCATCCACGGCATATCCGGGTATTCCCTTTCGGCCAGTTCGATGGAAGGGCTCAGCAGCGACCAGAAACTGGCCGCCAGCATCACTCCCCCGGTAAATCCCAGCATCACATCCTGCCATTTCCTGTTCATCGTCTTAAAGAAGAAGATCATGCCCGCCCCCAGCATGGTGACAAACCAGGTAAAGAGCGTCGCCAGCAGCGCAGCGTTGATAGGGCCTATCTCTTTGCAATAATTTTCAATCGTCTCCATATAGATGAACCGGGAAGCAGGTTGAGCGCCGGCTAAAGCGCCAGCGTTTTCGAGCGAAACTATATATCCGCTTGGGCTACACCGTTTGCAGTACGGAAGCAATCCGTACTAAGATACCATGCCTGCCATCCGAAACGTTTGTATATATAGGCCCGCGGGCGAAGCGATCGGTACAGGAGAACTATACACACTCTCTTTGGTTGGATCATGATAAGGAAACAACATGTGCACTTCTCCGGAGGAAGTTTTTGTGAAAAAGTCAAAGGGGCTGCTATGGCCCTGTACTGAAATTCAGCATTTTTGTAAAGCCTATAAAGCAGCCATATAGCCCGCTATCGCTTCGGGTGGTTTTCATCCTAGCGATAAATTTTGTACTATAGCAGTGCTTCCTATTTTTGTTGTTTAAATTTGATGTTGTGAGGATCAGTTTTCTTCTTCTCTTTTCGCTTACTTTTTTTACAGAGGTCTTCGCCCAGCAGGAGGCGTACCCGCAGGTGGTTGCCAGGTCGGGTGATGGCATCTTCCTGCTGCTGCGCCGGCACGGCCTCGACCCCTCGCTTCACCTGGCCCCGTTTCTGGAGCTTAACAAGGAGAACATTGGCAAGGGCAACAGCCTGTATACCGGCAGAAGGTACCTGCTCCCGGTTGTTTCCGCTGCTCCGGCAAGTACTGCCGAGGCGACGCCGGCCGACGCCGCCAGCACGCCAGCGGCATTAAAATCAGCACCGGGACTGACCGCTAACTTCCCCCTATTCGGTGAAAAATATGCCCGGGTGGAGATGCTGGACCAGCAACTGAAAGGAACGGTTTATTACCTGGTGTCTGGCCACGGCGGACCGGACCCTGGGGCCATCGGAAAGTACGGCTCTCACCTCCTGGCCGAAGATGAATATGCCTACGATGTCACTATCCGGCTGGCGCGCAGGCTGATGCAGCATGGGGCCACCGTTTATATGATCATACAGGATGAGAACGACGGCATCCGGGACCAGGCCATCCTGGAGATTGACCGCGACGAGGTAAACTACCCCGATCACAAAGTTTCCCTGAACCAGCGGGAGCGGCTACGCCAGCGCACCGCCGCGATAAACGAGCTGCACGCGAAACACAAAGGCGCTTACCAGCGCATGCTCTCCATCCATGTCGACAGCCGCAGCAAAGGCCAGAATATCGATGTGTTCTTTTATCACCACAGCAACAGTGCGTTAGGTCAGAAACTGGCGCAGACCATACACCAGACCTTCACCACAAACTACAGCCGGCATCAGCCCAACCGCCATTATTCAGGCAACGTGTCCGATCGCAGCAGTTTATATGTGGTTAAATACAGCCACCCGCCTACCGTGTTCATCGAGCTCGGCAACATCAAAAACGACCTGGACCAGCGGCGCTTCGTGATCCCTAACAACCGGCAGGCACTCGCCAACTGGATATCGGAGGGCATCATCGCGGATTACCGTTCGAAGTAAGGCTGCAGAAGGCCACCGCTTATCCTCGCGCGCTCAATTGGCTCTAAAAAATCGAGGCTATATATGTCTACCTCTTAATGCCGCGTAGATTGTTTTCAGGCTTGAAGCGGTATATATAAACTAGGCCATTGCTCCTCCGTCGATGGCCAGGTGGGTGCCGTTGCAATAACTCGAGTCGTCGGATGCAAAGTATAAGAAAGCTTTGGCGATCTCCTCTGCCTTGCCCAATCGTTTGGCCGGAGTTCCTTGCATCCAGCGCCTGTGCATTTCCATAGGGGCGGCGTGCAGCATGGGTGTATCGGTATAGTAAGGGCAGATGGCGTTGGCGCGGATATTTTTATCTGCGTATTGTACGGCAATATTTTTTGTGAGGCCCAGCAACCCGTGTTTGGCAGCGGTATAAGGTGCGAGTCCGCGTTCGGCCACAAGGCCCGCCAACGACGACATGTTGACGATAACGCCACCTCCCTGCCTCAGGAACTGCTGCAGTTCGTATTTGACGCAAAAAAATTGCCCCGTCAGGTTAACAGCGATGATCTTCTCCCACACTTTCTCATCCAGATCATGAATGCCGGTATAGGTGCCACCGATGCCGGCATTGTTCAGGGCAACATCCATCCGGCCAAACTTCTCTACCGTGGCGCTGATGGCATTCCTCACGCTCGCCGCATCCGTCACATCTACCGGGACAAACAATGTTTCAGCGCCATGGCCGCCGATTTCCTGCATCGTTTCCGCATGATCAGACATGGCCAGATCAGCTACCACGACCTTAGCGCCCTCTCTGGCAGCCTCTATGGCGCAGGCCTTGCCAATACCTGAATTACCACCTGTGATAAATACTACTTTGCCGTCTAATCTCATCATAGTAAAACTGAATGGTCTGAGTAGGTTGATACGACAAAGCTCCACTGGCAGTCGGTGCAAATGTAGGGTTTAACAGGCCATCCCTTCCTGAACTCACTTCCTGTAGAAGAAAACACTTGTATAAAAAGCCCCCACTAACGTACCTGCTCCCCTCCTTTTGCCGCTCTGCCCATGCTTAAAAGGTCGGTCTTGATAAGGGGTCCCGCAGAAGCAATGCTTCTGGAATCAGAGCTGTAAGCGGTCACCAATTCTCAAATGAAGTGCAGGATAGTGACTTTGTGGTTTCAGTAGACAGGCAAATCAATCGCTACAGCTACAAGTTTGGCCGAGCGTTTACAGGTACGCTCTCATAAGGCAGGATAATTTGGGGGGACTTTTTCGATTCCTGTGGAATAGCCTACAACCAAATGGGCAGTTGCCTCAGAAATCAATGCAATAAAAGCTACTGTTGCATCTCCCGCGTCTATGGAATCACTTGCCCCATATAGCTGCAATTTTACAGGCATATAATTGACATTTAGCGTATTATATTAAACATATATAGACTGCCAGCGTTTATAACAACACCATCTACGTCCATCATTTGGGTACAATTACTATGAACTTCTAAAGCACACAGCTATGAAAAAACTATTATTCCTTTCGACATTACTTTTTGTATTTACCTTAGGAGCAGCGGCTCAGGACCTTGAAGACATCCAGACTCCGCAAACTACGGCTGCGGTAGCAGATGAAGCCGTGCAACAGGGCAACTGGCTCGTGGGGGCAAACATCGGCAACATCGGCTTTAATTTTAAGTCAGATAATTTTGGTATTGATATTAACCCCCGGGCGGGTTATTTTATCAGCGACAATGCAGCCGTCGGAGCCGAAGTGCAGCTTGGGCTGTCTATATATGATGGCGGCGAGGAATTCAGGTATGGGTTTACACCGTTTGCGCGCTACTATTTCCCGGAGGGTGCCGCTCCCACACACCGGTGGTTTGGCGAAGCCCTGGCAGGCTTTGCAGGCAGTTCGCTGGAGGATAGCGAGGGCGATGCCGTTTTTTCATCGGTATTAGGGCTCAGAGCCGGCTACGCGCACTTTGTTAGCGAGAACATTGCCGTGGAAGGAATACTGGGTTTTACCCGTACCAGTGCAGATATCAGCGTGGGCAATGGGAGCTCAGGCCTCAACTTTGGGCTGGGGTTCCAGATTTACCTCCCCGGCCGCGGAAACAGATAATCTATCTACAGAAAGCGCCGCGTGGAGGATTCCGCGCGGCGCTTTCTATATATGCTACTTTTTTATTTGAGCACTTTCTTCACCAGTATTGGTTTTCCGTCAATCTGGTGGTGGTATTTCAGGCCGAGAATTTCCGCCACGACCGGGTAAACATGTATGTTCCGGAAGGATGGAATCTTCGTGCCTTTCCGGAAAGCGGGGCCCCAGGCATAAAAGGTGGCGTGCATATCTTTGACGGTAGCCGGATCGTAGCCATGCGCCCCTGGGGCTGGCTTGCGCGATGAGAAATGAAAGACCCGAGGCGCTTCCGAAAGCAGCAGGATATCCCCGACGCGGTTATAGGCATCCTCTTTCGCCCCGTAGTGCAGGTGCTTCGGCATGTTCTTCTTGCGGTATACCTGGTAACCTTCTGCTTCCTTCTTCAGCTTTCTGTAGGTGCTTTTGATGGCGCTCCTGTCTTTGGCATGTAGCTCTACCACCATCCCCCCGCCTGATATATGGAACCTGGCCGTATCCACAGCGGCTGGCAGGGGCAGTGTGTTTCCCGTGTCGATCTCTGTCATGCCGTGGTCGGACACGAAGATATAATTCACTGGCAGCCCCGTTGCCGCGACTGCCTCAGTCAGCTGTTGCAGGTTGGCGTCCAACTCCTGCACCGCCGCCCTCGTCTCCGGAGCGTCCGGCCCGAAGCGATGGCCGGCGTGGTCTACCTCCGGCAGGTAAAACGTGATAAGGTGCGGGCGCCGCTCCTCCGGCAGTTGCAGCCAGTTCACGACCGTCTCCACCCTGTCCTCAAAAGCAATACCTTCGTTGTACAGGTAATAATAGGTGGGCCGTATGCCTTTAATGGGCGCTTCAGACCCGACCCAGTAATAACTCGCCGCAAGCATGTTTTGCTGCTCGGCCAGCACCCACAACGGCACGCCGCCGTACCAGCTGCTGTCCTCCACCTTGCTCTTGTCCCGCATGGTGTACGTTTCTTTCCGCTGCGGGTCGTAGAAGTGGTTGTTGACGAGCCCGTGCGTGGCCGGGTACATGCCCGTCACGAGGGTGTAGTGGTTCGGGAATGTTTTGGAGGGGAACGACGGAATCATCGACGCAGCCTGCACGCCCTGTCCACGCAGCGCCTGCAGGTGCTTTGCGTCGTATTTATCCGCGTAATCATACCGGAAACCATCTGCCGAGATCAGGATAAGGTAGGGCTTTTCCTGCTGCTCCGGGCTGTTGCGCCGGTAAGGTGTTACCTGTTGTGCGGTGTCTACCTGAGCGGAGGCGGAAGCCGCAAGCAGGAAAAAACAGAGGAGAAAAAGATGCCTTATCATATTGCAAAGGTAATTTCCGGCAGTCACTGCGGCACCATCCAGGGTTTTAATTCTCTATAAAGCCGCCCTCCGAAGTAGCTTTCACCTATGATTCTTTCACGAACAGGCGCTTGTCAAACTCAAAGGGGGTGGTTGTGGTAATGCGCACGTCCCGGAAGCCCGGGTGGCGCGGGTTCAGGAGATAATTGTAGGTGCCTTGCACGGTGGCCGAAGGCACTTTATAGACCAGGTACTCCCCACCGAGCACAAAAGCGTCACCGATTTCCTGCGTGCTGTTGGCATGCGGAAAGGTTTTCCAATCGGCCGGGAGGTCCCCAGAACTTAGTTCGAGCAAGGGGGCATCATCCGGCACCTCGATCTGAATAAGGTGATAATCAGCGGGGACGATGCCAAGCGGCATATGCACCGCTATCTCCACGGTGCAGAGCGCGATCGACTCGCTGGTGTAAAGCACGGCAACGCCTTTGCTGTTCCAGCGGCCGCCTGCCAGCTCGGCCCCACGCCCCGAGAGGTCGTTTTTGAACTTGCCCCTGCTGAGGCGGTATACGATCATGCCAGCACGCCGTGCTCAATGCGTGTCAACTCGTCTTTCAGCAGCCCGATGCCGAAGGTGCTGTCTAAAAGCTCTTTCGGCTTGATGCCGCCTAAGGCCACATTCTTCGCGCTTAGCCAGGCGTCGAAATTGGCCTTGTCTCCGAACACCTCTACCCCTTTGTTATAGACCAGCGTGATCTCTAGTATCTTTTCGGAGTGCAGCGGGTCGAAGGTGCGCCTGTCTTTTTTATAGCGCTGGAATGTGCGCTCCGACAGATGCAGGAAGTTTGACCACTCGGTGGTGCTGAACGGGCTCTTATCGGCGATGTTCTGGAACAGGCCGTATTTTATCCCCTCCCGCACCGTGCCAATGAGCATGAACACGTCCCGGTCGTCAATTTGCTTATAGCTAAGGTTGCTGCTGAGTACCTGTCCCATGGCTGAATAATTTTAGAAGTCAAATATAACGAAAGTTGTCATATTTAAAACGCCAATTGTCGCAAAATAGTTTTCGGGATCTGCTTTATCCAATACGCAATGGCAAGCCGTAGCGTCTCTGAACAGGTGGTTCTTCTCCTTGCACAACACATAGAGGAGGTAAGCCTGTGGAGAGACAGAGGATACAAGCTGATCACCCCATTTACTATTGGCTTTTCCATTGCCTTCTTTCGCTCCCTATATGATCCGCTCCTGAAACAGAAAGCAGTAAGTCACTGGATGGAACCTCTATTCCCGTCCCGGCCAGACAGGAAACCGGCTACAGTGGTAAAGGCTGAAGCGGAGATAAGCGGTTACTTCCGTTAAGCTTATCCATAGATCCTCAATCTATATATGGTCTCGTTATACAGTAAGATAATAGCCATATATAGCGGCAATCTTGCCTTAGAAACTAACTGTAAAACCCAGGATTTGCCAGTTTTAGTACGATGCTGGATTATAAATTACGCTGGGCTTGGACGCTTAAAGCACTAATTAAAGAGCGGAAGCGTTAGGTATCTTTAACAAGAGAACTAATTCCATGCGAAGATATATGGGAATGGCAGTTGGCCTGGCTTTGGGTCTAAGTGCCTGCAACACCCAAAGCGCCCTTACGGAGCACCAGCAACTGCCACCCGCACCTGTGCTCACCCTGGCCGATGTGGTGCCGGTGACACAGCCGGCGACACCAGAAGCAAAGGCAAACCAGGAGAAATTCATGCAGGAGAACATTACCCGGTTCAGGAGCCGCGCGTTGGCCAGCGCGTACTACGTGCTGCAGGCGCAACGCGCGTTCAGGGAAGAGAAGCTCGACTCAGCCACCCACTTCTTTAGCCGCGCCTACCTGATGGACAGCACCAACAACGACATCTTCCGCGGATATGGCTTGGTTTATGGGCAACAGCAGCGGTATGATGAGGCGCTCTTTGTGCTCTATCACGCGCTGGAAAACGATAGAGACAACCCGCTCCTGCTCAACGATATTGCCACCAGCCACCTGAGTCGCTTCTATATAACCAGCAACCCCGAGGATCTGCTGCAGAGCAGGAAGCTGCTGGAGAAGGCCGCGCAGCTCTCGCCGGATGAGGCGGATGTCTATTATAAACTGGCCATCAACAGCTATTACCTGCAGGAGTACGGAAATGCCTGGAGCTATCTGCACAAAAGCCTGCGCCGCAACAGGGCCGTAGCGGACAAAGCCTTTATTTCGGCACTGCTGGAGAAGCAGCAGGACCCGCAGGGCGAGTTTACCCCAGAGCTCGGCCAGTAGGCTTGCGAAAGAGGTAGCATTCAATTACTTTTATCCTTCAGCAGACAAACACAACGTACCCTATCGACAGATACAGAGATGAAGAAAGTACTAGTAGCCGTGGCCTTCCTATGCGCCACCACCCTTGGCTTTGCACAGGAGCAGCCGGCAGAGCAGAATATACAGGTGCAGCCGATGTTCGGAGGAAAGCAGAAGACCGAGGCGCAGCAGAAAAAGGATGAGAAGTTCCTGACCAGCTGCGACAAGAGCTTCACCAACAGGCAGGAAGCCAGCAAGTTTTTTGTGGAGCGCGGCTGGGAATACCTGAACGAGGGACAGGTGGACACTGCCGTTTACCGCTTTAACCTGGCCTGGCTCCTGAACCCCGACAACAAGGACACGTACTGGGCCTTCGGGTTGGTGACCTCCGCCAAAGGCGAGGAACAGAAAGCCATTGAGTTTTATGAGAAAGCCCTGGCGTACGAGCCAAAGAACTCGCTGCTGCTTTCAGACATTGCCTCTTCCTACCTGAAGGTATATAACGAGGGCAAAAAGAAGAAAAAGGATCTGAAGAAAGCCAGCAGCTACCTCAACGACGCTGTCAACGCGGACTCGACGAACGCCTTCGCGCTGTACAACCTTTCCAAAGTAAAGTTTTATGAGAAGAAGTACAGCGATGCCTGGAGATACCTGCACAAGAGCCGGTCAATTGACCTGACGCAGATTGACTATAGTTATATAGCGGAACTCACTGCCCAGATGCCGGACCCGAAGGGCTTTTTCCGATCCGCGGACGCAGCCCCTGCCACCACCACAACCAAAGAGTAAAAGGAAAGCCCCTGCCGAAAAGCAGGGGCTTTTTCATGCCCGCACAAAATCAGCAAGAATCGGGTTGAAAGTAAGGCTGTCTTTTCGGTACTTCACCGCATGAACCATTACGAAATAGTGGCCGAAGCCTTGCGCTATATCCGGGCGAACGCCCGGCAACAGCCAGACCTGGAGGAGATCGCCGCGCATGCCTGCATGAGCCCGTTCCATTTCCAGCGGGTATTCACAGAATGGGCTGGCGTAAGTCCAAAAAAGTTTCTGCAGTTTCTCACGCTGCGCCATGCCAAAACCACGCTCGCACAGGCAGCCTCGTTAGAGGCGGCAGCCGGCAGCAGCGGCCTCTCCGGCACCAGCCGCCTCCACGATCTTTTCCTGCAGATAGAGGGCATCACCCCCGGGGACTATAAAAAGCAGGGCGCAGAACTGCAACTGAACTACAGCACCGGCCGCTGCCAGTTCGGGGATTATATCGTCGCCTCCACCTCAAAAGGAATCAGTCACCTTCATTTTTACCAAGACGGGCAGCAGGCGCTGCAGGAGTTACGGGACCTGTGGCCAAAGGCGAACCTCGTGCCGCAGCAGGATGTTCTGCATCAGCAGGTACAGCAGTTTTTCAGCAATCATTTCGCGCCCCAAGCGCAAAAGTTGCCGCTGCACCTCCGTGGAACCCCTTTTCAGCTGAAGGTGTGGGAAGCGCTGCTCCGCATTCCGGAAGGACGGCTTGCCTCCTACGCCACCCTCGCCCAAAAAATCGGCCACCAGAAAGCCAGCAGGGCCGTGGGCACAGCCATTGGCAGCAACCCCATCGCCTTCCTCATTCCCTGCCACCGGGTTATCAAAAGCGTGGGCGGCATTGGCGAGTACCGCTGGGGCAGCGAGCGCAAAATGGCGATGATTGGCTGGGAGGCGGCTGCGCAGCAACAGGCAACAGCAGCAGATATTTCATACAGGGAGCTTCCGCTTTTTCAGGGAAAGGTGTAGGCGCTGCTACTTAGATTTTCTGAAAAACGGCAGAAATTGTTTAGAGTCACTCTTTCTCTATATCATATATTAGTTATATTTGTTCATCACCCTTTGATTAAATTTTAGCTAATCTATATATGAAGAAGAATTTACTGAGAGCCTCTGTGTTCCTGTTGGCGGGCAGCATGACCTTGTCGTCTTGCGTGGTGTCGAAGAAGAAGTACGAGGACCTGATGGCCCGCAAAAATGCGCTGGAGGTAGACAAGTCTGGACTGGAGAAGCAGAAAGCAACGCTGGAGCAGCAGAAGGCAAGCCTGGAACAGGAAAAATCGAACCTGGAGCAGGAACGGGCGAAACTGGAGCAGCAGAAGGCCGAGTACGAGCAAAGCCTGGCGCAGGCCCTGAAAGAGGGAAAATCCCTGGGCGAGAACTTGAACATGAGCAAATCACAGATTGAGCGGCTGAACGCCGACCTGAAGGCGCGGGAGCAACGCCTGGCCGAGTTGCAGCGCGTGCTGGATGAGAAAGAAAAGGCAGTAGCCAACCTGCGCAACAGCGTGAGCAAAGCCCTGCTGGGCTTCAACGATAAGGACCTGACTATTGACGTGCGCAACGGAAAAGTATATGTGTCGCTGGCAGAGCAGTTGCTTTTTAACTCCGGCTCTACCAAAGTGGACCCTAAAGGGGTAGATGCGCTGAAGAAGCTGGCGGCCGTTCTGAAAGAGCAGCAGGATGTGAACGTGCTGGTGGAAGGCCATACCGATGATGTGCCGATTGCGAGAGGCACGGTGGGCATGCAGGACAACTGGGACCTGAGTGTGTTGCGTGCCACAGAAATCACGCGCATCCTGGCAAACGCCGGCGTGGACCCGCAACGCGTGACACCATCCGGCCGCTCCAAATATGTGCCACTGGATGGGGCAACCACCAAAGAGGCGCGCCAGAAAAACCGCCGCACCGAGATCATTCTGACGCCGAAACTGGATGAACTCTTCCAGATACTGGAAACCACCTGATGCATCACAGCATTTCAAAAGTCAGAGGGCCAGCTTATATATAAGCTGGCCCTCTGACTTTTAACCTTATTTATATATAGTCAAGCTTCATTAATAACAAGTTATACCAGATCCCTATCACAGTAGGTTCTCACTCCTTCATTTCTCAAAAGGATAAAGCCACATATGGAAAGGGGGTTAAGCAGCTTGGTATTGATCTGTATAACTGACTTTCTATATAGATCAGGAAGCCCCTCTATATCAAAAGTAAAAAGCAGATCTGAGGCTTTCCGGAGCAGTTTTATAAAATCTTTTTAAACTCTTACCTCCTGCGGCTGCGGGAGCACCTTTTTAAAGAGGGGCAGCAGGAGCAGGTAGAGTAACCCGCCCAGCGGCAGGGCCAGCAGCGCCCAAACTGAAAACCCAGCCAGGTTCGCCATCCAAAGTTTGTTCAGCGCATCCAGCCAATCGGCTTTGAACATGGCAATCATCTCGTCCAGCGACAGGCGCAGTTCGGACAAACCAAAAACAAAGATACCCAAACGGATAAAAGGAATAGCCAGCAGAAGCTGCAAGGGATGCACCAGGTAACCCACCAGAACGGTAGCGGCGATGTTCAGCCGGAAGCGCGCCGCAATGGCGGTGCTGATGGCCGAACTCACCCCAAAGGCCGGCACGATGCCTACCACCGTACCCAAAGCCACCGTAGCGGCCAGCTTTCGGGGCGTCATCCCCTGCGTCAGCAGGTTGCGCGCAGGCTGCACCAGCCTGCGTTTGAAAAAACCCGAAATTACGCTAATAGCAGACAATGGCTTTAGAAATGAGAGGTGACACTACAGAAACGGCAATTACGAAATATAAGTGCAAAAATAAGGCACACTTTTCTGAGGATAGCCGAAAATACTGCTTTTGATACGCTTTCCGGCTAGAAGTAACCTTAGGTAGCTTCCTTAGTTTTGGGCATCGGGTGCTATGTATCGGATAATTGCTTCTATATGAGTGAGTACCGAAAATCCGGTCAATAAAATATGCCTGACGCTTTGCCCTGCTTTTTTACCATAATATTGGAGAAGCAAAAATATTGGAGAAGCAAACAAAAGTCTCCAATCCATATACTAAGCAGGTTATAGATGCTGAAGCACAAACTTTATCGCTGAAGGAGTCTTTTATTATGATTTTATAAAAAATCAGAAAGCTGATTAAACCAATTAGCAAATGGCAGGTCTAAACCCCATACTATCTTTCTTCTCTTTGCTGAACCTGCATGAAAAAATTACTACTTACGCTGTGCCTGCTGATAACCGCCTTTCAGGGTTTCGCGCAATCAGCGGCCTTGTCCGGCACGGTGAAAAGCGCGGTGGGTGCGTCAGCCTTGCCTGGTGCCACTGTTTTACTAAGTAATCCCGCTACCGAAGCCCCTCCCACTGCTACGATAACCGATTCAGAGGGTAACTTTCGCTTTGAGCGGGTGGCTCCCGGGCAATATAACCTGCAAGTGAACTACCTGGGGTTTCAGAACCTGAGCCAGCCCGTAAAGATGGAGGGCGTTTCGCAAAACCTGGGCACGTTGCAGTTACAGGAGGAGTCCACGGCGATCAAGGAGGTGCAGGTGGTTGGGCGGGTGCCGCTCGGCACACAGAAAGGCGACACCGCGGTGTACAATGCCGGCGCCTTTAAAACGGCGCCTGATGCGAGTGCCGAGGACCTGGTAACGAAAATGCCCGGTGTCACCATCCAGGACGGCAAGGTGCAGGCCCAGGGCGAAGACATCAAGCAGGTTTTCGTAGACGGCAAGCGCTTTTTCGGGGACGATGCCGATGCCGCCCTGCGCAACCTGCCTGCCGAGGTGATCGATAATGTGGAGATTTTCGACAGGAGAAGCGATGCCTCCCAGATGAGCGGCTTCGACGATGGAAACAGGGAAAAGACCATGAACATCGTGACCAAGAAAGACCGCCGGAGCGGGCAGTTCGGCAAAGTATCCGCCGGCTACGGCACCGATCAGCGCTATATGGTGGGGGCCGCCGTCAATTTTTTCAACAACGACAGGCGAATTACCGTCACCGGCCTCACCAACAACATCAACATGCTGGACTTCTCGGTGGGTGAAACCCCGGGCGGTGGCATGCGAGGCAGGCGGGGCGGCTGGGGAGGCGGAACACCCAACGGCATCATCACCACCAACACCATAGGCGTCAACTACAGCGACATGTGGGGCGAGAAAATGGAAGCAAGCGGCAACTACTCCTTCACGAGCAGGGAGTATGACCAAAGCCGCTATACCTTCAGGGATTATGTGCAGGCTGCCTATGCTGGACAGGAATATACCGAAGACGTGAACAGCGTCAATACCGAGAATGTCCACCGGTTTAACATGCGCCTGGATTATAAAATGAACGAACGCAACAGGTTGCTCATCACGCCTAATATCTCAATCCAGCAGAACAGCGTCAGTTCCAGCTTATTCGGGCAAACCTTATGGGACGAGGGGATGCTGAATGAGACCGAGAACAACTCCGAATCTGACAGGGCGAACTACAACTTCAACAACAACATTTACTACAGTCATAGCTTTGAGAAGGAGGGCCGCACTTTCTCGACCAGGCTCAACGGCAACTACAGCGCAGGCAACGGCGACAGCTATCTCTTATCGAACACGATATTCACAGACAATGCCGCCCAGAACGAATACCGGAACCAGTTTACGAATACAGACAGAACCGGGTATTCCTGGGAGGGAAACGTTTCCTACACCGAGCCGGTGGGCGAGAACAGCCGCGTGCAGCTGGAGTACGAGATAGGGAACCGCGTTGATGATTCGGACAGGCTCACCTATAACTTCCTGCAAGACCTGGGAACCTACAGTGCCCTTGACACCATCCTAAGCAACACCTTTAAAAGCGAATACCTGACACAGGAAGGGGAGATCGGCTACCAGTACAACACCGATCAGGTTAGAATGCAGGTGGAGGTAGAGTACCAGGAGGCGAAGCTGCAGAATGACCAGGTGTTCCCGGAGACCTATAACCTGAACCGCACGTTTGGCAGCATCCTTCCTTCCGCGCAGCTGGAATATAAATTCTCTGAAACCAGGACGCTCTTCCTCGATTACCGCGCCGATACAGACGCCCCCTCCATCGACCAGCTGCAGGACGTGATCGACTACTCGAACACGCTGCAGGTAAGCGTGGGCAACCCAAACTTAGACCAGTCTTTCGAGAACCGGCTAATGATGCGCTACAGGAACTTCGACAAAGAAACTAACAAAGTGTTTTTTGCCTTCCTGATGGGCTCCCTTACCCAAGACTACGTGACGAACAGCACGCTGCTGGTGCAGGACTCGTTGCGGCTGAGCGATGATATCGTGCTGGGAAGCGGCGCCACACTTTCGCGCCCCGTTAACCTGGACGGCTACTGGAATGTGAGGTCCTTCTTCAACTACGGGCAGCCTGTAAACTTCATCAACTCTAACTTTAACGTGAACGGCGGCTTTGGGTACTCCAGGATGCCGGGCCTCATCATTAACCAGGAACGGGAGACGAACGAGGTGAATTACGCCAATGAGACAAACTTCCGGTTGGGTGTTTCGCTCAGCAGCAACATCAGCGAAAAGATTGATTTCAACATCTCCACCCGTTCCAGCTTTAGCTTAGTGGACAATACGCTGCTGACGCAACAGAACAACAATTATTTCAACCAGTCGACGCAGCTGCGCTACAACTGGATTTTCTGGAAAGGACTGGTGTACCGCACCGAGTTGAACCACCAGTTTAACTCCGGATTATCGGAGGGCCTGGACAATAATTTCGTGCTCTGGAACATGAGCATCGGCAAGAAGATATTCAAAAACCAAAAAGGGGAGGTTAGCCTGAGCGTGAACGATTTGCTAAACCAGAACGTGAGCGTGCAGCGGAATGTGCGCTCTAATTACGTGGAGGACGTGCAGACAAACATCCTGCAGCGCTACTTTATGCTGACCTTCACCTATAATATCCGCAACTTCAGCGGCGGCAAGCTACCTGAGGACTTACAGCCTGACCAGGACCGCAACCGCGGGGACTGGGGCGGGCGCCCGCGCCGCGATTAAGGCATATATAATTTCAAAACAAGCGGCCCGGCATCTGATGCCGGGCCGCTTGCATGCTATAGCTACTGTCAACGCATCCTGCCTTATACTATTATCAATTGACTCCTGCGCACGAAGGTGTTCTATAAAACCCACCCCGCCCGGGAGGGGAATCCGCAGACGGGTAAAATTTCATTTGCATAAACCAACTGCATAAACCAACTGATAGTGGTATCAACTCATATATCAATTTTATATATAAATCCAGCTCCAACATCCCTGTGTCTATAGCTAAGGTCATAATGCCGCTCCCTGTCTTTCAAAAGGGTGAAGCCCTATATGGAGAAATTTTAGGCGACTTTGGTATAACTGTTTGCCAAATCCTTTATGAGCTACCACTGAAGATCCGGAAGTTATATAGGATGGCAACGAGGTGATTGGCAGCGTGGCTTTGGAAAGGATTTGCTCCATCTTTAGCTGAAATCACTTAAACAACTGCTTTATTTTGCTAAATGTAAGGGCATGCTCCTCTGTTCCTTCTGTTCCTAAAAGATAAGACCATGCGCGCAAACCGTCATTGTTGTCGCAATACACTTTGAACATCCCCAGCAGCGGCACAGCCACAAACATTCCGGGCAGCCCCCAGATCATCCCCCCCACGATAATGCTCAGGATGGTGAACATGGGGTTAATGTTTACCTGGCTTCCCGTTATATTGGGTGTCAGGATGTTGTTCTCAGTAAACTGCACCAGCAGGAAAAGCAGCAGCACCCAAAGCGCCTTCTGCGGGGAGCCTTGCACCATCAGGGTATAGGTCAGCGGAATGGCGGCGCCTATGAGCGTTCCGAAGTAAGGGATAAAGTTCATGAGGGCAGAAAGCACCCCCAGCATGATGGCATACTCAACCCCGATGAGCAGGAGCCCAAGCGAGTTCACAAAGCAAAGGATCAGGACCACCATCACCACGCCCCGCATATAGTGCTTTGTCACCAGGGAGATCTCATCGATGATGCGCTTCGCTTTCGGGTGCTGGTAAGAGGGCAGCTGCCGGTAAACGACATTCTCAAACTTGTTGCGGTAATAAAGCATCAGGAATATATACACGGGCATCAGCCCAAATTTGGTAAGGGTGTTCGTCATCGACATCAGCAGATCCGTTATAAAGCTACTGCTCAGCTCGAAGGCGTTGTTCACCTGGTGCCGCAGCCACCGCTCGTCCTCCGGGTGGCCTGCCCCGAATTCTTCATCTATGCTGTGCTGCAGCTTGTCAATGTTGCGCAGTGCCTGCTCCTGCAGCGTCGGGAAATCCCCAAGGAAAACAGCAAGTTGCCTGTAGAGCAGGACGATAAAGGTGATGAACACCGCCATGGCGGCGATAATGGTGATAAAGTTTGCGAGTATCCGCGGCAGCCCCCACTCCTCCAGCGTTTTTACCACCGGGTAGAGCAGGTACGAAAACAGCAGCGCCAGGAAAATGGGGTACAGGAAGTTCCGTGCCTCTACCAGCACATATACCAGCAGCACCCCACACAGCAGGATATATGTCAGTTGCTTCAGCCTGTCTTTCTTCCTCCTCATATCCCCTACTACTGCTTTTCAGGCAGTTTTTGTTATGCTTATTCCGGTGAGCCGCAGAAACGGGATATAAATGTGCAGAGTAGACCCAGCAGCGATATTAAAACACCTACAGCAAGTGGCTTTTACAGTACGATGACCAGAATACAAGAGCAAGCAGTTCGAATTGCGTATCTTTGCACTTCAAACACCTCGATATGACGACTTTCAACGACCTACAGCTGAAACCGGAACTGTTAGCCGGATTGCAGGAACTCGGCTTCACGATCCCCACCCCAATTCAGTCCAGCGCCATTCCGCTGCTGTTGCAGGGGCACGATGTGGCCGGGCAGGCCGAAACCGGCAGCGGGAAAACGGCTGCTTTCGGCCTGCCATTGCTGCACAGCCTGAATACCGAACTGCAGCAGGTACAGGCGCTGGTGCTGGTACCCACCCGCGAGCTGGCGGTGCAGGTACGTCAGGAGCTGAAGCAGTTGGGCAAGCATATAGGCAATCTCAAGATCAGCGCCTTCTACGGGGGACACGCTTTCTCGCAGGAGCGCGCCTCGCTTGCCCACCCTCCACAGGTGCTGGTGGGCACACCTGGCCGCCTCACCGACCATTTAAACCGGAGAACCCTGGATTTAACCCATGCCAAACAACTTGTTCTGGACGAAGCAGATAAGCTGCTGGAGATGGGGTTTGAGGAAGAGGTAGACCAGGTGGTGGCCGCACTACCGCCATCCCGCCAGACAATCCTCTTTTCTGCGACGATGTCTGAGGGGGTTAAGGAGTTAATTGCTGACTCGCTTCAGCATCCGAAGTTTGTGAAAGCGACGGCTACCACTATCCCCGACCAGGTCAAGCTAGTGGGCATTAAGGTGGAGCATCTTCAGCGGCAGGAGGCGGTACTGAACCTTGTACAAGGCATAGCCGCATCGGGCACCGTGGTGTTTGTGAACACGCGCGCCGCCGCCGACCAACTGAGTGCTTTGCTGCAGGCAAAGGGGCTAGTGGCCCGGACGCTGCACGGCGGCATGGAGCAGCCCGACCGCGACAAGGCCATGACACTCTTCCGCAACGGCACTACCCAGATTCTGGTGGCAACCGATGTCGCTGCCCGCGGACTGGATATTGATGCGCTGCGGCATATCGTGCACTTTGAGCTGCCCATCGATGCGGCCGCCTACCTGCATCGCAGCGGGCGCACCGGAAGGGCAGGCAAGAGCGGCACCGTGTATACCCTTGCTACCCCCGGAGACGAGCAGAAGCTGCGCGACTGGGAACTGCAGCAAATGGACGAGTGGCTGAAAGCAGATAACCTCCCTAATGCCTCCAGTAAGAAACTGGCGGCAGACAAAGCCGCCTTCGCCACCATCCACATCAGCGGTGGGCGAAAAGATAAGATCAGCCCGGGGGATATAGTAGGTGCACTGTTAGCCGAAACCGGCCTGAAGGCAGCCGAGGTCGGAAAGATAGAAGTGCAGGACCGACAGAGCTTTGTCGCCGTTCCCGCCGCAGCCACCCAGGCAGTGATCGAGCGCCTGAGCAACAGCAAAATCAAAGGCAGGAAATTCAAAGTGAGTATTATTAAATAAGCCGAAGCATCTGTTTATATATATGCTTTACTTTAGAAATCAGCAACTTACACCTCATTAACAAAGTAACAGACTAAGTCAATACAGGCATAAGTCATTGTCCGCTCCTGCCCTTTTAACTTGTGGAATTGAGATGTGATCTTAGAGCACTTTTATCTATAGTGGATATCAGGGTCTCTTCGTCCTGAAACTTTCCCCAGGCGCTTGCGTCGAATTGGCGCGGAAGCGCTACTTTTGCAGCTGATTTATACCATTACCTTACATGAAACGAATCACGCTTATCGCTGCAGCGCTTCTCTTTTGCAGCGCCCTCTCCTATGGCTGGGGCTTCTTCGGCCATAAAGTCATCCACCAGCTGGCCATATATAACCTACCGAAGCAGCTGCAGGGCTTTTACTTCAAGCACCATAATTACCTTATCTCTAAGTCCGTGCGACCGGACGAGCGGCGCAATGACGACCCGGCTGAGGCGCCGCGCCATTACATCGATATTGATGTATATGGGGATGAGGCAATTAACACCATGCCCGAAGCCTGGGAAGCCGCCGCTGCCCGGTACACCGCTGATACGCTGCTGAAATACGGCATCGTGCCCTGGCATGTGGTGGTGGTGCAGGAGCGCCTGACGAATGCCTTTAAGGAGCAGAACGCAGACAGCATCCTGTACTACTCCGCTGACTTAGGACACTATATAGCGGATGCGCACGTGCCGCTGCACACTACCGTGAACTACGATGGGCAACTGACGGCTCAGAAAGGGATGCACAGCCTTTGGGAATCGAAGCTGCCGGAGTTGTTTGCGCAGACATATAAACTGCAGGGCAAGAAGGCAACGTACCTCCCGGATACGGAAAAACAGATATGGCAGGTCGTGCGCCATACCTACTCTCTGATCCCGCAGACACTAAGCTATGAGTTGGAGGTAAGTAAAGAATTTACCCCCGAAGCAAAGTTCGACCAGGTGGAGCGAAACGGTAAAATGCGCCAGTATTATTCCGATGCCTTCGCCGAAGCCTACCAGCAGAAGTTAGGGAGCATGGTAGAGGATCAAATGCGTGCCGCCGCGCAGCAGGTAGCCAGTTTCTGGTACACCGCCTGGGTAGACGGCGGCAAACCGGACATGGACAAGCTCATGTTTCAGGCGCTCACCAAAGCAGATAAAAAGCAGCTGAAGCAGGAAAAGAAAGCCTTTCGGAGAGGGCAGCTGTTTGAGAAATGCCTGGTGGTGGCAGCAAAAGGCCAAACAAAAGAATAATCAAACGTACTGCTGTATCTAAAATGGCTATACCCACATAGGTATAGCCATTTTATTTTGTGCCGGTTTTCCCGCCGTCTTTCAGCGCCCATTTGACGGATCTGATCGTCAATTACAGCTAATTACATTAGCATGGCGTGAACAGCATATACTAAAAAACATTACCTTTACCCAATGGAGATAACGGTAGGAATAGCGGCATTCTTGGCTGGCCTGGTGGTGGCTTACCTGGCGCTGAAAGGGAAACTGAACACCCTGCAGCAGACGGCAAACCAGAACGCCGTCACGCAGGGTGTACTGGAGGGGCAGGCAAGGCAACGGGCGGAGGAGTCGGAGCAACTGAAGGCGCAGCTGCGCGAAGCCCAGTCGGAAACCATGGAGCTGACCAACGCCCTCACCAAAACAGAGACAGATTACGACCATTTAAAGCTGCGCCTGCAGGAGCAGGGCCGGGAGTTGGAGCAGTTGCGGGAGAAATTCCTGCAGCAGTTCCAGAGCATCTCCAACCAGGTGCTGATGACAAACGCCGAGCACTTCAACAAAGCCTCCTCCGAAAACCTGGAACGCATCCTCTCGCCGCTGAAAGAGCGCATTAAAGAGTTTGAAGCGAAGGTTGAACTCACCTATGAGAAGACCTTGAAAGACAGTGTTTCCCTGAAAGAGCAGATCACGCAGCTTGCCTCCCTGAACCAGCAGATGAGCCAGGACGCCCTGAACCTGACCCGTGCCCTGAAAGGCGAAAGCAAGACGCAGGGAAACTGGGGCGAGTACCTGCTGGAGAGCCTGCTGGAGAAGTCGGGGCTTCGCAAGGGCGTGCATTATGAGCGCGAGGAGGTGCGCCAGAACGACGAAAGCAGGATATACCGCCCCGACGTGGTGGTGCGCCTGCCAGACAGCAAGCACCTCATCATCGATTCCAAAATGTCGCTCGTGGCTTATGAGGCGTATTGCAGCTGCGAGGATGAGCTGCAGCAGGAAGCGTACCTGCGCAGCCACATTAACTCGGTCCGCACGCATTTCGCTGACCTGGGGCGCAAGAACTACCATCGCCTCGCCGGCATTAACTCTCCTGATTTTGTGCTGATGTACATCCCTATTGAGCCAGCCTTTAGCTTGGCACTGCAGCACGACCACGACCTGTTCACCGACGCCTTCGACCGCAACATCGTACTGGTTACAACCTCTACCCTCCTCGCCACCCTGCGCACGGTTGCCGGGGTGTGGCGACAGGAAGACCAGAAACGCAACGTGCTCCGCATTGCCGAGGAAAGCGGCAAGCTCTATGACAAATTCGTTGGCTTTGTAGATGACCTGAAAACCATCGGGAAGCACCTGGAGAACAGCCAGAGTTCTTACAACGCCGCCATGAACAAGCTCACCGAAGGCAAAGGCAATCTTATCCGGCGCGTGGAGATCCTGCGGGAACTGGGAGCCAAAACAAGTAAGACACTGGATGAATCCCTGCTGCAGGAAGCGCAGCTGACGGAGCGGCCGGAGGAACTGAATTGATCAGGATCAACAATCAGGCCCTGACAACGTTCTTAATGATAGTTCTATATATAGTTGAAGCTTATCCAATAACCGCGCTGAATACTAAACAACTATAGCTAACCTCTATATGCTTTTTTAAGTAAGACAGCAGGATATGACTATGGTACCGTTTTGACATTTACTTCTTACCATCATATTAGAACCGACGGATGAAAAAAATAATCATGACCGGCCTCACCGCCGCCATTTTCCTCACCTCCTGCCAGGAGCCACCCTCCGGCACCACCGCCGCAACCGAGACAGCCGCGGTAAGTGTGCCCGTGCAGCAGCAGGCACAGACATTCTTGGATAGTTATTCCGTAACGTACCAGAAACTTTACACAAACTCTGCGGAGGCGGAATGGGCCTCCAACACCAAAATTGTAGAAGGGGACTCGACAAATGCCGTGGCCACCCGCAAAGCCAATGAAGCCTTTGCCGCTTTCACCGGAAGCGCCGAGAACATTGCCCAGGCCCGCACGTTCCTGGAGCAGAAAAGCCACCTCACCGACTTGCAGGTGAAGCAGTTGGAGGCGATCTTATATGCCGGGGCCAATAACCCGCAGATCATTCCGGACGTGGTGAAGGCGCGCATCAAAGCCGAGACAGAGCAGACGGAGAAGCTCTATGGCTTCGACTACCGCATCTATGAAAAGTCCGTCAGCACCAACGACATCGACAATATCCTTAAGAGCGAGAAGAACGTGAAGAAGCGCCTGGATGCCTGGCAAGCCAGCAAAGAGGTGGGCCCGCAGCTAAAAGAAGGCCTGCTGAACCTGCGCCAGCTGCGTAACCAGACGGTACAAAGCCTTGGCTACGATGACTACTTCACCTACCAGGCCTCTGACTATGGCATGACGCGCGAGGAGATGATGGGCCTAATGAAGCAGCTGAACGAAGAGCTGCTCCCCCTCTACCGCGAACTGCACACCTACGCCCGCTATGAGATGGCTAAACAATATGGCGTGAAACAAGTGCCGGATTACCTTCCGGCCCACTGGTTGCCTAACCGCTGGGGCCAGGACTGGAGTGCCATGGTGGAAGTAGAGGGCATTGACCTAGATGGGGCCCTGAAGCCGAAAGGCGCCGAGTGGCTGGTGCAGCAGGGTGAACGGTTTTATACCAGTTTAGGCTTCCCGGAGATGCCGGAGACCTTCTACACCAGGTCGAGTCTTTATCAGCTGCCGGAAAGCGCCGGCTATAAAAAGAACAACCATGCCTCGGCCTGGCATATGGACCTGGACAAGGACGTACGCAGCCTGATGAGCGTGGAGCCAAACTCGGAGTGGTACGAGACCACGCACCACGAGCTGGGCCATATCTACTACTATATGACGTACACGAACCCTGATGTGCCGGTGCTGCTGCGGGCGGGAGCCAACCGTGCCTACCACGAGGCGATCGGAAGCCTGATGGGGCTTGCCGCCATGCAAAAGCCTTTCCTGGCTGAGCTCAACCTGATCGATAAGGACGCAAAGACGGATGAGGTGCAGACATTGCTGAAAGAAGCGCTGAGCTATGTCACCTTCATCCCTTTTTCAGCGGGGGTGATGAGCGAATGGGAGCACGACTTTTACGCCCAGAACCTGCCGGCCAACCAACTGAACAAGCGCTGGTGGGAGCTGGCCAAAAAGTACCAGGGCATTGTGCCACCGTCTGATCGTGGGGAGAATTACCTGGATGCCGCCACCAAAACGCATATAAATGACGACGCGGCACAGTATTATGACTATGCCCTCTCCTATGTGATCCTGTTCCAGTTGCACGACCACATCGCCAAAAACATTTTAAAGCAGGACCCGCACGCCACCAACTACTATGGCAAAAAGGAAGTAGGCGATTTCCTGCGCGAGATCATGTACCCGGGCGCTTCCGCTGACTGGCGCCTGATGCTGAAAGAGAAGACAGGCGAGGAACTCAGTGCCCGCGCCATGGTAGCTTACTTCCAGCCACTGATGGACTACCTGAAAGAGCAGAATAAGGGCAGAAAGCACACGATCTAAGAATTTCAGGTAGATTTATATATGGCAAAAGCCGCAACGGTTTCCGTTGCGGCTTTTGCCATATATAAAGTCAGGCCGATTTACTCCAATACCTGAACCGACAACGAAAGCACCGGATCTTTTTCTGTGCTCGATTTTGGTGCCTGTTTATAAGTGCTTAGGAATAGGGCCATTTTATCCACCGTCTGGCTCAGGACTTCCACTGGTGGCAGGTACACAATCCGGAAATGATCGGGCTTGTGCCAGTTAAAGCCACTCCCTTGCACCACGAATATATGCTGCGCCGCCAGCAGGTCAATCACAAACTGCTGATCATTGTGGATCGCAAATTTTTTGGCGTCAATTCTGGGGAACATATAAAAAGCGCCCATTGGCTTAACGCAGGATATACCCGGAATAGCCGTCAGTTTGTCATAGCACACTGCCCGCTGCTGGCCAAGGCGCCCGGTAGGCAACACCAGGTCCCGAACCGAGGGTGTGCCTTCCAGGGCCACCTGTATGGCGTACTGCGCCGGCACATTGCTGCAAACGCGCAGGCTGGCCAGTGTGTTCAGCCCGTCTATATAATCCGCTGCCTTTGCTTTTGCCCCGCTCAGCAGCATCCACCCCGCCCTGAAACCGGCTGCCAGGTAGTTCTTGGAGAGTCCGCTCATCGTGATGCACAGCACCGCATCTGTCAGCGTCGCCGTGGGTATATGCACAGTGCCATCGTACAGAATCTTATCATAGATCTCATCAGAGAAAATGATGAGGTTGTGCTCCTCCGCCACATCCACAATCTCCTGCAGCAGTTCCTTCGAATAAACGGCCCCAGTCGGGTTGTTTGGGTTGATGAGGACGATAGCCTTGGTCCTGAGCGTAATTTTGCTCCTGATATCGGAGATGTCCGGGAACCAGCCTGATGCCTCGTCGCAAATGTAATGTACGGGCTTACCGCCGGAAAATGACACGGCAGCAGTCCAGAGCGGGTAGTCCGGGGACGGTATCAGCATCTCATCGCCGTCGTTCAGCAGCGCCTGCACCGCATGCATGATCAGTTCGCTCAGCCCATTGCCCAGGAAAATGTCATCAGCCTGCACTCCCTGCAGCCCAATTCCTTCATAGTAGCGCTTTACGGCCTCGCGCGCGCTTAAGAGACCTTTATGGTCAGAGTATCCCTGTGCATTGCCAAGGTTAAGCGCCATGTGCTGAATCACTTCGGCCGGGGCGTTAAACCCAAAAGGTGCCGGGTTGCCTATATTGAGGTTGGTGACTGTATGCCCCCGTCGCTCAAGCTCTTTCGATTTCTCATATACCGGCCCACGCAGTTCATAAGTAACGTTGTGAAGCCTGTCGCTTCGATGTATCATGCTCACAAAATTTTTCCAATATACTATTGCTAACTGACTTATTTGTCATTCCCAGCAGATGAATTCTGCAGGAATAGCAAACATCCGCCGTATTAGTTGCCTATATGATAAATTAAATAGCAGCTCCAATTTTAGGCTTCCTGCACTATCGGGCTATTGACTGCCTGCTAAATGTGGCAAATCCGTTTAATTATCTATCACAAATTCGCTGGTGCCGCTTAATTTCATGCCGCGCCGTAGTCTGCAGGCGCTCGGCCAAGGTGGCGTTGATCCTATTTTTCAGAAAATGAACGACGCTGCCATTGCTCAGTATAACTTATATAGGAGTGCATTCGGGATATAAACAAAAAGGGCTTAGCAACACGCTAAGCCCTCCAGTATCTATATGTTCGAGTAAATTACTTTACCTTCTCAACGATGCTTTTGAAAGCTTCCGGATGGTTCATCGCCAGGTCAGCGAGTACCTTGCGGTTCAGGTCGATGTTGGCCTTCTTCAGGGCTCCCATCAGCACTGAGTAAGACAGACCGTGCTCACGGGCACCGGCGTTGATACGCTGGATCCAAAGCGCTCTGAAGTCTCTCTTCTTTGCTTTTCTGTCGCGATAGGCATAGCCCA
This sequence comes from Pontibacter saemangeumensis, assembly GCF_039541895.1. Lineage (NCBI taxonomy): Bacteria > Pseudomonadati > Bacteroidota > Cytophagia > Cytophagales > Hymenobacteraceae > Pontibacter > Pontibacter saemangeumensis. The sequence continues at coordinate 113,738 of NZ_BAABHC010000042.1, forward strand.
AGCCTTTTTCAACTGCGTTTTTCGCAACTGTCCAAACGTTTTTGCGACGGCCAAAGTAACCTTTGGCCATTTTCATTATTTTCTTTCTTCTGTGTCGTGCTGCTACGACATTGACTGATCTAGGCATTTCTTTTGGTTTTAGCGACTGGTGATTATAGAATCTTTAAAAGACCAGGCACTGGGTTCGTACTGATAATTAACCTGTAATAATTAAATGTTAAGCATTGCTTTCACTCTGTCGGTGTCAGCTGAGCTAACAAGGCCGATGTGAGTAAGGTTGCGCTTCTGCTTCGTCGTTTTCTTAGTCAGGATGTGGCTTTTGTAAGCGTGCTTACGCTTGATTTTGCCAGTACCTGTCAAAGTAAAACGCTTCTTTGCACCAGATTTAGTTTTTACTTTTGGCATGGGTATATAATTGATTTAAAAATTTACTTCTTGGCCGGAGGCGCCACCTTCGGCGACAGGATCAGGAACATCCTTTTCCCTTCCAGCTTTGGCAGTTGCTCTACCTTCGCCACATCCTCCAGCGCCTGCGCAAACTTGAGCAGCAGGATCTCGCCTCTTTCCTTGAAGACGATGGAACGCCCCACAAAGTGGACGTAGGATTTTATTTTGAAACCACTCTCGAGAAAGCCTTTTGCGTGCTTCAGCTTGAACTCAAAGTCGTGATCATCGGTGTTCGGACCAAACCGAATCTCCTTGATCACCACTTTCTGGGCTTTCGCCTTCATCTCGCGCGTTTTCTTCTTCTGCTCGTACTTGAATTTCGAGTAGTCGATGATGCGGCATACGGGAGGATTAGCTGTGGGCGAAATCTCGACCAGGTCAAGATTCTGCTCGTTGGCTATGCGTTGTGCATCTCTTGTCGAGAACACACCTTGCTCTACATTGTCTCCAACTAGCCTTACTTCTCGGGCAGTTATTTTTTCATTGACTTTGTATGGCTCCTCCACTTTACCTCGTGGGATGTAGCGCCTATTTTGAGTAGCTATAGTTTTGCCTCCTTAGTTTAGTTTTTACAATCAGACTGCGAATATCGCAATTTATATATTAAAATGAAAATTACTTTGCTTATTTGTTCAGTAACTCGTCTACTTTGCCCTGGAAGAAGCTGATGAACTCCTCCACGCGCATGGTGCCGACGTCGCCTTCGCCATGCCTGCGCACCGACACCGTCCCATTCTCCTGCTCCTTCTCCCCCACAATCAGCATATAGGACACCTTCCGCATTTCTGCGTCGCGTATCTTACGGCCAATCTTCTCATCGCGGTTATCCACAAAACCGCGGATGTCATCCTGCTGCAGGCGCTCATACACCTCCTGCGCAAAATCCTGGTACTTCTCGGATATCGGCAGGATGGCGAACTGCTCCGGGCTCAGCCACAACGGGAAATTACCGCCGCAATGCTCGATCAGCAGCGCCACAAAGCGCTCCAGGGAGCCAAACGGTGCCCGGTGAATCATCACCGGCCGGTGTTTCTGGTTATCGGCACCAATGTAATCCAACTGGAACCGTTCTGGTAAGTTATAATCTACCTGAATAGTTCCGAGTTGCCATTTGCGTCCCAAAGCATCCTTCACCATGAAGTCGAGCTTAGGTCCGTAGAACGCAGCCTCTCCCAGTTCGGTTACAGTGCGCAGGCCTTTCTCGGTGGCAGCCTCAATGATGGCGGTCTCCGCTTTTGCCCATGCTTCATCGCTGCCTATGTATTTGCCTTTGTTCTCCGGGTCGCGAAGCGAGATCTGGGCGGTGTAATCCTCAAAGCCCAACGCCTTGAATACATACAGTACCAGGTCGATCACTTTGATGAACTCCTCCTTTACCTGGTCGGGGCGGCAGAAGATATGGGCGTCGTCCTGGGTAAAGCCGCGCACGCGCGTTAGCCCGTGCAGCTCGCCGCTCTGCTCATAACGGTACACCGTCCCAAACTCAGCCAGGCGCACCGGCAGTTCCTTGTAAGAGCGCGGGCGCGTCTTATATATCTCGCAGTGGTGCGGGCAGTTCATTGGCTTCAGGAAAAACTCCTCCCCTTCGTTCGGCGTCTTGATCGGCTGGAACGAATCGGCCCCGTACTTTTCATAATGGCCCGAAGTGACGTAGAGTTCTTTGCTGCCGATGTGGGGCGTCACCACCGGCTGGTAACCCGCGCGCATCTGCGCCTTGCGCATAAACTGCTCGAGGCGCTCCCGCAGCAAAGTGCCTTTCGGCAGCCACAGCGGCAGCCCCATGCCCACCTTTTCAGAGAAAGCGAACAGTTCCAGTTCTTTTCCCAGCTTGCGGTGGTCGCGCTTCTTAGCCTCTTCCAGGCGCTCCAGGTACTCCGTCAGCTCCTTCTGCTTCGGGAAAGTGACGCCATAGATGCGGGTTAGCTGCTTTTTTGACTCATCACCGCGCCAGTAGGCGCCCGCCACGTTCATCAGCTTTGCGGCTTTGATAAAAGAGGTGTTCGGGAGGTGCGGCCCACGGCATAGATCCACAAATTTTCCCTGCTCATAAAAAGTGATGGAGCCGTCGGCCAGATCCTTGATCAGGTCCAGTTTATACTCATCTCCTTTCGCAGTAAAGTATTCTATCGCTTCCGCTTTGGACACTTCGCGCCGGGTAAACTCATTTTTATTTCGCGCTAACTCCAGCATCTTCTGCTCTACCTTCGCAAAATCGTCCTGTGAAAAAGTCCTGTCTCCCAGGTCCACATCATAGTAGAAGCCGTTTTCCACGGGAGGGCCGATTCCGAATTTAATGCCCGGGAACAGTTCTTCCAGCGCCTCGGCTAACAGGTGGGCAGAGGAGTGCCAGAAAGTGTTCTTCCCCAGATCATCATTCCAGGTGAGCAGTTGCACGGTTGCATCCTCGTCTATGGGCCTTGACAGGTCCCATACCGTATCATTTACTTTTGCAGCAAGCACGTTCCGCGCCAGGCCTTCGCTGATGCTCTGCGCAATCTCAAAGCTTGTTACCCCTTTCTCATAGGGGCGAACGGAGCCGTCCGGCAGTGTAATGTTAATCATGTTTTATCTATTGTTCTATCTGGACCTGTTGCACTCCCGTGTTTTCAGGCCTTGGTTTGGCAATTTTATTTTTCAGGCGGCTGATGGCCTGATAAGCATACGTGTTATTCGGTGCCACCTGCAACAGGCGCCGATACGCCGCCAGCGCGTTGATGTTTTGGCCGCTGCGCTCGTAGGCGCTGGCCAGGGTACTCAGATATTTAGGCTCCCCGCCATAAGCAGGCGATGCTTTCTGCAAATGGAAGATGGCAGCCTCATTTTCCCCCAGCTTATGCTTTTGAAGCCCCAGCCAATAGTGCGCACCGGTTAAGGTGTCATTTAGGGCAACTGCCTTGCCATATGCTACTAAAGCGCTATCCTGCTTTTGCGCTGCCTGCAGCACTGTGCCCCTGAAATACCAAAGCTGCGCATCTTCTGGCGCCAGGCCTTGAGCGGTGTTTATATAGGGCCTGGCCTCCTCAAACCTATTCTGGGCCACAAGCAAACCGCTCAGCTCCCGCATCGGCTCCATGAATGCAGGAGCCTGCTGCAGCGCAAGGCGGTAGTTCTTCAGCGCACTTGCAGTGTCGCCGGTCGCCTCCGCTACGCGCCCTTTGTAATAAAAAGCGAACTCATCATGCGGGGCCAGTTCCTGCGCCTTGATCAAAAACATTTGCGCCTGCTCGTATTGTCCCTTCTGCAGGTTCAACTCGCCCAGGAGCACATAGAGCGAAGAACTCTGATAGGAGTTCCGCTCAGCCTGTAAGGCAAGTGGCAAGGCCTCCTCCTGCCTGCCTAGAGCCCGCAGCGCCTGCGCCTTCACAAAAAGACTCGAAGGCTCGTTTCCCGTTAGCTTCACAGCCTTGTCGGCATCATTTAACGCCTCCTCTAACTGCCCCTTGCGCAGCAGCACAACTGCCCGGCGGGCATATAAACTACCGTCTCCGGCACTCTGCCCAATAGCTGTCGTGAGGTGCTTCAGTTGTGCTTCCGGGTCGTCTTTCACCTCCTGCAGGTCCACCATCTGTTCCCTGTTGCCTTCCTTCAGGTTGCAAGAGGCAAAAAGCAACGGCACTACCAACATCATCAATCGGCGGGAAAAACGCACTGTGTGCGGCTGCATCATTTTTAAAAGGCACATCTTAAACGCTAAATTAAAACTTTTTAACCAAACGACACCAACGCACTGCCGCAGCTTAAAAACAAAAAGCCTGCCACCGGTCCGGGAGCAGGCTTTTATATATAGCGTATGTTACTTATATTCTCTGTTGCTGCTGTAGCATTAGCTTACAGCGCCTGCTTAGTTCCAGTTCCTCTTTCGTCTCGTAGGTGAGCGAAATGGCTTTTTCCAAAGTGGCGATGCAGGCAGATGAGTTTTTCATTTCGGCGTACACACTCGCGAGTTCATAATAGTACTGAATGTTCCCGGGATCAAAAGTAACGGCATTTTCAAGGGCTTTCGCGGCATCCTCGTTTGTGGCCACACCGCAGACGCCATCAAAAAGCATTTTAGAAGCGATCTTTTCTGCCAGGTTGAGGTTGGCCATTTTATAATACCAGCGCCCCATGATATGCCACGCACCGGCGTGCCGGTTATCACGCGCAAGGGCTGCATCTACAAAGCCCTTTACTTCGTTGATGTCGATCAGGCGCTGGCGCGGGCCGGAAATCATCGCCTCGCAACCGGTGGAGAGCGCCATCACATAATTGGACTCTGCTTCATCCGGGTTCAAGGCATATGCCCGCTGCGCATACTGCTTCGCTTTCAGGTAATGGTTGATCTTGGAGGTCTCGTCGGTAAACCGCTCACCGATGCGGCAGTGCAAAAAGCTGGCCTTGCAGAGGGCCTCGAAGTTATCGGGAGCAAGCTCCAGCACCTGTTCATACAGTTGCAGCGCTTCGCTGTCTTTGTAACTGTTCAGGAGTTGCTTGGCCTGTTGCAAGAGCAGCTCGGAGCCGGCAGCAGATTCTCCTGCCGCCATAGCGGCAGGAGAACTGATGCAGAGCGTGGCTGCAAATATAAATGTGCTAAAAAGTCTTTTCATACGTAATCTCTCACTCTACAAGCTACGGAATCAAAAGGACTTCTGCAAATAAGGTAATTTAGTATCTAAAAAAGATCCAATTGCTTTTTGCGTTTAAGTTCAGCTTTTGCCGCGGATTCGTCTGTATCCGGTTCTACGTGATCGGCTGCAAGAGGTTGAACATTACTAAGACGGGCTGCCTCTGCTGCAAGTTCCTTTAACTCAGTGGGTAAGGCAGCAGCACCTTTTTTGGCAACCGTCTTCTTTCCCTTCGACTTTTCCTCCTCCGGATGCGCAATCGACTCCATCTTCGGCAGCGTTACGTCCAGCACCTTATAATAGTTAAGTTTATTGCCCAGCGCTTTCCAGCCTTTCACATCTATAAACTCGCTCAGCAGCAGCTTTTCCGTCTCTTTCTCGCTGCGCCTGTCACGCTTGAAGGAGATGGTTGCGAGCGGCTCCGGATGCGTGGAAACCGCCTCCAGGCGAGATCCTTTTGTCTCCGTGATGAAGGCGAAGCGCTTGCCTACCGTAGAAGTCTCCACTTTGAAACGCTTCACATAATAGGTTTTATTGTCTCCTTCATAATAGATGGCAGATATGACTAGTTCCGGATCATATTTCTGCAGCACCTTGATCTTTTCCACGCTGTAATGGTTCGCCAGATCGAAGGAGGTGAGTTCGTAGCTGCCGTCCTCATAGACCACCAGAATCGTGTCATCCGTATTGAATGAGCCCAGGTAGCGGCCACGGCCTTCGGTGTTCAGTCGCCCGATCACCTCGTCATAGAAGATTTCTCGGCCTCCAAGTGTTGATTCACCCAGGCTCTTCTGCACCACCTTCTTCACCGGGTACTTCGTTACTATATTCCCGTTCGAGCCCTTTCCTTTGATCATCAGCTCCGCGAAATCATAGTCCAGCACCTTCACGCGTGCCGTGGATTGAGGCGCTAGCGTAATCGTCACCACCTCTGACTCAGAATTCGGGTTGGCTGTGAGGTAATGCACCTTGGAGCCTTTCTCCCCTTTCGTCAGGTCGTATTCCTTATCGCGTGTTATGGATTTAACGGAGAAGCGCTTGGCATACGACACCCCGGACTTGCCATCGAGGTATATCATGTTGTACACCATGTGCTCGTCGTTTTTGTTATATACCCCGGCCATGAGGATGTCCTTGCCCACAAATGTCTTCTCCGCCACCTTCGTCACTGTAAATTTGCCATCTTTGCGGAATACAATTATGTCGTCCATATCGGAGCACTCGCACACAAACTCATCTTTGCGCAGGCCTGTACCGATGAAGCCGTCTTTGGCGTTCATATAGAGCTTCTGGTTGGCGATGGCCACGTTCTGCGCGTTGATCACATCAAAGGTTTTCACCTGCGTCTTGCGCTCTCGCCCCTGCCCGTACTTCTTCAGCAGCCCCTCAAAGTAAGAGATGGCGTAGCGGATGAGGTGCGCCAGGTGATCGTCCACCTCAGCCATCTCCTCTTCCAGTTTCCGAATATATTCGTCTGCTTTAAAGGAGTCGAACTTGGAGATGCGTTTGATCCTGATCTCCGTCAGCCGGATGATGTCCTCTTCGGTCACCTCGCGGCGCAACAGCGGCTTGTAGGGGTCCAGGCCTTTGTCAATCGCATTAAGTACCGCCTCCCACGTCTCACACTCTTCGATGTCGCGGTAGATGCGGTTCTCAATGAAGATTTTCTCCAGCGAGGAGTTATGCCACTTGTCCTCCAGTTCGGCTTTGCGGATCTCCAGCTCCCGCTTCAGCAGGTCCACGGTTTTGAACGTAGAGATGCGGAGCAGCTCATCCACGTTGAGGAAATGCGGCTTGTCCTCGATGATCACGCAGGTGTTCGGGGAGATGGCCACTTCACAGTCGGTGAAGGCATATAGCGCGTCAATCGTCAGGTCAGGCGACACGCCTGGCGGCAGGTGCACCTGTATCTCCACATCAGCCGCTGTGTTGTCGATCACCTTCTTGATCTTGATCTTGTTGTTCTCGCTCGCCTTGACGATCGACTCCATCAATCCGGTCGTCGTGATGCCATAAGGTACGTCCCGGATGATGAGCATTGATTTATCTGCCTTCTCAATGGTGGCGCGCACACGAATCCTTCCGCCGCGCATGCCGGCGTTGTAGTTAGTGATATCCACCAGGCCCCCGTTCGGGAAATCCGGCAGGAGCTGTGTGGTACGGCCTTTCAGGACATCGATTGAGCCTTTGATCAGCTCGCGGAAGTTGTGCGGCATGATCTTCGTGGACAAGCCCACAGCGATCCCCTCCACACCCTGCGCCAGCAGCAGCGGAAATTTCACAGGCAGCGTCACCGGCTCGTTCTTGCGGCCGTCGTAGCTCAGCTGCCACTGCGTCGTCTGCGGGTTAAACACCACATCCAGCGCAAACTTGGAGAGGCGGGCCTCAATATAACGCGGGGCGGCCGCGCTGTCGCCGGTGCGCACATCACCCCAGTTTCCCTGCGTCTCGATCAGCAAATCCTTCTGCCCCAGGTTCACCATGGCATCGCCGATGGAGGCGTCTCCGTGCGGGTGGTACTGCATGGTTTGCCCGATCACGTTCGCCACTTTGTTGAAGCGGCCGTCGTCCATCTCTTTCATGGCGTGCAGGATGCGCCGCTGCACCGGCTTGAGGCCGTCTTCGATGGCTGGCACCGCACGCTCCAGAATTACATAAGAGGCATACTCGAGGAACCAGTTTTCATAAAGGCCGGCTACCGGGGTAACATTATGGATCAACTCACCTTCTCCATCAGAAAAGGTGACTTCCAGATCGTCTTCGTGGTTTAATTCTTCGTTGTTCAGCTCGTCGTTATGCATATAATTCCTCTACTATATCTTTCTCAATCTTCAGGTTGTCGATAATGAAGCCCTGTCGCTCCGGCGTGTTCTTGCCCATGTAATAGCTCAGGATTTTCTGTATCGTCGTGTCTTTGTGCAGGATCACCGGCTTCAGCTTGATGTTGTCGCCGATAAACTTCCCGAACTCTTCCGGAGAGATCTCCCCTAGCCCCTTGAAGCGGGTAATCTCCGGGCGCTTGCCCAGCTTGCTGATGGCTTCCTGCTTCTCCGTCTCGTTGTAGCAATAAATAGTCTCTTTTTTGTTGCGCACCCTGAACAGCGGCGTCTCCAGTATATATACATGGCCGTTCTTTACCAGGTCGGGGAAGAACTGCAGGAAGAACGTGAGCAGCAACAAACGGATGTGCATCCCATCCACGTCGGCATCGGTGGCGACCACTACGCGGTTATAACGCAGGCCTTCGAGGCCTTCCTCGATGTTCAGGGCGTGCTGGAGCAGGTTAAACTCCTCGTTCTCATATACCACTTTCTTCTTCAGGCCATAGCAGTTGAGCGGCTTACCGCGCAAGCTGAATACCGCCTCCGTGTCCACGTTGCGGGACTTGGTGATGGAGCCGCTGGCCGAGTCGCCCTCCGTGATGAAGAGCGTGGACAGCAGCGCGTTTTCATGCTTGTCTTCGTTGAAGTGCATGCGGCAGTCGCGGAGCTTGCGGTTGTGCAGGTTTGCTTTCTTGGCGCGCTGGTTGGCAAGCTTTTTCACGCCGGCCATATCCTTTCGCTCCCGCTCGCTCTGCTCCACGCGCTTCTTCAGCGCCTCGGCTGTTGCCGGGTTTTTGTGCAGGTAATTGTCGAGGTGCTCCTTTACAAAGTCGTTTATATAGGCGCGCACCGCCGGGCCTTCCGGCCCCATGTCAATAGAGCCCAGTTTCGTCTTGGTCTGCGACTCAAACACCGGCTCCTGCACGCGCAGCGAGATCGCGCCCACAATGGAGCCGCGTATATCCGCCGCATCATAGTCCTTTTTATAGAAATCGCGCACTGTTTTCACCACCGCCTCGCGGAAGGCCGCCAGGTGCGTACCGCCCATGGTCGTGTACTGGCCGTTCACAAAAGAATAATACTCTTCGCCGTAGTCGTTGCCGTGCGTGATGGCGATTTCGATGTCTTGCCCCTTCAGGTGAATGATCGGGTAGCGCATGCTCTCCTCGTCTGCCTTGTTACGCAGCAGGTCCAGCAGGCCGTTCTCCGAGTAGAACTTCTTGCCGTTGAAGTTGATGGTGAGGCCGGCGTTCAGGTACACGTAGTTCCACATCTGGTTCTCGAGGTAATCCGGGTTGAACTGGAAGTTCTTGAAGATCGCCTCGTCCGGCATAAAGGAAGTGAGCGTGCCGTTGCGCTGGTTCGTCTCCTGCAGGTCGTAGTCCTGCGTGAGCACCCCCTGCTCAAACTCAGCCACCTTCATCTGCCCGTCGCGCACCGACTGCACCCGAAACTGGCTGGAGAGCGCGTTCACCGCTTTCGTACCCACCCCGTTCAGGCCCACCGACTTCTGAAAAGCCTTGCTGTCGTACTTGCCGCCGGTGTTGATCTTGCTCACACAGTCAATCACCTTGCCCAGCGGAATGCCACGGCCATAGTCCCGCACCTGCACTTTATGGTCAGAAATCTTGATTTCAATGGTTTTGCCATGCCCCATCACGTGCTCGTCAATGGAGTTATCGACCACCTCTTTCACCAATATATAGATTCCGTCATCCGCCGATGACCCGTCACCCAGTTTGCCGATATACATACCAGGGCGCAGCCGGATGTGCTCGCGCGGCTCCAGCGACCGGATACTGTCTTCGTTGTAGTTATTTTGCGCTAACTCTGCCATTCTTTAAGCGTAAGTGTAGTTGTTGAGGTAAAATCAATCGGAAATATAGAAAATTATAAGGGACCAGACACCAAAATTAGTTCCTGCCTCCCCGCAAAAGCGAAAAGCTCCCCCATGAATACTAATTTTATTAGTCAAATATACAAATTCTGTAGCTTCCAAGCAAATTTAACCCTAAATTTGACCCAGAAGTTCACATATACTTTATAAAATCGCTCCAGTAAAAACTAATTTAATTAGCACTCTTAGATATGAATTTATATATGTGTGTGCCGCATCTTTTGCTTTACTTTGGGGAGCAACTTTAATACCTGACTGTACCTGAAGAGCAAGAACCACGTAAATGGAGATAAAATTACCTAATTATTTTAAAGCTGTCATTATCCTGCTGGGTCTTATCCTGCTGATCTGGCTGCTGCAGATGTTCAAGTCTGTTTTTGCCCCCCTGGCTTTCTCGCTGCTTTTCGCCCTGCTGCTGCTTCCGCTGAACCGCGACCTTGAGAAATTCAGGATCCCGCGGCCCATCGCGATCATCACCAGTATCATCCTGGTGGTGACGGTGCTGGGGCTCCTGATCTGGTTTCTGTCGTCGCAGCTCATGGGCCTGACTTCAGAGCTCGATACGATCAGCGGAAACATCAGCGACCTGGTTATGCGCGTTCAGGGCTTTTTGTATGAGAGGTTCGGCATCCAGCCCTCCAACCGCACGGACCTCGTCCGCAACATGATCACCAGCCTGCAGGACATCGCCACCACCTTCCTGGGCAGCACCATCTCCCTGACAACCGGATTCCTGGCGGCTTTCACAGTTGTACCCATCTATGTGTTTTGCCTGCTCTATTACCGCGACCACCTGGAGCAGTTCCTGTTCAAGCTGGTATCGAAAGACAAGCGCGGCGGCCTGATCCATACCATCATCGACATCCAGCGCGTAGTCCAGAGTTATATCTCCGGTCTGATGATCGTGATCGTGGTGGTGTCGCTGCTGAACTCGGCGGGCCTGCTGCTGCTGGGCGTCAAGTATGCCATCTTCTTTGGCGTGTTCGCCTCTATCCTGACCATTATCCCTTATATAGGCATCCTGATCGGCTCGCTGCTGCCCGCGCTGATCACGCTGGCCACCACCGGCCACCTCTTTGATGCTATCCTGGTAGTGGCGGTTTTCGCGTTTGTGCAGTTTCTGGAGGGCAACTTCATCACCCCCTTCATTGTGGGCTCCAAGGTGAGCATCAACCCATTCGCGGCCATCGTGGCGTTGCTGCTGGGAGGTGAGATATGGGGGGCCGCTGGCATGATCATGGCCCTGCCCGTGATTGCGATGCTCAAGGTGATCTTTGACTCTTACCCGCCGCTGGAGCCACTGGGCTTCCTACTGGCAGACATAGATGACGTGAACAGGAAAAAGCACAAAGGCAAAGTGAAGGGCTTCTTTTCCGAGGTGTTGAACGGGCTGGGGCGCGGCAAAAAAAGCGGGGACTGAGATGCGGTTAAATGCATTTTGGCATTGCGGCCGTTTTGAAACGGAATACTAATTAAATTGGTTAGCATAGAAGCTGCCGGCTTTTGCCGCTGCTCCTATTCAGAAGCCCAAAACATTAGCAACTTGTACGCTATCATAGACATTGAGACCACGGGCGGCCAGCCTGCTCAGGATAAAATCACGGAAATTGCCATTTTCATCCACGACGGACAGAAAATTGTAGACCAGTATAATACGCTGATCAACCCCCAGCGCCCCATCCCCTATTTTATTTCCAACCTGACCGGCATAACGGACGAGATGGTTCGGGACGCACCCAAGTTTTACGAGGTGGCGAAGGAGATCGTGGAGTTTACGGAGGGCAAAGTGTTTGTTGCCCACAACGTGCGCTTCGACTATTCCTTCATAAAGAAAGAGTTCGCAGACCTGGGCTACACTTTCCAACGCAAAACGCTCTGCACCGTTCGCCTCAGCCGCTCGCTTATTCCGGGGCTGCCCTCTTACAGTCTGGGCAAGCTCTGTAAAAGCATCGACATTGACTTAAAACAGCGCCACCGTGCCATAGGCGACGCCGAGGCAACGGCCGTGCTTTTTGATAAGCTCCTGAAGATTAATCGCCCGATGGTGGACGGCAACATGAACATGGCCGCCGATCATACGACGCAGGTACTGAAGGAGGAGATTAAAACCTCGCTGCTGCCCCCGGCCATCCGCCGGGAGCAGGTGGATGCGCTGCCGATGGTGCCGGGCGTATACTACTTCCACAACGAGGCGGGCGAGGTGATTTACGTCGGCAAGAGCATCAACATCAAAAAGCGGATCATCCAGCACTTTAACATCGATTACAAGAGCCGGAAATCGCTGGACTTTAAGAACAGCATCGCCGACATTACCTACGAGGTAATGGGAAACGAGCTGGTGGCTTTGCTGTTTGAGTCGGCGGAGATAAAGCGGATGAAACCGCAGTATAACCGGCAGCAGCGCCGCTCGGTGTTCAATACCGGCATATTTGTATATGAAGACGGCAACGGGTATAAGCGCCTGTCCTTCGGCAGCGTGAACAAAGCAGCCAATGTGAGCCTGACGCCCATCATCGCCCTTTCGAACCAATTTAAGGCGAAAGGGTTCCTGTACCACAAAGTAGGCAAGTATAACCTTTGCCAGAAACTCTGTGATTTGTATAAAACGAACGGCGCCTGCTTCGATTACCAGGTGCACCAGTGCAACGGCGCCTGCATCGGCCAGGAGAGCCCGGAGGAATATAACAAGCGCGTGGATGCCGCTATTGAGTCTTTCACTTTCGAGCACAACAGTTTTGTGATTATAGGCAAAGGCCGTGAGCCCGGGGAGAAATCTGTGGTGGTGGTTGAGCAAGGCACTTACCTCGGCTTTGGTTTCGTGGATGAGACCTTCGCTGCGCACTCCTTCGAAGACATGAAAAGCGTCATCAAGCGGTACAACGACAACAAGGATATCCAGCAGATCATCCGCGGCCATATGCGCAGCAAGCACAAGGATAAGGTTATTGTTTTTGACTGATAACAGGTATCTAACACATTTAACTTGATATAAATGGGCGTATGGCAATATAGATAGTTTTCATAACTGCCGTTGTTCAGGTTATATGATCAAGGCCAACTTGAATTTACCTACTTAAACTATCAACTACCCCAACCTCTGCAAGGAGATAAATAAACGACTCCTGCGGAAGATACCCTTTAGGTTGGTGCCAGGGTGGGTTTACGATCTAAAAAATCAACCAGCTATATATAGCTACTTGGGTTATATATAAAGCCCACCACCAGCCACTGCCCGTCAGGTTGCCCCTTCCGCCCGCTTCGCCAGAGTCCCTGGAAACTTTTGATACGGAACCAATATAATGTCTGAAATTTCACTTTTAATCTAAATCACCGGGTGTCATTCAGCAAAATTGGCCTTCTTCCGTAAAAGGTTCAGTATATATAAATCAGCACCAAAACAGCATGATCCGGCTCCGCAATGTAACAAAACGATATGGTGAAACAGCCGCTGTGGATGGGGTGACGCTGGAGGTGAAAGAAGGTGAAACGGTGGTGCTGCTGGGCACCAGCGGCTGCGGCAAAACCACCACCCTTAAACTCATCAACCGCCTCGAGAACCTTTCATCCGGGCATATAGAAGTAGCCGGCGCAGACATCAGATCGCAAAAGCCGGAGGAACTGCGCCGGAAGATCGGTTATGTCATTCAGGGAGCCGGGCTGTTTCCGCATTATACCGTACAGGAGAATATCGCGGTGGTGCCGCGCCTGCTGCGCTGGGATAAAACCGATACGAAAGCACGCACGCGGGCGGTGCTGGAGTTGCTTGGGCTGCCTCCGGAGCAGTTTCTCTTCAAATTCCCGCACGAGCTGAGCGGCGGGCAACAGCAACGGGTCGGGCTGGCCCGGGCCCTGGTCACGGACCCGCCCGTGATCCTGATGGATGAGCCATTCGGGGCGCTCGACCCTATCACGCGCAACAACATCCGGCGTGAATTCAAAAGTCTGGAGGCGCTGCTGCATAAAACTACAGTGCTGGTGACCCACGACGTGCAGGAGGCTTTTGAGCTGGCAGACCGCATCTGCCTGATGGACGCCGGAAAGGTACAGCAGTTGGGCACGCCGCAGGAGCTCGTGTTTCAGCCCGCCAATGCTTTCGTGACACACTTCCTGCAGGAGCACCTTTTTCAGCTGCAGCTACAGGTGCTGCGCCTGCACCAGCTCCGCCCTTTTTTACCCCTTGCGCCTTCGGATTGTGCTCCAAACACGATTATTTTACCGGATACTGCCAATGTGTTAGAGGCCATGCAACGCTTGTCAGCTGCGGGTAAGCCGCAAGACCTTTTTCTGCAGTCTGCAACCGATGCCCCTGCCCGGTCCGCTTCCGTTTCAGAGCTGCTGTCCGCAGTAGCCCGGCTCACTCCTACCTTGCGCTTATGACACTCCTGCAGGACCTTTGGGCTTTTTTACAGCTGCAGGCCGGGAAGTTGCTGGAGCAGGCACTTGAGCATATCGGCCTTACGTTTATATCCCTTGGGCTGGCGGTGCTGATCGGGCTGCCCCTGGGCCTGCTCATCACGCGCTATAAAAAAGCAGCCGGGGCCGTGCTGGGGGTGGCGGGTATTCTGCAAACCATCCCGAGCATCGCATTGCTCGGCTTCCTGATCCCGGTGCTGGGCATTGGACCGGAGCCCGCAATATTTGCACTATTCCTGTACTCGCTGCTACCCATCATCCGCAATGCTTTTACGGGGGTAACACAGGTCGATGCGACGGTGAAGGAAGCTGCCCGCGGCATGGGCATGACCGACTGGCAGCTGCTGACGCGGGTGGAGTTGCCACTAGCGCTACCGGTGCTCTTTGCCGGTATCCGCACCGCTGCGGTGCTGAATGTGGGCGTGGCCACGCTGGCGGCTTATATAGCGGCGGGGGGCTTGGGTGAGTTCATCTTCGGGGGTATTGCCCTGAACAACACCCCCATGATCCTGGCCGGCGCAATCCCGGCTGCCCTGCTGGCCGTGCTTGTGGATTTTCTGCTTGCACGCCTGCAACATATGCGGCTGCATTTCCTGCGCCCGGTTTCGCTGTTGCTTTTCCTGGGATTACCGGCGCTTTCCTCATTTTACCTGTTGCCGAACAAAGACAAATTTGAGGCGGGTCTCAGCCCGGAGTTTGCCGGCCGCGCCGATGGTTATCCCGGGCTGAAAGCTACATACGGACTCAAGCTCAATACCGTGATCATGGCGCCTGCGCTGGTATATAAGGCAGTATATGAGGGAGACGTGGATGTGATAGACGGCTACTCCACAGACGGCAAAATCAAAACATACAAGCTGCGGGTGCTGGAAGACGACCAACTTTCTTTCCCACCCTATTATGCGGCCTTCATGGCACGCGAGCCGGTACTGGCACAACACCCGGAACTGCTGGAGGTGCTCCACATGCTAAGCGGCACCATCAACGATTCCACGATGACAGCCCTCAATTACCAGGTCGATTTTGAAAAGGAATCGCCGGAGCAGGTGGCGCAGCGGTTCCTGCAGCATCGGGGACTGTGGCGGCCCTCGCGCAACGGGGCAGGCGAAACCATCCGGCTGGGCTCCAAAATCTTTACCGAGCAATACATTCTCACCGAAATGCTCACCCAACTGATCCGGGGCTACACCGACCTGCAGGTGACGGCGCAAACCGGGTTAGGCGGCACTAAGATCTGCTTCGATGCACTGGCGGCAGGCGAAATAGACATATACCCCGAGTACACCGGCACCGGCCTGCAGGTGATTCTGAACACGCCTCCGGCCTTGGCAACAACTTTGTCAGCAGACAACAACGCTGTATATAAGTATGTCGCGGGGCAGTTTAAGGAGAAGTACCATATCATATGGCTGCCGCCCCTGGGCTTTAACAACACGTATGCGTTGATGATGCGAGAGGAGCAGGCGGCGAAACTTAACATCCGCACTATATCCGACCTGAAAAACCACCTTGCCCCTTAGCAACGCCTACGCTCGTAGAACCTATGATGGGTACAAGCCCCTTAAAGAAAGACACTCTCTGGTACTTTATCAGAGTCTTCCGCGATATCACCAGAGACAGCCCATCCGAATGACAGCGTCTCCTAATTGCGTTGGCGGTAAAACCGCTAAAGAGTAGTTCAAATGTTTTCAGACAGAAGCCGCTTTGCAGTTATATATAAACCCTCCTTACCGGCAGGTGGCAGCTGCCGTTAATATAAATCAGGGGCTGATTTCCTTAATTCTAAACTATATAGTAAATTTACGGGTAGTTGATTCCTTAGCAGCATCGTAAGAAAGAATAGGATCAATTGAAAATGTCAAAACTTTAATCATTATAAACTGTGAGCGAAACAAAAAAAAGATTCAGAGCTGGCGTATTGTACGGGGAAGAAGTAACAGAACTGTTCAAGTATGCCAATGAAAATAACTTTGCCTTACCGGCAGTAAACGTCATCGGCACAAACTCTATCAATGCTGTGCTGGAAACGGCAAGAGAGGTGAATTCTCCTGTGATTGTGCAGTTCTCGCACAGCGGTGCGCAGTTCTATGCCGGCAAGGGGCTGGCAAATGAGTTGCAGAAGTCCGCTATCGCCGGCGCTGTTTCAGGTGCGCACCACGTGCACATCATGGCAGAGGCTTACGGCGTTCCTGTGATCCTGCACACGGATCATGCCGCCAAGAAGCTCCTGCCCTGGATAGACGGTCTGCTGGATGCAGGTGAAAAATACTTCCAGGAGCACGGCAAGCCGCTGTTCAGCTCGCACATGCTGGACCTCTCCGAAGAGCACATCCAGGAAAACATCGAAACCTGCGCCAAATACCTCGAGCGCATGAACAAGATCGGCATGACGGTAGAGATTGAGCTTGGCGTAACTGGCGGCGAAGAAGACGGGGTGGACAACTCTGATGTAGACAGCGCCCGCCTATATACGCAGCCGGAAGAAGTGGCCCTTGCCTATGAGGAGCTGAATAAAATCAGCGACCGCTTTACCATTGCGGCTGCGTTTGGCAATGTGCACGGCGTATACAAGCCCGGTAACGTAGAGCTGCGCCCTGAGATCCTGAAGAACTCACAGCAGTTTATCCAGGAGAAGTACGGTAAAGGACCGAACCCGGTGAACTTTGTGTTCCATGGCGGCTCCGGCTCTGAAAAGGCGAAGATCACGGAAGCGATCGAGTACGGCGCCGTAAAAATGAACATTGACACGGATATGCAGTGGGCATTTTTAGAAGGTATCCGTGACTATATAGACGCCAAGAAAGATTACCTGCAGACACAGATCGGCAATCCGGAGGGAGAGGATTCTCCGAACAAGAAGTTTTATGACCCGCGTGTATGGCTGCGTGAAGGCGAGAAGACTTTCATTACCCGTTTAAAAGAGGCTTTCACAGACCTGAACGCGATCAATCGCAACGCTTAATTCTACAGTCCTATATAAAACAGAAAAGGTGGAGCTTGGCTCCACCTTTTCTGTTTTATATAGGACTGTTTCTTCTAATGAACCTATATCTGTTTTGCCTCCCTCTTTACTACAGGTACATCTGATTGTTCAGGCTACTTGTGCTCTAAAAGCCACTTGTAGATTTCCTCTGTGTCTTCCCTCTTACAGAGTTCAGACCCTGGCGTCATGGTGGCAGCTGTGCCGGCTGCCACACCGTACCGCACCACCTCATCCAGGCTGCAGCCTCTTATCAGGCTAAGCACCATGCCGGCCACCATGCTGTCGCCGGCCCCCACGGCGCTCTGCTGCTTCACGGCAGGCGACACGATATAGCTGACATGCCCGTCCTTGCTGACGAGCATGGCCCCGCGCGGCCCCAGTGAAACAACCAGCACCTGGCATTTGCCCTCGCTCACCACCTGTTTTGCGATCTGTTCCTGCTCCAGCGCCGAAACCTCCTCTTTCCCGACCAGGGTAGGCAGTTCCTGCATGTTGGGCTTCAGCAGGTACACACCCTCCCCTGCCGCTTTTACCAGCGCCTTGCCCGAGGTATCCACGATCAGGCGAAAGCCCCGGCGGTTGGCGATTTCCGCCACCTGCAGGTAAAAGTCGTCCGGTACACCCGGGGGGAGGCTTCCGCTGGCCACGACGTATTTGGGCAGCTCTTCGTCTGCCATTTCCTCCAGCCAGTTCAAAACTTGACGCCACTCCTCTTCAGCCACCTCGGGGCCCGGCATGCCAAAACGGAACTGGTTGCCAGAGTTCTCCTCCATCACCATCAGGTTCTCACGGGTCCAGTTCTTGATTTTTACAGTTTTGAAATGCACACCTTCTTTCTGAAGCAGCTCGCAGAGCTTTTCTCCTGAAGGCCCGCCCGCCAGTAACCAGGCACAGGAATTTCCGCCCAGTTTTTTGATGGCGCGTGACACATTCACGCCGCCACCGCCCGGCTCATAAAAGGGGTTTTTGCAGCGCATCTTTTTCTCCGGCTGCACATGCTTCACATAGGTGCTTTTATCTAAAGCGGGGTTAAGTGTGATGGTGATGATCTCGTTCATTCGTTAGTTATATATAAATCAATGCCGTTTTGCTGAAATCCGAAAATGGAAACAGGCTGCGGCTCTTACATTTCTTCGTTAGCTGATTTCGAACTCCTTCCGGTCTCCCGTCGTGAAGGTGTACACCTTTCCCTTTACACCGATCAACACCTCTTTGAACCAGCCTTTGTCAACACTGATTAAAACTTTCTCGTGGGTAACTTTCAAGGAGATCCAATGGCCGCGGTATCGCAGCTGAAATTCCAGACAGCTGATTTCCTCTGGTAGAACGGGATTTAGCCATAGCACGTTGTCGCGTATCTCTAAACCTGTAAAACTTCGTTGCACCAGGTCTACAGTACCTGCCATTGCCCCCAAATGGATCCCCTCTGCGGTGGTGCCTCCCTGAATATCCTCTACATCGCTCATCAATGCTGTCTGAAAATTATTCCAGGCTCGCTTGCGATCAGAGCGGGCCAGTACCCACGAGTGCACAATCTTACTGAGGGTGGAGCCATGCGAGGTGCGCTGTGAATAGTAGGCCACGTTCTCTGGGATGCTTTCCGCTTTGAAGTCATATTGCAGGAGCTCGAATATATGCAGGAGTTCCTCAGAGGAGAACAGGTAGAAAAGCATTAGCACATCAGCCTGCTTACTCGCTTTGTACCGGTTCACGTTATCGCCCTCACTTTCCAGAATGCGGTCCAGCCGCATAGCTTCGCCGTATTTTTTCTTGTACACTTCCCACGGAAACTCCTTCAGCTGCTCATAGCCGTCGAACTGGGCGATGATGTTGCTCTGCCCGATGAAGGGCACGTACATTCTGAGGCTGATGTCACGCCAGCGTTCGATGTCGGCATCAGAGATATTCCGCTTCTGGAAGAGCTCTCCGAGGCGCGAGTCGTCAATCATCTGGAAAAGCTGGAGCGCACGCTGGATCACCCAAACGGCCATGATATTGGTATAGGCGTTATTCTTCAGACCTGACTCCTCAGAATCCGGGTAATCCGTGTGGTATTCATCCGGCCCCACCACTTTGTGTATCTCATACCGGCCGCTTTCCTTGTTCAGCACCGCGATGGTAGACCAGAACTGGGCAATGTTGAAAATCATTTCAGCACCCACGAACGTCATGAACTCCATGTCTTCCGTTGCCTGGTAATATTGCCAGACGTTGTAGGCGATGGCCGCACTGATGTGCCGCTGCAGGTAGGTATGGTCCGCGAGCCAGCGCCCAGACTTGGGGTTCAGGTGGATGACCTGGCTCTCCTCGCGACCGTTGCTGCCGCTCTGCCACGGAAACATAGCGCCACGGTACCCTGCTTGCGAAGCGGCAAATATAGCCTCGGGCATACGCCGGTAACGGTAAAGCAGCAGCTCGCGCGTTAATTCTGGTAAGCGGAGGTTCAGAAAAGGAAAGATGAACAGCTCGTCCCAAAAAATATGGCCCCGGTACGCTTCTCCGTGCAGCCCCCGGGCAGGCACGCCCACATCCATGCCGATGGTGTTTGACGAAACTGTTTGCAACAGGTGAAAGATGTGCAGTCTCAGAATATCCTGCGCCTGGTTATTGCAGGCAATCATCAGGTCACAGCGATTCCAGAGACGCTGCCAGGCGCGTTTGTGCTGCTCGAGCAGGTGTAAAAAGCTGCCTTGCCTTTCTATGTTCTTGCAGGCCTCCTGCAGTGGCTCCGTGATCGCCTTGTCGCGGGAGGTATGGATTTGCACGACCTTCTCCACGCGCACAGGCTGCCGCTGCTCGCAAGCGACATCAAAAAGCTGGGCTATATACCCCTGCTCTTGCTGCGTGGAATAATTTACTGACTGACCATCCGGCTGTATATATACCCGCGTGCGGGCAGCCTGGGCCATAAGCAGTTTAGACTGGATCGTTTGCACTTCCAGAAAGACGATATGATCGTTCTGATGCCCCTGTTGCAGCGGTTCGTGATGCTTGCTGGCGAGTGCACGGTACCGCGCCACGCCGCTGTTAATCACACGGCCATCCAGCGCGCTCTTAATTTCGATTCTGCCGGACCAGTTAATCGGCGTCAGTTCCCACTCCAGCGCCGCCACATGCGGATTCGCCATGCTCAGCAAGCGCCGGCTGTGGAGTGAGGTCTCACGGCCCGCGCTATCCCTGAAGTGCATTCTTCGCTCCAGTAGCCCTTGCTTCATATCCAGCTCCTGCCGAAAGCTGATCAGCTCCGCCTTCTCCAGATCAAACCACTCCTCAGCGTCTTTATGCCGGAATGTAAGGGGCAGCCAGTTGGGGCAGTTCACGAGGTCTTCGTTCTCGATCTTCCGATCCGCCACCTCAGACATCAGCCTGTTATACCCGCCTGCCAGGTAAGTGCCCGGGTAGTGCACTTTCTCGTCGGCTGTGGTTTCTTCAAAGGCCCCGCGGGTGGCGATGTATCCATTTCCTAAGGTACAGAGCGCTTCCCGCAGCGGCTGCTCTTCCGGCACCCAGTTTTCATATATGATTTTCCAGTCATACATGCGGCTGTTTCTTAATAGTTTGTGTCAGCGCCTCCAGAAATACCTGTACTTCGTCCACATCCTCGAGGCGGTACTCTGCAGCAGTCTGCTCATCGTGCTCCCCAACCATCACGCCGATGCCCTGGCCCTGCAAAGTGGCAAAAGCGTCCTCATCCGTGATATCATCCCCGATGTAGATCGGCAGAATGTCCGGCTGGTTCAGGTCTAGCTCCTCCATCAGCCAAAGCACCGCCTTGCCTTTATGCCAGTCGAGGTTCGGCTTCAGCTCCATGATTTTCTTCCCGGGGCCTTTCTTCAGCTCCGGATGCTGGGCAATCACCTCCTCTGTTACCTGCAGCACGCGATTTACCTGGTCCTCGGGCACGTTGCGGTAATGCACGGCGATGGCATAGCGCTTCCGCTCCACCAGCACCCCCTCCACGTCCTTCAGGCGCTCGTCCAGCGTTATATTTGCCTTGTCGAGGGCAGGAATGGCTTCTTTAGCCCCTCCAGGCTCGGTGTGCATGTTGTTGGGTCCGGAGATATCAAAGCCGTGGGAGCCGGCATAATACAGGTTATCCAGTTGCACCAGTTTCTCGACGTTGGCGCGGTCGCGCCCGCTGACCACAGCGACGCTGCAGACATCAGCGAGCCGACGCAGGGTATCGCGCATCTCCTCCGTCATCACGGCTTTGTCAGGGTCTTTCACAATGGGGCTCAGGCAGCCGTCATAGTCCAGAAAAACAGCCGGCTTTTTACCGTTTATCAGCTTCGCCACATCTGCCAGGGCAGAGGGAAGGTCTTTTGCCTCGTATCTCTGAGCGAAAGAGTTTGGTTGGTTTTTCATAAGTATTTATTCTGTAGGAAATTTATCCAGCACCAGATCGGCACCGTGTTCGGTTAATTCTTTTGCTTGGCCTGTTCTGTTGATGCCCACCACCAGAGGGAATCCACCCGCCTTGCCTGCCAGTACCCCTGAGATGGCATCCTCAAAAACAGCCGACTCATGGACAGGCACCCCCAGTTGCCGCGCAGCCTCCAGAAAAATGTCGGGGGCTGGTTTCCCCTTCAGCCCGAGTTCAGCCGCCACGACGCCGTCTACCCGCACCTCAAAAAGTTCCTCCAGCTGTGCTGCTGCCAGTATTGCCTGGCAGTTCCTGCTTGCAGATATCACTGCCGTGCGGAAGCCCTGCGCTTTTTTTTGTTTCAGAAAAAGCACGGTGTCGGCATATGCTTCTACTCCGCCCTGCTGCACCAGTTCCTGGAAATACAGGTTTTTACGATTACCCAAACCAGCCACTGTTTCAGTGCCGGGCACATCCGCCGCTGCTCCCTCTGGCAACACGATCCCTCGGGAGGTCAGGAAATTGCGCACCCCGTCGTAGCGCGGGATGCCGTCTATATACTGCCTGTAATCTGTGGCAATCTGCAGCGGTTCATATATCTTTCCCTCCTCCTTGCCACGTTGCAGCAGGTAGTCATCAAACATCCGCTTCCAGGCTGCGGCATGTAGTTTAGCCGTTTGCGTAATCACCCCATCCATATCCAGAATCAGGGCTTTAATATTTTTCTCTTTAAGTAACCGCGCTAACGGATCAGAAGTCATCAGCATCGCCGGCAAAATTTATCACTGTCAGTACCTTTGTAAATAGTACCTCTTTCAACTGCTTTAAGTTGTTTCTTGGTCCTACTCTTTGTCCTCTTCTTCCCTGCCAATTATTTCAAAAAGCAAGAGCCACTAGTGTTTAAAACTAACAAGGCCTCTTTATTGAAGAGGCCTTGTCTATACTAGTGAACAGGTTCAGTCTGCTGTAAATGCTGGGCGATAGGTTGTGGATGAGTTTAAGCTGTGATGTCCTGTGCCTGCAGGTAAGGCGTAAAGCCCTGAATCACAAGATCAGCCCCTTTCGTCTCCAGCACCTCTTTGCGGGCGCCGTGATCTACACCGACAACCAGCCCGAAATGGCCAGCTTTCGCTCCCTCTATACCGGCAGCGGCATCCTCAAACACAGCGGCTTCCTGTGGCTCCACGCCTAACTGGCGTGCTGCCTCCAGGTATATATCCGGGGCAGGCTTGTTCTGCAGGCCCAACTCATTCGAAACGACTTTGTCCACCCGCACCTCAAACAGTTTCTCAAGGTTTGCGCGGCGTATAATGGTGAGGCAGTTGCGGCTGGCGGAGACAATGGCTGTTTTTAAGCCTTCCTGCTGCTTTTCTTTCACCCACTGCACAGCTCCGTCAAATACGACAACACCGTTTTGCTTCAGCAACTCATGAAAATAAAGGTCTTTCCGCTCGCCAAGCCCCACGATCGTGTTTTCGTTGGCGTCATCCTCCGGCTCTCCCTGCGGCAGATCGATTCCGCGTGACTCCATGAAGTTGCGCATGGCCTCCAGACGCGGCACCCCGTCTACGTAATTGCGATAGTCCTCCATGAAATCGAAAGGCTTATACGTTTTGCCGTCCTGTTCGCTGCGCTGTTTGAGGTAGGAGTCGCACAGCGTTTTCCATGCCTCCGCGTGTAGCACGGCGGTGTTGGTGATCACCCCATCCATGTCCATGATCAGGGCCTTAATGTTTTTTTCCTTGATAAGCTTATTCAGATCGCTCATTATAGTTTATATTTTGTTCTTACAATGGTTAATGCTGTCTTAATCACAGCAGTTTCACGGGTTGTGCAGGCAGAGGTGGCGCATATAGGCAAACTGCCCGGTCATAGCCATGTCGCTGCCATATAAGGAGACCTCCTCACCGTTCAGGCGGTGGCTGCGTTCCCTATAATTTTGTATACGTACACCGGGTGAAATATTTCTGTAGCATCCGTTTTCATTCCTTACACCATCCCGGGATAATAGTTGCCACCTTATATAGAAATTCGGGAAATGACTCCGGTTATATATAGCAACTCCTACCAGCCCTGAAAAACTTTTCGTCCCCATCAAATATAATAAAACACCTATCTAAATGCCGCATTCCCGCCTGCTTAATTTCAGTTGGGTTTCAATCCGCAATGAGCTGCTCACAATATATTATTTTTGCTCCCGGGCCTGCTTCCTCCCAAACCGGAAGTACTTATATACCTCCGCCCCCCATATAACGAGGCTGGATAAACCCAGGAGCACCAACAGGTCAACAAGAGGCAGTTCCTCAAAACGGAACAGCCCACTCAGAAGGGGCGTGTAGATCACGACCAGTTGCAGGGACAAAGACACTACAAATGCAATGTTCACGTATTTGTTGCTGAACAGGCCGATCGAGAAGACGGAACGCTCCAGGGAGCGCATGTTAAACGTATTAAAAACCTGTGTCATGGCCACTACCAGGAACACGGCGGTGCGTGCTGTCTCCTCACCCTGCGGGAGGTAGTACGCAAACGCGCCTAAAGCCAGCCCCAGCATGATGCTGCTCATCAGCAGGATATAGGGTACGACTTCTCTGTCCAAGATGCTGGCGTCGCGGGGCACCGGCTTCTGTTTCATGATGTCGCCGTGGCCGCGCTCTGTGGCAAGCCCAAGTTCCATTACACCGTCGGTCACTAGGTTTACCCACAGGATTTGTGTGGCCGTGAGCGGGAAAGGCCAGCCGATGGCAATGGCCACGATGAAAACGGCAACCGCGGCAAAGTTCGTGGTCAGGAGGAAATAACTGGTCTGCCGCACGTTCTGGAACACGATCCTTCCTTCCTGTATCGCCCGCACGATGGTGGCGAAATTGTCGTCCGACAGCACGATCTGGGCAGCGTCTTTGGCCACGTCAGTGCCCCGGATGCCCATGGCAATCCCAACATCGGCCCTTTTCAGGGCAGGTGCATCGTTCACGCCGTCGCCTGTCATGGCAATCAGGTGCCCCTTGTCCTGCAGTGTCTCGGCAATGCGCAGCTTCGTGTTCGGGCTTACCCGCGTAAACACGGATACCTGATCCACCATCCTGCTGAACTCCTGATCGTCCACCTCCAGTTCGTCCTCCTGCAGTGCATCACCGTAGCTTGTATCGTTGGCCAGCCCGTCTAGTATCCCCACTTCGCGTGCAATGGCCGCACCGGTTTTCTTGTGGTCGCCTGTCACCATCATTACGCGTATGCCCGCCGAACGGCAAGCGGCCACAGCCTCTGGCACCCCTTTCCGGGGCGGGTCCACGATGCCTGTGATCCCTACCCACACCAGGTCCCGCACATCATCTGCCACGGCCTCTTCTGAGGTACCGTCGGAGGGGCGATAAGCAAGCGCCAGCACCCGCATAGCCTCTTCCGCCCAGCTGTCCATCTTCTCCCACACTTCTTGCCGCAGCTCATCTGTCAAATCCTGTGGGCCTTCAGCCGTCAGGATACTGGTGCTAAGCTTCAGGATCTTTTCAGGGGCACCCACCGCCATGAGCACCCGTTGCCCCTCCACCTCGGCCAGCAATCCCCTGAATTTCTGCTCTGAGCTGAAAGGCAGGTCATCAATTTGCCGCACCTCGGGCAGGAGGCCCTCATTTTTTGTCGTTATTTTCTTTGCCAGCACCAGGAGCGCCACCTCTGTGGGGTCTCCCATCACGCTTGGCTCTCCCTTCTCGGCCCCCTCCTTCCCTTCACCCGGCTGCTCCCCAAGCTTCGCGTTGTTACAGGCACCCGCAATCAGGAGAAGCTGGCGCAGCACAGGGCTGTCTGATGGGTTCACCTCCTGTTCATTTTGAGTAAGGCCGCCTTCCACAGCATAGCCCGTGCCGGTTACCGCGTATTCCGACCCGTCGCCGAGGAAAATGCGCTTTACTGTCAGGATGCTTTTGGTCAGGGTGCCGGTCTTGTCCGTCATGATCACGGAGACAGACCCCAGCATTTCCGTTGCGGAGAATTTGCGGATGATTGCATGCTGGCGCGCCATGCGCTTTGCCCCGATGGCCAGTACGATGGATATGACGGCAGGCAGGCCCTCGGGGATAGAAGACACCAGCGTTGCCACGGTTACCAGCAGCACCTCCTCAAAAGGATAATCCCGAAGGAAATAACCCAGCACGAATACCACGAGCGAGGTGAGGATGGAGATCACCGCCATCTGTTTGCCAAGGCGGTCCGTTTTCTTGCGGAAATTGGTGGTAGTTACTTTTATCTCGCCCAGTGAGGACGAGATTTTGCCTAATTCCGTATGGGGGCCAGTCGCGGCCACCACAGCCTGCGCCGTGCCGCGTGCCACATGGGTGCCTTTCCAGATCATGTTGGTGCGGTCGCCCATATGCACCTTCTCCTCCAGCGGTGTAACTTTTTTGGTCACGGGCAGCGACTCCCCCGTGAGAGAGGCTTCAACGGTCTGCAGGTTTTTGGCTTGCAGCAGCCTGGAATCTGCCGGGATGCTGTCTCCTTCCTCCAGGATGATCACATCGCCCGGCACCAGTTCGCGGGCCTCGATTTTTTTTGCTTTCCCGCCCCGCCGCACGGTGGCCTCCTGCTTTATCATGCTTTTGAGTGCCTGTATGGCTTTCTCTGCGCGGTACTCCTGAAAGAAGCCCAGCACGGCGTTGAACATGATCACGCCCATGATCACATACACATCCACCATATGCCCGGCGTACCAGGCCACACCAGCCGCAATAAATAGGATCAGGATCAGGAAGTCTTTGAACTGCTTCAGGAACAGTAGCAGGGGGTTCATGCCCTCGGTCCCGGTCAGTTCATTGGGACCGATTTCCTCCAGACGCAGCTGTGCCTCCTCATCCGTCAGTCCGCTTGCCCGCGACTGCAGTTTCTCAAGCGCTTCCTCTGCCCGAAGGCTGTGGTATGGGTATTTTTGTTCTATTTCCATGGCGCCTGCTTTGCTTTACATATATCAAATCAAAACAATGGCAATAACCTGCTGTAAGTCCATCAGCCCGGGAGCCACCGTCCTATATACGCCTTCTTTGTCCTCATTTGTGCCAGTGCTCCCTGTCCGGGAAATAAAAAGAGCTTTTATGGGATAGACAAAAACGATTCTGTGAAACAAGCTGATTATGTATGATGATGTTAATTTAAAATAAATTCCTGTTATTGATTACGGAAAGTTTTCCGTCAAACATTATTAATTTCTAATTTTGAGCTTAAAATAACGTCAGCTTAAGACACACCTAATCATTGAACGGATACCGGCTTTCCTGCAGCGCCCACTGATTACAGGAAAGCCGGGAGCCCCTAAGGGAAAAACACCATGCAGAAAAACAACTCGCCAATAGAAGCCAAAGCCTGGCAAAAACTGGAAGAACATTATCATGAACTCGCGCCGAAGCACCTGCGGGAGCTGTTTGCGCAGGACCCGCAGCGTTTCGAGAAATTCTCGCTGCACCTGGAGGACATGCTGGTTGACCTCTCCAAGAACCGCGTGACGGAAGAGACCATGCAACTGCTCACAGACCTGGCGGAGGAACTGGCCTTGCCTGCTGCAATCGAGGAAATGTTCCGGGGAGAGCCCATCAACGCCACAGAAGGGAGAGCGGTACTCCATACGGCGCTCCGCAACTTCACCGATGAAAGCCTGGAGGTAGCGGGCGAAAACATCTTGGAAGAAGTGCGCAGTGTGCAGCAGCAGATGAAAGTATTCTGCGAGAAGCTGCACAGCGGCGCATGGCTGGGCTACACAGGCAAGCCGATCTCGCACATCGTGAACATCGGCATCGGCGGCTCCGACCTGGGGCCGCAGATGGTGTGCGAGGCGCTGAAGAGCTATCAGAAAGAGGATCTGCGAATCAGCTTTGTCTCCAACGTAGACGGCACCGACGCCGCCGAGACGCTGCGCCACCTCGACCCTGAGACCACGCTTTTTATTATCGCATCCAAAACTTTCACCACCAAAGAAACCATCACCAACGCGAAAACCGCCCGGGAGTGGTTCCTAAAAAAAGCTGCTGACAAGGAGCATATCAAAAAGCACTTTGTGGCGCTCTCCACCAATGTGGAGGCGGTGGTGGAATTCGGAATTGCACAAGAGAATACGTTCCGTTTCTGGGACTGGGTCGGGGGCCGCTTCTCGCTGTGGTCCGCCATCGGGCTTTCCATCGCCTGTGCCGTGGGGTACGACAAGTTCGAGGAATTGCTAAAGGGCGCCGAAGCCATGGACAAGCACTTTAGGGAGGCGCCGCTCCGCCAGAACATTCCGGTGCAGCTGGCACTGCTGAGCATCTGGTACACCAACTTCTTCGGCTGCCAGACACACGCCGTACTTCCCTATGACCAATACCTGCGCCTGCTGCCCGACTACCTGCAGCAGCTGATGATGGAGAGTAACGGCAAGAGCACCGACCGGAATGGCAAGCGCGTCGATTACCAGACGCAACCCGTTATATGGGGCGCAGCCGGCACCAACAGCCAGCACTCCTTTTTTCAGCTCATTCACCAGGGCACTGTGCTCATCCCTTCTGATTTCATCGCGCCGGCACAGAGCCATAACCCGCTGGGGCAGCACCATGCCTTGCTGCTCTCGAACTTCTTCGCGCAGACAGAAGCCCTGATGAAAGGCAAGACAGAAGCTGAGGTAAGAGAAGAGCTGCGATCCAAAAACCTGGGCAGCGAAGAACTGGAGCAACTGGTGCCGCATAAAGTGTTTGAAGGCAACAAGCCCTCCACGTCCATCATGTTTAAGCACCTGACCCCCTATACCCTGGGCAAGCTCGTTGCCATGTACGAGCATAAAACCTTTGTGCAAGGCGTTATCTGGAATGTGTACAGCTTTGACCAGTGGGGGGTGGAGCTTGGCAAACAGCTGGCCGGTGCCATCGAACCGGAACTATTGGGCGATGCCAAGGCCACACACGACAGCTCCACGACTGGCCTGATCAACTACTATAAAAATAACCGCTAACTAGCCGGGGAATGCTGCGTTAAAAGCGAAACGTGCCAGGTAAGACGGTATGTTTCGCTTTTATGTTTTATAACCTTTCCCCCTTTATATTGAGAGTACTGGTACCACAAAATCATAGGCAATGGTTGATGCTGCTGTTGTGCAGCCTGTGCCTCAGCAGCTGCGTCGATCATGATTTTTTCCAGGAAGACGCACGGGCTACAGCAGCTGAACTGGACGGGAACGCTCCTGCTGGACAGGATAGTGTATGGGCAGTGGCAGGGCGCCATTACGACCGGAGCGGCTTTCACCGCTTCTTTTGGGGCGACCATAACCGTACGGTCTGGACCACCCCTGTCAAGGTTCCCGTGCTCCACCTGGACTCGCTTTACGGGGGGCTGACAGTGGAGGAAAAAGGAGGCGGCTTCCAGACCACCAGCTTTACGCTGCAGGACAGCCTGGGCCGCCTCTACGCCCTGCGCTCCCTCGACAAAGACCCGCTGGAAGTATTGAGCCCCTTCTGGCGAAAAACGTTTGCCGCCAACATCGTGCGCGACCAGACTTCTGCCGCCAACCCGTATGGGGCGCTGGTTGTACCCGCGCTGGCAGAGGCAGCCGATGTCTATCACGGCAACTCCAGCATTTATTATATATCCCCGTCAGATACAAGCTTCGGCGAGTATGCGCCCGCAGTGCAGGGAAAGCTGTTTCTGCTGCAGGACAAGTTTGAGAGTCCCGCAGACCTCCTGCCCTCCTTCGGCGCTGCCGTAGATTTTGCCGACTCTGACGATGCCTTGCTGAACCGCTTCGAGCACAACACGCACCACTTCAACCAGGAAGCCTTTGCGCGTGCCCGGCTCCTGGACCTGCTCGTGGGGGATTGGGACCGGCACAAGGGACAATGGGAATGGGCGGTGGAAAAAAATGGCAGCGAGACTATTTACTACCCCATTCCCAAAGACAGGGATCAGGTGTTCCTGAAGATGAATGATGGCCTGATACCGGCTATCGCCACGAGTAAGTTTGTCGTACGCAAATTTCATAGCTTTGATGAGGATTTTGACGATGTGCAGGCCTATATGATCAACTCCGAGTTTATGGATGCGCGTTTATTACATGCCTTGAGCTTGCCTGAATGGCTACAGATAGCCGGCAACATGCAAGCTGCGCTAACAGACGCAGTGATCGAGCGGGCAGTTCGACGGCTTCCGGCGCCTGTTTATAAGCAGTTGGGGGAAGATTTGGCGGATAACCTGAAAAGCCGCCGCGATAAATTGCCTGAAATTGCCGAAAAGATGTACAGGATTCTGGCTGAAGAGGTAACCATTCCGGGTACAGATGCTGCCGAGCATTTCCTGGTTAACCGACTCGACAATTTGCAAACTGAAATAAGCGTGTACCGGAAACTGGACAACCATAGAAAAGGCAGGCGATTTTACCACCGCGTTTTCAACAGGAAAGACACGAAGCAGATTACGCTGCACGGGCTGGCAGGCGACGATTCCTTTGAGGTGAAGGGAAGTGTGCAGGACGGAATCCTGGTTAACATATATGGGGGCTTAGGCGAAGACACCATTGCCGACAGTTCTGAAGTAGCTGGCCTGAAAAGGAAGACACGCATATATGACACGCCACGTGGCAACGAGCTTTACTTTGGCACCGAGGCCAAAGACATGACCACAGACGACGTGCGGGTGCACGCCTATGACCGGGAGGGAAACTGAGGGAACCCGGAGATCAATCTACACCATGCTCTATATGTTCTTCCTTCCTATAGCATCCTTGGCTAAGCCTGTTGTGCGCTCTTTACTTCATTCAGGCTGGCATTGGCAGCAAAGGCCGCAATGTTCTCCAGGGTAATCTCTGCTATTTTATGCAGCGCATTGCTGGTAAAAAATGCCTGGTGGCCGGTTATCAGCACATTATTGAAAGATAGAAGCCGCATAAAAATATCATCCTGTATCACTTTCTCGGAGAGGTCCTCAAAGAAAAGGTCGGCCTCTTCCTCGTAGACATCAAGGCCAAGGTAACTGATCTGCTCGCTTTTTAACCCGTCAATCACGGCTACCGCATCAATAAGCGCGCCTCGGCTTGTGTTAATGAGCATGACCCCTTTCTTCATTTCACTGATAGAATCTGCGTTGATGATATGGTATGTGGCAGGCGTTAGCGGGCAGTGCAGCGAAATAATGTCAGATTCGGCATATATGGTCTTCAGGTCTGTAAATTCAATGCCGATGCGCTCACACTCTGCAGGCTTGGCAATGTCGTATCCCAGCACCCGGCAGCCAAAGCCCTTCAGGATTTTTGCGGTTACCAGCCCTATCTTACCCAACCCGATCAACCCGGCTGTCTTCCCATGCAGGTCGAACCCCATCAGACCGTTTAAGGCAAAATTCCCCTCCTTCACCCTGTTGTAGGCCCGATGCGTCTTTCGGTTTAGCGTAAGGATGAGCGCCAGCGTATGCTCCGCAACGGAGTAAGGGGAATAAGCCGGCACCCGAACCACCTTCATGCCCAGCGCTTCGGCCGCTTTAAGGTCCACGTTGTTGAAACCGGCACAGCGCAGTGCAATCAACTGCACCCCTTGCTCCGCTAGAATCTGCAGGACCTCCGCGTCTACGGTGTCATTCACAAACACACATGCTACCTTGTATCCCTTGGCTAAAATGGCCGTGCTTTGCTGGAGGTGCACCTCCAGAAACTTCAGGTTATAGCCGAACTCCTGATTGGCCCGGGCGAAGAACTGCTCGTCGTAAGGCTTTGAGCTAAAAAAAAGAACATCCATATCAGTGAAAATTAAGTGAGGAAGCCAAGTGCCTCCATGCTAAAACATTAGCTGCTCTACTACTTATATGGTGTGAAAGCAGAATTCTTTTTTATATCCTTTTGACCCATCGATCAATCAAATTCTTCTCAGCTGGATAGCTTTACCAATATAGCTCGTGATGCAACTTAAACTCAACCGGCTTTTTTCTCCTTTGCCACCCGTTGCAGCATCTTCAGTACCAGTTCCTCGGTGCCGGAGAGGTGCGCTGTGGTAGAAGACGCTGCGTCGTGGCGCTTCAGGTAAGTCAGCAGTTTATCTTCCCGGAAAAGGTTTACAACTTCCGGGTGGATATAATATTTGCTGCAAACGCTGGGCGTGTTACCCAGGCCCTTGGCCACATCTTTCACAGCCGCTTTGATGCTTTTTTCCTTGTCCAGGTCCGGGTCATTTTCCAACACACTCTCCAGGCACTCCACCATTTTCACGGTGCCGCCCCAGGTCCTGAAATCCTTGGCGGTGAAATCCTCCGCTGTTGCCTCGCGCAGGTACTCGTTCACGTCCCCGGACTCCAGTGTCTGCCGCTCTCCGTTCTCGTCGAAATACTGAAAGAGATCGTAACCCGGAATGTCGCGGCACTTTTTCACGAGGCGCGCCAGGCGGCGGTCCTCCAGGTCAATTTCATGCTCCACGCCTTTCTTCCCCCTGAAAGAGAAGCGGATGTTGTTGCCGTTGATTTCCACGTGCTTGTCGCGCAGGGTGGTGAGGCCGTATGATTTGTTTGACTTAGCGTAATGCCGGTTACCAATGCGGATAAGGGCATTGTCCATCAGCGAAAGCACAAGCGCGGTCACCTTCCGGCGGTCCAGTTTCCGGGAGTTTATATCCTGCTGGATGCGCTCCCGCAGCTGCGGCAACTGCTTCCCGAACTCGATCATGCGGCCGAACTTGGTGAGGCTGCGGGCCTCGGCCCACTGCGGGTGATAGATATACTGCTTGCGCCCTTTCTCGTCCCGGCCCGTTACCTGCAGGTGTCCTTTCGGGGATTTGCATATCCAAACGTCTGCCCAAGCGGGCGGAATCACCAGCGCTTTCAGCCGCTCCAGCACCTTTTCATCCGTTATGCGCTCACCCTTATCATCGAGAAAGGAAAATCCCTTGCCTGACTTCTTGCGGGTATAACCGGGTTTTTCATCTGTGGTGTACCTTAAACCTGCCCATGCCGCTGATTTGGACGGATCGGCGTATAATTCGTGAAACTCGTTTCTCTTTGCCATCTTCTGAGGCCTCCTCTTCGCTGCTTACCTCAGCACTACATACTTCAGATCATGGTAAAAGTTGTGCCGCCTGTTGTCTCTTGCTGCCTCCAAACAGGGCTTATTTGATATTCTCCTGTATCTTTGCCGCAACACTTCACGCTAAAACGCACCACACGCAATGTATAAGAACCTTTCCTATCTATATGCTTTTTTCGGCTTCTTTATGCTGGCCTGCGGCGTCGTGGCCGTTGACCTGGCCGGCGAGCAGGCTAACACGGCACTTTTCACAGGAGCTGCGGGCGGACTTTTAGGGTTGACCGCCGGCCATTTCCTGAACCGGGGCAAGCGCTGGGGCTTTATGCTGGGAACGCTCGAGGCCGGGCTGCTGACGCTACTGCTTGGCTGGCGCGCGGCCACCTATTTCCTGCGCCTCCTGGGCATGATGCAGCAGCCGCAGAACACGGCCTCCACCGAGACGGCGGGCATGGCGTTTCTGCTCACGACGGCCATGCTGGTGATTGCGCTCCTCACATTTACAGTGTCTGTCATGTTCGGAAAACAAGTGTTAAGAGAGACAAAGTGAGCGTTGGTATATATAATTTCCCATTCTGCTTGGCATCCAGTATCTTGACTTGTTCTATTATCTCCAATTAACCCTCAGCAAACATGCGATATAAAATCGGTTTGAGTATCGTTCTTACGGCAAGCCTTGTGAGTGCTGCCGAGGCTCAGACAAAACTCGTAGAGAAGGTGTCCCGCCAGGGCGACGAACTGGTGATCCCTTACAGTAAATACAAGCTGGCAAATGGCCTCACCCTGATCGTACACGAAGATCATTCAGACCCGGTGGTGCATGTGGATGTCACGTACCATGTGGGTTCTGCCCGTGAGGAAGTCGGGAAATCTGGCTTCGCCCACTTTTTTGAGCATATGATGTTCCAGGGTTCCGACAATGTGGCGGATGAGGAGCACTTCAGGATTGTGTCGGAGTCGGGGGGCACGCTGAACGGCAGCACCAACCGCGACCGCACCAACTATTACGAGACCGTGCCGAGCAACCAGCTGGAAACGGCGCTGTGGCTGGAGGCGGACCGCATGGGCTTTCTGCTGGACGCCGTAACGCAGCCGAAGTTTGAGGTGCAGCGCGAAACAGTGAAGAACGAGCGCGGCCAGAACTACGACAACCGCCCATACGGCCTGGTATATGAGATGACATCCAAGAATCTCTACCCCTATGGCCACCCTTACTCCTGGACCACTATCGGGTACCTGGAGGACCTGAACCGGGGAGACCTCAACGACCTGAAAAACTTTTTCCTGCGCTGGTATGGCCCGAACAACGCTACCCTGACAGTAGGCGGCGATGTGAAGCCGGAAGAGGTGGTGAAGCTGGCTGAGCAGTATTTTGGCTCGATCCCTGCCGGCCCTGCCGTGCAGGACATGCCGCCTGTAATGCCAACCCTCACGGCAGACCGCTACGTGTCTTACGAAGACAATGTGCGCTTCCCGATGCTGCGGATGACGTACCCGGTACCGGAAGCGGGCCACAAGGACGAGCCGGCGCTGGATGTGCTGGCGGAGGTGCTGGGGCAGGGCAAGAACTCCATCTTCTACAAAAACTTTGTGAAGCCGCAGAAAGCCATGAGCGCCTCCACCTTCAACTCCACATCTGAGCTTGCTGGTGAGTTTGGCATCAGCATCATGGCCTATCCGAACACCAGCCTGGCTGAGACGGAGAAACTGGTGCGCGAATCGCTCGCTGAGTTTGAGAAACGCGGAATCAACGAAGAGGACCTGATCCGGTTCAAGGCTACCGCAGAATCGAGCCTCGTGAACCGCATGGCCAGCGTGAGCGGCAAGGTATCGCAGCTGGCTTACTACGAGACCTTCCGCAACAACCCCAATTATATACAGGAGGAGCTAAAGCGCATCCAGTCGGTGACGAAAGAGGATGTGGAGCGGGTATATAACCAGTACATCAAGGGAAAGCCTGCCGTGATATTGAGTGTGGTGCCAAAGGGCAAAACAGATCTTTTGGCCAAGGAGAATAACTACACCATATCTGAAGAAGGCTTTACACCGGCAGCAGACACGTACAGCGGCCTGCAGTATACCAAAGCGGTTGATACCTTCGACCGCAGCAAGCGCCCAGCCTCCGGCGCCAACCCGGTGATCAGCGTGCCCAACTACTATAACACCAGCTTCAAGAACGGCCTGAAGGTGATCGGCACAAAGTCGGATGAGATACCGACCGTAACGCTGCAACTGACCATCGACGGCGGGCACCGCCTTTCGGCAACAGAACCGGGCAAAGCCGGCATCAGCACCCTCACCGCCGACATGATGAACGAAGACACCGAGAACTATACCTCGGAGCAGTTCAGCAACGAGCTCGACAAGCTGGGCAGTTCCATCCGCATCGGCTCCGGCGCAGACGAAACCTATGTGTATGTCCAGTCGCTGAAGAAGAACCTCGATAAGACACTGGCCCTGCTGCAGGAGCGCTTGTTCCGGCCAAAGTTTACGCAGGAGGATTTTGACCGCCTGAAGAAGCAACAGCTGGAAGGCATTGCCAACCAGGCCACGCAGCCGACTGCCATTGCCAACAATGTTTACAATAAACTGCTATATGGCGAAGGCCATATCATGGCGGTCCCCACTTCCGGCACAGCCGAGACAGTCGGGAATATAACCCTGCAGGACGTGCAGGGCTTTTACCAGAAGTACTATTCTCCTACTGTTTCCAGCCTGGTGGTTGTAGGCGATATCTCTGAGAAGGAAATTCTGGGCAAGCTGGCCTTCCTGAAAGACTGGAAAAAGAAGAACGTAAAAATTCCGGCTGACACAAAGGCCCAGGCCATCGACAAAACCCGCCTCTACTTTGTAGACAAGCCTGATGCAGCGCAGTCTGAAATCCGGATCGGGTATATGGCCATGCCCTTTGACGCGACAGGCGAGTATTACAAAGCCGGTCTGATGAACTATGTGCTGGGAGGCGCTTTCAACAGCCGCATCAACCTGAACCTGCGCGAAGACAAAGGCTATACCTACGGCGCCCGCTCTTACTTCGACGGCAGCAAGTACGCGGGTCCGTTCACGGCTTCTGCCGGTGTGCGTGCCGATGCCTCCGCTGCCTCCGTCACAGAGTTCATGAAAGAGCTGACAAGCTTTCAAAACGAGGGCATTTCGGAGGAGGAGGTAAAATTCATGAAGAACTCCGTCGGGCAATCGGATGCCCGCAAGTACGAAACGCCTTCCCAGAAAGCAGGCTTCCTTGGCCGCATCGTCGACTATAACCTCAAGAAGGATTTTGTGAAAAAGCAGACCGATATCCTGATCGGCATCACCGAGAATGACATCGACGCACTGGCAGCCAAACACCTGCCGGTGAACAACATGCACATTGTGGTAGTGGGAGACAAAAAGACGGTTATGCCCCAACTGGAGGCACTGCAGTATGAAGTAGTGGAACTGGATACGGATGGCAACCCCGTTGGCAGCTCGTCTACCAAATAGAAGCAGCATGCATCCTGAACAAAGGCCCCTGAGAAGTCAGGGGCCTTTGTTTTTCCCCGTGCAGGAGCAGTCGCCGCAGAAAAGGACGCAACCCTGCCGAAGCAAACTTCCGTAATGCAGTAAACCCTGCCGCCGCGTTCATATATCCTTTCAGGATTAGAGGATACATGCGCGTGGGATTAACACGGTTGGGGGCACAGGAAATTTAAGGTGTAATTCTGATCTGAACCATGATAAGCATATATAATTACCGCAAGTACTTGCTGGCACTGCTCTGTATGTTCGTACTCAGCAGCTGCAAAGACAATGACGGCGTTATCTTCTCAGTGGAGGACGATATAAACCTGGGCCAGCAGGTGTCCCATGAGGTTGACTCCACGTACCGGGCGCAGGGCAAACTGCTCGAGCGCAGCAACAGCAATGCGAACGTGCAGAAAGCCTACCAGAACCTCGACCGTATTGTGAACCGGATACTTAACTCCGGCCAGGTAAAGTATCAGCAGGAGTTCCCATGGTCGGTGAAAATCATTCAGGATGAGGAGACACTCAATGCCTTCGCCACCCCCGGAGGCCATATATACGTGTACACAGGCCTGATCAAGTACCTGGAGCGTGAGGACCATTTCGCCGGTGTGCTCGCCCACGAGATTGCGCACGCTGACAAGCGACACAGCGTGAAGCAGCTGCAGCGGGACTATGGCATTGCCCTGCTCCTTTCGGTGGCGCTCGGCAACGACCCCGGTACCCTGCAGCAGATCGCGGCACAGTTAACCGGTACGCTGACTGGGTTGAAATTCAGCCGTGACGCTGAAACAGAAGCCGACAACGCCTCAATCGAGTACCTGGCCGGCACCAACTTTTACGCCTGCGACGGGGCAGCCGGCTTTTTCCTGAAGCTGGAGCAGGACGCGCAGCAGGGCGGCGCGCCGCCGGAGTTTCTGAGCACCCACCCAAGCCCTGATAACCGTATACAGAACATCCGGCAAAAGGCGGAGCAGAAGGGATGCAAAACAAGCGCCGCGCCTGACACGGACTTTGACCAGCTGAAAAGTGCTTTGAACCTTTAAAACGACAGAAATGCCTGCCTTAAACTGCAGGCATTTCTTCTGACACAACTATGAAAAATCTCAAGAACCAGGCTGCCAAAGCCATCCTGAAGGCCGAAGCGAAAGTCGATTACCTCACCTTTGAGCTTAAAAACAAGCTGGGCATGAACCGCCCGCTGCAGATCGTAACCTACCGCAGCTACGGCACTCCTGGCAGATTGTATGTAAAAGGACGCGTTCTGGTGAACAAAGGCATCACCCGCTCGGAGGAGAACGATACGCTCTGGGAAAACCTCCTGAACATGTACCGCCGCTTCGAGAGCGATGAAGTGCCGAATGCCCGGGTGCAACTGACGCTGCAGGGGCAGGAGCACGACATTACCACCGACGGGGAAGGCTACTTTGTGCTGAACATCGAACCGAAGGAACCACTGCACCTGGAGGATATATGGCACAAGATCGATATCCGGTTGATCGATGCGCCGGTGAAACTGGAGGAAGAGGTGCGCGAACCAGCCTATGTGCTGGTGCCGCCGCCGGACGCGGAATACGGCATCATCTCCGACATCGACGATACGATCGTCCGGACAGGCGCCACCAGCATGCTGGAGACCGGCAGGAACGTACTGCTGAACAACGCCCATACCCGCATTCCGTTTCATGGCGTTTCGCA
The DNA here is from genome assembly GCF_039541895.1 of Pontibacter saemangeumensis. Lineage (NCBI taxonomy): Bacteria > Pseudomonadati > Bacteroidota > Cytophagia > Cytophagales > Hymenobacteraceae > Pontibacter > Pontibacter saemangeumensis. The sequence goes on from NZ_BAABHC010000042.1 coordinate 151,468, forward strand.
GTTTTACCGCTCCCTGCAGCTGGGCCGCAACGGCAAGCGCAACAACCCCTTCTTCTACGTGTCGAGCAGCCCCTGGAACAATTACGACCTGCTTTACCACTTCCTCGAGCTGAACGGGATTCCGCAAGGCCCGCTCCTGCTCCGCGACTTTGGCATCGACGAAAACAAGCTGGGCCACTCGGACCACATGAGCCACAAATACAAAGAGATTGAGAACATCCTCATCACGTACCCCAAACTCAATTTTATCCTGATCGGTGACAGCGGCCAGCAGGATGCCGTCATTTACCGCGAGGTAGTGAAAAACCATCCCGGGCGCATCATGGCCATCTATATACGCGATGTAAAGGTCGAGGCCCGTACCAAAGCTGTTACCACGATCGCAGATGAGCTGAAGCAGGAAGGCGAGGTAGAGCTGGTGCTGGTAAATGAAACTACCGCCGCCGCAGAGCATGCCGCCAATTGTGGTTTTATCTATACAGAGGAAGTGGAGGAAGTAAGCCGGGAGGCCGAAATAGACAAAGAAGGCGATAAATGAGGAGGCAAAAGCCTGCGCAAAGTATTCGTTGACCCTGCCAAACCTGCTAATTAGGCTCTCGGCGTATAGAATGCATATATAAAAAGAGGGGGCAAAATTGCCCCCCTCTTTTTATATATGCCATATTTTTACTTGGAGAACATGATGGTATCGATAGCGGCAGAGCCAGCGGGATTACCCGTATTTTCACCATCCAGCACCACCTCCAGGCGCATCACACCCCGCGTAGCACCCAGGTCCACCACCTGCACGGAATTGTTGCCCCAGGCAGGGATTTTTTCTCAAGGAGCAATTTGTTATTGTGTCCATATAGGCGCACAAACGACATGTCCTCATACCCATCGATGTCCAGCACGGTAATTTCCTTCAACTTCACTCCTCCCACAGAGGAGAAATCAAGGCTTATTATTCCGCCGTATTGATTGTCGTCTGGCGTGCTTTCGGCGTTCTTGTTGATGATGAGGACCTTGACCAGATCAAATTTGTGCCCGGGGCCGGTATATAGATTAGTCGTCAGGTGCGAAGCGCCTCACAGGTTTGGCGGTATCTGGTTACATACGCTGTGATAGTTAGCAAAACATACTGCCAAACACCTGCATCTGAATCCCTTCTACCTGTTGTTTAGTTACTTACGGCAGCACGTTAATATAATTTCAAGAAGATTTAAAATGGTGGGTGTCGCGTTAAAAGACAACAGCGAATTAATAATTTAATCAAGCGAATTACCAGCCCCAACTGCCTAAACGACCCGGAAATATTTGTTACTGTAGGTGTAAAAACGTAACTTTAATATTTAACGGCAACCTGCTGTCGCAATCCATTTGCCTGCGGCACTCGTTTATGTAGACTCAACCTTTGAACTCATTTAATTTTATGACTATGGCATTCAACAATATTTTAGTTTTTTTAGGCGGCCTCGGAGGCACCGAAGTGATCTTAATCCTGGTGGTGATCCTGCTCCTTTTCGGCGCCAAGCGCATCCCGGAGTTGGCAAAGGGATTGGGCCGTGGCATCCGCGAGTTTAAGGATGCCACCAACGAGATCAGAAATGATATAGAGAACCCTAAAACAGAGAATAAAAAGCCAGCGGACGAAGTGCGCAAAACGGAAGTGCACACCACGGATACCAGACCAGAGAAGGCCACATTGTAAAGCAATCACTGGAGACTCATAGCTGAAGTAATTTTTAAAGCATCTTCAGATTTCTGAGCAATAATTTTTCAAGTATCAGCTATACTTTCCTGGCATAGCCGTAGTTATATATACATGTTTTATATATAACTGCGGCTATGTCATTTAAAGCAAGATTCTGGAAAAGGAAGGCACCGCTGCAACAACCGACACCCAAAAAAAGCCTCACGCGGGAATGGGCTGATGCGGTGATGTTTGCCCTTGTGTTCGCCAGCCTGATCCGCTGGGCTACGTTCGAGGCTTACGCAATCCCGTCTTCCTCAATGGAGAAGTCGCTGCTGGTGGGAGACTACCTGTTTGTGAGCAAGCTGCACTACGGCCCCCGCACCCCAGGCACCCCGCTCCAGGTCCCGCTAACGCACCAGACCGTGTGGGGCACCAGTCTCCCCTCCTACTCCGATGCGATACAACTCAGCCCTTACCGCCTGCCCGGCTTTTCGGAAGTCAAGAGAAACGATGCCGTGGTGTTTAACTTTCCGGCTGAGCAAGGGCATCCCCTCGACCTGAAAACCTACTATATAAAGCGCTGCATTGGGGTAGCCGGAGACACCGTGGCTATCAAACGCGGGCAGGTATATATCAACGGCACCGCCACGGGTAACCCGGATGATATGCAGTTAAGGTATTTGCTGACAACGGACAGGGTGCTGGATGAAAGCTTTTTCCTGGACCGCGACATCACCGACAGCTACCGCACCCGGGCGGGGTATATGGTACATGTAAGCCCGGAGAAGGCCCGGCAGCTGGCAAGCCTTGAGTTTATCAAAACAGTAACACGGCAATTGGCTTCACCACAAATGGCAGAAGCAGGCATTTTCCCCCACGCGTCGGATCTGTACAAATGGAACAAGGATAATTTCGGCCCCTTATATATCCCCGCACAGGGCATGACGGTGGCCATTACGCCGGAGACGCTGCCTTTGTACGAAAAAGTGATTCTGGAGTATGAGCATAACGAGCATGCGGAGGTGCGTGACGGAAAGCTATATATAGATGGGCAGGAAGCCAATCGGTACACCTTTAAGCAGGACTACTATTTTATGATGGGGGACAACCGCGACAATTCCCTCGATTCACGCTACTGGGGATTTGTGCCGGAGGATCACTTGGTAGGTAAAGCCGTGTTTGTGTGGATGTCAGTGAACCCGCACGGCAAATTCCTGGACAAGATCAGGTGGAGCCACCTGTTCAGCAGGATCGACTAAGCACTATATAACCTGCAGTTGTAGTTGACATATAGCAGCTATCACTGCATGAATTTTGATTTTCACTAACTAGAGTGGTCGGCAATGATTTTCCAACCGTCCTCAAACTTACGGAAGATCACGGAAAAGTGCCCTTCCAGATCGCCTGCATCCACCTTCCGCGCCAGGTGCCACTTCCCCACCACCAGCATTGTTTCCGGCGATAGTTCCCGCATCTCCTTCACTTCAAACATAAGCTGGCCCATGGCAGCCGCGTCAGGGTAGCCGCGCCGGTAGTTATCAAGGGTCTGCTGCCACCCGTAGGTCAAGCCCCGGGAGCCCACAAACAGCAGTGAGTCAGATCTCCAGTAGCCATGCATAAAGCACTCCAGGTCGCCCTGGCTCCAGCAAAGGCTCTGCTCCGTCAGCACCTGGCGCACCGCTGCCTTCGCCGCACCGGCTGTCTGCGGTTGTATTGCCCGGGTGCAGGCAACGGTAAAACCCAGGCACAAGCCCAGTACAAGCAACAGGCTATTTCTCATCTTTCTCCGGAAGTATATCCTTTAAATAGTTGGTGCCGCCCAGGCTGCTCATGGCGCGCGCAATGCGGTAGCGGCGGCGCAGCACGTAGGCAGAGGGGCGCTGAGCCGAGAACTTGATAGGGTTGGGCAGCACCGCCGCCAGCAAGGCAGCCTGTTGGCGGCCGACTTCTTTGGCTGGCTTCTTAAAGTACTTCTGGCTGGCAGCCTCCACCCCGAACACGCCGTCACCCATTTCGGCTATGTTCAGGTAAACCTCCAGGATGCGCTCCTTCCCCCACAGCGCCTCAATCAACATGGTGAAATACGCCTCTACGGCTTTCCGGAAGTAGCTGCGGCCGTGCCACAGAAATACGTTTTTGGCCACCTGCTGGCTTATGGTGCTTCCGCCCCGGATATTGCCCCCTTTACGGTTGCGCTTGATGGCATCCAGGATGGCGTCCACGTCAAAGCCATTGTGGTCCGGGAAGCGCTGGTCCTCGGAGGCAACAACCGCCAAAGGCAGCTGCTCCGACATTTCCTCCAATTGGACAAAACTATAGCGAATCTGGGGGTTCTCTTTATCCGCCGCACCAGCCTCAGCCCGGCGCTTCAGCATATGGAGCGTGGCAGGAGGCGCCACCCACCGGTATAAAAGCACCCACGCAATGCTCAACAGGAACAGGCTCAGCACTAACCTCACCAGCAGCAGCTTCACCACCCTTAGCCCCAATCGCTTTTTACTCATTTTTGTACTATCGCTTCAAGGTCGCAAAGGTAACGAGTTCTCAAGATTTAGCAAGCCGGCTGCGCCCCCTCCTGCTCCTCCCGTGGCTAACACCAGCGCCTGAAGTGCGTAAGCGATGGTAATAAGAGTAATTTCTGAGCACAAAAGGCCGGCTTGGCTGTTAGCTTTTAAGAAGACACTGATCATATGGCAAGATACCTCCCCCTTTTCCCGCTCAGCATTGTGGTTTTCCCGGGCGAAAAGCTGAACCTGCACGTGTTTGAGCCCCGCTACAAGCAACTGGTGCTGGAGTGCGTGGCGCAGGAAAAAACGTTCGGCATCCCGACTTTTATCCAGAACGGGGTTGGCGCGTACGGTACCGAGATGAAAATTCTGGGTATTGAGAAAAAATACCCCAACGGGGAGATGGACATTCGTACAACAGGGTTAAAGGTGTTCAAAATCCTGCAGTTCGATAAAATGGCGCCGGGCAGGCTATATGCCGGCGGCGAAGTAGAGGATGTGGATTACACGGATGACGAGGACATCGTCACAAAACTGAAGATAACGGAGCAGCTGAAAGTCCTTTACGAATCGCTTGGCATCAACAAGTTGCTTCAGGAGCTGCCGGCTGACTACAAAAGCTTCGACGTGGGGCATCATCTCGGCCTGACCCTTGAGCAGGAATATGCCCTGCTACAACTAAAAAACGAGTCTGAACGCCAGGAGGTGATCTTACAGCACCTGCAACACATCATGCCGGTAGTGCAGGAAACGGAGCGGCTCAAGGACCGGGTGCGCCTGAACGGACACTTCAAGAACCTGCTCCCCCCTCACTTTTAGAAATGGCTTGATATATTGAAGATTACAAAGCAATTTTTTTTTGAAATCTGGTGTGGCTGTGCTTTATAAAGGCTTACACAATAGCTGTAGCTTAATGTAGTGTTACCTGGCATTTATGCCATTTTATATTTTCTAAGCTGATCTACTTTATATGCTGATCTACTTTCTCGTCATTATCCCCACACTGCTGTTCGCCTTTCTGGCATTCAGCTACTGGCAGGAGCGTAAGTACCGACGCAAGCCCTTTTACAAACTGGCAGATGTGGGTTGGCAGCGTTACACGCCGCCGCCGGATGCGAAGCTGGTGCACTCAGTTGCGATGCTGGGGGATGTGGGCGCGGTAGCAACCGATGGCAGTGACCCTGTGCTGCGGCTCTTCGAGAAATGGCAAAATTCAGTGGGCGAAGCAAGCACGGCCGTCTTTCTGGGTGATAATCTTTACCCCATTGGCCTGCCGCCAGAAGACCACCGCCTGCGCAAAGCCGCCCAGACCCGCCTCGACCTGCTGCTGACCCATATCAGCAACTACCCCGGCAAGGGAATCTTCCTGAGCGGAAACCACGATTGGTTGAAAGGCAGGGAGGGCGGCTACGAGCAGATGCTGCGCCAGGAGCGCTACGTGCTGGACAGGCTGCAGGACGCGGACAGCTACCTGCCGCGCCATGGCTGCCCCGGCCCCGTGAGCATACAACTGGCTGAAGGGCTGCTGCTGGTCATCATTAATACGCAGTGGTTTGTGCAGCGCGGCGAGAAGCCCCTTGGCAGCGAATACGGTTGCCCCTATAGCGACATTGAAGAGTTTTTCATAGAGTTCAACAACCTGCTGCGCCGCAACACGCACCAGCGGGTGTTCGTGGCAGCCCATCACCCCCTCTACAGCAATGCCCTGCATGGCGGCAAATTCACGATGAAGCAGCACATTTTCCCGCTCACTGCCGCGCACAAACGCATCTATATCCCCTTGCCCATCTTCGGCTCTCTCTATCCTTTCTACCGCAAACTGTTTGGCGCGTACGAAGACATGTCGCACCGCAAATACAAGAAGATGCGCAAGCGCTTGCTGCGCATCATGCACAGATACAGCAACATTATATATGTGGCCGGGCACGACCACAACCTGCAGCATTTTGAGGTGCGGCAAAACCACTTCATTGTAAGCGGCTCAGGCAGTAAGACTGCTTTTGTGAAAAAAGGGGGCAGGGCTACCTTTACGCTCGAGGAACTGGGCTTTTTCGTACTCAACTACTACAGCAACGGAGAGGTTTGGGTGGAGGCGCTTGCCGCTGCTGAACCTGACGAGGAGATGGTCGTGTTCCGCAAAAAGCTTGACAGTGTACTTTTACCTGCCCCTGCCCCGGAACAGACAACAGAAGTTTAGCTACAGTTCTTTCTCGTTCTGGGTGGGTGGCAGGATTACTTTCAGGCTCTTAGGGTGCATTTCCACCGTCACCTCGGTGCCTAAGTCTATGGGCTCGCCATCAATGTGCATCACTTCACCATCCAGATTATAAATTTTGGCCCACTTGCAGCTTAGTCGGCGGGTATAGACAGAGGTGTCGATGCTGTCGGTGTAAAGCTTATATAAAATGCCGATGCCGGCCGCTTTTGGAAAGGGCTCGATGAGGCAGATCTCGAAGCGGCCGTCGTTTAGGATCCCGTTCGGGTTGATATTGGCGTTGCTTCCAAACGCGTTGGCGTTGGCGATGGTCACCATAAAGGCAGTGCCTTCAAACACCTCCGCGTCTGTCTCTATCCGGTAGTTCTTCGGCTCATAGCTCATGTACTCCTGCATGGCGATCCAGGCATAGGAGCCGGGTCCGCGGGTTTCTCCGGCGCAAAACCTTTCAACCACGAGCGCATTAAAGCCCAGGTCGCTGAGGTGGATGGACGGATGCCCGTTCAGGGTGATGGTGTCAATGTTGCGAACTACATGTTCGTGCACCAGTTCCAGCGCCTCCTCCGTGTCCTGCGGGATAATGAGGTCTTTCGAAAGGCCGTTACCGGAACCCAGCGGGATGATGCCCAGCGGCGTATCAGTATGAATCAGCAGGCTAGCCACCAGGTTAACGGTGCCGTCGCCACCAACCGCGTACACGCTGTCGAATTCTTTAGTCTGTATTTTTTGACGGATGATCTCTTTATCGTCCTCGCCTGTGGTACGGTATATCTCACAGTGGATGTCATGCGACGAGCATTCTTCCCTAATTTCCTCCTCCAGCTCCTCTTTGTCAATATCGCCGGCAATTGGGTTGATCACGAACAGCAGTCTGTTGTGCTTTTTTTCTTCCATAGTGGTGCTTCTTACGCTTATTTAGCTATCCTTTGATACGATATCCGCAATGGAAAGTAACCAAAGAACTAACATGTCTGACTTTAATGCGTTGCTTCTCCGGCATACCAAAAAAATAAGATCAGATACGCGGCACAGATGCGGCTTACGCTGCACCTTTTTATAACAAGATGATGCACAAGCCCCCTCATACCTCACCTGCCGCGGGCAAACAGGCTTTTACTGCATGTTTTACTGCTGCAATCCTTCGGGCAGCCCATCCGGGTATTCCTCTTGTATGGCCTGCTCAATTTCTGCTACGCGGTTGCCTGGGTTGGGGTGCGTCTGCATAAATTCAGGGCCTCCTCCTGCCCCGCCGCCAGCCTTCTCCAGTATATGCATCACCTCGATCATGGCCCGTGGGTCATAGCCGGCTGCGCCGGTCAGTTGCACCGCCAGCCTATCAGACTCCAGTTCATCCTCGCGGCCGTAGCGCATGTTCACCAGCTTGCCCACCATGGCTGCCACCACGGCCCCTCCCTGGCTGGCAGGGTTTTCCGGGTCGTAGGTGGCGATCGCCGCCGCGCCGGTGAGACCCTGCGTCAGTTTTGCCTTTGCCAGCTGCTCAGCAGAGTGCCTTGCCACCACATGTCCGATCTCATGACCCAGCACGCCGGCTAACTGCGCTTCTGAGGAGAGTTGTTTCAACAGCCCCGCCGTAATAAACACCTGCCCGCCGGGCAGGGCAAAGGCATTCACCGTTTGCTCATCGGCCAGCAGGTGAAAGTCGAACTGATAGGGCGTGCTGCTCACTTTTGTGTTCTGAACCAGTTTCTGTCCGATTGCCTTCACCTCCTGGGCTGCCTCCTGGTCCGGGTGCAGGCCGCCGTACTGCTCCGCCATTTGCGGAGCCGCCTGCAGGCCAAGGGCTATCTCCTGCTCCACGCTCATATCCACGTGCTGCGACTCGCCGGTAAATTCATTTTCCTGCGTGTTGCACCAATAAGTCACCAGGGACACTGCCGCAATCAGCAGGGCTACTATAAACTTCATTATGGCTCTCATCGTTTTTTTCTAAAGGAGGTTACGGCGCATCTACGACGTGCAGACGCCTTGGTAACAGATGAACGACACAGCTTATACTGTGGTTGCCCATAATTAAAGCGCCGCCCGCTATCAGGGTGAGTGCCTGCTGGCAGCCTTACGCTTACTCCTTTTATGTATTACCAAACCACATTTACACAGGCCTTATAAGGTATATAGCTACTTTTTAAAGGCATTACCGTAGTAAAAGAAAAAAAGCTGCCTGCAAGGCAGTACGTTTAGAATTAAACTAAAATCTATGAATATGAAACGAATATTCGGTGCTGTGCTGACTATACTGGGTATTATAGGCATCATCTGGGGGGCCTATGCCTTCCTGATGGGAGGAGATGGCGCTATGGTTGGCAAATTTACCTCTGCCGTGCCTTTTGTAGTTGGGTTGATCTTTTTCTTTGCAGGTATCAACCTGGTTAAAACAACAAAGGACACTGTATAGGAAGTAACGATAAGAACAAGAAAGAGAAAGCCCCTGCAGTAGCTACTGCAGGGGCTTTCTCTTTCTTGTATACCTACTCAGCGATCAGAAACAGCTAAGCAGTCTATAGCGTGGCGATTCCCGACTCTGTGAGGGCATTCTGGGCATAGGCCTCCACCGCCTCGGTAGGGTTCAGGTAATCAGAGGTATAGTTGCTGTCGTTGCCGTGAATGTACATCACCGTTTTGTCTTTGATCGCCATGATAATTTCTTTAGAAACTTCCTGTGGTACGGCAGGGCAGCCAAGGCTCCGGCCGAGGCGGCCATACTGCTTCACAAAAGAAGCCGTTGCGTAATCTGCTCCGTGCATCACAATGGCGCGTGCCATGGCATTGGAGTTATAGTTGCCATCCATCCCGCTCAGGCGAAGCGAAAGGCCGTGCTTACCAAAATAAGTGGCATCGGTCAGGTAAAAGCCAAGGCTGCTCATATAGGAATTGGGCTGGTTCGAGAACTTCAGGGCTCTGTCCTCGCCGGTGTTGCGTCCATGCGCCACAAGCGTGTTGAACAAGACTTTTTTGGAATCCAGGTCTATTATCCAGAGGCGCTTCTCCCTACTAGACTTTGTGAAATCTATGACCGTCAGGATAGACCTCTCCTGCGACGTGTTTTGCTGCCGCTTCATATTCTGAAAGCCTATGAATCCCTTCTCGAATACATCCAATGACAGGCCTTTTTCGCGTAGGTCCGCCTCATTGTAAATATCCAGCATATAGTCGTTGAAAGCAGCTTGTTTTTCGGAAAAGTTCATAGCTGTCGCGTTTCCGCCTGCAAGCGCAGCCGTGGCTTCCGCTTCAAGGGCGGGTGAGGAGGAAACAGCAGTCGGGGAACCTGGAGATGTAAACGATAACAGGCCGAGGGCAAGGGATGTTAGGGTTACTCTAAGCATAGGTTTCTTTTGTTCAGTTGAAAGATTCGTCTAAGCAACAGGTGCAGCAGTGAAAATTGTTCCGTTAGTACCGGACCGGAGGACCATTTGCTATAGCTAACGATTCCCAATTAAGGTCTATTGTGTGTAAAATCAAAGCTTTTGAAACCAGAGGCGCATTATTACAGCAAATTTCTTTTGGGCTGGCACAGCAACAAAATGCCTTTTTTGAGGTTTGGCTTGTGTGGCACCGTTACATGCTGCACCTTTGAGGTACTATATGATTTGTATGCTGAAGCGCTTTATACTTCCCCTTGTGCTTGCTCTGGTGCTGCTAACTTCCTGCAGCACCCCGGATAGCCTGAAAAACTTCGACAGCGAAACCTGGAAAGATGATTCCTTTGCCTGTGCAGGCAAACGAAGTGAGATGGTCGACGACTTTGAAAAGATCAGGAAAGAACTCTATGGCAAAAAAGAATACGTGCTGCGCACCGTGCTGGGAAGGCCAGACAGTGAGGAACTGCTTGAAAGGAATCAGCGCATTTATTACTATTACATTGAACCCGGTAAGCAGTGCACTGATCGCACTGCCCTCTCAGAAGCCAACCGTGTGGAGGTGCGCATAGGGGCTACCGGCAAAATATCAGAGGTCGCCTATCACCACCCCTATAATGCAACGAAGCCTGAATAAATCAGGCTTCGCATGGTATGTTGTTAGAGAAACGGGTTAGTTCTCTTCGTTTTCGGAGACGAACGGAGTATTAAAACGGCCTTCCAGTTCCAGGTAGCGGTGCATTTGCTTCTCGTCCAGCACCTGCTTCAGCGTCTGGTCGCTTTCTATGGCGATGCTTCGGAAGGTTTTGGAGCGGAGAACTTCATTCTGCACATATAACTGCTCCGCTTCGAGCATTTTTTGAAAGCGCTCCTCATTCAGCCGTGCAATCCGGGCGTATTGTTCCGGGGTAAGCTGCAGTTCCTGCTTCATCTCCAGGTTGGCCATCTCCTGGCCATCCATATCCACGGCCAGCACTATTTTGTCGAGTCCGTCGTCTGTCAACGACATGTGTTGCGCATAACTGGCTGAGCCAAATACGAGCATTATCAGCAGGAGTATATTCTTTTTCATGCGCTATAGGTTCATCAACTTCATCACAAATTATTCTTCAGGTACTTTAACGGATTTAATCACGGCAGGTTAGGTTGAGTTCTATAATTTATTAAACTTTTTATATATAAAGTTTCACTAATTACAAAGCCTTTTTTTGCCCCCTGAAATTCACTTGTTTGCTCCTGCTTCAGGTAGATTTAACCGAAAAAGAAAAATGTGTAACCTATGCAGCCGGAGCCGGTATACTTAACGGACAAGCGAATTGTATTTTTTATTCAAACATTAACCTGAACCTGCAACTAGCTGCAGTTCCGTTTTAACAAAAGCAATATGAGGACTACCCATTACAACCCCAGTAAACTTGAAGTGAATTTTGCCAAGGCATTAGAGGAGTTGACTCCGCTGTTGGAGAAAAGGCTGGAGGACGGAGAGCGGGTAGTGGATATAGAGGCCATTCACGATGCCGATAACCCTATGGTTATATATAAACTCGAGGACAAGGAAGGGGATCCACATGAGGTTGTTGTCCAGATTATTCAGCGCCCGGACCATATCGTAAAATAGGCTTAACCGTCGCTACGCATCTCAAAGAACAGGAAGCGCCCGGCCATATATGGCCGGGCGCTTCCTGTTCTTTGAGATTTAAAACTTTGCATCAGGGGCTATTAGGTGTTTTGTGATCGCGGCGCTTAAAGTACTGCATGGCAATAAACGAGATCATAAATCCGGAGATAATGCCCTCGAGCAGCAACACAGAGAAAATGACGATGCCGGGTGTAGACTCCACCCGCTCGCCGAAGTAACGCTCTGCCGATAACATTTCAATCAGTTCCCCTCCCGCCATTTTAGCGTAAATCACCATGAAGGACGCGAATAGCACAGTACCCACCACCGCTGTAATCATGCCGGTGCCTATGCCCCTGAAATAACTGAATTCGCCTCCCAAAACGTTTTTGCAGGCCTTGATCGCAAGCGCAACGCCGACTGCCATGATGATGCCGTTCAAAAAGCGCAGTTCCACCACATGCATCAGCCCGACCAGCTTCATCAACAGGAAATACGCTACCAAGCCAGCAGCGGTCAGCAAGCCATATTTTAAACCAATCTTTTCCATTGTCTGATTACAGGTCTTTTATATAGAAAGAGGCCATATAGAAAGGAGCGCCATATTGCCCCGCCGCCATATTACATCTGGCCGGGCATCTGGTGGTCGCGGCGCTTAAACCACTGCATCGCGATAAATCCTATCAACAGACCCGGCACAGTGCCATATATGATGGTGATGATAAAGAGCGAAAGCATCGAAAGACCCTCGGGGAAGAGGGCGCTGGCCTGTAGGTTCTCGAGGTAGCCCGTACGGAACACGCCCAGGAAAAGCATAAGGAACAAAGCCAGAATGACAGATGACACCACCCCCACGGTAGCGCCAATGCCAAGCCCTTGCAAATAATGCAGCATGCCGCCCCTTAGTTGTTTGAACCTGGAAATAGCCACAATGATGCCGATCACGAGGAACAAGCCGCTTATGAAAGACAGCTCAATTACTTCGAGGAGGCCAAATATCCACATCAGCACGAAATAAATGATGTGTGCCAATCCTACCAAAATACCATATTTAATTGCGACGCTTTGGTAAGAAACGTTAGAAGATGCCATATGATGAGTGTTTAGTTTTTTCAATAGTTTATTTAAGGAACAGATTAGTCATAGAAATGGTTAAAGAAAGGCAGCACCCCATGGAAGATGGGCTTCCTTCACAATTCACATGTATATTATCAAAATTATATACTAAAGAAACCAGCGTGGCGTTGTGCTTTGCCGGATGTTTTTTGAGATATGCACGGCAATACCCTGAATTTTAAACAGATGCAGGCAGCCTCAAAGCACGGCCCTATCTAGCAGGAAGCTGCCAACTGTGGCAAAAGCACGTTTAAATTTCGTAGCTTTGCACCCGAATCAGTATTCATCATCATTATCGAGTTTCTATGATCAGCACGAACAATGTCAGCCTGTCGTACGGCAAGCGCACATTATTTGAAGACGTTACCATAAAGTTTGTTCCCGGCAACTGCTACGGCCTTATTGGGGCCAACGGTGCCGGAAAATCCACTTTTCTTAAAATACTTTCCGGTGAGATAGACCCTAACACAGGCACGATCGACAAGCCGGCCAATGCCCGCCTCGCCATCCTGAAGCAGAACCAGTTCGAGTACGACGAGTACCCTGCCCTGCAGACGGTGATCATGGGTCACAAGCGCCTGTACGAGATTATGCAGGAGAAAGACGCCATCTACGCCAAGCCTGACTTCTCTGAAGCCGATGGTATCAGAGCCGCAGAACTGGAGGGGGAGTTTGCCGACATGGAAGGCTGGAACGCGGACTACGAGGCAGCCGAACTGCTGAGCGGCCTTGGCATCAGCGAAAACCTGCATTACTCGCTCATGCGAGACCTGAGCGGTAGCGAGAAAGTGCGTGTGCTGCTGGCGCAGGCCCTGTTCGGCAACCCGGATATCCTGCTGCTCGATGAGCCGACCAACCACCTGGACGCAGAGTCAATCATGTGGCTGGAAAACTTTCTCGACAACTTCCAAAACACGGTGATCGTGGTTTCCCACGACCGCCACTTCCTCGACGCGGTGTGTACGCACGTGGCCGACATCGACTTCGGGAAGATCCAGATGTTTGCCGGTAACTACAGTTTCTGGTACGAGTCGAGCCAGTTGGCCCTGAAGCAGCGCTCCGACGCCAACAAGAAGACGGAAGACAAGCGCAAGGAACTGGAGGAGTTCATCCGCCGCTTCAGCGCCAACGCGTCCAAGTCGAAGCAGGCGACTTCGCGTGCCAAGCTACTGGAAAAACTGACCGTGGACGATATCAAGCCTTCCTCGCGAAAGTACCCGTACATCGCTTTTAAGCCGGAGCGCGAGGCAGGAAACCAGTTGCTGCACGTAGAAAACCTGAGCAAGTCCGTGGATGGCGTCACCATTTTCCAGGACGTGAGCCTGATGGTGAACAAAGGAGACAAGATCGCCGTGATTGGCCGTAACGACATTGCCGCCTCTACCTTCTTCAAGTTGATCATGGATGAGCTGCAGCCGGATTCCGGCAGTTATAAGTGGGGCACTACCATCACCGCCTCCCTGTTCCCGAAAGACAATGCAGAATTCTTCGATACCAACCTTAACTTGGTGGACTGGCTGCGCCAGTTCTCGGTAGAGAAGGACGAGAGCTTTATCCGGGGTTTCCTGGGCCGCATGCTGTTTTCCGGAGAGGAGTCTTTGAAGAACGCCAATGTGCTGTCGGGTGGCGAGAAAGTGCGCTGCATGTTCTCGCGCATGATGCTGCAGTCCGGCAACGTGCTGCTGTTCGACGAGCCGACCAACCACCTGGACCTTGAGTCGATCACGGCCCTAAACAATGCCCTCCGCGACTTTGACGGCACCATCCTGTTCTCGTCTCATGACCTGCAGTTCGTGGACACCATCGCAAACCGCATCCTGGAGCTGACCCCGAACGGGATCATCGACAAGCGCATGTCGTATGAGGAGTATCTGTCGGACGACACCATCCGGGACCTGCGCAAAAAGATGTATGCCACTGAAATGGTCTGACAACCTATATAACCTGATGTAAACGCCAAACCTATGCGAAAGCTAACGCTTTTCATTTATGCCTTTATATGCCCCCTCCTGCTCCTGCTGCTGACCAAGACGGCCGCGCAGGCGCAGGTAGAGCCGGACACTACGCAGCGACAAAAGCAGGAGCTGCCCACCGGGCCTCCCATGCCCACGGAGCAGCCGCAGCCACAGCAACGGCCTGAGATAAACCAGCGGCCTAAGCCGCAGCAACAGCCTTCGCAGACATTCCCGCGATCAGCGGAACAGCAGGAAGCAGAGGCACCCCTCCGGCACATCGACCGGATGTACTTCGGCGGAAGCTTTGGTTTACAGTTCGGCACCTACACCAACATATCGCTGCTGCCTATCATCGGGTATAAAGTGACGGAGAAGTTTAGTGTTGGCACCGGGGCCGTGTACCATTATATCGGTTTCCGGGGAAGTTCTTACAGCAGTTACGGTGCCCGGGCATTTACGCAGCTGGAGTTTTTCGGCATCGGCGAAGGATCAGTTCTCGGCCATGCCGAGGTGGAGTTTCTGAATACCAAATACGAAGACAACTACGGCTATATCGGGGATGACCGCAACCTGCTGACGCTGCCGTTAGTCGGTGTCGGCTACCGTCAGCGCATCGGCAGCAAAGCCTCGCTCGACATGCTCTTGCTTTACAACGTGAACACCAATGTTGTAGGAAACCCTTACAGTAACCCGGTGTTCCGGGTTGGTTTCAACATTCCGTTCACAAGTAGGTAAAAGCCAGGTTGAAGCACATAAAAAAGGGGCTGCCGAAAAATTCGGCAGCCCCTTTTTTATGTTTATTTAGTTTTAGCCTCGTATGAGTCGTAACAGTACTACGATGATGGCGATCACCAACAAAATGTGAATCAGACCACCTACTGCATCAGGGAATCCTAAGAAACCGATCAGCCAGATAATTACAAGTACAACAGCTATAATATACAATAAATTTCCCATAGTTTTATTTGTTTAGTGTGTTTTGTTACTGAATGTATTACGCAAAATGCCTGCTGAGGTTAAGCACTCCTGATAAGACGAAGCAAAACCGCAATCACGGCCAATACCAATAGTACATGGATGATCCCACCCACGGCATCCGGGAAACCCAGAAATCCTACGAGCCAGAAAATAACCAGCACTACGGCTATTATATAAAGTAAATTTCCCATTGTTTTTGTTTTAGTACATTAGTTAGGGACAGCCATTATTAAGTTGTTAAGCGTCTCCTGTTGTTGCATTTTTCAATAATTACTGCTTTTTACGGCAGCTATATATAAAGGATTTATATTTATTTATTAGTTTATATAACAAACTGCATCATACATCATACTACCAGGCGAAATGCTTCGTCTTACATCCTGAAAAATAGCCTGTTAGCGAATATTAAGCAGAAAAAACATCTGAAGGACAATAATTAAAAATTCATACACGTGGAGTATTTTGCAGCTATATCCATGCCTTGCCTTTTACCTTGACAGGGCGGAGAGTCGTTAAAGAACCATCGACCGTGGCAAGTGTGAATACTTAAAACTGTTAGCTTTGTATTATGAACCTAACTTCACAGATAGCCTTATGAAGAAAGTTGCAGTTATTGGATCCGGCACGATGGGCAACGGCATAGCGCATGTGTTCGCGCAAAACGGTTTCGCCGTTTCACTCATTGATATTTCGGAAGAGGCCCTGCAGAGAGCCGTCGGAACAATCGCCAAGAACCTGGACCGCATCATCGCCAAGGGCAACCTGACTGAAGAGCAGAAAGAGAGGACGCTTGAGAACATTACCACTTACACCAACCTGCAGCAAGGGGTGCAGGACGCGGATTTGGTCGTGGAGGCAGCCACAGAGAACGCAGACCTGAAACTAAAGATTTTCCGCGACCTCAGCAGCTTCACGAAGCCCGAAGCCATCCTGGCCTCCAACACCTCTTCCATATCCATCACTAAGATCGCAGCGGTTACCGATCGTCCGAATAGGGTGATCGGCATGCACTTCATGAACCCGGTGCCGGTGATGAAACTGGTGGAGGTTATCCGCGGCTACTCCACCTCCGATGAGGTGGCGAACCAGGTGGTGGCACTGTCGAAGCAACTTGGGAAGGTGCCGGCCGAGGCAAACGACTATCCCGGCTTTGTGGCCAACCGCATCCTGATGCCGATGATCAATGAGGCCATTTACACCCTTTTCGAAGGCGTGGCGGGGGTGGAGGAAATTGACACCATTATGAAACTGGGCATGGCGCACCCCATGGGCCCTTTGCAACTGGCAGACTTCATTGGCTTGGACGTGTGCCTGTCTATCCTGAACGTACTGCACGAAGGATTCGGCAACCCGAAATACGCGCCTTGCCCGCTGCTGGTGAACATGGTACAGGCAGGGCACAAAGGCATAAAATCCGGGCAGGGCTTCTATTCCTGGTCTCACGGCACGAAAGAGCTGGTCGTAGCCGACAGGTTCAAAAAACATTAATCATTTAACAGTTGACATTTATCAAGTAGCATTAGTTATATATAAAACGCCTCTACCGTTAGTTTGGCAGAGGCGTTTTATATATCCCATCAATGATAAACGAAAAACGAACCTACACCGCTACGGCGTGATCGCGCAGCACGTCGTTAAGCGATGTCTTCAGGTCAGTGCTTTCCTTGCGTTGCCCGATGATAAGGGCGCAAGGCACCTGGAACTCTCCGGCAGGGAATTTCTTGGTGTATGAACCCGGGATCACGACGGAGCGCGGCGGCACATAACCTTTATAGATTTTCTCTTCGCTGCTGGTGACGTCGAATATTTTGGAACTGCCGGTAATAGTAACGCCTGCGCCAATCACAGCCTCTTTGCCAATGCGGCACCCTTCCACCAATATGCTTCTGGAGCCGACGAAAGCCCCATCCTCAACGATAACCGGCGCTGCCTGCACGGGCTCCAGCACGCCGCCGAGGCCCACGCCTCCGCTCAGGTGCACATTTTTGCCGACCTGCGCACAGCTGCCTACCGTAGCCCAGGTGTCTACCATCGTGCCGGAGTCCACGTAGGCGCCAATGTTCACGTAGGAAGGCATCATCACCACGCCTCTGTTCAGGAAAGCACCATAACGTGCAATGGCATGCGGAACCACACGCACACCCAGTTGCTCATAATTGCGCTTCAACGCGATCTTATCGTAGAATTCAAACGGGCCCACTTCTATCGTCTTCATCGACTGGATGGGGAAATACAGCAGCACCGCTTTTTTTACCCACTCGTTTACCTGCCACTCATCACCCTTCGGCTCCGCCACGCGCAGCTGCCCTTTGTCCAGTTCCTCGATCACGGCCCGGATGGCCTCTATCGTGTTACCATCTTTGAGCAACTCACGGTTGTCCCAGGCTTGTTCTATTATTTGTCTAAGCTCCATATCTGTTGTAGGTTAATTGAAACTGAAGTGTAAAAGTATTAAATTTAGCCGATGTCTGAAAAGAGAATCCTGATTGCTTCGCTGCTAAAACCCATCAACGACACGCGCATGTACGAGAAACTGGGACTGTCGCTCAGCAAGCTGCCGCAGGTGCAGGTGCATATTGCTGGCTTCAAGGCACCCCCTCCCTCCGCAGCACCCTCCAATGTCTATTTTCACCCCCTCTTTCAGTTTCAGCGGTTGAGCCTGAGGCGCGCCGCCGCACAGGTGGCTTATTATAAGCTGCTGCAGGAACTAAAGCCATCCCTGATCATCGTCTGCACGCATGAACTGCTGCCGGCCAGCCACTTGTTCTGCCGCCTTCATACCTGCAGGTTGCTATATGATGTGCAGGAAAATTATGCCCTCAACCTGACCTCGCAGGATAATTACCTTCCCCTGCTTCGCCAGCTGCTGGCCTTCGGGGTCAGCAGCATGGAGAACAGCCTTGCCCGGCACGTCGCCCACTTTCTCGTGGCTGAGCGGAGCTACCTTTTGGAGCTGCGTTTTCTGAAAGCGCGGTACACGTTGCTTGAAAACAAGTACAAGCCCTCCGCCGGTTATATATGCCCCGCTGTGCCGGTACAATTGCAGGAAAAACCCCTGCGCCTGCTCTACTCCGGCACCATTGCCCGGCTATATGGTATTTTTGACGCCATTGCACTGGCAGAGAAGCTGCACCAGCTGGAGCCGCGAACCACGCTCACCATCATTGGCTACTGCGCAGACAGGGCCACGTACCAGCAGGTGCTCGAGCAGGTGCAGGCGCGGCCCTACATAGACATGGTGGGCGGAGACCGTCTTGTGCCACACGAGCGCATTGTCCGGTCCATCTTGGAGAGCAACGTGGGGCTCCTGCCCTACCAACCGCACCGAAGCACCTTCCGCTGCATCCCCACCAAGCTCTACGAATATGCCGCACACGCCCTGCCCATGGTGGTGCAGCATAACCCTATATGGCATACTTTCCTCCAACAGCACCAGGCAGGTATATCCATAGACTTCGCTTCACCGGATGCCGGGCGGCTGCTGCTGCAAATCAGGGAGAGGCAGTTTTATAAACCCGGGGTGCCATCTGGCGTATTTTGGGATAGCGAAGAACAAAAATTAATGGCTGTTGTTAAACAGCACCTGCCTCAGATTAGCTAAAAATGCAGAATATATTTTTAGACTAATCTAAATTTAAATTTAAAACACTACTTTTGTAAAATTAAAGACAACTTATATGCGTAACTCTAAAATTGCTGGTGTAGGCCATTATGTGCCTGAGCAAGTTGTAACTAACAAGGATCTGGAGAAAATAATGGATACCTCTGACGAGTGGATACGGGAGAGGACCGGGATTGTGGAGCGCCGCTATTTTCAGGAAGGAGTCGACACCACGGCTAACATGGGGGCCGAGGCAGCTCGAAGGGCGCTGAAAAAGGCCGGAATGGAGGCAAAGGATATTGACATGATTATATTCGCCACCCTGAGCCCGGATTATGTGTTCCCTGGCTCGGGCGTGTTGTTACAGCGTGAGTTGGGCCTGAAGGAGATTCCCGCGCTGGACGTGCGCAACCAGTGCTCCGGTTTTATATATGCCCTGTCGGTGGGCGATCAATTCATCAAAACCGGCATGTACGACAACATCCTGGTGGTGGGCTCTGAGATCCACTCCAGCGGGCTCGACTTCTCTACGCGCGGAAGAGGCGTGTCAGTGATTTTTGGGGACGGTGCGGGTGCCGCTGTGCTCACCCCTTCCGAGAGCAACGACCGGGGCATCCTTTCCACGCACCTGCACGCAGACGGGGAGTTCGCAGAGGAGTTGGCGGTGCTCGCCCCCGGTTCCAATAAAAAGGATCGCCTGACGCATGAGATGCTCGATAACGGGGATATTTTCCCTTACATGAACGGCAACATGGTGTTTAAGCACGCGGTTACCCGTTTTCCGGAGGTAATACAGGAGGCGCTGCAAAAGAACGGATACAAGCCCGAAGACATCGATATGCTGATTCCGCACCAGGCCAACCTGCGCATCACCTCCTATATACAGCAGAAAATGGGACTGCCCGCCGAGCGCGTGTTCAGCAACATCCACAAATATGGAAACACGACAGCCGCCTCTGTGCCTATTGCTCTGAGCGAGGCTTTGGAAGAAGGCCGCATCAAGGATGGCGATCTAGTTTGCCTGGCTGCTTTCGGAAGCGGTTTCACCTGGGCCTCCGCACTCATCAGGTGGTAAAACAATGATGAAGCATATATAACTGAATACTGCATATAGACAGGGAAGTCACGGAAAATATAATTGTTCCTGATGTCCCTGAAAATGCAGTGTTCAGTTATTGCTTCTTGAGCATTTAAATCGATTAGGGTTAATCGTTCATTCAAAATCAAGAGTCTGTGCACAGCTTTACAGAGGAAAATTATATCAAGACCATCTTTAAATTATCCGCAAACGGAACGCAGGAAGTGAATACCAATGCGATAGCCGAGGCCCTGGAGACGAAGGCGGCTTCTGTGACTGACATGCTCCGGAAGCTGAGCGGAAAGCAGCTGGTGCACTATATAAAATACCGTGGGGTGTCGCTCACCGAAGAAGGGAACCGCGTGGCCCTGCAGGTCATCCGGAAGCACCGGCTCTGGGAAGTTTTTCTGGTGGAGAAGCTGAAGTTTAGCTGGGATGAGGTGCATGATGTGGCCGAGGAGCTGGAACACGTGAACTCGGCCCTGCTCACCCGGCGGCTCGATGAGTTTCTGGGTCATCCGCAGTTTGACCCGCACGGTGACCCGATCCCTTCCGAAAACGGCGAGATGAAACTCAAAAAGCAAAGGCTGCTGGCAGAAATGAACGTGGAGGAGACGGGCGTGGTGGTAGGCGTAAACGACTCGCAGCCGCTGTTTCTGCAGTACCTCGACAAGCTGGGCATCTCGCTGGGCACCAGGATCAGGGTATTGGAGCGGTACGCGTATGACAACTCGCTCGAAATTTCCCTTGAGGACCAGAAACAGTTGCTTGTGTCGACTGAGGTCGCGAAGAACATTTTTTTATCAGCGTAGCAACAATGACGCCGCACAGCCTCCCAGAACATTTTTCACTCCAACCCAAGCCTTTAGGAGGTGTAGCCCACGAAAGCAAGGTAAATTCTAAGCTGCAGAAACACTGGTTTTTGATGATTGGATAACATTGAATCCCACCATGAAAATGTCCTGGACTCCCCTTCTTCACCTATATAACACGATATAAAGTGTGCCCCTAAACAAACAGGAACGTTGCAGAAATAGCAGGCAATAAGATTTACGGTAAATAAATATGTTAAAACAGGAGCCATCATCAAGCAAGTCATTAGAGGAAGTGCATTCTTCTATTGACACCACTACCCGCACCGGTTTCTGGAAAAAGCTGTTCTCATTCCTCGGCCCGGCCTACCTGGTGAGCGTAGGCTACATGGACCCCGGCAACTGGGCAACCGACATTGCAGGCGGCAGCCAGTTCGGATATAAACTGCTGTGGGTGCTGCTGATGTCAAATATTATGGCTATCCTGCTGCAGAGCCTGAGCGCCCGCCTCGGCGTTGTGCGGGGCAAGGATCTGGCGCAGGCATCCCGCGAGTCGTACCCGAAGTTCATCAACATCCCGCTTTATATATTGGCGGAGATTGCCATTGCCGCCTGTGACCTGGCGGAGGTACTGGGAATGGCTATTGGCCTGCAACTGCTGTTCGGGATACCGCTGCTATGGGGCGTTTGCCTCACCGTGCTCGACACCTTCCTCCTGCTCTTTCTCATTAACAAGGGCATGCGCAAAATGGAGGCCTTTATCCTGGTGCTGGTCAGCATCATCGGCGGTGCTTTTGTATTGGAGATGATCTACGCCAAGCCTGATATGGGCGAACTGGTATCGGGGCTTGTGCCGTCTATTCCCAATAGCAACGCCTTATATATAGCGATCGGCATCATAGGCGCCACCGTAATGCCGCACAACCTGTACCTCCACTCGTCACTGGTGCAAACCCGCAAGATCGAGCGCACGCCTACAGGGATTTGGAGCGCCATCAAATATAACTTCATCGATTCGGCCGTGGCCCTGAACCTGGCCCTGTTTGTGAATGCCGCCATTCTCATCCTGGCTGCCGCGGCGTTTTACAAAAACGGCTATTTTAATGTGGCTGAGATCAGCGATGCGCACAAGTTCCTGGAACCGCTGCTGGGCAACAAGTGGGCGCCTATCTTATTTGCCGTGGCCCTGATTGCTGCCGGCCAAAGCTCCACGCTCACCGGCACGCTGGCAGGCCAGATCGTGATGGAAGGCTACCTGAACCTGCGCATACAGCCGTGGCTGCGCCGCATGATTACCCGCTTGCTGGCAGTGGTGCCAGCCCTGTTCGTTATCATTTACTTCGGCGAGGACCAGACTGGCGAACTGCTCGTGCTGAGCCAGGTGATCCTGAGCCTGCAGCTTGGTTTCGCCGTCATTCCCCTTATACACTTTGTCAGCGACAGGCAGCGCATGGGAGAGTTTGCGATCGGCCCCTGGCTGAAAACCGGAGCCTGGCTTATTGCTGCCACCATCGTGACTCTAAATGCCAAACTGGTGTGGGACCAGGTGGCAGAATGGCTGCTGATAGTAGATAACCCAAGGGTGATCTGGCTTACGGTGGTGCCGGTGGCGGTGGCCTGTCTGGCGCTGCTCCTTTACATCCTGATGCAGCCCTTTGTCTCGGGTGCGCTGGCAAGCCACTCGCTGCCGCAGCACTACCGGCCGGTGCAGTTACAGCCGTTGGAGAAACCTAACTATCGCCGCATTGCGGTGACGCTTGATTTTTCGGAGGCGGATCAGCATGTGCTCAACAATGCGCTGACCATTGGCTCGCCGGGAGCGGAGTTCCTGCTGATACACGTGGTAGAATCAGCGGGCGCACTGATGATGGGACAGGATATTCAGGATTACGAGACGAGCTCTGACAGGAAAAACCTGGAGCGCTACGCCAGCGACCTGCGCAGCAAAGGCTTTATCGTGCAGGTGGAACTGGGCTTCGGCAGCCCGAAACGTATCATCCCAAAGCTGGTAAAAGCCTTTGACGCAGACTTGCTCGTGATGGGCTCACACGGGCACCAGATGGTGAAGGACCTTATCTTAGGCACCACGATCAACACGGTGCGCCACGCTGTCCGGATTCCGGTGCTGATTGTATAATCACTTTATTATCATTATATAGGACCATTCACTCGACGGAAGTATAAATTGGAGTCGCTGCAACGGGTATAATTTCTAATATAGCGGGCAATTCATATATCCTTATTTAAATGCCTATATACCGGCTTTTCTCCTGGCTGAACTTTCCTGACCAAACGGCTTGTTGCGGTAGCAGCTCCCATGAACACCTTAATAAATTAAGAAAATCCATGTTGCATAAACTCCTGCTTGTCCTGCTACTGTCATTTACTGTTGGGCACAGTTCCTGCTCGCCGGGTACACCCGAAGCGGATAATATTTCAGTACGATCTGCTACTACACCGGCCTTTCTGACTGTTGCCGATATGCGTCCTGCTCCCAAAATTCATTGGCTCACAATTGAGCAAGCCGAAGAGAAGTTAAAGCAGGAGCCGCGCAAGGTGCTGGTGGATGTGTACACAGACTGGTGCGGCTGGTGTAAAAAAATGGACAAGAGTACCTTTACGGATCCGGAAGTGGTGGCGCTGATAAATAAAAACTTTTACGCGGTGAAACTTGATGCCGAAGGAGATAGACCGATTACGATCAAGGGCCAGACTTTCACCTTCAAGCCAGAATACAAAGCCCACGAGCTCGCAGTGGCGCTGCTGAACGGCCAGATGAGCTTCCCTACCACCGTTTACTTAGATGAGCAGCTGAATATGCTGACGCCAGTGCCCGGGTATCTCGACGCGAAGAACATGTCAAGCATACTGAGATACTTTGGTGAGAACCATCATCAGATGATGACGTGGCAGGAATTTGAAAAAACCACGAAGTAAATAATAGCATATACACCTGTTCTTTTCCATTAGGGAAAACTGCTATTCCGAACTCCTATAAAACATGCTTTAGCTGAAGCTATATATATCCTAATCAAAACTATAAGTTGTATTCGTTGTTTTCCCTCTCCTGAATTCAAGAAAGTGCCGGGAAAGGTGAAACTTACCTATATGTCCATGAAGGCACCATATAACCTATTTCCGACAGATCAAACTTCTGGCTTCCCTTTGGTTATTATATCCTCATACAATACCATAAATTTGCCAATCAGAAAGCAGACTCATTTTGATTAACAAGTTCCATCATACCGATACCATTGTTGCCGTAGCTACCGCACCCGGGGTAGGCGCTATTGCAGTTATCCGCTTATCCGGCCCGGAAGCGATATCTATCACGAACACTGTTTTTAAGGGCAAAAACCTCCTGAAGGAAGCCAGCCATACCATTCATTTCGGCACTATCCGCGACGATGAAAAGGTGCTGGACGAGGTGCTGGTGTCTTTGTTTGTGGCGCCTCACTCTTACACGAAGGAGAATGTAGTGGAAATCTCTTGCCACGGCTCTGACTTTATTGTACAACAGATCATGAAGTTGCTCCTGAAACACGGCGCACGCCTGGCCAACGCCGGGGAGTTCACCAAACGCGCTTTTCTGAACGGTCAATTCGATCTGGCGCAAGCCGAGGCTGTGGCCGATCTGATTGCCTCCGACTCCGCCCTCTCTCATGAAGTGGCCATGAAGCAGATGCGGGGCGGTTTTTCGCAGGAGATAAAGCGCCTGCGTGCTGAACTGGTACATTTTGCGTCCATGATAGAATTGGAGCTCGACTTTGGCGAGGAAGACGTGGAATTCGCTGACCGTGCTCAACTTCGCAGCCTCATTCTGAACATACAGCACATTATTCGGGAGTTGCTGAAGTCCTTTGAGCTTGGAAACGTAATCAAAAATGGTGTGCCAACCGTCATCGTAGGCAAACCGAACGCTGGAAAATCTACGCTCCTCAATAAGTTGCTGAACGAGGAGAAAGCCATTGTGTCGGATGTACCCGGCACCACCCGTGATCTGATAGAGGATGAGATCAACATTGAAGGCATTTCATTCCGCTTCATCGATACAGCGGGCCTCCGTGAAACCACTGACAAAGTTGAAGCCATTGGGGTGGAGCGCACCATGCAGAAACTCAGCCAATCGTCGCTGATTATATACCTCTTTGACATCACCGAAGTTACCGCCGCTGAGGTAAAGGCCGAGTTGGACAGGCTCAACCCGAAGAAGTTGCCGATAGTGGCAGTTGCCAACAAAATAGACCGTGCCCCTGCCGATAAGGTCGCTGCATTTGAGAGTATAGAAGGGTTAGTGACCATTTCCGCCGCAGAAGGCGCCAACCTGGAGGAACTGAAGCAGGCGCTGGTAAAGAAGGTGAACCTGGGTAAGTTGAATACCCGAAGCCAAACAATCGTCACAAACCTTCGTCACGTCGACAGTCTGAATAAAACTTACGCGGCCCTCGATGATGTACTTAACGGCCTGTCCCTCGGCATCAGCAACGATTTAGTAGCCGCCGATATCCGCCGCGCGCTGTATTCTTTAGGAGAGATAACCGGAGAGATTACCACAGATGATCTGTTGGAAAACATTTTCACCAAATTCTGCATCGGCAAATAAGACCTCAATTTATACAAAAGCATTACCACCTGAAAAAGACCATATACGGCGCGTATACGGTCTTTTTTTGTGCTTTAAATACATATCCGAATTCCTGCCATCTTCGTATATTTTAACTACATCTGTACCTCACTTGTATCGGGTACAGGAATTTTATACATTAAAACATGTGTAAGGGGAAATTATGCAACATTTTGCAACAAAAAGCTACTAAAAGCAACAAAGAGAAACAGCAGGCATCATGAGTTCCAACATCACTATACAACGGATCTGCCAGCACTGCGGCAAGGAATTCACCGCCAGGACCACGGTCACACAGTACTGTGGGGATGCCTGCGCTAAGCGGGCCTATAAGGCAAGGCAGAAGGCAGCCAAGGTGGAAACCAGCAACAGGCAGACAAAGGCTATCAAAGAGAAGCCGATGGAGGACCTGAAAGCAAAAGCTTTCCTGAGCGTCGCGGACACCTGCCAGCTCCTGGGAATCAGCAGGTGGACATTGTGGCGCCTCATTAAGAGAGGCGAGCTGCCAGCTGCGAAATTTGGGAGAAGCATCCTTATCAAACGCGCAGATATTGACAGCCTCTTCCAGCTCACCCCGCTCGAGTTTCCTGCCGAGTCGCTTGACCAGGATACTTTCAACCCGGAAGACTGCTACAGCCTGTCGGAAGTACAGGCCCTGTACCGCATTTCGGAGAAGGCCCTGCATGAATTGATCAAACGTATCGGTATCCCCAAATACAAGCAGGGGATTTATGCCTATGTGCCCAAGGCTCACATAAGGAGCTTGCTTGGCCCCCAATCAGATAAGGAAACAAAAACAAGAGAGCTATGACAAAAGTAAAGCTACGCCGCAAGCCTATCTCCCAGGGGCGCCAGACGCTCTACCTGGATTTCTACCCTCCCATCCCGCACCCGGACACAGGCAAGCTGACCCGCCGGGAGTTTCTGAGCCTTTACGTGTACGAGAACCCAAAGGCCCCATTTGACAAGCAGCACAACAAGGAAACGCTGCTCCTGGCAGAGAATGTGCGCGCCCAGCGGCAGCTGGAAGTGCAGCACAGGCAGTACGTCTTCCTGTCGGCCGAGCAGCGGAACCGCCGGCTGCTGGATTATTACCGGGAACAGGCTGACAAGCGAACCGGGTCAAACAGCGGCAACTGGCAAAGCTCTAGCTATTATGTGGAGCAGTTTTTCAATGAGGGGGTCAAACTCTCTGAACTCAATGTGGCCGCCTGCGATGATTACAAACGATACCTGCTCACAGCAAAAAGCCAACGCAGCCGGAAAAGAACCCTGTCCCGGAACACGGCCCTCTCCTATTTCAACAAGTTCGAAGCTACGCTGCGCCAGGCCTACAAGGATGACCTGCTCAAGACGGACCTGAACTACAAGATTTCCTCCATCAGGGCCGCAGAGACAAAACGGGAGTACCTGACGCTGGAGGAGCTGCAGGCGCTTAGCGACACCGAATGCACCCTTCATATTCTGAAGCAGGCAGCAATCTTCTCGGCCCTCACGGGGCTGCGTTTCTCCGACATCCGGAATTTGACCTGGGGAGAGCTCCAGCAAAGCAAGGCGGAAGGGCACTATCTGCAGTTCAGGCAACAAAAGACAAAAGGCGTGGAAGTGCTGCCGATCCCGGAGCAGGCTGTGCGCCTTTTAGACGAAAAGGGAGCGCCAACAGAAAAAATATTCAAGGGGCTGGAATACTCTGCTTACAACAACACCCTACTAAGGGAATGGGTGAAAGAAGCGGGAATCACCAATTATATTACCTTCCACTGCTTCCGCCACACCTATGCCACCCTGCAGCTGTCCCTGGGGACAGACATTTACACGGTATCAAAGCTCTTAGGGCACCGGGAGCTTAAGACGGCCCAAATTTATGCTAAAGTCTTAGACAAAGTGAAAAGGGAAGCGGCTGACAAAATCAGGCTGGACATTAGAAAAAAGATAATGAGAACATTTTATATTCTACCGGAAGAATGAGTGGCGGAACATTAGGGGCAAGTTGATCGGCTGTAGCCAGAACCCCTGCCACCAGGTTACTTCAAGCAATCATTTTTCCCGACGTTGAGCTTTGTAAGTCAAAATCTTAGAATTAGGAGAAGCCAAAACAGCGCCTCTATAATGGCCACAATCTCTGAAACAAGAAAAGCCACAGAATCGGGTGAGAAAGCCTCCAGCTATCGCAAAAAGATTATTATCATTGCAGTTTTAACTTTAAATTAAATCAGTTATGGAAACGTACACATTCGAACAATTGCCGCAGGCCGTGAGCCTGCGGCATGAAAAACTCAACCGGATCGAGCGACTCCTGCTGGAACGGCAGGAGCAGCAGAAGCCAGACGAAATTTTCAACTCGGCCCAGGCCGCGGCATTTATTAACGTATCTGTTGCCACCATGTACGGTAAGGTCTGCAACCAAGAATTGCCAGTAAACAAAAGGGGCAAAAGGCTTTATCTTTACAGATCTGAGCTGGAGGAATGGATCAAGGGAGGCAGAAAGAGAACTGCAGATGAACTGCGCTTGGTACCACAGGAACATATAAACAAAGGTAAGAAGTATAGGCGGTTCTAATCCTTGGACATTTATAAGGCTACAGGGTTTCCTCTATATAAACCACAGTTCTACTCTCAGACTTGTTACATAAAAGCCACTCAGTATGTATAGAGTGGCTTATTGTTTACATTCAAGGCTCTAACTGTTCTCCTGCTGATGTACTTCAGGTTTTAAGGTATATCAAGAGTTGAGAGCTTGTGTTCTTCATACAAGGAAAGAAATCAGTATACAAAAAGCACTGCTCTCAAAAGTTATCACACAACAGTTAGTGAGGGATTTTCCCACTTATCGTAAACCATTTATAATCAATAACTTGATCCTTACAAAAGGCTTGGGTATCCGAATTTGTACCCTTAAAAAATCTATTGAATTTCCAAGCTCAAAAGTAAGCCTTAAGATGCAGAAAATCAATTACAAAGAGAACGCAAGTAGAGAATGACTCTTTAATTACGGAAGGCACATGTTTAGCCTCTGCAAAATCTCCTCGTCAGCAATAAAGGTGGTTTGTAAGTATAAGCTTCTGCTTTAGGTAAGCATGAAGGGGGCTCCTTTTTTATATTAACTGAGATGCTCTAATAATCAAGGACAGTCGATTTGCTTACCTTAGCAAATCAAGATGAAAGAGAAACCAGTAACCGTTAGTCG
>NZ_BAABHC010000043.1:0-376 GCF_039541895.1 Pontibacter saemangeumensis
TGGGCCAGAACCCGGACCTGCGCTTCATCTTCTCCAACACCACCGAGGCCGGCATCATGTATGATGAAAACGACACCAGCATTGACGCCATCCCGGCCAGCTTCCCCGGCAAGCTGACGGCCCTGCTCCACCGCCGCTACGAACACTTCGGCGGCGCGGAAGACAAGGGGCTGATTATCATCCCCACCGAGCTGATCGAGGGCAACGGCGACGCTTTGCGCCGCATCGTGCTGCAGTACGCCCGAACCTGGGGCCTGCCGCAGGGCTTCGCCGACTGGGTGCAGGGGCACACCGTCTTCTGCAACACGCTGGTGGACCGCATCGTGCCCGGCTTCCCGCGGGGCACCATCGGGGAGGTGCAGCGGGAGCTGGGCTA
>NZ_BAABHC010000043.1:543-654 GCF_039541895.1 Pontibacter saemangeumensis
GCTTAAGGTGAAGTTCGTGGCGGACCTGGCCCCCTGGCGCGCCAGCAAGGTGCGCATCCTCAACGGCGCCCACACCGCCCTGGTGCCGGTGGCCTACCTGCGGGGGCTGCG